>NZ_JBEWYY010000004.1:0-329727 GCF_041366435.1 Sediminibacillus sp. JSM 1682029
CATTTTAAATGAGTAAGATCCCTCAGAGACGATGAGGTTGATAGGTCCGAGGTGGAAGCGTGGTGACACGTGCAGCTGACGGATACTAATCGATCGAGGACTTAACTTAAAACAAAAAGCGTCGCGGACTTTGTCCGCAGAGCGAGATTCAAACGTGTGAAGTTCGTTGATGTCTTCCTTCTTATCTAGTTTTGAAGGTACACTTTTCTTAAATAATCACCAAGGAAGTTCTGTTAAGCCCGTTCACGTCCTGTGAACAACACAGAACGACCTGCATCCTGCAGGTCTGGTGGCAATAGCGGAGAGGCCACACCTGTTCCCATGCCGAACACAGCAGTTAAGCTCTCCAGCGCCCATGGTAGTTGGGGCTTTGCCCCTGCGAGAGTAGGACGCCGCCAGGCATGTCATAAACACCCATGAATGAGATTGGCTCATTCATGGGTGTTTTTTTATGTACTTTAAATACCCGGTTTGACAAAATAAAATAGGAAAAATAGGATAAACGTATATCGCCTGAAACCAGGTATGGTTGGTTTAAGCCATGCTTTTGTCCAAGTGAAGTAAGTTAAGTCACCACCCATATGTATGAGCATTTAATAAAGCGGATGGAGGGAGACTAAATGGAACAAACCATCATTCATATCATCAACATGCTATTGCTACTGTTATTGTTGGCTTTAGGAGGTATAATGTACTTTGGAATGCACTTCGCTCCACAATCGGATCCTTATACTGCCGAACATATTGCCGTAGGGATGATTTTTATTTTATGGGGCCTCAATTATGGGATTCAGCTAAAGTTGTGCACGGTCAAAAGCTTAGTAGCAAGCAATCTACTGCTTGTATGTGTTGTTGCCTTGTATGTTTTCTTCATTTACTATCCGATAACCTTTTTGGAGTTTTTTGTGGAATAAGCCCTTTTTAGCATCATGAACTCAGGATCCTGTTGTTATACTTGGTTGCACCACTGTTAAATTTATTGAGTTTCTTTAAACTTATCAGCCCGCTGGTTGTCATCATCAGCAGTAAATTATATAATCGATATCGAAACTCGATATCGATTACCGCTTTCAGTGCAGATCAAAAATGAAGGAAGGAGGATCCGAGTGGATAATAAAGTATTAAGGAAATTATTTTTAGGCTTTATTCAAATACATATCTTACATCACGCGAAAGAGGATGCGATTTATGGTTCTTGGATGCTGGAGGAATTACAGGAACATGGTTATGAAATCAGTGCAGGGACTTTGTATCCGATTTTGCACAACATGGAAAAGGATCAATTATTACAAAAAGAAGAAGTCAATGTAGATGGGAAGATTCGAAAATATTACCGTATAACAGATAAAGGTGATAGTGTCCTTCAGGAAGCCCGTGCAAAAGCTTATGAATTGTTTAAAGAAATTACGTAAGGAGTGATGATCCAGAATGTCAAAATCCTTAGAGAAACAAAATCATTTTCATGTCCTCTTGCAAATTTTCATTGCCTCGACGAAGTTAGGATTGACATCATTCGGTGGCCCTGTAGCACATTTGGCTTATTTTAAGGATGAATATATCGATCGCCGGAAATGGCTGACGGATAAAACCTATGCCGATATTATTGCGTTGTGCCAGTTCCTCCCTGGTCCGGCAAGCAGTCAGGTCGGGATTTCAATCGGCATGCTGCGTGGCGGGATTTTAGGTGGATTGGTATCCTGGTTTGGGTTTACTGTGCCATCCATCATCATACTTGTCGTTTTTGCGAAGCTTTATCAAACGTTCACACTTGATGGGGGAGGTTTTATCCACAGCTTGAAAATCGTCGCAGCAGCCGTTGTCCTTCATGCGTTGATAGGATTGGGGAAAAAACTGACGCCTGATAAAACCAGATTGTCGATTGCCATTGCAGCCGCATCTCTGATGCTGATGTTTCCATCGGCCTGGATGCAAATTGTCATCATATTGGCAGCTGGATTGTTGGGTTTAAAACTATTCAAGGACAGAGCAGAATCTAACATAGAACCATTCAAGGTTACCATCTCTAAAAAAGCAGGAGTTGTTTCCTTGGGAATCCTAATTGCATCTCTTATCGTGTTACCATTGATTGCACGTGCGACCGACAATCGATTAGTGGATATTTTCGATACGTTTTTCCGGGTCGGTTCATTGGTATTTGGGGGTGGCCATGTTGTTTTACCGATGATTGAGAGGGAAGTGGTACCGCCGGGGTTATTGTCACCTGATCAATTTCTTGCCGGTTATGGAATGGCTCAGGCAGTGCCAGGTCCGTTATTTACATTTTCAAGTTACCTGGGTACCATGATGGAAGGAATAGTCGGTGCAATTTTTGCGACAGTGGGGATTTTCCTGCCATCGTTTCTGCTGGTCATTGCGGCTTTGCCATTTTTAAATTTTTTGCGCCAGCATTCTGCCTTCCAAGGGATACTGATGGGGGTCAATGCAAGTGTGGTTGGCATTTTATTAGCTGCATTTTATGATCCGGTCATCAGCAGCTCTATTTTTGATGCGACGGATTTTGCTCTTGGCGTCATTCTGTTTGCATTATTGAATATATGGAAGATGCCCGCATGGCTCATTGTGCTAGTCGGGGTCGGTGGGGGATACATCTTCGGAATGCTGTAATCCAGGACAGGAGAGGAAATCGCTGATATATCAATTGTTTTGCGCTATTTCAGCAAAATCAAGATTCTTGAGGTTATCTTTCCCTTTTTCAGCTAATTAAAAAAAGCTAAACAATTAACAAGCTATACATGAAGGCCCCCACCTATGGCTTTCCTGTAAAATTATCAAATTAGAAGAGTGGATTGTTAGAAACATATCGTGAATCTAGGAAGGTGTGAGTATTTTGGAGCTGCTTATCAGTTTTATGATAGGTTTTTTATTCTTAGCGGTCGGCATTCTGGATTTTTTTATGCCTTCTAAATGGAATCACATCACAAGAATAATCATAAGGTTTGTCATTCTATTCATTGGTACTGGATTTACTTTTTACGCTTTGTTAAGGCTGTTTGGTTACATTTCATTATAAATGCAACCAGACGCGTGTAAAATCCTTGGCATCTTGGCCGCTAAAAGAGAGAGAACGCTCGGAATTTCCCTCCCAAAGCGTTCTCTCTTACTAGTCATTGCAGTAATCGTTCAAGTGTTATTAGATTATTCTTCCTTTCCGTCATAGCTGATTAAATTAGTGAAAATTCGGTATCCACCTGGAACAAGGTTCTGGATCTGACGATACCAGACAAGGTTTGTATAAAGGTAAGTTCCTTCTCCATAATCAGTCAGTAAAATGCCGCCCTCGAATTGGTCCCCGTCGAGGTCTGTCATTGTTAGGAAGGTTTCATACTGTTCATCCCATTCCATTGGAAAGTATAATCCTCTTTCCTGAATCCAGCCTTCCCAGTCTTGTTCGGTAATCTGATTTGGTTGATTGAATAAGGGATGCTCGGGCTGTAAAATATTATACTCGGATGTTTCGTCTGTCACCCTCCATTCAATAGACGGAGATCCTATGGTCAAAGGATAGGGAGCGGTATTAGCTGGGTCCCAGTTGTCACCCGGTTTATGATACTGAACCACCACATGTCCGCCATTCTCTGCATATTCCAAAAGCTTGTCGCTTTGCTCGACCAAGTCATCCCGTGAAAGGTAAGCACGGATACCGGTCACGACTGTATCAAATTTTGTCAGGTCCGCCGTTTCCAAATCCTCGATTTTAGTTATATTCATACCGACTTCTGATAGCTTATCCGCTACTTTGTCAAAACCTGAATCAATATAACCGACTTGAAGATGTTGAGGAAATTCTAAATTCAGCGCCATTCCATTTATATCGGCGTTTTTAATATTGTAGAAGGTTCCGATATGCTCATAATCTATTTCCTGGACTTGTTTCTGCAGCACCTTTCCATTTACGGCTGCGATAGGGGTGATGACAAAAGATTCATCTGTTAAATCCTCAGGAGGTTCAATGGAAAAAGTAATAGTTTTTTCTATCTCCCCTTTCTCAAAGGAGACATCTTTATTGTCTGCTTGTTCCCAACCTTCGGGAAGCTGTAGGGAAATTTCTGCTTCCAATGGACTTCGTGTATAATTCGTTACCTCCACGTCGATTGCAACTGCTTTTCTCGATTGAGCAGTGTTTATCGCTAATGTTTCTGGATCAGCTTTCAATCCCACCTCCGGAAGAACTGCGATTGTTTCTTCAGGATTATGCGATGTAGTAGAGGTTACACGGTTCACTTGGTAAGAAATAGTTGTTTGAAGAACCGGCTTATCATAAGGGTGATAATAATCTGCTTCCTCCGCTGCTGTTACGGAAAACTTTACGTTCTTTACTTCCCCAGGATGAAGGGCGAAAGCGTCTTTTTTACCTTTGATTTCCCAGTCTTCGGGTCCTGTTAAGTTTGGAGATACGTCCTTCAACGTTTTCTGCCCGTTGTTTTTTAACGTTACGGTAACCGTTGCTTCAGCACCCTGGACGAAAACAGGTTGATCAATGGTTGTTATAACTTCCAGTTGAGAAGCAACAAGGCTTGCTTGTTGTAGTTGGTTTTCTTTCACCTCAAGGCGGTGTAATAAATCGTTTTTATCTACTTGTCTAAAGTTTAAGCGTTCTACTTTTCGTTTTGTTTTAAAGAGTTGTTTTAATGCTTGATGAGACTTTTCCAATACTACCTGATTATTTGGATAAGCATCGATTACTTCGTCCAGTTTTTTCTGGAGTTTTCGTAAGTCCCCTTTTATTTTGTTATCCGATTTTTTTAAGTTGTCGGAGTATGTCTTGAAGTCATAACTTATTCCTTCGAAGATTGAGCTCTCCTGGTCTGGAATTTCTCCTACCGATGACTTCACCAATTCTAAGTACTCGATTTGCGAACCGGGCTCAATGTCTCTCCCCATACCTTGGCTTTTATGCAAGTACCTTGATTGTTCACCTAATTGTGGATACGTCATGTCATAAATCGGGTCATAATCACCGACTTCGATATTGACGGTTGCATCGGCTTCTGAAGCTGGCAAGTAAAGTTTTTTGATTTGCCACGGATGCAAACCTTCTTCCAAATGTTCTGGGAAAACGGTAGGATCGGCCGCATCTTCAAAAGCTTTCATGCTTAGTTGGGCAATTGCTCGGTGATGTCCATGCTGGCTCTCCACATCACGAAATGACGGCATAAGAATGTCAGGCTGATACATTCTAATTCTTTTGATAAGACGTTCATAGGTGGTTTCTTCTCCCCACTTTGTCAAGGTTTCGTCTGGGGATTTAGAAAAACCGAAATCATAAATTTCGTCATTGGTCGTTTCGCTTAAATGAAAAACTTCCACACCTGTGATTTTTGATGCTTCAATCATTTCTCTGGAACGGATGATTCCTAATCCGTTTCCAAGTTCCTCGCCTATTTCGTTTTGTCCTCCTTCTCCGCGATTTGCAATAATACTGGCTGTATGGACTCCAAGTCCTCTGGATAGATAAGCAAGCAAGTGACTGCGCTCGTCATCAGGGTGGGCCCCTGTGTTCATGAAACTAGTAATGGTGCTCAAGGGTTTTACAGCACTCCAAAGTTCAGGATTGTGGTCGTTTCCAGAACTTTTTCCAAAGGCTTGGGTTGAAATAAACGAGGGAAGGAAAAGGGCTAAACAAAGCAACAAATAACTACATTTTCTGATCATTAAAAAACTCCTTTCTCCACTAGTTTGTTTTCCTTGCCAGATGGAACGTTAAAGTTCACCTCCTCTGACTCCAGTCGATAAGTAAAAGGTATTAAGGTTAGTAAACTTTACTAATCAACTGTCGGCAAGGTTTTTACTTGTTTTTAACGGTAGGGAAAAAATGAAAGGGTTACAACTATCGGAAAATTCCTGATTCGGGAGGAAGTTAGTCTATATCTTAAAAAAACAAAGGTTTCCTTTATTTTTTTTCGTTTTACCTCCATTTTCACTAGAAAAGGGTATAAAGGCTTAAAAAGTATGAAAAGGCTTTAAAAACCGGAGAGAATTCCTTTCGCTTTTTGGGAAAAAGGATGGAATTGGAGGAACGGGAGAGGGAGATATCCAGGTAATCATGTCATTTCTAGTCGAATAAACAGGTGTATCTGACTATAAAAAACCAGCCGGCAGAGCGCAAATAAAGATTAAATACATCATTATTCGTACATGCGACGGGTTATCTCTAGAAAAATAAAGATATTGCTTGAATAACGAAGAAAAGAAAAACAAATGAGAGGAAAAAGCCTAAAATCCAATAATTATTTTAAAATTCAGCGTTTTACAAATATAAGCGTTTTCATATACGATGTGTACAGTTGATAAGTAAACCTAACTAACTATGCTTGTCTAGGTAAAATACAGGATGCTGACAATTTGCATAGTCAAGGCATGGCAAAATCCGATTGTTTAAGGGGCTTATGTAATGCATAAAGTGGAAAAAGGAAATGCGGCATACATTAAAAATATGAACAAAAGACTGGTGTTACAATGCGTCATCGAGCATCAACCAACATCCAGAGCCGAAATTTCGAAGGAAATCAATATAAGTAAACCCACTGTTTCAGGACTCGTTGACCAGTTGCTGGAAGATGGATGGATATATGAGACCGGAAGTGGCGAAGCATCAGCTAATGGGGGGAGAAAACCTGTACATCTATGCTTTAATCCCAGTTTTGCTTTTGTGATCGGTGTAGATATTGGTGGAACAAAGGTAGCATCAGGCATTAGTGATTTAAACGGGAATATTTGCGCTTACCGTGAATTTCCTACACAGGAGAACTTGGAAAAAGGGTTATTGGAAAATATCCGAATGGATATAGAGTCGATGAAAGAGGAATTGGATATTTCTGAAGAAAAGATTTTGGGGATGGGAGTAGGCGTACCCGGCATGACGAATGTAGAGGAAGGTATTGTGTATGAATCCCCTGCTCTTGGCTGGAAGCAATACCCGATAAGGGAAAACCTTGCCGAATATTTTGAGTTCCCGATATTCGTGGATAATGACGTCAATATCAATGTACTGGGAGAACACTGGAAAGGTGCTGGGCAACAAAAAACAAATTTGATTTATATTGCAATTGGAACTGGCATCGGCAGTGGAATCATGCTTAATGGTCAGTTATATCGTGGAAGCAATTATAGTGCCGGAGAAATTGGTTACTTGGTAACAGACCGTGTCTATGCGAAAAACTACCACCCTGTTTATGAAGGTTTCGGATTTTTGGAAAGCGTGGCCAGCGGATCATCGATTGGTGACCAGTTATCAAAGAAAATGGATTCCAAGGTGACAGCCGAAGAAGCGTTTATGTTGTATCGCCAGGGGCATAAGGAAGCAGCTGAAGTTATTGATTCAGCAGTAGAGAATTTGGCTCTCGGGATAGCGAACTACGTCTCTTTGTTCGACCCTGAAGTCATCATTTTAGGAGGTGGTGTAAGCCGGTCTTACTCTGTGATTAGTGAGAAGATAAATGACATCCTAGAAAGATTTGCTCCTAAGAGATGTGAAGTAGTAGCTACGACATTTGGAAGAGAAGCTGGGGTTATTGGTGCAGTTGCTTTATTTCTAAAGGAATTTGATACTATTTTTTCTATTTAACAAGGGGGTATTTTTGTGGGGAAGGTTAAGAAGACTTGGCTATTAAGTTTGTTTGCCGTATTGTTGTTTGTGATGGCAGGCTGTATGGCCGGAAGTTCGGACGAAGAAGCTTCTGGAGAAGGTGAAAGTGAAGGAGATACAGCAGTATCAGGTGACGAACTGGAAGAGAAAGTAGTCGTGTATTCACCACATGGTAATGATATTTTAAGTGAATTTGAACAGCAATTCGAGGCGGAATACGGCATCGAGATGGAGTTCCTTGATATGGGTTCTCAAGAGATTTTGGACCGTGTTCGATCCGAAGCCAACAATACACAGGCTGATGTATGGTGGGGTGCCCCGCAGGTCAATTTTGACCAGGCCAAAGAAGAAGATTTGCTTGCTGAATATAAACCTTCTTATGCCGATACGTTAGACGAGTTATACCATGATGAAGACTGGTATTGGTCCGGTACTTCGATCACACCGGAAGTTATTCTCTACAATAATAAAGAGTTGTCTGAAGACGAAGTGCCAAAAGACTGGGATGAACTGGTTGACCCAAAATGGGAGGATGAGCTGATAATCCGTTATCCGTTGGCTTCTGGAACGATGCGGACAATTTATTCTGCCATGATTTATCGGACATACAAGGATACGGAGAGCCCGGAAGAAGGATATGATTGGTTGGAAAAGCTGGATGCCAATACAAAAGAATACTCTGCGAACCCGGAAATGATGTATAACCAGGTAGCAAAAGGAGTAGGATCATTGTCGGTTTGGAATATGCCGGATACCGTCATGCTCGCTGAAGAAAAAGGTTATCCGTTTGATTATGTGATCCCGGAAAGCGGCACACCTGTTTTGACAGAAGGGATTGCCATTGTAAAAGACGCTCCGCATCCGAAAGCGGCGGAAGCTTTTTATGAATTTGTCAACACGAAAGAGGCTGCAAAATTACTCGCAGAGAAATATTATCGGATCCCGACTAGGGAGGATGTAGAAGACCTTCCGGAATGGATAACCGAAACGGAAATCAAGCCGATGAAAATTGACTGGGGTACGTTCCAGGAAAAATCTCCGGAATGGATGGAATATTGGGATAATAACATTAAAAACACAGAAAAAGACAAAAGTGAAGAAGAATAGAACCTCTATCCACCAATGAGGAGACGGATTAACAATAGGGAAACGAAGCCGTGGCGATGCAACTGCCATGGCTTGGTTTTCCTGAATTAGAGGAGTTGGTGTTCGATGTCAACGGTGAATTTGTCTACGATAACAAAGCGATTTGGTAATGTAACGGCAGTAAAAGAACTGGATTTAAAGATAAAAGAAGGCGAGTTTTTTACATTCCTCGGACCCAGCGGCTGCGGCAAAACAACAACACTTCGCATGATAGCCGGATTCTATTATCCTACCGAAGGAAAAGTGAAGTTTAATGAGAAAGATATGACAACAGTGCCGCCGGAAAAAAGAAATACCGGAATGGTATTTCAAAACTATGCTCTTTTTCCGCATATGACAGTCTATGAGAATGTAGCCTTTGGGTTAAAAGTCAGAAAGACAGACAAGAAGGAAACCAGAAGCCGTGTAGAGGATATGTTGAACAAAGTCCGCCTTGGTCAGTATATCGATCGTCAGGTAAGCCAGTTGAGTGGTGGTCAGCAGCAGCGTGTTGCTTTGGCCCGTGCGCTTGTCATTGAACCGGATATCCTGCTATTGGATGAACCATTAAGCAATTTGGACGCCAGGTTGAGAGATGAAATGAGAAATGAGATTTTACGGCTGCAACGTGAGTATGGTATCACTACTATTTATGTCACACATGACCAGGTGGAAGCCCTGACAATGTCTGACAGAATTGCCGTTTTCAATTTTGGCGAATGCCAGCAGGTTGGAACCCCTTCTGAAATCTATAATAAGCCGGTCAATGACTTTGTAGCAGCTTTTATAGGAGAGACAAACCTGTTTTCAATCAAACCGGACAAAGAGGAGGAAGGAACCGCTGTTTTTCAATCTGCGGATTTTGACAAGTCCATCTATGTGGACCACACCGAAGAAAATATCGCTTCTTATGCTGAGGGAGAAGAGCTGGTCATGTCTATCCGCCCGGAAGCAGTACGAATCCTGAAAGACTCTGTCGATGGAAATAATGTGTTCAAAGGAAAAGTCTCACTAGTCCAATTCACGGGAGCTTCCGTGCATACCTATATTGAAATGGAAAACGGTGCTCAGATCAGGGCTACCGATTTAAACCATGGACCGAGTACTTATCTGAAAGAAGGTACTCCAGTTAGCTTCCAGCTACCTCAAAATCAAATCAGAGTGATTCCAAAGGCGGGGGAGTGAGAGAGTACATATGTTGAATGCTGAAAGAAAAAGAACCATCCTTTTATTGATTCCCATTGTATTAGTTCTGGTTGGATATGTGTTATATCCATCCATTGAAACATTGATTGAGAGTTTCAAGAAAAACGGTGCATTTTCCTTGCAAAATTATGTTGATTTTTTTGGGTCGAAAGCTGCTTCCAATCTTGAAGCATTGTGGAATTCCGTCTATATATCGTTGCTATCTGTTTTTTTCAGTGCGCTGATCGGTATTCCTTTGGCTTATATTTTTAATCGATATGATTTTCCAGGCCGACAATTCTTCTCGAACATAGCAATCATGCCGATTGTCCTGCCATCCCTGGTGGGTGTCATGGCCTTTATGTTTCTGTACGGGGAAGCGGGGTTGGTGCCGAACGCACTAAAGGATTTATTTCATCTGTCGGAGGTTCCGTTCAGCATCGGTGGTATATCTGGCATTTTATTGGTACATGCCTACACCATGTATCCGTATTTTTATATGACGACTTCCTCTGCATTGAATAATATCGATCCCTCTTTGGAAGAAGCGGCTTATAATTTGGGTTCGAGTCGACTCAGTGTGTTTTGGAAGGTGACATTTCCTTTATTGACGCCGGGATTGGTTGCTGCTTCTTTGCTTGTATTTATGGTGTCGATGGCCTCGTTCAGTGCACCATATTTACTAGCCGGCGGATTCCGGGTGCTAAGTCTGCAAATCTATTTTTCTAAGACAAATGGAGATTTAGACATGGCTGCCACCCAATCTGTGATTTTATCGGTAGTATCGATTGCTTTTCTTTTATTTATGCGCTGGTTTCAAAATAGAAAAGACTATCGAATGGCCAGCAAGGGAATTGGTGCCCACCGTAGTGAAGTAAGCAATCCGCTTCTGAAGTGGTCGATGGTATCGTTAGGGATCATTGCGATGATTGTATTATTGCTTCCTCATGTCACTCTGCTTGTGTTGTCACTCGTGCCAGAAGGGGCATGGACTTGGCAGACATACCCGCAGGCATTCAGTTTTGAAAACTTTCGTTTGCTGTTTGAAGATACAAATATTTGGGACCCGGTCCGGAACAGTTTGATCATGGCTGCAATTGCATGTGGCGGAGTTTTTGTATTTGGCATCATCACCTCCTATGCGCTTGTTAAACGGACATTTATCGGGAAAAATTTGTTGGATATTCTGGTCATGATTCCATGGGCTTTGCCGGCAACGGTTGTCGGGATGAATTTGATTCTTGCATTCAATGAGCCGTCTGCCTTCTCATTCGGAAAGGTTCTCGTAGGAACCTTTTGGATTTTGCCATTGGCTTACTTTGTGCGGTTCATCCCGCTGGTAGTACGCTCTACGAACGCTGTTCTTGAACAAATGGATGATTCCATCGAAGAGGCTGCTCAAAACCTGGGGGCAAAATGGTTCTATACCTTTCGCAGGGTTGTTCTCCCTTATATCATGCCGGGAGTATTGAGCGGTTCACTTCTTGCCTTTGTGCAGGCAGTGGGAGAGTTCCCTACTTCGGTGCTTTTATATACGCTGGGAAACAGACCGATATCCATTGAAATTATGAATCAGCTGCGAATGTTCAATTTGGGGCAGGCAGCTGCATATGGAATGATTCAAGTAGGGTTGATTGCGATCGTTCTGTTTGTTTCCTACAAGTTTTTCGGCGTGAAGTCTGAAAATACACTTTAAGAAAACCGCACTAAAAACGGCGTTGTTTAATAATGAAATCATTGGGGTGTTTTGATATGAGTTCTTTGAAAGAAAAATTTGAGGCGATAGATGGTCAGCAATTCCCCGGAAAGACATACGCAGAAGCTTTATTGAAGCATGTGTTCTATGACCAAAAAGAGCATTTATTCGAAGCCATGTTCATGATTCACAAAGCACATACCACCATGCTTGCTGAACAACATATCATTTCAGAACAGGAAGCAAATCTGATTCTGAAAGGTGTAAAAGAAGTAGAGAAAACGGAAACTTCCGGTCTGAATTACACAACCGAATTTGAAGATTTGTTCTTCCTGGTAGAGTCGAGAATCGGTAAGATTATCGGTGATGAGCTTTCCGGGAAAATGCATATTGCCAAAAGCCGAAATGATATGGGAGAAGCAATGTATCGCATTGTCATAAGGGATTATATCATATCCGCTCTCCGGGAAGCCGAAAACTTGAAGGAAGCGTTGCTGTATCAGGCAGAAAGACATATCGACTCCATCATGCCTGCGCACACACATACACAGCCTGCCCAGCCAACTACATTCGCCCATTATTTGGTGGCGGTTACGGATAATTTAGACAGAGACATCAAACGATTAAAGAATGCTTATCAAACGGTCAACCAGTCTCCTATGGGTGCTGCAGCTATAACGACATCAGGCTTTCCGATTAACCGTGATCGGGTAGCTGAATTACTGGGATTTGATGGAGTAGTCGAAAACTCTTACGATGCGATAGGCACAGCCGATTATTTAATTGAAGCTGCTCAAGCTTTGATTAGTTTGATGACAAACATGGGGAGATGGATTCAAGAATTTCTCCGGATGGCATCTAAGGAAGTAGGATTAATAAGAGTGTCCGATGCCTATGTTCAAATCAGCAGTATAATGCCGCAAAAACGCAATCCCGTTTCAATCGAACATTCAAGAGCCTTGGCAAGTAGTGCAGCTGGTGAAGGCATGACTGTCATCCACATGATTCATAACACCCCTTATGGCGATATCAATGATACCGAAGACGATTTACAACCGCACTTGTATGAAGGGTATCGTAAAGGGATACGGGTGCTCCGTCTGATGCGGGCTGTCGTTCTTACAATGGAGTTTAATAGGGAAAGGGCGTTTCAACAGGCAAGGGAAAATATGATTACGATCACCGAGCTTGCTGATGTCCTGGCCCGTGATTATGGCTTCTCTTTTCGAAAAGCACATCATCATGCCAGTATCATTGCCCAAAAAGCAGATGCTGCAGAGTCAGAGTTATATGAAATCCCGGTAGATACAGTGAATAAGTGGCTTGAAGGCGTTCAGCTCAAAGACGAAGATTGGCGTGAAATAGTGGACCCCTCCTATTTTGTAGAAAAAAGGAGGGTGATGGGCGGCCCGAATCAGGAGTTGGTCAAGGAAATGATTCGAAAAAGGAAGCAAAACATTACTGGCAGGATGTTCGATGGCAATGTTAACTAAGATGTCAGCAAGTCAAAAGACATACTAATGCGCCAAGTGATGCCTGAAGTATCTGCTGTCTAGGATAGGAGGTCACAACTCGTGGCCTTGTCAACTTAACCTTGAACTAAGCTATCTTGCCATAGGTGGTGTTGGTGAGAAATTCTTATAGGGTAGTGTTATACCTAACCCACTAAATTTATCGGTGAGGAAGATGGATATGAAAGCAATTGCAGTTTACTGTGGTTCGAGCAGGGGGATAGACCCGATTTATATGGAAGAGGCCAAGAAACTGGGGGAAGTACTGGTGGATAATGGCTTGGATCTTGTTTATGGAGGAGCAACCGTCGGTTGTATGGGAGCAGTTGCGGATTCTGTTATGGAGGCAGGAGGGAAAGTGATAGGAGTGATACCTGAGCGGTTGAAAAATGTTGAAATTGCTCATCAACAACTTTCCGAACTACATGTCGTCAAAACAATGCATGAAAGAAAAGCCTTAATGGCAGAGTATGCAGATGGTTTCATTGCATTGCCTGGTGGTACTGGAACTTTAGAAGAATGGTTCGAAGTTTTTACTTGGGCGCAATTAGGTTATCATAACAAACCATGTGCCTTACTTAACATTTTTGAATACTATTCACCACTATTATCATTGTTTGATCACATGATTGAACAAGGGTTTGTAAAAGAAGAGTACAAGGATTTAATAGTTATGGATAAGGATTCGAAAGAGTTAGTGAAAAAACTATTGAATCATACAGGTGTTTATATAGACAAATGGCGATGAAACGACCAATCAGTAATTGAGTTCGAAAAGTCGCTTCGGCAGAACATTTCTTATCCCGTGGGACAAGTGAGGGCATTGTTCTGTAAAGAAGGCTGTGCCGGGTTTAAATGAACAGGTTCTAAGGCAAACAAAATCCTGCCATACCCACTTTGACTTGGCTTTGAAAACGAAGCGACTTTTTCCTTATGCAGAAGGAAGATACTTCCACCCGAGGAGTGAAATTTTGATGTGGCAATAGTAGGATTTATTTGAGATAGGTCTAGGGATATGGAAACAGCAAGTTTATGAATAAAGAAGCAGTTTAGACGAACAGGGAATTGTACGCTTGGTGCCCTTGAGAGGGGCATTAATATTAAAGAAGAATCATACAAAAAACTGCCATTAAATCGTCTTTCAGGCGATTTTTTTATATCTATGAAATAAAATGGGCTTATTCTATTAAAAAAGATGGTTTTTATAGCTAAGATAGCAATACAAGGGTGATTTTCCGGTTATCGGTGCATCAATTCCCGGTATCTTTATGTCACTTATCATTGACATGCAACTAAATGGTTGCTTATACTAAATATATGAATGGAGATAAAGATGCTATATTCAAAGCACTGGCTGATTCGACTCGCCGGCTGATTTTAGACGAACTTACAGAAAAAAACGGTCTGACGTTGTATGAACTTACCACACGGCTGATCATGAGGCATGAGCTTTCCATTTCGCGACAAGCGATAGCAAAGCACCTTTCTCTACTGGAAGATGCAGGGCTCGTCCACTCCAAAAGAAAGGGGAAATATCGGGTACTTTTATTCGACAAAGAACCACTTAAAAACTTGCTGAATGGATGGATAGAATAGTGTGTGTTGTTAAAGCGGTATTGTCGGTACTGCGTTCAAAGGAGGAAAAAAGATGAAAATCATTGTAACTAGTATTTTCGTAGAGGACCAGGACAAGGCGTTGAAGTTTTATGCAGATATGTTGGGATTCGTTAAGAAACATGATGTCCCCGCCGGAGAACATAGATGGATAACGCTTGTTTCTCCCGAAGAGCAGGGGGGCACCGAGTTGTTGCTCGAGCCTAATGAACACCCTGCCGCCAAAGAGTACCAGCAGAAGCTATTTGCTGACGGAATCCCAGTGACCATGTTCGGTGTTCAAGACATTGATGCAGAGTACAAACGATTAACTGAAAAAGGCGTGAAGTTCACGATGGAGCCGACAAAAATGGGTGATGTCACGTTAGCTGTTTTCGACGATACTTGCGGCAACCTTATTCAGATAATGCAAATGTAACGTTATGTTTTTTGAATAGAAAGATTGGTATCTATGGTGAAGGTAAGATTATCAATTTGAAAATAGGGCGTTTCTCCAAGAAGGAGATCGCCTTTTTTTTATGGAAATTATGACACAAAGGGTCATACCATGTGTGTATATGCACAAAAAGGAGATGAAGGTAATGGGGGAATTCTTCAGTAAACATTTTACGCTTGAGAAAGTAAGTCGGAATGTATTTGCAGCCGTAGCCAAGGAAGGTGGCGGTTCAGTAGCCAATGCAGGGTTTGTGGATCTGGGTGGTAACGTACTGGTATTTGATACGTTTAACACACAACAAGCCGCGGAGGATTTAAAGAGGATGGCTGAAAACATAACCAACCAACCCGTAACCTGGGTGATCAATAGTCACTGGCACGGTGATCATGTACGAGGGAACCAGGTATATAAGGGAAGTAATATTATTTCGAGTGACATTACCTATTCAATAATGAAAGAGAAACATCCTTCCAGAATAGTGGAGCAGAAAAACGATAGAAAAGGGTTATCAACCTATATTGAATCGTTGGTCAACAAACAAGATAATGGTCTAGATAAGCAGATAAACTTTTTACGTGAGCTGGAAAAATCATTGCCCGGTTTGGAATTGGTCTTGCCCAATCAAACGTTTCATGGACAACTAACCTTTTGGGGCGGGAAATGCAGTGCAAAGCTGTTTTCGCCAGGTGGGGGTCACTCCTTTTGCGATGCCATACTGCATATTCCGGAAGAAAAGGTGATTTTCATGGGCGATTTATTATTCGTTCAATGTCACCCGACTTTTTTTGAAGAGTCCGATCTGGATAACTGGGTAGAAATTCTGGAACAGGTAAAGAAAATGGACAATGTGTCTATTGCCATACCGGGGCATGGTCAAGTAGGAACAAAAAGGGACTTGTCAAAGCTTGTTGACTACATAAATGGGATCAGTAAGAAAGTGAGGGAAATTGATAGCATAGCAGAAACGGAAATGCCGGCTAGCTACAGAGATTGGCAGTCACCAGAGGTTTATCGACAAAATGTAAAAATGGCGCATGCATTATTAAATGATTGATCATAACGTCACACGCGCATAAAGGAGATAGTAATGAACGTTTTACTGTTTTTCATTGGCCCGGCAGTTGTAGCTATTGTTTGGAGTGCCATCTTGTCGACAAAATATAAGAATAGGGAAAAAATCGATAAAGGATTCGTGCTGAACTATCACAAATTAACTTATCGAAGAAAGTGGATCCGCTCTGTTTGGGGAGTACCGATCGTCGTTTTTGTGTATCTTGTTCTATATTGGCTTGGAAGTTTGGATTCGAAGGAATACACCATTCTCGGAATATTATTTGGTGTGCTCGTCGCAGCAGACATCATTTATAACTATAGGAAATGGAGAAAATATGAAAGAGGGGCATAGCGTTTTTACGGCCGCCGCCGAATGTGCCAGCTGGGATGCAGGAATGAGTTTTTCTTTCCCTTCCGGGTGTGCTTTTTGTTTTCTTTAGCCTGTTCGTCAGGACGATTTTCATCGATCGGGAAAATCAGCGTGTGTCCTTATGTTTGTGGATGGGTGGATTCGGCATCGTTACTGGTTATATAAGTGCGTTTGGACGGTTTTTAAAGATAACGTGGGAGGGAAAAACGGAGTCTTTTCACATGGAATAAAAATTAACCAGGACGACAAAAGAGGGTCTGACCCCTTTTTTCTATTTTGCCCACTGGAAACCAAACATGCTATAGTAGAAGTGATAATTTTCTGAAAAAGGGGGTTGCCATGAAAGGACGCTGGCAGGAATTGATTGAGGTTTTTAGGACTGCAAATGAACCGATAACAAGTGCCGAGCTGTCGGCCAGTCTGCAGATCAGCCCGAAAACCGTCCGCAATGAAATCAAAGCGTTGAACCGACTTCTATCCCGGCAAAACATGTCTATCGTGTCCCAGCGGGGGAAAGGCTATCACTTGGAGGTAAAGGACGAAGCTTCTTTTCAGCAATTTTTTCAGGAATACACCAAAACGGATAACAAAATGCCTCCTGACGATCCGCAAGCCAGGACGTTATATGTTATGGAGAAATTATTATTCCATTCTGATTATGTGAAAATGGAAGAATTGGCGGATGAACTGTATATCAGCCGGTCTACTTTGCAAAATGACTTGAAGCAACTCCGGTCGATTTTGGAAGCCTATCAGTTGGAGATCGATCAACGTCCAGGCTATGGTATCAAGGTAATCGGCAAGGAAACAAACATACGTTTTTGCATTTCAGAGTATTTATTCAACCAAAAGCTCTCATTTATCGAAGCCGCTGGAAATTGGCGGGATATTTTGCCGCCGGAAGACTTGGATTGCATCCGGACGGCCATTTTGTCCAGCTTGCGCAAGCACAGTATGATGATTTCCGACATCGGTCTGCAGAATTTAATAACACACCTTGCTATATCTTGTAAGCGCATTCAAAAAGAGAATCAGGTGGAAGTGACTGAAACGCAGCGGGAGGAAATGCGCTCCCTGACAGAGTTTGATGTCGCAAGGGAAATTATCGAATCGGTGGAAAACGGCTTGCATGTTGACTTTCCGGAAGATGAAACGATATATCTAACCCTTCATTTACAGGGAACCAAGCGGAGTAAACCGGATTCGATGATAACAGGAGAAGCCACTGCCGCCGACCCCGAATTATATCGGCTGGTAAAGCAGATGGTGAAAAAGATTGACATGCTTTATTCATTCGCGCTTGCAGGTGATGAAGAGCTTTTGCGGCATTTATGCCTCCACTTAAGGCCCGCGATCAATCGTCACAGGCACCAAATGAATATTAGGAATCCAATGCTTGAAGAAATTAAAAAGAATTATCCGCTCTCATTCGAGGCTGCACTGGCTGCTGCCGATGAGCTGCAAACCTATATTGGTGTCAGGGTCGACGAGCATGAGGTCGGTTATTTGGCGCTCCATTTGGAAGCTGCCCAAGAGCGGGCGAAAAGAAGGATTTCCCGGACGCCCAGGTGTTTGATTGTCTGTGCAACCGGACTTGGCAGCGCCCAGTTGCTGTTGTATAAATTGGAGGATCATTTCGGCAGCGACTTGGAAATTGTCGGTACGACGGAATATTACAGCTTGGATGATCAAATGCTGGGGGATATCGATTTTGTGATAACGACCATTCCGATTGAACAGCGATTGTCTGTTCCTGTGGTCCTCATCCGGACCATCCTCGGCGATAACGATGTGAACAAAATCCGCAATATGTTGGTGAATGAGAAAAGACTTGCCGAACGTTATATGGTCGAAGAATACACATTCCTGCACTACAACTTCTCTTCCCCTGAAGAAGTGATCCGCTTTTTGTGTGGGCGGCTTGCAGCTAAAGGCAAGATTGGCGAAGGGTATGTCGAATCGGTATTGGAGCGGGAAAGCTATGCACCGACCAGCTTTGGGAACTTGGTAGCCATTCCCCATCCGCTTGAGCCGATGACCGATCAGACTTTCTGGTCGATCGTAACGTTGAACAAGCCGATTGAATGGGCCGGCAAACTGGTGCAAATTGTTTTCTTGCTAAATATCGACAAAGAAAAAAAGCAGGAAGTGAAGCCAATGTTTCAGGCCTTGGTCAAACTCGTCGATAATGAAAAGCTGCTGCTTCAGCTTTTAGAGTGTCCCAGCTACAAAGAGTTTCTGCAAACAATAAAAAAGTTGTGAAACGCAAAGGAACTGATTTCCTTTGCTTTTTTTATTCTTCTAGTCACAAGTAACTTTTTGCCGTTGCCAATGGCAAAAGTCTCTCTCCAAGTGGATGGGCCATGGTTGTAGAATGACAGTAAGCAACGTTGCTACTGAAAGGATGAGCACAATGAAAATCACTGTGATTGGAGGAGGATCCTCGTACACCCCAGAGCTTTTGGAAGGAATAATCGGGGAGCAGGGCCTGCTTGGAGTCTCAGAAATATGGCTGGTCGATGTCCCCCAAGGGCAAGAGAAGCTATCGATAATGGAAAAGCTGGCAGGGCGGATGATCAGAAAAGCCGGCTTGCCAATAAAACTGACCGCTACACTCGATAGGCGGGCAGCGATCAAGGATGCTTCTTATGTGATCACCCAAATACGTGTCGGTCAGTTGGAAATGCGGCGGAGCGATGAATACATTTCACTCAAACACAGAGTGATCGGTCAGGAGACCACCGGGGCAGGCGGCTTCATGAAAGCTTTGCGCACGATACCAGTCCTTTTGGATATTTGCCGGGATATCGAGGAGCTTGCACCGGATGCTTGGCTGCTCAACTTCACCAATCCGGCCGGACTAGTCACCGAAGCCATTTTAAAACACAGCAATGTCAAAGTGGTCGGCTTATGCAACAATCCTATCAATTATTACAAAAAGTTCTCTCAAACCTACAACGTGGACATGGAGGATATCAGTCTTACTTTCGTCGGCATCAATCATCTTATCTGGATCACTGAATTACATGTGAAGGGGGAATCGCGGATAGAAGATATTCTGACAGGTGTGTCAGACAGCTATGAGGCACGGAATATCCCGTCTTTTGGCTGGGATCTTGATTTTCTCCAGTCCCTGCGAGCCATCCCCTGCGGTTACCACAAGTATTATTATCAAACGGATCGGCTCCTGGAGCAGCAGTTGGAACAATACCGCCAAAACGAGACAAGAGCAGACCAAGTACGGAAAGTGGAAAAGCAGTTGTTCGATCTGTACCAGAACCCTTCGCTTGATGAAAAACCGCAGGCGTTGGAGCAGCGGGGAGGCGCCTATTACTCGGAAGCGGCAGTCAGGCTGATGACTTCGCTTCACGCGGATTCGAGAGATATCCATACGCTGAATGTCCGGAATGATGGGGCGATTTCCTGCCTGCCGGAGGATGCCTGTATCGAAGTGAATTGTGTGGTGGAAAGTCATCGTGTGACACCACTCCAAGTCGGCTATGTGCCACCGCAGATCAGAGGGTTGCTGCAAGTGGTCAAGGCTTATGAGGAATTGACGGTGGAAGCTGCAGTAACAGGAGATAAAGGGGTTGCACTCCAGGCGCTCACGCTGCACCCACTGATTCCGTCGGCAGGGAAAGCGAAGGCTGTTCTGGAAGAAATGCTGGAAGCAAACCGACACTACTTACCTTCATTTTACCAAGACAGACAGGGGGTTAATCAATGAAAATAGCATTGTTATGCGCACTAGGGATGAGCACGAGCCTGCTGGTGGACCGGATGAAAAAGGCGGCGGCCGACCGGTCGATCGAAGTAGAGGTCGACGCTTATTCTGTCGATGATATGGATGAACAACTAAAAACAGCCGACGTCATTCTGCTTGGTCCGCAAATCCGCTATAAACAAAACGAGTTGTTCCAGAAAGCAGAGCAAGCAGACACCCCTATTGCCATCATCGATATGAAGGCTTACGGCATAAGGGATGGAAAGAAGGTGCTCGACCAGGCACTCGAACTTGCGAATAGTGAGCGGTGACGAAGATTCTCCACTTTACTTTTGCGGATTTTTAAGGTGTTCACCATGATTGGCCGCGCTGTCCGATCTGTTTTACAGGGTGGGAAGCGGGGCGTCCCCCAAGACTGAAAGGATATCAATCCATTTTAGGGAGGAAATGAGATGGACCGTTTTAATGCATTTATGGAACGTTACTTTATGCCGGTTGCCGGCAAAATGGCGGAACAACGTCATTTGAAAGCGATTCGGGATGGAATCATCGCGGTAATGCCTTTGTTGATCATCGGCAGTATTTTTCTCATCATCAGTTCTCCACCGGTTCCTTCGTGGTCGGATTTCATGTCGCCATATGCACCGGTTTTGAATATTCCGGTCAACGCTACATTCGGCTTGTTGGGGCTGATTGCGGTATTTTCGATTGCGTATAATCTGGCAGTCAGCTACGAGATGGATGGTTTATCTGCAGGTGTGCTTGCCATCGCAGCATTTTTTGTGGCGACCCCGTTATCTGAAGAAGGAAACATTCCGCTCAATCTGATGGGAAGCGAAGGGCTGTTCATCGCCATCGTACTGGCGATTTTAACCGTCGAAATTTATCGTTTTTTTGAAAAAAGGAACATCGTCATCCGTATGCCGGACAGTGTTCCGCCTTCTGTTTGGCGTGCGTTCACCGCACTCATTCCTGGAGCTGCAATCATTGCAATTGTCTGGGGTATCGATTTGCTATTGAAGGCCGCATTTGATTTATCCCTTCATGGAGTTGTCGGCGCCGTCTTGCGCGAACCACTGCAAATGGCTGGAGGCAGTCTATGGGGAGCCATCATCGCCATCATCCTGATTCACTTATTGTGGTCTTTCGGTATTCACGGCATCTCGGTTGTTGCCAGTGTCATGGCTCCGATTTGGTACAGTTTGACAGAAGAAAATGTGGCGGCACACCAAGCCGGGGAAGAACTGCCGAACATCATCGGCCAGCCATTTATGGCGATTTGGTGGGCAGTCGGTGGATCTGGTATGGCGTTTGCCTTGACGCTTTTGTTTGTCTGGCGGGCACGTTCCAAGCATTTAAAAGGATTGGGGAGAGGTTCAATCGGTGCCAGCCTTTTCAATATCAGTGAACCCGTTATTTTTGGAGCACCGGTGGTAATGAATCCGCTCTTGTTCATTCCGTTTATCCTGGCGCCGCTGGCAGTCGGAATTGTTACGTATTTTTCCATGTCACTAGGTTTGGTAGGAAAGCCTTATGTGATTGTCCCTTGGACGACGCCACCGCCGATTTCAGGAATTCTCACGACCGGGGACTGGCGCGGGGGCGTCCTGATGCTTTTCAATATCCTGATGGCAATGGTTATCTATTATCCTTTCTTCCGCCTCTATGACAAACAGCTGCTGGCTGAAGAGCAAAACGAGGAAGCGAGCAATGCCGGGAACAATACAACCCCGGCTGCGAAACAAGGATAAGGAGTTTTTTATCATGGAAGCTAAGCGAAAACTGATCGTCAATGCCGATGACTTCGGACTTACTCCTGGTGTTTCGGCCGGTATCCTATACGCACATGCGCATGGAGTCGTCACCAGTACGACGGTAATGGTCAATACAGAGTTTGCCAATGAGGCTTTGCAAGCAGCAAAGCAATTTCCTGCATTAGGAATCGGCCTGCATTTTGTATTGGACGCAGGCCGTCCGCTCTCCCCGTCTCCTGAAAGCCTTGTAGACGAAAATGGTGTTTTCTTGAGAGGCAAGGAGTTGATTGCCTCTGCCGAAAAGCAGGATGTGAAAGAAGAGTTGCAGGCACAATTGCAATTTTTGTTCGACCAAGGAATCGAGGTAACCCATATCGACAGTCATCACCATATGCATTTGCATATTCCCTGCGCTCTGGAGGCAGTGATGGAAGTGGCGAAGGAACACCGGCTGCCGATCCGGACATTCAGCGAAATGAGGGACAATGGAGTCCTGCGCACCACCGATTGTCTCCGATACGATTTTTATGGGGAAGACCATATAACTGCTGGTTATCTGCTTCGGCTATTTTCGGAACTGGAGCCGGGGGTCACGGAAGTGATGTGCCATCCAGCTTTCATCGACACCTGGCTGGAGAATAAAAGCAGTTATCGATTCACCAGGGCAAAAGAACTGGCAGTGCTGACAGATAGCCGGGTCATCGATTGGCTTGATCAACACAAGGTAGGTCTGTTTCATTATGGAGGGTTGTAGATGAAGATAGAGGATCTTTCCATGCAAATCATTTTATACGCTGGAAATGCCAAAGCTTTTTTGCATGAGGCCTTACATGCTGCAAAAAATGGACAATTCGACGAAATTGAAACGAAGCGGGACCAGGCCGCCGAAGAATTGCTGAAGGCACACAAAATCCAAACTTCTTTTTTACGGGAGGATGCGGTCGAAAAGCTGGATAATTTGCCAGTTTTATTGGTGCATGCCCAGGATCATTTGATGACGGTGATGTCGGAGAAAGATTTGATGGAAGAATTGATTTTGTTGCATCGACAGCAGCATGAAACAAACAGAAAACTGAACCGATTGTTGGAAACCGTTAATGCTCAGGAGCAAAACTAATCCAAGGAGGGGTTTGATGAGGCGAAGCAAAGTTGTCGCAGCTGCTGTCCTTATCCTGTTGCTGCTTACTCTGTCGGCTGCGGCTGTCCAGGCTAAAGGCAAGGATGGGAAAAAGGGAAAGGTCACACCTGGGGTAGAAGTGTTTTTAAAGGACCATCTGGACTGGGTCGAGGGGAAACGTGTAGGATTGATCACCAACCCTACCGGTGTGGACCGCAATCTAGTCAGCACGAGCGACCTGCTGTATGAACACCCGGATGTCGATTTGACCGCGCTTTTCGGTCCGGAGCATGGCATCCGCGGTGACCAGGAAGCCGGGGAGTATGTGGAGTCCTACATCGACGAAAAAACAGGTCTCCCTGTTTACAGTCTTTATGGACCGACATGGAAGCCTACGGAAGAAATGGTGGAAGACGTGGACGTCCTTTTGTTCGATATCCAGGATATCGGTTCCAATGTGTACACGTATATTTACACCTTGGGCTTTGCCATGGAAGCAGCAGCTGAATATGATAAAGAGGTCACTGTGTTGGACAGGCCCAATCCGATCGGCGGAACCCGTGTGGAAGGACCGCTCCGTTCCGAGGATACGGTCAGTTTCATGGGGAGGTTTTTGCTGCCGGTCCGGCATGGGATGACCGTCGGAGAACTGGCGACCATGTGGAATCATGAATACAGCATGGGTGTCGACTTGAAGGTGGCCAAGATGAAGGGTTGGAAACGGACCATGCATTATGAAGACACCGGCCTTCCGTGGGTCATGACATCTCCGAACATTCCGACTCAGGAATCGGCCTATTTATATGCCGGCACCGAACTGGTCGAGGATACCAACCTGTCTACCGGGCTTGGAACGACAAAGCCGTTTGAATTGGTCGGTGGTCCGGGAATCGATGGGGAAGCGTTGGCTGCCGAGATGAACGACCGTGACTTGGCAGGTGTAAGCTTCCGTTCCGCTTATTATACTCCCATGTTCGGCAGACATGAAGGACAGTTGATCGGCGGTGTCCAGGTCCACATCGAAGAACCATCCGAAATCGATTTAGTGGCGCTTGGCCTGAACCTGGTCGACGCCATGCGCGATCAAAATCCGGAAACATTCGAAATGACGTCCAGTTATGCCAACCTGATCGGTGACCCGGATGTTCCCGGTATGATTTTGGATGATCAGCCAGTAGAGCAGATCATGGCATCCTGGCAGGAGGAATTGAGCACCTGGATAAAAGAAGTGCGAAACAACTATTTGCTGTACAAACCATTCCCGAAAGGAGCCAAACCGTATAAGAATCAAGGCGTTTTGGGCATCCTGCCGCTTGATGTGTCCGCCTCCGTCGGGGAAAGTGTAGATTTAAGAGCAAAGGGCTATGATGAGGATGGCGACATGCTAGACATCGATGCTGCCGGACTTAACTGGGCTGTCACCGGTGATATTGGCGAGGTGGTTGATGGCGTTTTCCATGCGACTGGAGAAGGAAAAGGAGTATTGAAGGCTCAATTTGGCGAATATACAGCTGAGCGGCAGGTGGATGTCTCGACAACCTGGTTGGAAAATATTCGTTATGGAGTACATGAAGATTATACAAGGATTGTATTTGACCTCAATAAAACCGTAACAAATTATCAGTTGGAAGAAGAAGATGGAAAGGTCCGCTTGGAGGTCCCCTATGGAGAAATCGGCGGTGATCTGGATGAAGGTGGAGGAACAATCCAGATCAGCAACAGTCCGGTAATCGAACAGATTGAGTATGAGCGTGATGGGCGTTCCTTTGTTGCCGTCTTTGATTTGAAGGCTGACAGCGTCAGTTATGAAACCCCGTCGTTTTCGTCGAGAATCGTGGTCGATTTGCTGCATTGATCGGCTGGGAAAAGGTCGATCATTAAAGAAGAATACAAACGCGCTTGGATGAACAGTCCGAGCGCGTTTGGTGTTTTTTGGTGCTGGCAATTGATTAAGTGAAAGGGTCCGACGGAAATATTTTCGTCGTCGAATCCAAAACTTCTTCCGTCCGGAACCGCTGTAGAGGTTCCTCGATATTCGCCGAATATCCTTCGTGGTTCTCCAAGATTTTCTTCCTCCTCTTAGATAGGTTTTCAGCTTTTGTAATCCCTCGGAACCATTTTTTTCTGGAAAATTATTTTAATAGGTATTATGCTTTTCAGAAAATTACCGATATATAGTATGAAAGGTTTATTCATTATGGGGATTAAGGGGTTTTAAAAATGAAAATAAAGCATCGCATTTTTGGTAAAACGCTACAAAGACAGATTCTGATGCCGTTTTTAACTGTACTTATTCTATCCGGCTTGGCCATCGGTTTACAGGGTATGATTATCATGGAAACGGCAGAAATCGGCAATCAAGCAAAACAAATCATCATTCCGATGGGGATAGGCCTGGTCCTGACGCTCATTATTGCGTCCTTACTGAGCATCTTGTTGGCAAGTAGAGTGACCCAACCTGTTAAGCACCTTCAATCCAAAATAAAACAGATGGAAGAAGGAGATTTATCGATCGACCTGAAAAATGGCCGGACCGATGAAATCGGAGAGCTCGCCGCATCAGTAGACAACATGAAAAACAGAATGAATGAGGTTGTTGAGAATGTTGCATCTGTTTCGGATCACGTATCGATGCACAGCCAGGAATTGACTCGCTCATCTTTGGAAGTCAAGCAGGGATCTGAACAAGTTGCTACAACCATGCAGGAACTTGCATCAGGAGCCGGCATGCAGGCTGAGCACTCTAAAAACCTTTCTCAGGGCATGAAACAGTATAATGAAAAAGTGCGTGAAGCGAACGATAATGGACAGGTAATCTATAATGCGGCCGAACAAATCATCATGATGGTGAGCGAGGGCACACAATTGATGGACACGTCTGTTCATCAAATGGAAAAAATAGAATCCATTGTAAAAAACGCTGTGGAAAAGGTACAGGTATTGGACCAACAATCACAAGAAATCACCAAGCTTGTGTCCGTTATCAAGGATATTGCCGAGCAAACCAACCTGCTGGCATTGAACGCTGCGATTGAAGCAGCAAGGGCAGGAGAGCAGGGTAAAGGTTTTGCTGTCGTTGCTGATGAAGTCAGAAAGCTTGCTGAACAAGTAAGTAACTCTATCACAGACATTACCGGCATTGTCGGCAGTATCCAAACGGAGTCAAACGCTGTGTCAGGTTCTTTGATGAGTGGATATGAAGAAGTTGATCAAGGAACGACCCAAATCCGAAAAACAGGCGACAACTTCAAAAAAATCAGCAGTGCTTTATCTGAAATGGTCGGAAGTGTAATGAGCGTCAATGAAAGCTTGAGCACGATTACCAAAGATAGCGATGCATTGAGCTCGTCGATCAATGAAATTGCATCCATTGCAGAAGAATCCGCTGCCGGTATTGAACAGACCTCGGCGAGCACACAACAGACAAGTAGTTCCATGGAAGACATAACCAATAAGTTTGAACAACTGGAGACTCTCTCAATGGAATTGCAACAGTTTGTAAAACGTTATCACTCTACCATCTAAATACCTAAAAGGAACAGAAAAGTCACGTTCGATTTGGTCTCTTTCTGTTCCTTTTTTATCACGATTTTACCAGTCTCGTGTTTAAGGAATCGGATGCATTGGACCATCAGCCTTTCCATCTCTTAAAGAAAACAAATCCACTTGTCAGACGGTTTCTACGGCTTTTTTCAAGACGACAGAACGGGCTGAGTTCACATACAATCACCGTTTGCTGTCTGTAAAATGACGATTTTGTGAAAAATAAAGCATATCTTTTTCAGCGACAGCAGGTTTCTATAGCGTATGACAAAGGGAAACATGTTAAACTAATGGACAAACAGATGGAAAATGAGGTGTAAAGATGGGAAAAAGAATCCTGTTCTTTTTATTGACCAACATTTTGGTCATGACGACCATAGTCATCGTCTGGTCGATTATTACTGCATTTACCGATATAGGCGGTTCGTTTGAAACCGGTGGTTCCGGGCTGGGAATCGACTATGCTTCCTTGATGGTATTCAGTCTGCTCGTCGGTTTCATCGGTTCCTTTATGTCTCTGGCCATGTCCCGCTGGGTAGCGAAAAAGATGATGAAAGTGAAGGTCCTCGATCCAGACGGTTCCTTGGCACCGCAAGAACGTGCCGTCGTGGAAAAGGTGCACAGACTGGCCCGGGCTGCTGGATTGGCACATATGCCGGAAGTGGGCATTTATCAGTCGGCCGAGGTGAACGCTTTTGCAACCGGCCCGACTAAAAAACGCTCGCTTGTAGCTGTATCATCCGGATTGCTGCAAACAATGGATGACGATGCCGTCGAGGGTGTCATTGCCCACGAAATCGCACACGTTTCCAACGGAGACATGGTTACGATGACCTTGCTGCAAGGGGTAGTCAACACCTTTGTCGTATTTTTGTCGCGAATTGTGGCCATCGTTGTATCCCGTTTGGTTCGTTCGGAAATGCAAACGGTCGTACGGTTTGCAGCGATTATCATCTTTCAAATCCTGTTCTCCATTCTCGGAAGCATCGTGGTCAGTGCGTTTTCTCGCTGGCGGGAGTACCGGGCCGACCGGGGAGGAGCAGATTTGGCAGGCCGTGACAAAATGGCCCATGCACTGCGTTCGTTGAAATCGTATGTAAACAGAGCACATCTTGATAATGACCGCACTGATGATGCGGCAATCCAGACAATGAAAATCAACGGAAAAAGCGGTATGGCAAAATTGTTTTCCTCGCATCCGGATTTGGATGAGCGGATTGCACGTTTGGAAGAACGTTAATGCAAAAGATTTACTAAAAAGCAGCTTTCCCAGGTTTATTCCTGTTGGTCAGCTGCTTTTTTATTGGATATATAGCGTTTCTATTTGTCAGTTGGCAGACTCCCCGTTTTAGTTAGCCTGAACAATCGCCACCCGCTGCCAAGCAGTATAGCTGAACCTATAATCAAATAAGAAATGTGGAAATCCTGCCAAGCATAGTTGATGGTGACGCCGCCTGCTATAAGCAGGATAAGAATGTTATAGCCAACTTGGAATTTCCAATAACCATCCGTACTGTCCATTTTTCAAGCCCCTTCTGTGTCTATCTTTCTATCTTTCCATTGTAACAAAGCCGTCAAAAGCAGGAATAGGGATACATTTATCGAAATGATAATACGAAAATAGCAATGAAAGGAGCGAGGATGTTGAAATGGGTGATGAAGGATCCGGACTTTTTGGTAAGAAAAGCAGAACCAAGCGATCTGGCAAGTGTGTTGTTTTTACTTCAACAGGCTGGCCGCTGGCTGCAGACAAAAAATACAACACAGTGGGATTACTATGTAACAGATTTACAAGAAAACACGGAAGAAGTGAGCGATTCGATAGACAGGGAAAATACATACATAGTGGAGTCGGATAACGGTGAATGCGTCGCCTCTATTACATTGGAGATGGCCCCACAGGATGGGACCGCTCTATCTGGGGAGATGATGCAAAAAAGGATGATGCTGTTTATTTGCACCGTATAGTGGTGAACAGAAAATTTGCCGGAAAAGAAGTCGGCAGTGATTTGATCAAGTGGGCCGTGGAAAGGGCGAAAGAAAAAGGGAAAAAGCGAATCCGTTTTGACTGCCTTGCCAGAAATGTCGGATTGAACCGTTATTACCAAAAATGGTATCGACGGGTAGGTATCGCTGACATATACGGGCAGCATAGTAAATATGAAATGGAACTTTAGAGTGGAGGAGAAACAACATGGCAAAGGTGATCGGATTTGAAATAAGCAGTCAGGAACCGGAAAAAGCGGTGGCGTTTTATAGAAAGGTATTTGGCTGGGAATTTGCCGATCCTGACTGGGAGTATTGGCCGGTAGTTTCGGAGAGCGGAACAATGAAAACCAGCTTAACTGGAGGAATAAGTAAAGGGCCGAGTGATTTTCCACATGGGACGAGGATTCAAATCGAGGTGGAGTCCATAGACGAAACGTTAGCGTTGGCACAACAATATGGGGCAATGATTGTCCGGGATAAAATGGAATTTGGTTCTTTTTTTCTGGCCTATTTAGTCGATCCTACTGGTATCGGCCTGGGACTTATCGAGAAGAGAAATGTTGCAGGACGTTGATCTTGTATTGTTGTTCTAATAGCGTAGGCGGTATCGATGACTTGTGAAGATTTTCCGCTCGTGATGATATAATGGCTGGAGCAAAGAAGGAAAATGGTCAAAGCGATGGTAGTCGACATCGCTTCTTCTTTTTGTCGTGAGAGTGATAATTTTCAGGGGGGATGGAATGCGAAATGAAAGATATTCTTTTAAACGTGACTTGCAGTACTGGATAAGGCAAGCAGAGGAAGCGGATGCGGAAAAACTGGCGAAAGTGAGGCGGCAGATAGATGGAGAAACAGAAAATCTGGATCGAGAGCAAGGGGAAGAATATATCGATTCGCTCGGATTCAAGGAGCTAATCAAAAAGGATGCGGAAACAAACTGCAATCTTTTTTTGGTCGCCGAGGCTGGCTTGGACATAGTCGGTTTCTCCAGATGCGCTGGCAGTCGTTTGAAGCGCAAGTCACATCAGGTTGAATTTGGGGTGGGAGTACGTAGGGACTTTTGGGGGCATGGGATCGGGAAAAGTCTTTTGAAAGAATCGATTTCCTGGGCAGAAGCGAATGAAATTGTCAAAATGACGTTAAGCGTACTGGAAACCAATTCAACGGCCATTCAGCTTTACCAAAAGTTCGGCTTCGAGGTGGAAGGCGTTTTGAAAAAGGACAAGCTCTTATCGGATGGTAGGTTTTATGACACCATTTTGATGGCGAGATTTAATGCCTGAGCAGATTCCTGCTATTAGGTTTGAACAGGGAAGATAAATAATGCATGTGAATGAAAAGAGATATTTTTTTATTGATAATCAATAAATCATATATTAATATAAGGTTATCAAACATAATTGAGGTGCTGTATGAAAAAAGGGACGACCATATTTTTAAAATTGGCAGTCATCATCATTGGATTGGTTATCATTGCGTTATGTATTTGGGTCCCCAGCCTGGCCAAAGAAGCGGCAGAAATGAATCCAGAATATGCTTATCTCCGATATCCTGTCTTGATCGGCGTTTATATCCCGGTCATCCCGTTTTTTACCGCTTTATATCAGGCTTGGATGCTTTTGCGCTATATCGAACAGAAACAGGCTTTTTCTCCATGGGCGGTTGCGGCCCTGAAGCGAATCAAAGTTTGTGGCATCGCAATCGGCAGCATCTACATAGCTGGCATGCTTTTTCTTATCAGTCAAAATGCATTGCATCCGGGAATCGCCTTGATAGGATTATTGATTGTTTTTGCTTCATTCGTTATAGCTGTTTTCTCTGCCGTATTACAGGAATTATTGGCAAGTGCGCTCCAAATTAAAAAAGAAAACGAATTGACGATTTGAGGTGAAAAGATGGCGATTGTCATTCGCATAGATGTTATGCTGGCCAAAAGGAAAATGAGTGTCACGGAGCTTTCTGAAAAAGTGGGCATTACCATGGCGAACCTTTCCATCCTGAAGAATGGAAAGGCAAAAGCAGTCCGCTTTTCCACGTTGGAAGGGATCTGCAAAGCCCTGGACTGCCAGCCTGGAGATATTTTAGAGTATATAGAAGATGAAGAAGATGATTCCGGGAAGAAACTGTAGGTTCGTTCATTTACTTCGAACGGGAGTTGTGTCTCCTTCATCATGGCCGTTATTTTGTTTTCATAAATCAAGTCTGGTAAAATAAGTGCAATGCATAAGGTTATGTTTTCTAGGGTTCCGCGGCTGGATTGCCGGTCTGGTCCGAGAGAAGACACACAGCGTCTGCTGTGACACGGAGGGATAAAAGCCCGGGAGGTACTGTCAATCAGTTAACTCCCGGGCTTTTTGTATTGTATAGGAATTACGCAGCTAGGAGGGATTGCATGAATAGAGAATGGATCAAAGTAATCATCGCAGCCTTTTTTGAAGTTTGCTGGGTGGTAGGCTTGAAGCATGCTGATAATAGTCTGACTTGGGCAGGGACAGTTTTAGCGATCGTGGTCAGCTTTTATTTATTGGTAAAGTCAGGAGAAAAACTTCCGGTCGGCACCGCCTATGCCGTTTTTGTCGGTCTTGGCACGGCAGGAACCGTATTATCCGATATCGCCTTTTTCGGTGAACCGTTTAAACCGGTGAAAATATTGTTGATTGTGATTCTGCTGGCAGGTGTTATCGGTTTGAAATTGGTCGAAGATGAAAAGAAAGGAGAGGAAGCCTGATGGCATGGGCAGCATTGGTAGTAGCGGGTATGTTTGAAATGTTTGGCGTCACCATGATCAACAAATTGCATAAAGATAAAAGCTGGCAGCCATTCATACTGCTGGTGGCCGGGTTTGCCGGGAGCTTCCTGTTCCTTGCTTATGCTTTGCAAACTTTGCCGATGGGGACAGCATACGCCATCTGGACAGGGATAGGCGCGGCAGGTGGTGCGATTACCGGCATGGTTTTATATGGAGAATCGAAACACTGGAAGCGGGTCCTGTTCATCATCGTGATTTTGGGGGCTGCGGTCGGGTTGAAGCTGGTGTCTTGATGGATGGAGTTGGTTCAACAGGAGATAAAACAGTTGAAGGAGGATCATTTTTACCGGATAGAAGTAGGATTTTCCGGGAAAAAGTCACCTTGGAAAAGCAGGATTGATGTCACTAGATGAAGAAGGTAACAGGAGTAGTCCCATGGATTGCTTAAGAGTGATGGATGGTGCCTGAATCGTAAATATTGCATAAAGAATGAAGGATTTCGTGCAAAACTGTTTTGCTTTTGGAGAGTTGTATTTTTTGCAGATATAAAAAACATGAAAGCAGACAAGCCTATTTATTCTGAAATGACGGAGGAACAGCAATGAAAAAACTATTTCAATACAACTGGCAAGTCCGTGATGACTGGTTTACTTGGTGTGAACATGTTCCGGAGGAAGAGCTGTTGAAGAATCGGGCAGGAGGGGTCGGCAGCATCCTGTACACTTTGTTTCATATAATAGAAGTCGAACACAGTTGGCTTATTCTAGATTTGAAAGGCGATCCGGAGCGGGAGAAACTATCATTCGAAAAGTATGACAGCCTGAAGAAAGTCAGAGAGCTGTCAGAAAGACTTCACAGGGAAGTCGAGCCTTTTGTGGATCAATGGACAAGCGAAATGGAGGCACGGCTGTTCATCGAAAAGGATGCGGACGGGAACCCAGTAAGCTTTAAGCATGGAGAAATCATTCGGCATGTGATTGCCCATGAAATACATCATATCGGTCAGCTATCCATTTGGGCGAGAGAACTGGGGAGACAACCTGTTACCGCAAATCTTATCAGAAGAGGGCTGTTTGCCGACTGAAGTTGCAAGCTTCAATAAATTTCGGTTAATCGAATGCAAGAAAACGACCGGCTCCAAGGAAGAAGCCGGTTGTCGTTTCTAGTCTTCGTAGGGATCAATCGTTTGAATTGTTCCATCTGTGTTGTATTTCAATTCAGTAAACTTAACGGAGCGTTTGTGATTAACGCCATCGGACAGCGAACAATCATGATAGAACAAGTACCACTTATCCTTGAACTGCACTATCGAATGGTGGGTAGTCCAGCCGATGACCGGTTTCAAAATCGTACCTTTGAACTCGAATGGCCCTTCTGGATTTTCGCTCACTGCATAGACAATTTTGTGTGTCGTTCCTGTGGAGTAGGAGAGATAGTAAAGGCCGTTGTATTTATGAACCCACGGTCCTTCGAAATACCTGCGGTCTTCATCCCCAGCGAGAATCGGATTGCCGTTTTCGTCTACAATGGAAATTTCTTTTGGCTCCCGCTTGAATGTGAGCATATCGTCGCTTAATTCTGCCACGATGGGACCCAATGCGGGTTCAGAGGGATCCGGCCCCACTGCATCCGGCTTGAATGTACCAGTCTGCCATTTTTCCAGCTGCCCACCCCAAAGTCCGCCGAAATAGACATATGCTTTGTCGTCATCATCGACTAAAACGGCGGGATCGATGCTGAAGCTTCCCGGTATGTAGTTTTCCTCCGCTTTGAATGGACCTGCTGGATTAGGGCTGGTCGCAACCCCGATGCGAAAGTTGCCTTGATGATCACGAGCGGGAAAAAATAAATAATAGGTGTTGTTTTTATAAGCAGCGTCAGGCGCCCAAAGCTGTCGGCTTGCCCAAGGGATATCATCCACATGTAGTACTTGGCCGTGGTCTACGCACGGTCCGTTCATATCCTCCAACGATAATACATGATAATCCTTCATTTTATATTGGTCGCCATTATCATTCGAAGGTTCGTCATGATCCAAGTCGTGTGAAGGATAAATATAAACCTTTCCCTCAAAAACGTGGGCAGAAGGGTCTGCCGTAAAGATATGTGTTACCAAAGGCTGGTTGGGCTTAACGTTTTCCGCCATGTAATATCCCTCCATCTAATGTAAATGCTTTCACTAGTAGTATAACGGAATCTTTTTACTTTGTACATTGAATAAACTAACTTTGTTGATTGATAAAAGTATAGATGATAAACGGAAGTCGTGTTAAGTTAGATGGCAGTAAGCAGGAGGTGTGTGGCTGGATGGAAAAACCATTGTTCATTTGGTTGAAAGCAGCTAAGGACAATTTATTTTTGGTAATAGCGATGATCACGTTGATAGTCTTTCTTTATCCTTTTTGGTTGGGTTTTCCACTTTATTACATAAGCGGCGTTTTTCCACTTGCTGTTCCCATTCTATTTCCTTTAGCTTCTGCTTTGTTACTTTCTGTAGGTTTTATCTATATCAATCTATTGGCAGCAAAAGCTATGAAAGATAATAAAGGAAAGCGAAGCGTAAGTCAGTGGACATTACATTTTCAGGTTTGGACGATCAGTATCTCCTTTTTCTTTCTGTTGATTGGTTATTGCATGGTATTGTTATTCAGTTGATTTTTCGATTTGACCTGTTTACAAACTTTTATGGGTATTTCAGGGAGTGATCAAAATAATTTATGCCATTTTTTTATTTCTGTTAGCCGGCATAGCAGAAATTGGCGGAGGGTATTTAATCTGGTTATGGTTAAGAGAAGGAAAGTCTTACTACTGGGGTATAGGGGGCGGAATTGCTTTGGCTCTGTACGGGGTCATTGCTACATTTCATAACTTCCCGACATTCGGCAGAGTGTACGCTGCATATGGGGGCGTTTTTATCGTTCTTTCTGTTTTATGGGGATGGGGAATCGATAAAAAACACCGGATTTCTATGATTGGCTGGGAGCTGCCATATGCCTGGCAGGAGTTTCGGTGATGTTGTTTGCACCGCGTCAGTAAAAACGAAGCGTATCTTGCCGAATGTGTAGATACGCTTCATTGGACACGTTTATTGTGCAGCTTCTTTCTTTAGAATATCGTCCACGACATCAGCAATGGTCACATTCCCAAGGGCTTTCTCCATGGCCTGTTCGGCTGCTGAGAACATTGGACCGATGGTGTCCTGGATATTCTTCCCCACCGTACAATCAGGGTTCGGGTTTTCATGGATACTGAAAAGTTCTTTTTCCTGGACTACCTGGACAGCCTTATAAACATCGTGCAGGGTGATCTCCGAAAGATCTTTCGCTGGTTGTGCACCCGCTATTCCCGGGCGGACTTTCACCAGCTCGGCTTTTTTTAACATCCCGATTATTTTTCTGATGAGGGCTGGATTGGTATTGACGCTGGCCGCAATAAATTCCGAAGAGTTTTGTTCTCCTTTATTGACTTCCAGCAATGCTAATATATGGACGCCTACAGCAAAACGACTGCTGATGGACATAACTCTTCACCTTCCTTGAACGGGATAAATCGATCATGTAATGAGGATGAGTACCTCAATATTATAGCGTAAAGCGGACAAACATGGGAAGAATCCCTTTTTGTTGACTTGAATAACACTTGTAACTAAAATTATTACATGTAATCGATTATATTACATGTTTGGGTGTTCAGAGAAACAGGAGGGATTCGAAAATGAAAATTGGAATTATTGGTGCAAGCGGTAAAGCAGGAGGTCTGATTTTAAAAGAGGCACAGGACAGAGGGCATGATGTAACGGCAATTGTGAGAAATGCAGAAAAAATCACCGATCCGGAGGTTTCTGTCCTCGAGAAAAACATCTTTGATTTAACAGCAGACGAATTCAAGCCATTTGATGTGGTAGTCAATGCATTCAATGCAGCTCCAGGCGAGGAACACCATCATGTAGAGGCTGGAAGGGTGCTGATCGAGGCAGCAAAAGGCGCTCCTGATACAAAGCTCTTCGTGGTGGGTGGAGCAGGAAGTTTGTTTGTGGACGAAGAGAAAACGACTCGTTTATTTGATACACCTGATTTTCCGGATGCATATTTGCCAACTGCCAAAAACGCAGGTCGGAATCTTGAAGATTTGGAAAGTATCACCAGTATTCAATGGACTTATCTTAGCCCGGCTGCTTTCTTCGATCCCGACGGAAAGCGCACTGGAACTTACCAAACAGGGAAAGACCAGGTCATTCAAAACGCAAACGGTGATAGCTATGTCAGCTATCCGGACTTTGCCATTGCGGTACTGGACGAAATTGAAAACCCAGTACATCCAAATGAACGCTTCACCGTCGTCTCCAACCCAGAATAACCATACCCGCCAGAAAAGGGACAGTCCCCGCTTGTGTTTCGGGGACTGTCCCTTTTTCAGTTGGGGACTGACCCCAACCCCGATTGGGGTCAGTCCCTCTGTGAGGAGATGAACATGTTATAATGGTGGGAGTGAGGAGGGGGAATTGTTGGTGAAACATGTTATTTTCGATATGGATGGGACGCTTTTTCAAACGGACAGGATTCTAGAATTATCGTTGGCGGAAACATTTCAGGATTTACGGAGCAAGGGATTATGGAGCGGGAAAACGCCGCTTGAGGAGTATCGCAGCATTATGGGGGTACCACTCCCTGAAGTATGGAGGACTTTATTGCCGAACCACCCTGAACCTATCAGGGAACAAACAGATGCCTTTTTTCTCAGTCAGCTGATAAGCAATATCAGAGATGGCAAGGGTGCTTTATATCCAGGTGTAGTAGAAGTTTTTCAACATTTGGCAGGAAACGGGTTCAGTATATACATAGCGAGCAACGGCTTGATAGATTATTTAAGCGCCATCGTCGAATATTATCAGCTCGACCGATGGGTAAAGGAAACGTTCAGTATTCAACAAATCGACTCGTTGAATAAGGGGGACCTAGTCAAACAGATCGTCGATAAATATGGGATAGAAGAGGGGATAGTGATTGGTGACAGGCTGTCCGATATTAAAGCTGCCAAGCAAAACGGATTGGTGTCGGTCGGTTGTCACTTCGATTTTGCTCGTGAAGAGGAACTGGCACAAGCCGATGTTGTCATTGATGTGCTGTCAGAACTGACCACACTCATTCCTGCATTGGGTAAGCAGCCGGAATCGATCTAATACAGTTCTTTAAAGAGGGGAACGGGAAATGCGAACCATTACGTTATCGAACGGAAAGACAGTCGAGGTCGAATGTCTCAGCTGCGCCTTGACCAGTGGAGCCATAAGACCTGATGGAGGCGTAATAGTAGAGACAGCATTTTTTCATGCGCATCAGGATGTTGCCTATCCAATCAAGGGACTGGTCATTCTGGCTTCCAAGCGTCATATCAAGGGCCTGGATGAGTTGACGGAAGAAGAGCGATTGGATTATATCCATCTGCTGGCAAGGATACGCAAAGCACAGAGAGACATACTCGGAATCGACTATGTATATTACTTTTACAACGAGGACACCACCCATCATTTCCATACTTGGATGGTGCCGCGTTATCCGTGGATGGAAGCTTTCGGACGATCTGTGGAGTCGGTCAGACCGGTGTTGCTTCATGCCCGTAATAAGCGGAATAGCGAAAAGGAACGTGCAGAAGCCATGGAGGCGATTGAAGCTTTGAAAAATGAATTGAATGGCTAAACCGGGAAATCAATTGGTATCTTTAAGGGGACTGACCCCAAACCCGATTGGGGTCAGTCCCCTCTGTGAAATTATTAACATTCTTGTTTCTATTTGGATTATTGTATGCTATTTTTACATAGGTGATGAAAGTGATAATTATGAAGGAACTACTCTCAAACTTGGCGATTTTGTCTTCTTTGTTGATTCTTTATACACAGATGACTAGTGCATCGCCGCTAAGCCGGGGCTCCAGTTGGAGAAGGAAAATCACTATTGGTCTATTTGGTGGATTACTGAGTAACATTTTGATGCAGTACAGCATGAATATCGGCAACACGATTATCGATTTGCGTCATATCCCCATTATTATAATGGCTTACTATGGAGGCTATTTGCCCACGTTGTCGGCAGGTGTGCTGATTATCTTTGGGCGTTTTCTCTTCGGATTCAATACATCCTCATTCGCGGCCATTCTTCTGGTGACGCTCATTTCTGCTGCCGCTTTGCTGATTTCCCGCAGGCAATTTTCAAAAAAGAAAAAGATATTTTGGATGGTCACTATTTCAAATCTTGTATTTACTGGCCTTGTCTTATATCTGTTAAATGATAAGAAACTGCTGCTCTTTTTGGTGCCAATCTATTGGGGGATTTCTTATTTAGCGGGTTTCATTTCATTTTCCGTCGTTGAATATGCAAGAAGGAGCCAGGAATTGTTCAGTCGATACAAGGCAGAATCGGCAACCGACGGATTGACAGGGCTGAATAACTTCCGGAAGTTCGATGAGACCTTCAATCAGTTATTGTTTAACCAGGAAAGAATGAGTGAGAAGCTTTCACTCTTATATATCGACATTGACTATTTCAAAAAAATAAATGACAGGTATGGTCATGGGGAAGGGGATGTCGTGTTAAAAGAGCTGGGAAATATTCTGAAAAGCTCCACAAGATCGTTTGATATCGTCAGCCGGAATGGAGGGGAAGAGTTCACCGTGATTTTACGGGACTGCGGACTCAATCAGGCAATTGAATTAAGTGAACTGATCCGGAAAAATGTAGAGGAATTCACTTTCATTTTAAACTCCGGCCATCAAATGAATATCACCGTATCTATCGGGATTGCCAGTTTTGACGACACGACAAGAAATGCCGCCGATTTGATCGATGATGCGGACAAAGCGCTTTATCAAGCAAAAAGAACCGGCCGCAATCGAGTCTGCGTATCTCAATAAGAGGGACAGTCCCCAATTGCTCCAGGGGACTGTCCCCATTCCGTCCAGAGGATAGTGTGATATTAGGATGCTCGGCGTCAATAGCGATATCAATATCAGAACTTTGCTTTTGCTGCATTCTTGCCCATGATCCAAATAAATATACTGTCACACCATGATGTGGCATCGTCTTTTCCAAAATACGCTTGAGTTCATTCAACGTTCGTTCGTGTGAGTTCATTTACATCACACCCTTACCCTTTTTCCTTTAGTATCCCCAGCTCTTAAGCAAAGATTGCTGGCTGCTCTTGAAAATAGTAAGATTCCTTATCATACAGATGTTGTTGAGTTAGCGGAAGCCAATGACTCTTTAAGGCAAAAGATCCTTCAAGAGGGGGTTATCTTATGGAAAGAATCCAACAGCGATTTCAAGCAGCAGCGAATGCTTTGAAGGCATTTAAAAAGCTGGTGATGATAGAAAATCCGGATGATATTGAGCGTGATGCGGCAATCCAACGCTTTGAATTCACTTTTGAAGCATGTTGGAAAGCAGCAAAGGATTATTTGTTTATTGTAGAGGGACTAGATTGTGGTTCTCCTAAGAGTGTGATTCGCAGTTCCAGGGAAGTAGGTTTGTTCAATGAAGATGAGGCAATCGCTGCTCTCTCCATGGTAGATGATCGAAATCTTATAGTTCACACTTAAAATGAAGAAGTTGCCATAAAAATCTATAAAAATTTAAACCACCACTATTTCCTACTCGATAGCTGGTTATCCAGAATGGTGGAGAAAACCGAATAGCCGGATTATTGCAAAACACGCTTGACCTAATCAAGCGTGTTTTCTGCATGTTTCCAAATCTATTCGCATTTATATGGCTGTCAGGTTTGCTTTTTTTGCCATTCACTTCGCAACATCCCCATTTTAATGGCATCATAATACTTACCGTCTACTATTCTTGCGTCTCTAATACGTGCTTCTTCTTTCATTCCGATTTTTTCTGCCACTTTGATCATACGAACATTTCCTGACCAGGTGGACATGCCGAGTCTGTGCAAATCGGTTTGTTGGAAGAGGAAGTCAATCCATCGCTTATAGGCTTCGCTTCCGTAGCCGCCGTTCCAGAAATTTTTATCGTATATGACAATCCCGGTTTCCAACCAATTCGTGTTTTTGTCAACCCAATAGGCACCTACGTATCCAATCAACTTATTTTCGACGTAAAGGATCAATGAGGCAGGAACGCCAGGGGCAATAGGTTCTTCCCGTCGCCAGCTTACTTCGTATTCTTGTTTACTGACTCTTTCTTCGGGAATGTACGGGCCATTCCATTTTTTCGCAGCCTGTTCCGGTTCTTCATACTTCCAGTAATAAAGTTCATCGATTGCTTGTTGATCGGGTTCTTTAAGGATGATTTTGTCCCCGACTATTTTTACCATAAGAAACACACCCTTCTGTATAAGAGCTTAGAGTAATTCGTTCAATTCACTCGTCATCCGTTCAACAAGCTCTGGCCGACCATGAAACTGGGCAGGGGTATTTTGAAAGAGTGCAATTTTCCAAGTATCCCCCTTTTTAATTGTGACCAGTGTGTGATGTGTGTTGAGATCCGGATTGATGGTTTGCTGACCAGGTGAAATCATACCGGCGATTGCTCTTAGTATCGCCGAGTTATCAGCAAGAAATTGGACAGATTTCACTTTGCAAACAAAAGGAGGTGTTGGATGGTCTCTAAAAATAGGGTTTAAGTGATCAAAGATTTCTTGCGAGCCTTTGGCAAGGCTTCCATCAAATCCGATTAATTCACCAAACTCATTAAATAACCCAGCCATCTCTGAAGCATTCCTCTCATTCCAGGCAGTGATCAGTTGATTATATATTGCTTCTATTACCGTTTGTTTTTCGTAACCTATACTAATACCTCCAATCAATTCAGGTTCATTCTCCCATAAATAATCCCTCAAGTCATGTATTGTCGCATAGAGAGAGTATAGAGGGGGGGGACTGACCCCAAACAGGGCCGGGGCCAGTCCCTAGATCGGGTTCAAAGCTGGTTGGAACCAATGGAAATCCCGATAGGATGGGCTTTTCCGATTGTAGGGACAGTCCCCGATGCCAGCCAAGGTGTGTCCCCATACGTGAATGGGGACTGACCCCTTATTCGACCCCTTATTCGACTTTATTTCCGCTCTATCTTGGGGAAGAAGAGGGTCAGGGCGAAGGTGATGAGTCCGATGGCAAATAGGCCGATATAGACGGCATGCAATGCTGTAGACAGGAAGTCCTGCAGCTGTTCCAGGGCGTTTTCGGGCAGGCGGCTGCGCATGGTTTCGTCCAGCAGCGCATTGGTAGAACTGCTATCGATGACGTCGGAGCCACCTCCGCCACTGTCCTGCATCAATTGATTCATCCGCAAGTTGAGCACGCCGCCGAGGACAGCGGCGCCGAGCGCGCTGCCGATGATACGCATGAACATATTCAAGGACGTGGCCACGCCGCGGGTTTTCCAGTCGACACTGCTTTGAATCGCTACAATAAAGGTTGTGCTGGACAATCCCATTCCGACGCCTACCACAAACGAACTTATCCCTGCATAGACAGGTCCTTTCCCAGGATCCAGGAATACAAACAGCAACCCGCCGATTCCCAGAGCGGTTCCTCCCAAAATCGCGGTCGGCCTGAAGCCGATTTTCAACACCAAATGGCCGGCAATGGTTGCCGAAATCGGCCAGCCAATCGACATGGTGCACAAAGTAAAGCCGGCGACAATGGCGGAATATCCCATCACTGCTTGTACATAGGTCGGCAGAAAACTGGACAACCCGATCATCATCATTCCGGATGTCAAAGTTGCCAGGTTGGCGATAGTGATCAATTTGTCATTCCAGATTCCCAGCGGCATCATAGGGGCTGTGGCTTTTTTCTCCTGCCATATAAACAAAACGGCCCCAATAATAAATACAGTTATCAATACCAGTACCTGAGGCGAAGTCCAAGCCCAGGCAGCCCCGCCTTGAACGAGCACGACGATCAAAGCAGAAATGGCAAGGAAAAACAAACTCGAGCCAATATAGTCGATCGATTTCTTTTCTTTGGTAACATCTTCATGGAAAAACAAAATGACACCGATCATCCCGATAATTCCCAGCGGGATATTCATCCAAAAAATCCAAGCCCAGTCTGAATAACGGACAATAAACCCGCCGAGCAGTGGTCCGACTACAGAAGAAATTCCCCAAACACTGGCCAAGTAGCCCTGGATTTTGGAGCGTTCTTCGACTGTGTACATATCGCCGACGATGGTGGTGACGATTGGCTGCACCGCTCCAGCTCCAAGTCCTTGTACAACCCGGAATACAACCAGCATCGTCATTGTCGTAGCCAGTCCGCATAATAGGGAACCGGCCAAAAATATGATAACGCCTATTAGGAATATGGGTTTCCTGCCGAACAAGTCTGATAGTTTTCCATAGATAAGCGTAGTGACTGCCTGCATTAACAGAAAAGAAGAGAAAACCCAACTGTAAACTGAAAAACCGCCAAGATCTCCGACGATGTCGGGCATCGCCGTAGCAACAATGGTGCCTTCAATGGCTGCCATAAACATCGAAATCACCAATGCAGCCAGTACAAGCGGCCGTTTGGTTTTATTTGCGGTGGCGGTCTGTGTGAATTCCGACATAATCAAAGCCTTCCTTCGCATTTATTTCTACTATTTTAATGTAATCGGATACCAGCATAATTGCAAAAAAGTACACTGCAACAGCTTGTAGTATAACTGTTGATTGCAAAACGAAACCCACTCCATCAAAGCGAGTGGGTTTCAGTTGTTAAAAGGTGGCAAACTATCCGCTTGTCAGCTCACGCCATTTTCCAAAAAGGTGATGTTCCCATGATCAGCATCCAACTCTGCCTGAATGCCGATGGGGAAGACGTGGGACGGAAAGGTATGCCCTACGTCCACATTTGTCAGGATAGGGATGTCCCTGTCACCGATCACTTCGAGCAACAATTCATCTAAGGTAAAAGGTGCGTTCAAGTCATCGAACTGTTCGTGTTTTCCAACAATCAAACCACTGATCTTATCAAATATCCCGGATACTTTCAGCATGCTGAACAGTCTTTCTTCGACTGCCATGTCTTTAAAAGAATCTTCGATAAAAAGGATGGAGTCGGTTAAGTCAGGGAAATATTCGGTATTCAGGAAGCCTGACATGGTATTTAAATTGCCGCCGATCAATTTTCCGGTGGTCTTGCCTTCCCGCAAACAATTCCATCCCTCATTTATGTACATTTTTTTAGCCCGATTTTGTGTATGCCAATCGAGCATTTCGTCAGTCCATTTTTCCGGGATCTCAAGCGTATAAGGAGCATTTTTTTGTTTGGTGACCACATGTTGAAAAAATTCCAATCCTTTTGGCAGCATTTCAGGGAATTCTCCGAACGAAGGGATAATCGCAGGCCCGTAAAACGTCGCAAGTCCTGTTTTGGCATAAAGACTTAACAGCAATGCAGTTACATCGCTATATCCCATCACGATTTTCGGATTATTTTTCACCACTTCGTAATCGATATAAGGCAATAAAGAGTTCGAGTTGGTACCGCCTATCGTACTAATGATTGCTTTAATCTCTTCATCATAAAAGAATGCATTGATTTCTTCGGCTCTATCTTTTATACTTCCAGATCGATAAGCCTGCTGTCGGGTGGAACACTTTCCTTCTACTACCTGGTAACCAAGGTTTCGTAACTGTTCCAGTCCTCTTTGGTAACGTTGTTTGAATTTAACAGGTGCAGGGGCAGAGGGGGTAATGATGCCGATTTTGTCTCCCCCGCTTATCTTCCTTGGTTTGATCACGATGATGTCTCCTTTTGGTTGAAAATTTCATTTTGTAAATGATGATAGGTAACACGGAGAATGTTAGAACGATTTTAGTCAAGTTCAAAGAAAGAGAATCGCACTGACAAGTCAATGGCTATATGAGAGAAGGGTGGGTCAAATGGACGGACCATCCAACACCACTATAAAGAGCGTGGCAGAGATCGTCATAACAGCTGTGAAATTGAATGAGAAGCGCTACATTATTCTCTTTCTTTTTCCTGATTATTTCCCCGGAAATTGTCAAAGATTAGTTTATGCTCGGGGGCAGCCGGTAATTCTAGCAGAGAGCTTTTAAGAAACTTCGGAACCAGCGTCTTATTTTCCAGGTCATCCAGGGAAACCCATTGATAGATTAATCGTCCGCCTTCTTCTCCGTAAAATGCATCTGTAGTCGCCTCGATTGCTTTGGCAGTGGAAGCAAGGTAATACATCCCGATTTCATGGTAATTCCGATTATTATATTCGAAAAAATTCTCTGTTATCCAGAGCAGACGATGTACGTCAATACTCCAGCCCAGCTCTTCCATTATTTCTCTTTTGACGGTCGTTTGCGAATCCTCTAGAATTGCCACTCTGCCGCCTGGAAGTGCCCAATGACTTTCGTGAACTTGCTTGTGCAGTAATACATGATCGTTTTTCGTCAATACCGCGGCAGCTCTATAGTTGAATACTGCACCATCGACAGGAAAGGTAGCATCCATTTTATCCCCCGTTTCAGTCTTTCTTTTTTTGTTGATCAAGCATTTGCTCCAAGAATTCCTGTGATTTTCCTTTTGGGATACTGAGCGTTTCCCATTCTGAATCTTTCACTTGCTTGCCTATATAGACGAGTTGACCGACGTGCGAAGCATAGTGCACCAGTTGTCGCTCAATGGCATCGATAACCAAGTGGCCTTCTCCACGGATATAGACCGTTTTCAATAAATCGGACTCCGTTAAGTCATTCAAAGCAGCAAATAATTTTTGCCATCCGTGCTCCCACACCTCCAACAGCTCAGCTTTCGATGAAATGGTATCTTCAAATTCTCCGTCACGATTTCGATCGAGTTTTTCTCCGTCGGAATTCATAAAATCCGTCCACCGTGAGACCATGTTGCCACTCAGATGTTTGACGATAATGGCGGCACTGTTGGATTCTGCGTTGTAGACCCAGTAAATGTCCCGCTCCGATAATTGCTTGATCGTTTTTTCTCCGAGACTTTTAACGCTCTTAAATCGTTGAATAACAATGTTCAAGTACTCATTTCCCAGATTCACAGGATTTCCTCCTTTTTCTTTTCCCTTTTAAATACCATTATCCACCAATAGACGAGATAAAGATAGCCAATCACCCATAAATAATCCACTATCGCACCTTCCTGGAAAAGCCATAGGAGATATTCCCATGCACCTGGACCGCGACCACTTTGAACGTGATTCTCCAATACTTTTACTAAAATGCAGACGCCGATCGCAATGTGGGATCTTTTGGTATTTTTGTTTGTTTAGTAAAAGACTGATTACTGCTGCAGGAAGCGTCAGCCAGGATAAATATATCATTAAAACGATGCGAATAAGCAGTGCGAGAATATAAGAGTAACTTAATAGAGTGTCAAGGTCTATAAAAACAAAGGCTAGAAAAAGGGGGCGGCTGCAAAAATGCCAAGCCAGAACAAGCATCCCCATTTGAATTTTTGTTTCACCCGATTGGTCTCAGTTATTAATGGATCCTCGTTAGCCATCAACCGTCATACTTCCTTTCGTTCTAAAAAATAGCAATCCTTAGAAAAAGCTGACGACCATGATCACAAACGATATAAGAAACGTCAAAATAACCAAACAAACGATAATAGGGGCGATAAATTTCAAATAGCCGGGTTCTTTTTTTCTAAACCCGACAAAACTGAAAATCAGACTGAGAATCCCGGTGATAATTGCGGTGGAAAATAATACTTGGATCAGGACGACCAACATACCTTCGGGCTGTTCAGGGGCTATGGCATACGACGCAAAAATAGCTGTTGCACCAATGGCGGCCAGAATCGCAGACCATTTACTATAGGGTTTATTCATGTATAGAATCCTTTCGTGAATTTGCTTCTTTCTTCTTAAGAATCCCCGCTATTAAAACAAAAAGGCCAATCAGAAAAAACAATGGGAATAGATAGAACATGATCATTGCGGCCCAGCCACTTTTTACGAGTACTGCATACGTCAATCCCAATCCGAAAGCTAACGATGGGGAAATCACCAGCATGATCGTAAATCCCCAAATCTTGTATTTCATCTTTTTCGGTTTGCCTTCACTAAATTGATAAGCGATGGCAGCTGCCAGTAGGGCGATAAGATAACCTGTAAAAATTGCCATTCGAATGTTACCTCCTTTATTCACTTTCCATGGCTCCGTCGTCTCTTACGGAAGAAGAGAATAGCCAGCAGGATAACCAGGACAATCAGTACTAGATAAACAACACGGGCGTAGGCCTCCATCGAGTGTGCGATTTCTTGCCAAGAAGCTCCGAGGGACGCCCCGACATATACCAGTACGACATTCCAAATCAACGTGCCTGCGGTTGTAAGCAGTAAAAATACTGTTACATTCATATTGGACATGCCAGCCGGTATGGAAATCAGACTCCTTACCAGCGGAACAAAGCGGCAAAAGAAAACGGTCCAAGGTCCGTATTTATCAAACCATGAATCTGCTTTATGCAAATCGGATGTTTTCAGACGGAGAAGGTGCCCCCACCGATTTACTATCTTTTCTAAACTGGAAACGTCTAGCTGGAGGCCGATTATGTAAAGAACGATCGCTCCAAGGACAGAGCCTGCTGTGGCGGAGAGGACGACACCTGTTTTGGTTAAGTCGGAAGTGGTCGTCAAAAATCCGCCAAAAGAAAGAATTACTTCTGAAGGAATAGGGGGAAAAATGTTTTCACATGCAATTAAAAACATAATTCCCATGTACCCAAATTTATCTACAATATCTATAAGCCAGCTCTCCATACGTATCTCCTTATCTATCAGAAAACGACAAGTATGATCACTCCTGTTTTCCCATCTTTATATTTTTTGCTTTATAGGAGGAGACAAATGTAATGGTTGCCCCTAGTATAATTCCTATGCAAGCAAAGTAAGAAAAACCCCATACAGGTCCTTGTCCGAATCCACTGATTGAACGATCTGCTAGCAGTGACAACAGTACAATGATAAAACCGAACCATTGTATCGCTTTATAAACATTTTCCTTCCGCACGATGGACCGTCCCCTTTTGTAAATTGGAATTTCGAGCTATTGATCCGATTTTAACATAAAATTACAATTAATTTTCATGGAGGAAAGAAAAACCCCATAAAAAGAGACCAAATCACCTGGTGATTTGGTCTGATAGGATTGTTCGGTTCATTTATTTAGACTGTTGCGGTTTCTTTTTTCTGGTTTTTCTTGATTGGTGTATGGCTGCGCAGGTAAGGCATTGCCCATCTGTCCAAGCCATACTTGCCAGCATTGGCGCCTGCTACGATGACGAAGATGGCTAGCAAAATCATTTGGCCGTTGGTGCTTACGGTTCCGCTGAACAGGAATGCGAAGTTCATGACCATGCCCATCAAGGTCGCAAAGTTGGTCAACAATCCAAGAATCAAGGCGATACCGACTAATACTTCACCCCACATGACAAGGAAAGAGAAGAGATTAGCATTTGGCAGTGCGACATGTTCAAGGAATGTCGCCCACCATCCTTGGACAGCTGGATGTTCACCTGTTGCAGAAGCGATGGCCCCTTGCAGGAATCCACTGGCGTCGAACCCGCCGCCTGTCAGTTTTTCGATCCCTGCGTGAATGAATTGGTATCCAAGGTAAATCCGGATGACAGCTAACAGACCAGCGACAATATTGTTTTTCCTCAATAGTTCTAACATAGTAGAACACTCCTTTTGTTTAATAAGATAAGGGCTGTAAACTTTGTTCAACATTTCACATTACTTTGTACAAGATCTTGTGTATTTCTTATTACACTTACATCTTATCATGATTTAGGAAGAAGAAAAGGTAATTGTGAATAATTTCACATTTTAGTCATAAAGTTATGGCGTAATTGTGAATATATTCACAATTGGTCATGAGAAGGAGGGAGAAGTCGTCTTTACTCCCTCTCTGAACCTTCATTCCTATTACTCTTATGATTAATATCAAACAAAGTAGGCTGGGTGGACGGATAAGAAGTACTATCTTTTAAATCGGGATCTTCGATATACACGAGCAGCTGTCCATCATTCAATCGATCAACATATAATTCTTTTTCTTCCGGGCTGATGTTCAATTTGTCCAGTACCTTTTCTTCGCCAGCTTTGTCCGAAAAAAGGGAAGCGAATTTTTCGCTAGTGGCTGTTTCAACGGTTTTGTATTGAACATTTGTAAGCTCGTTCAACATGCCGGCGTCTTCTTTATGTTGGGAAACAATCCAAATATGTCGTTCTGGTATTCCTTTAGCTTTGATCTCTTTTATCCTTTCAAAAGCAGAATCTTCTGAAGGGAATGCCTCCAGTTTGTTATAATCCTTCATGTGATACACTCCCTTTTTTAATCGTACCAAACCCAGTGCGGGGACGTTTTGCTGATTTCCATAAACTCTATCGGATTGCCGTCCGGATCCGAAACCCAGCATTGAAGGTTGTCGTCCTTTCCTCGTTTTGGCTCGCTGTCCAATTTGATTCCTTTACCTTTTAATTGGTTGGCTATTTTTTCGATATCCGTCACTTCCAGACATAAATGATGGAAGCCGATGTGGCTACTGTCCGCTTCTGCTTTGTTTTTGCCGCCATAAAACAGTTCGATAAATTGGCCTGTCCCGACTTTGACATATTCAATCCATGGATTTCCGTTATCATCCTGGATGCTGAATGCATGTTTGAATCCGAGCAAATCGCAATAAAATTCGAGTGATCGTTTCATATTTTCTACCGTAAAAGCCAAATGCCCGATTCCTTTGATCATGGCGCCCGCCTCCTGTCGTAGGTTTGTCGGTAAGCGTTTTCCCTTTTTATGAAGAAAATAACAACTCGCTTGGAAAAAAGTCGGAAGTATTCTTTGGGACTTCCAACTTGCATAATGATAGAATAAAAGAAATAGTGAAAAAGGGGTGGCGATGTGAAGAAAGTAAAACTGGGAACAAGTGATTTACATACAGGGGAAATTTCACTTGGCTGCATGCGGATGGACAAGCTGTCTAGTAATGAGGCTGCCAAGGTCATGGAAAATGCGGTGGAGCATGGAGTCGATTTGTTTGATCATGCCGATATCTACGGCGGCGGTAAATCGGAAGAGGTTTTTGCCAGTGCGTTAAAGGAGACATCCATCAATCGGGAGGACATCGTACTTCAGACGAAGTGCGGGATCAGGGACGGGTTTTTTGATTTTTCCAAGCAACATATCCTTGACTCGGTAGAGGGCAGTCTAAAACGATTGGATACAGATTATATTGATATTCTGCTGCTCCACCGGCCGGATACACTGATGGAGCCGGAAGAAGTGGCAGAGGCCTTTGCCAAACTGAAAGAAAGCGGTAAAGTACGCCATTTTGGAGTCAGCAACCAAAACCCGATGCAAATCGAGCTGTTGAAAAAATACCTGAAGGATGATTTGATCATCAACCAGCTGCAACTTAGTCTGATGTTTACGCCAATGATTGATGCCGGACTCAACGTCAACATGCAGCACGACCCGGCGGTTGTCAGGGATAGCGGTATTTTGGATTACAGCCGGTTACATGACATGACCATCCAGGCATGGTCGCCGTTCCAGTATGGCATGTTCGAGGGAGTGTTTGTCGGCAATGACAAGTTCCCGGAACTGAACGCGAAGATGCAGGAGCTGGCCGAGAAAAAAGGGGTAACGGACTCTGCTATCGCAATTGCCTGGATTTTGCGTCATCCGGCCAAAATACAGCCGGTCGTCGGGACGATGAATGTAGAGCGTCTTGCAGGAATTGCCAGAGCTTCGGATGTCGAGCTGACCAGGGAAGAATGGTATGAGCTTTACCGGGCGGCAGGGAATAAACTGCCATAAAAACGAGCGTTAAATTCCGGATATAATATCAACAGGTTTTTTTTGGGGAAATTGATGAATTACATGGAAAATGTCGGGCCAAATCACATTAGATTTGGTCTTTTTTCTCCGTAAATCCCCATTATGAGGAGGTATTTCAGAGACTTGTTCAACTTCGTGGTGCTTTTATGGCAAGCGTCTTTAGTGGTTACCATTGTTACGTTCCTTTTTGGCATTTTAAAGAAATCGCTGGTTTCATTGTTGATTAGCTTCTTCTTCTCCATACCAATTGCCTGGTACTTTTTTGGAGCGGAAAACGGCTGGAGGCTAATAAGTTTCATACCTTTCTTTTTATTATTGTTCATAATTATATTTCGAAGAAGGAAGTGAGTAAACAAAAACGGGAACTTCTATAGAATTAGCTTGCTCTTGTACAAGGGGACGATTGAAATAGGCATGTCCGCAAAATCCAATAAAACCCCCTTCTGGTAGACGGAGGCAAACACCATTCCACCTGAAGAGGGATTTCATCTTTATAAAGCCTCGCATCAACTCATCACATGAAAGACAAAGTTAAACAAAAACAGGCCGGCGATGACATATAGAGCCAGGGAGACCTCCTTCGCTTTTCCGATGGCGATTTTCAAAATCGGATAAAGGATGAAGCCTACAGCGATTCCATCCGCAATACTGTAGGTGAATGGAATCATGGCGATGATGAAAAAGGCCGGGAAGCTTTCGCTTAAGTCTTCCACGTTCAAGTGACGGATATTTTCCAGCATCAATCCTCCGATAATCATCAAAATCGGGGCGATTGCGCTGTCGGGAATGAGCTTGATGACCGGAATGAAAAACGCCGACAGTAAAAACAGCGTCCCGGTTGTTACGGTGGTCAAGCCGGTTCTTCCGCCTGCTGCCATGCCTGCAGCTGTTTCCACGGTTGCGACCGTGGGACTGGTGCCGAACAATCCGGACAATGCTGCGGAAACGGAATTCGCCTGAAAAGCACGGGCAAACTTTTCCGGACGGTTGATGAAGTTCACATGCCCATGGGTGAGTCCGATATTTTCGAACACAAGCACCATGGTAATCAAAAACACGGCAATCCAAAAGGTCAACGATAAGATGTTCTCAAAGGACATTGCTCCGAAAACTTCCATGTATCCCCCGAATGAGAAAGCTGTTTCTCCAGCTGCTTCCACGTGGATCAGGCCGAACATCCATGCAATCAATGTGCCGGCAACTACCGTAATAAGGAAGTTCCCCGGAACGTTTCGGATGAACAGGATGATAGCGATCAAAAAGGTCAGGATCGTGGCAAGCACCTGGGGGTCACCCAGTTCGCCGAGCATGATAATTGAATTCGTTCCTTTTTCGACCAATCCGCCTTTTTCCAGTCCGATCAGCATCAAAAACAGTCCGAGTCCGACTGTGATTGCCTCCTTCAACGACTGGGGAATCGCTTCACTCAACGTTTTCGCAAACCTGGTGAATGCAATGAACATGAACAACAAACCGGAAATAAACACGACGGCCAAGGCTTCTTGCCAGGTGACGCCCATTGATTGAACGATGGTATAGGAAAACAAAGCGTTGATCCCCATACCAGGCACAAGCAAAATCGGCACGTTTGCATAAAAACCCATGATGAAACAGCCGGCGACAGAAGCGGCGATCGTTGCCAGAATGGCTGCTTCAAGCGGTATTCCCGCTTCCGATAAGATGAGGGAATTGACGGCAATGATATAGACAATCGCAAAAAAGCCGATCAATCCTGCCATTACTTCCCGTTTTACCGTTGTCTCATTCTGCTCAAGCTCAAAGAGTCGCTTAAACCAATTATGTTTCATGGCGGTCTATCCTATTAAATTAGCCCTCTCCCTACCCGCTCGTCCTGTTTGAAAACAGGGAGCCACAAGACAGCATTGTAACAGAATATCACCGTATTGCCAATGGCTCAGCCTGCCAGGAATAGGAAAACCTTGGGATTGGTCGTTTATTTTCAACCGCTGGTAGGTAGATGAATGCCTTCCCATCTTCTCCTCACATGTTATCTTTGATTGCGTTATCATATGCTGGCACCAAAGGGTTTGGGCAAAAACTTTCAGGTCGGAAAAATATGTCCATTAAATTTCGGAAATGGTATTGTCAGCCACCGGAACAGTGGAGTATAATAATCCTTCCGTGTAAATTGTAACTCTTAATTAACGCTTTTCGTATTTTTCAATCGTTTTAGAAAAAGCCGTGATAATTGTTATATACGAGGGGACAATCTCGTTTCCCCTCCATAAATTAATAATAGAGAGCATTTATTGCATAAACCTAACTGTCAATCCGGCTATGGCAATCTGTATGCAGGGGAGTTTGATACGATGACTTGGAAAATTTCCAGAAATTCGTTGGAGGAAAATAATTTGTTGTTGAATGAAAGTCTGTTTGCCCTTGGAAATGGTTATCTCGGAGTGAGAGGAAACTTCGAGGAAGGCTATACAGAAGACATTCGTTCCATTCGCGGCACTTATATAAATGCATTCCATGATGAAACGGAAATCAGCTATGGAGAAAAATTGCATGCTTTTCCAGATTCTCAGCAAAAGCTGGTCAATATCATCGATGCCCAAGATGTGAAAATCGAAATAGACGGCGAGCGGTTTTCTTTGTTTACCGGGAAGATACTCGGATACGCGCAGCATCTCCATTTTGATGAAGGTTTTTCCGAGCGGATCATTCATTGGGTTTCTCCAGAGGGAAAAGAAGTGAAACTCCATTTCCGGCGATTGATTTCTTTTGCCCTGAAAGAATTATTTTTGATGGATATCAAAGTAGAACCAGTCAGCGAAATCAAAGAGGTCAAGATTATTTCTTCGGTAAATGGCGATGTCTCCAATTATACCGATAAAGATGATCCGCGGGTTGCTTCTGGCCATGCAAAACGCACACTTGTCAAAGAAGCTGGCCAAAAAGGCGACTACAGCATTGTCCGTAGTCAAACAATGGTGACGAAGCTGGAGGTCGCATGTGTATCGAGGACGGTGGTAGAAGCAGCGACAGGTTACCAGTATGATAAAGAAATAGGCGAAAATGCCGTTGAAGAAACGTATAGTTGTGACGGCAGCAGCCCTATCCGGTTCACCAAGTTCAACCTATATACCGATACACTACGGCACAAGGAGAATTTGGTAGAGACAGGAATCGACCTCCTTGCGAAAATAAAAGGGGCCGTTTTTGAAGATTTCGTCGTCGAGCAAAAGGCCTATCTGGATAACTTTTGGAGCAATTCTGACGTAACGATTGCAGGGGATGAACAACTGCAGGAAGGAATCCGTTTCAATTTGTTCCAGCTGCTGCAATCGGTCGGGAAGGATCCGGTCAGCAACATTGCGGCAAAAGGACTTTCCGGTGAAGGATATGAAGGGCACTACTTCTGGGATACGGAAATCTATATGTTCCCAGTCTTTTTGATGACCAATCCCGATTTGGCCAAAAACCTGCTCATCCAGCGCCACTCTACTTTGGACAGTGCCAGGAAGCGCGCTAAAGAAATGGGGCACGACAAGGGAGCTTTATTCCCTTGGAGGACAATCACCGGGAGCGAGTCATCCGCGTTTTTCCCGGCAGGCACGGCCCAGTATCATATCAGCGCAGACATTGCTTACAGTTACATTCAATACTTTTTGGCGACGACGGATGTCGATTTTTTGAAGGATTATATGGCGGAAGTCTTGTTTGAAACAGCGCGGCTGTGGATGGAGACCGGCCATATGTATGAAGGACAGTTCCGCATCGACAATGTTACCGGTCCGGACGAATATACGTGCATCGTCAATAACAATTACTATACCAATGTCATGGCCAAGCACAATTTAACTTGGGCAGTCAAGGTGTATAAGTTGTTGGAAGAGGTGGACAGTGTCCTGCTCGGTGAATTAAAGGATGCTTTGTCCCTCGATGAACAAGAAGTAAACGAGTGGTCATTGGCAGGAGAAAACATGTATTTGCCTTACGATGAAAAGCTGGGCATCAATGCACAGGACGATACCTTTTTGCAAAAACGACGCTGGGATCTGCCGAGTACGCCGAAGGAGAAGTTTCCTTTATTGCTGAACTATCATCCATTGACCCTGTATCGTTATCAAGTATGCAAGCAGGCGGATACGGTTCTCGGTCATTTTCTCCTGGAGGATGAACAAAGCCTGGAGACCATTCGAAAGTCATACGATTACTATGAACAGGTGACCACCCATGACTCATCGTTGTCTTATTGCATTTTCAGCATCATGGCATCCAAGCTTGGATATCAGCAAAAGGCGTATGATTATTTCATGAAAACGGCGCGTCTAGATCTGGATAATATGCATGGCAATACGAAGGATGGACTGCATATGGCCAACATGGGCGGTACATGGATGGCGATCATATATGGTTTTGCCGGATTGCGGTTGAAAGAAACCGGATTGTCCTTTTCACCGGTCATTCCGGAAAAGTGGGACTCCGTGTCCTTCCATTTGCAATTCCAAAACAGGCAGCTCGCGATCACCATGGAAAAGGACGGCATTTCTTATTGGCTGAAATCCGGAGAAGCGCTGACTTTCCGCCATTTTGATCAGGACGTTACACTGCAAAGCGGACAGTCGGTCAAAATCAGTACAGACAGCGGAGAACCGGATAGGAACTTGGCAGTCGTATAATCATCATATAGGTTGAGCATAAACAGGAATGCGATCTTCGTGTTCCTGTTTTTTACATGTAGTCTGGAAAATTATGTTATACTAAAAGAGTAAATACACTAGGAAAGCAATGGGGAGAGTTGTAAAAAGTGACTCAGAAAGTTGATTGGTGTATATGTTAGGTGAATTAAGGATTCCTTTATTCATCGGCAGTTTAGGAATAATGTCTAGTCTCTTTCAAATGCTCCCCGAATTCTTTTTCATGAATACTCCTATGGTACTCGTAGCATCCTTTTTTTCGGGATGATGGCGCTTATTTTTGCTGGCTTTGAACACACAAAAATAAATGAGAAAAGGGTTCCTTTTGCAGTTGGATTGAGTATTGTGTTTATCGGGGTTATTCTCGATTGCCCTTTTTTACTAAAAAACGCGTTCCATTAATGAGTTTTCGAATGAAAGGTATGGTTAAAACTCTATAGATTCATGATAAAAGCAACTGGTCAGGAAAGTTGATTTGAAAGGTTTGTCTAAGTGCTCTATTTTTTTACAATAATCTTCCACAACTTTTTGGGCAGAATGGACGGATCTGGTGCTATCATACCGGTAATATATGATCTCTCCGTTAAATTGAAATTCTTTAATGATCGGTGCAATTCCTCCTTTACCAAAAGAAGAAAAGCGGATAAAGTCGGGATTTTTACTCTTCACATTTTCTTTAAATTCAAATATTCTTTTTTTCTGCTTCTCGGTCATATTGCCAGGTGTGATGTCTCCATTTCTTTTGGCCTCGCTTAATGTATAATTAACGGGCAATTTATTCGTCTTTTTTTTGCCGAAGTTTTCTATCTGTTCCTTGAAGGCCTCCTCGTCTTGTGCAGAAATAATATCAACAGACAAGGAAGATAAGAGGATAGACACCCCCATTAAAAAAGAAAAAACAACGATGCTTCTTTTCATAAAAATATACCTCCTTTGGAAGTGAATCAGAGGTACTTTCTGCAATAATGAGATTTTTATTCCGTTCGGCCATTCCTTGGAAGTGAGCTTTGTTTACTACCATTTCATGTTGTACACAAAGATTGTTTGTTACGAAAAATTACCAGGGTGGTGGTTATATGAAAAACGTGTATCTTTTTGCCGTGCATGTTATCAACCTATTAATATTAGGCGCTATCGGTTTTCTCGGGATCGCCATGTTCGTGGATATTAGTGCACCGGATGGAACGACAACCTTTAACCCGATTGATATAGGACTTCTGATTTTCTACTTAATTATTTGGGTGGTTAGTTACAGTTACCAACTCAGACACAGAAAATGGGTGGTATTATTGGTTTCCAACTTGCTTTACATTGTCATGGTCATTGTTTTGTTGGTCACATTAATGCCGTTGCTTTATAGGGTTTTTTATTTTTAAACACGTCCCCGGTCCATTTGAATGGCATGCTGTCATCACCCGAGCAGCATCTCCTGCAGAAGGGGGGGATGATTGAATAACAACTTATGATGCTTTAGTAAACAGAAAAAAGTAACCGCCCCGGCCAATGGTGAGCTAGTTACTTTTTTCTACCTATTTGGTCAACCGCTTTGCGGCTTGGAGTTACATCCTGGGTGGCTGCAGCCACTCAGGATCTTCTTTATTATTCTTTATCTGTGCAGTCAATTGTTCGCATAACGAGCGATGTATCGTCCTGGTTTTCCATGGTTTCTGTCAATACACTTCATACGTTTGTCCAGTTTGTTTTCCTTCGATGCTTTTTTTATAGGCAAGGCTCACCCGCGAAGAAGGAACCGCTTCGAATCCGGGGAAAAAGTCGCTGTATTTGTCCAGGGATTCTTGTAAAACATTTGGACTGACATTATTGATACGAATCCCTCTTGGCATTTCTATCGCTGCTGCTTTGACGAATGCTTTTACGCCTCCGTTTGCCATGGCTGCAGATACACCTTTGGGAATAGGGTCATCCATCATGACACCTGTTGTCAGGGTAAAGCTGCCACCGTCGTTCACATAATCGATTCCCAAAAGCACCAAATTCACTTGTCCTTTCAGTTTACTGCTGATTGCAACCTCATTTAGCTCTGGTGTTAGTTCCGTAACGGGAGCAAAGCTTGCCCCTCCTGAGGCGTTGATGACTGCATCGACTTTTCCGACTTTTTCATACATGTCCTTGATACTATCTGGTTCCTGAAGATCTACCTGAGCATCAGCGCCATTTCGACCAGCACGGATTATTTCATGGTTTTCTTCCAGTACTTTAACGACTGCTGTTCCAATCGTCCCACTTGCCCCTACGACGAGTATTTTCACTTCTATCACTTCTTTCCGATTACAGAATCATTCCACTGCATTATAACATAGCACCGGTATGTTGATATTGACAGGTGTCATAGCACTATTCTGGTTGAAAGCAGTCTCCTGATAAGCATTTCCATTCATCCTTTTTTTGTAAAGGTTTATAATAAAAGGACAGGTATCTAGGCCTAATGACACAGAAAGAAGGAATACTCATGAATTACCAAAACATCACAGTAGCGGGAAGCGGCGTATTGGGAAGTCAAATTGCCTACCAGACTGCATACCATGGATTTCATGTATTTGTATATGACATCAATGAGGAAGCACTGGATAAAGCGAAAGAGAGAATCAGCAAACTGAAAAGCGGTTATCAGGAGGATTTGGGAACGGCTGAAGCAGACTTGGATGCTGCCTACGATCGTATTTCGTTCAGTTCTGATTTAGCAGAAGCGGCAGCGAATGCGGATCTCGTGATTGAAGCGATACCGGAAGTGGTCGATATTAAAACGAAATTTTATAATCAGTTGGGAGAAGTGGCGCCGGAGTACACGGTTTTTGCTACCAACTCTTCTACCTTGCTGCCAAGCCAGTTTGCGGAAGCGACGGGCCGTCCGGAGAAGTTTCTGGCTCTGCACTTTGCCAATGAAATCTGGAAAAACAATACGGCAGAAATCATGAAGCATGCCGGAACAGATAATAAGTATTTTGAAGAAGTGATAGAGTTTGCGAAAGCCATCGGAATGGTTGCGTTGCCTTTACAGAAAGAGGAGCCGGGATATATTTTGAATTCGTTATTGGTACCGTTATTGGATGCGGCGGAATTGCTACTGTCCAATGAAGTGGCCGATGTCGAAACCATCGATAAAACGTGGATGATCGCAACTGGAGCTCCCAAAGGGCCGTTTGCCATTTTGGATGTTGTCGGAATCACGACTTCCTATAACATTGTCAAAGCGAAAGCGGACAAAACAGGCGATCCGCAGTTCAAAAAATTGGCGGAGTTGCTGAAAACGGAGTATATCGATAAAGGAAAATTGGGAACTGCCACCGGGGAAGGGTTCTATACCTATCCTAATCCGAGCTATGAGCAACCAGGATTTTTAGATAATTGATTCTGGCCCAGAAGCGGCTGGGACAAATATATCGTGGTCACCCCAACAATCGAGCGATTCCAATTCGCTCGATTTTTGAGTTGGAAAAAGTACACCGTTCTAACCTCCCCTTTTAAAAGAGCGACGCTCCGCTCCGGCAAGGTACTTCGCTTTCCGCGGGCACGGCTTCAGCTAACTTGCTAAAGAAAACCGCTTTATCAAGTGGATCTTCAGCTCGCGCTCATCCCGCCGGAGTCTACATACCTTGCCTCCGTTGGATGGAGATACCTTCTTTTGGTGTGTTTTCCGTTTTGCCTCATGCCATTGCGGATAGAAAGCGAAGCCGCATGGAGACCAGGAGTACTTCTTTATCCTTATTATGCTATTGTCCCATTTCCAAAGAATAAAGGAATCTCCGTGCTTGTTTTTTGTCTTCTTCTCTGTTTAGATACCTATCAGCCAATATAAGAATACCGTTCTGTTCATCTTGTCTTGGTAAAGTAGAAATCGGCCACGAAAACGTAGCGGAGGCAAGATACCGAGACTCCTACGGGAACAGCACGAGCTGAAAATTCCGCAGGAAAGCGGTTGGTGCTTTCGGAGGAAGTGGAAGCCGTGTCCGTGGAACGTGTAGTATCTTGCCGTAGCGATGCGAAGCAAACATCGAACAACAGGATAAAGAAGTCAATCCAAGGCACAGAAAATTTGGAAACCAAACGAATTTGATTTATATTTCAAATCCGTTCGATTCTTGCTTTGGTGGTTGTGTTTTTGTGCCGGCCGCTTTTGGTTATTTTTCTTCCATTTAAATCCCTCTGAGCAGTAGGCGATAAGTCCTGCCCCCCATACATTTATCTCCTTGACGTGCTACCTTTTTACTGTTTTCTGAAAATTCGTATAACAAAAGTTGAGGAAGTTTTGTCGAGTCTTTTATAATGGACACGTTATATGTAAGCGCTTTAAAAGAGGAGGTGGGTAACCCGGAATGACAGTCTGTGCCAACAAGACACTTTTAAACCATGGGGAGGGAAGTTTGTGAAAAGAAATGTTATATCGAGAAATACTTCCGTTTTACTTATTTTACTATTGATCCTGCAAACTTTGTCGGTATTGGGAGTCCATCGGACCTATGCAGAAGCAGGGGATGAAATCGATTTTTCAACATCTTTCGAAGCGGAAGATCGATTGCCGGATTGGGAGAATACCGTTGAAACGGCAGATGGAAAGGAAAAAACCTCTGGTGTTCAGGGACAGATTCTCTATGAAGGGATTCAGGGAGATATCACCCAACGCGTTGAAACGATAACGGCCAGCGCTGAGAATCCTCCTAATGAAGTCGCAGATAAGCTCATAGATCAGACAAGTCAGTCGAAATGGCTGGCATTTGAGCCGAACGCTTGGATAGAACTCGATTTTTCCGAACCAGAGCAAGTGATAAAATATGCGTTCACGTCGGCCAACGATGCACCTGGAAGAGACCCGAAAAATTGGACGCTTTATGGTTCCAATGATAAACAGGATTGGACGGAGCTCGATCAACAGTCCGATCAGGAATTCGATGAACGTTATCAGCGGAAAATTTATGAGTTCAGCAATGATCAAGCCTATCAATATTATCGGTTTGAAATCACCTCAAATGCCGGTGAAGGACTGACACAGTTAGCGGAGATCGCCCTTTCCAACGGTGAAGATGCCCCGCCTGTAGAAACGACAGGCGGCATGAAGACCTTGGTAGGGGATGGACCGAATAGCAGTTACACTGGAAAAACAAATGTCGGATGGTCAGGGCAAAGTGCGTTGACTTATCAAGGGACCCACACAGCAGAAGACAGGGGATATTCTTATAACAAAGTGTTTGATGTAGATATAGCAGTAACAGCTGAAACCAAGCTCTCCTATTATTTGCATCCGCAGTTCGCGGACGAAGAACACTTGGATTATTCCAGTACCTATGTCTCCGTGGATCTAGCTTTTACTGATGGGACGTATTTAAGCGAACTCGGAGCGAAAGACCAGCATGGCGTAGAGTTGACTCCGCAAGCTCAGGGAGAATCCAAAACACTTTATGCCAATCAGTGGAACTTCAAATCATCTGATATTGGTGAAGTGGCGGAAGGAAAAACGATCGACCGTATCCTTGTAGCTTACGACAATCCGGAGGGCCCGGGCGTGTTTAAAGGAAGCATTGATGATATCCATATTGAGCGTAACCCGGAAGAGCCTGTCTATGACAGTCCGGTTGATTATGTAAATATTTTGCGAGGAACGAATTCCAATTCCACCTTTTCACGGGGCAACAATTTCCCTGCAGTCGCTGTACCACACGGTTTTAACTTTTGGGCACCGGTCACTGATGCCGGATCGACCAGCTGGCTGTACACGTATCAACAGGCAAATAACGATGATAATCTGCCCGAGTTGGAGGCTTTTTCACTCAGTCATGAGACAAGTCCATGGATGGGTGACCGCCAGACGTTCCAAGTAATGCCGTCCGCTGCCGAAGAGCCAAGTGCAGAGCGTGAAGAGCGGGCGCTTGCTTTCAGGCATGAAAATGAAATTGCCAAGCCGCATTATTACAGCGTACAATTTGAAAATGGTATTCACACCGAAATGACGCCGACAAACCGGGCAGCCATGCTTCGTTTTACCTTTACCGGAGACAGCAGCAAGCTGATTTTTGACAACGTCAATAATAATGGAGGGCTGACACTGAATCCGGAGGAACAAACACTCAGCGGTTATACCGATGTGAAGAGTGGTCTTTCGACAGGTGCAACCCGTATGTTCGTCTATGCGGAATTTGATCAGGATGTCATCGACAGCGGGAAGTTGACAGGCGAAGGTCGAGATAATGTAGCAGGGTACTACACGTTCGATACATCCGCTGGCAAAACGGTGACCATGAAAGTTGCGACCTCTTTACTGAGCGTAGACCAGGCCAAAAAGAACCTGGAACAGGACATTCAGCCGGATGATACCTTTGACAGCTTACAACGGTCTGCCAAGCAGGCATGGGAAGACAAGCTCGATATCATCGAAGTGGAAGGTGCCAGCAAAGATGAGTTGACTACGTTGTACTCCAACATGTATCGTCTGTTCCTGTATCCAAATGTCGGATATGAAAATACAGGCACTACAGAAGAACCGAGATATCAATATGCCAGTTCTTTTTCCGACCCGGCAGGAGACAATACGGCAACAGAAACAGGGGCGAACATCGTCAATGGCAAGGTATATGTCAACAATGGCTTTTGGGACACATACCGGACTTCTTGGCCGGCATACTCCTTATTGACGCCGACCCAGGCTGGAGAAATGATCGACGGCTTCGTTCAGCAGTATAAAGATGGCGGCTGGATTTCCAGGTGGTCGTCTCCAGGTTATGCGAACTTGATGGTCGGAACCAGCTCTGACGTAGCTTTTGCTGATGCCTATCTAAAAGGGGTAACCAATTTTGATGTCGATGCCTTCTATGAATCGGCGATTAAAAATGCAGCCGTCCGAAGCGATGACGACAGTGTCGGCCGTAAAGGGCTGGCTTCGTCAATTTTTGACCGCTATACCAATACGACTACCGGCGAGGGCATGTCCTGGGCGATGGATGGGTATATCAACGACTATGCCATTGCCAACATTGCCGATAAACTGGCAGAGGAAACTGGGAAGGAAAGCTATGAAACAGATGCCGCCTACTATAAAGAGCGGGCCGGCAATTATGAAGAAATGTTCAATCAAGAGGCCGGTTTCTTTATGGGCCGCAACCCATCAGGTGACTGGCGGACCGATGCGGAATCGTTCAATCCGGCTGAGTGGGGCGGTGACTACACAGAAACGAATGCCTGGAATATGGCCTTCCATGTGCCTCAAGACGGACAGGGATTGGCGAACCTTTATGGAGGAAGAGACGGACTTGCTGAGAAATTGGACGAATTTTTCGCCACCCCGGAAACTGCCGAGCATCCGGGACACTACGGCGGATTGATTCATGAAATGCGGGAGGCCAGGGATGTACGTATGGGGATGTACGGTCACAGCAATCAACCGGCACATCACATTCCATATATGTACAACTATGCCGGCCAGCCGGATAAAACACAGGAAAAAGTCCGTGAAGTATTATCACGTCTGTATTTAGGAAGTGAAATTGGTCAGGGCTACCCAGGCGATGAGGATAATGGGGAAATGTCTGCCTGGTACTTATTCAGTGCTGCCGGTTTCTATCCATTGCAAATGGGGTCGCCGGAATATGCGGTTGGTGCTCCCTATTTCGAAAAGATGACCATTCATCTGGAGAACGGAAAGGACATTGTCATCAACGCCCCTGATGTGAGTGACAACAACAAGTATGTGCAAAGCCTGAAAGTAAATGGAAAACCGTATGAAAAACTCACCATCGATCATGAGACAATAGCCGATGGGGCTGTTCTCGACTTTGAAATGGGAGATTCTCCATCGGATTGGGGAACAGGGGAAGAGGCACTTCCGGATTCGATTACGGATCCAAAAACCGATGGTTCCGAGTTATCGGTTGATTCCCTTCACGATTTAACGGATGACGATGAAGGAACCACGTATCATTCGGACCAGGGAACGGCTGATAAGCTGTTCGACAATACTTCGACCACAGAGCTGACACTTGAGAACGAAGAACCTTGGGTACAATACAATTTTGCCGACGGTGCAAAACATGCGCTCATGTACACGGTTACCTCCGGTTCCAATCAGCCACAGGATCCGGAGAAGTGGACGCTGATCGGTTCGAATGACGGAAAAAATTGGACCGTGCTGGATCGAAGGGAAGATGAACGTTTTCAATGGCGCAACTATACTCGTCCGTTCTCGATCGAAAATCCAGGGAACTATCAATTTTACCGCCTTATCATCAAAGATAATGCAGGAGCAGATGAGACGGCGATTGGAGAACTGGAGCTGCTCGGTTATGGGGATACAGGAGCAAAATTCGCTGATGCCGCCAAGGAAGTAAGCGACTTTGCCGCATCAGGAGATATTGCGAAAAAGCTGGAAAAACAACTACAGAAAAAGCTCGATCAGTCCCGCAGCCAGTTTGATAAATACCACATAAAGCAGTCGCTCAAGAAGCTGGATGATTTTATTAAAAAGTTGAATAAAAAATCGTCCGATATTACAAAGGAAGCAAAACAACAACTGAAAGCGGACGCTACCGTCCTTAAAGAAACGGTCTCAAACTTTGTAGATCATGAACCCGCGCCTGGCAAGGGGAAATGGAAATATCGCGGGGAGGTCGAACAGACACCGATTTTCGAGTTTGACAACTTGAAAGCGAATGCTGTCGAACCGGGAGAAGATGCAGAGGTATCCGTCAAGGTGAAAAATATCGGGTTGATGGAAGGAGAAAAACAAATCGGCCTTTCCTTTGATGGCGAACTGCTCGAATCAAAAACGGTAAATCTGGCGCCAGAGGAAACCGAAACGGTCACCTTTACGATTTCGGGTGTACCAGCGGGTATCCACAAAGTTGAAATCAACGGCTTGTCTGCAGACCTTCATGTTCTTTATGCTGGAAAGCCTGTTCTGGAATTGGGATTCGAGGAGGACAATATCGACAGTATCGCGGATGGATCAGCCTATGGCCATGAAGCGTCTGTCGGGGGAAATGCCTCTGTTACAGAAGGGAAATCCGGCCAAGCTTTACGCTTGGATGGCGGTTGGGCAGAAATTCCTCATTCTGCATTGCTGAATGGAGGTGACCGGTTGTCGATCAGTTTGTGGGTAAAGCTTGATGATGCTGGCATGGACCAGAAAATTATCGGGAAAACCTCGATCGGCGACGGTTACGTGGTCGGCGTCGAAGAAGGAATTTATCCGGAGTTGTGGACGGAGACAGGAAGACTATCTCTGAAAGAAGGCTCGATTCCATCGCAGGAATGGACCCATCTTGTACTGACCTGGGAAAAAAACGAGCAGTTAACCGCCTATATAAATGGAGAAAAAACGGCGGAATCGACAGCTGGAAACAGTCCAGTTGCTAACAATGAAAATGACCTGATCATTGGAGGCGCTCCATGGAATCCTAGCTCTTTACAAATGAAAGGCAGCATCGACGAAGTGAAAATATATAAGGAGGTATTGAGCGGGGGGGAAGTGGAACAACTGTACCAGAACAATACTATAAATTAACCTTCCTACCATTTGATGGAGATTAAGTGTATGGTGTGAAAGAGGCTGTCCCATAAGTATTTGAAACTTTTGGGGCAGCCTTTTAATAGATTTATTTCAGTCCAGGAGAAGGGATGTTGTGGAAAGTGGAAGAATGTAGAAGCAAGAAAAAAATTCACCAACATAATAACATATTATGGAATATTGTAATAGAACAGGAAGAGGGGTTGTATGAAAAAAGGAGATTCTATCTTCATAATAGTAGTCATTCTTCTTGTGCTTTCTCTATCGGCTTGTCAAAGCGATGAATCGGAGAAAGGACAGAACCAGGCGGAAGCGAAGAAAAAGGAAAATCAAACAGAGGAAAGTCCGGAAGAGCGTGCAAAAAGGATAGAGAGCGGAATCCTTCTTTACGGAGAAGGGCAAAAAAGTGGGGAGTATGGTATCACATTGAATACCGCTTATTCGGAAATGAATGCGTTTAGAGATTCTCAGACCGCTAAGCCTTATGTTGTGCAAGCAGTTGTACGGGTGAGAAATGTGACGGAGGATAAGACGTTGAACGCTGGAACGATCGGTTTTGAATTGCGGAATGAAAAAACAGGCGTATCTTATGAAGGGGAATTGCTTCCCAACATGAACACTTCGAATTTGGAATTGGAACCGGAAGAAAATGCTTATCTCCAGGTAACATTCGAAGTGGTTTCCATTGAAGATGATTTCATGTTTTACGCTCACTTGTGGAATGAACCGGACTTTGAAAAAACGAGATGGAAAATAGAAAACTTGGAAACGTTTGAATAAGACATCTGATAAAAGTATAAGAGGAGAAAACCACCAGAAAGGAAAAGGTTATGGTAGAGGTGAGGTATCGGTTAACACTTGAAGATGTAATGGCTTTGCAAAAGAACTCTCTAACCCATACAAAGCTGCATAACAGGAGAAAAATATGCAAGAGTTATAACGTCTATCTGTATCTTTGTTTTCATGCTGTTATCGTTAGGGAGGGCTCCCCTTGTCAATGAACTCCTGCTGGCGATTGTCCTGACGCTCAGTTATTTTTTGATTTTCAACCATGTTTACGACAAACTGACATTGTTAAGTATCAGACGAGTATACAGAGGAGCCAAGCAGCATCCAATGTTAGGCTCTAACAGCGTGAACATCACGGACTTAGGAGTGGAACGAAATACTGATAACTTCCATGATTATTTTGATTGGAATACTTTTGAAAAAATTTCAGAAGATGACGAGTACTTCTTTTTATATGTGTCAGATGTCTTCGTGATTATTCTTAAGAAGAAATCTACCAATTTAAATGTAGAAGAAGAAAATTACCATCAGTACATAAAAGAGCAAATGAGAAAGGTAAATGGCGGTTGAAACATTTAATCCCGTGTAAATTTGTGCAATCCTGAATTATCTATTCCTTGAATCTCGAGAGGACGCCACGGCGTTGATGGGGAATTTTCACGTTTCAAAATGATAAAAGTTAACTTAATAGAAGTATTTGCGGGAAAAGGAGCTTGGGTTAAAACCAGGCTTTTTTTAGTGTGTTTATTGTCTTTTTCTAGTTTCCTGGCACATTTAGTCATAGATTAATGAAAGTGTACATTCTCTCCAAGGAGCTTTTCAATATCTTGTTAGTGATCACAAAAAAAGGAGGAATGAAAATGAGCAATGGAAATAACACCGATGCATTGCTGGATATTTTGAGTCCAGAGGCTGCATCTAAAGCAAAGGCACTTGCGGCAGTATTGCAAGATCAACGATTGGAAAATGAAAACAAGCAGAGATTAGACCAGGAAAACGATCAGGAAAACGATCAGGAGCAGGAAGCAAAGTTCAAAGTTTTTAACGGAAATTCCTATGTGAAAAATAGCGGGAATAGCAGAAGCGAATCGGAGGCCGAATTAGTTTTTCTTATATTCGTACTTCTGTTCGGAGACTTTGCTTAAAGACCAGCAGCCTTGGAATGTAACAACTAGAGGGAGGAGAGGAGCCCCAAAGGGTCCTCTTTTCCCTTACTTACTACTACTAGAATGGAGGAAGAAAAATGGGGAACGATGTAAAACTGCGCTCGATCATCCAGGAAGAAGTGGAATCCTACATGAAAAATCACTTGGCTGATATCGCGAAACATTACTCGACGGAAATGACGAATGAAAATGGAAATTCCAGTGTGAAACAAAGCGGAAATGGCATCGTGTATGTAGACAACACTGGCATCGCATATGCACTGGCATTGTTTTTCTATCATTTTATGGCAGAGCAATATAAAACAGATATTGATTTAGAAGATATCTTGAGCAAACTGAATGAGCATACCAGTGAGAATCGGAGAATGTTTGAAGAAGTGATACAATCGGTTTCTTCTAAAGATCCGGAGAATGGAAGGTAAGGTTATAAGGAGGGACGGCCGATGAAAAAACTGCTCTCCAAATTAAACGGGGAAAATCCGCATCCTTCACAGGTGTTTCAGATCATTTTCACACATGGCAATTCCATGTTTTTGAAAAATATAAAACATTCTTCTGCCCATTGTTTGTTCGGAGAGGATAGGTATAAACGGAGGACCTATATAAATGCCCAGCAAATCATGGGTTATTCCCTGTTGCCTGATTTTCCTGAGGAAAAAGAAAGGAAGGAACCTGTTAATCTGAACGAGCAAAATCAAACAAACGTCATGGAACAACCAGCTTATCAAAATCCATCTCAAATACCAGAGGGAAAAGATGAAAAATCAGAAAGAGCGGCAGGTCAACCAAAATCCGATATTAAAACGGAAAACAATGGAATATGCGCATTTGAAGATGATGGTATAACCTCTTTTCCACATGAAATGCCAAAAAAAGTGCAGGTTGAAAAGTTACAAGCAGAAAAAAGCTCTGGTTATCTCCCTGAAGACCTTCTAACGATGGGTGATCTCCTAGGAAAGGAGGACACCGTAGTTCAGGCTGACTCAGGGAAAGTCCGGGGAGAAATCAATACAGAAAAGCTTGAGCAACACCACAAAATCCCGCTCAACCCGAAACAACCTGTCCGCTACAAGGTCAACAATACGAATGGAAATGGACTTATCAAAGACAGCGGAAATTTCATGCGTAAAACATGACCGGCTGTCGGAGTCATGAAACCTTTCCTATGCTAATATATAACTAATAGAATCGAAATAATAGAACGGGGAGCTGGTGAAAATAAACCATGTGGATCTGCATTTATCCGAGGAAGGGATTCGGCTTTATGAAAGCAATCATCTGACAGGGGACTCAGTCAGCGAGCATTATCACCAGGTTTACGAAATTTTATATGCTCTGGAAGGAGACGGCCGGATTGTGCTGAACGGAAGGAGTTATTCCTTTATACAGGATAATGTGGCTGTCATTTCCCCTTATTCCAATCATTCCATCATTTCCGATTCCAAGCTGACGGTACTTGTTCTTGCGTTTGAGCAAACGATATTGGAGAACTCCGTAAAAAAGGAATTGCTTGAGCGATCGTTTGCTGAAACGCAGTTTGTCGAACTGAATCCATTTGAAGGAAGCAACGTCAGGCAACTGCTTCGTAAAATGCTGTATGAGCAGTCCCAAGGCAGAAAGCTCAATTACGTGGCAATGCGGATTTTTCTCTCTGAACTGCTGTTGAAATTTGCCAGGTCACAGAAGGATACAGACGTTTTCGATGCCAACGTGTTACGCGCAGAGCGCTTACAGCAATATATCGATACCCATTATTTCGAAATTCTGAGTTCGGCGGACCTGTCGAATAAATTGGGAATAAGTACCCGCCATCTGAACAATATTTTCAAAGAACGCTATCAGGTCACTCCGATGCAATATTTGACCGAGGTACGGATCGATCTCGCAAAAAAACTGTTGGCAAGCACAAACAAAGATATTGCATCGATTTGCTTTGAAGCTGGTTTTGAGTCGCTATCCACCTTCTATCGAACCTTTAAAAATGCTGTGGAAATATCCCCGAAGAAATACCGTACCGCCTATAACCAGGAGTTACTTCAAAAATAAAGCAGCCGTTCGAATTCTGTTTCCGATTTTTAGAAATCCGTTCTTAGATTAGTAAGACGGATTTTTTTCATGCCCTTATGATAGATTCATAACGAGGAAAGGGGTTACATACATGCAGCGAAAAATCGGGATCATTATGAACGGAGTAACGGGTCGGATGGGAACAAACCAGCACCTGATTCGCTCTATTGCCGCCATCAGAAATCAAGGCGGCGTAGTTTTAAGCAATGGCGACACCTTGATGCCTGATCCCATTTTAGTAGGAAGAAACCAGGAAAAGCTGGAAAAATTGGCTGAACAGCATAACATCAAGCGTTGGAGCACAAATCTCGAAGAGACGCTTGCCGATGAACAGAATGAAATATATTTTGATTCCCAGACAACGGTGAAGAGGGCAGATAGTATCCGCATGGCAATAAATGCCGGCAAACATATTTATTGTGAAAAACCGACTGCAACGAATTTGGAGGAATCGCTCGAATTGGCCAGACTCGCCAAACAGGCGGGGGTGAAAAATGGTGTCGTACAGGATAAATTGTTTCTGCCCGGTTTGTTGAAGCTCCAAAGGTTGATCAGTGCTGATTTTTTCGGGAAGATGTTGTCTGCCCGTATCGAATTTGGTTACTGGGTGTTTGAAGGAGACTGGCAGGAGGGGCAGCGGCCGTCCTGGAATTACCGGGAAGAAGCTGGTGGCGGGATCATTGTCGATATGTTTGCCCACTGGCGCTATGTGATCGACAACCTGTTCGGCGGTATCCGTTCGGTTACTTGTGTTGGCGCAACCCATATCCCGGAACGGCTGGACGAACGTGGAGAGAAATACAGATGTACGGCTGACGATGCAGCTTATGGCACGTTCGAGCTGGAAAATGGCATGATTGTACAGGCTAATTCTTCTTGGGCAGTCCGGGTGAATCGGGACGACTTACTGACCATCCAGGTCGACGGGACGGAAGGCAGTGCAGTGGCAGGACTTCGGGATTGCAAAACGCAGCATCGCGTCAACACTCCAAAGCCGGTTTGGAATCCGGATATCCCCAACCAACATGATTTTCTCTCCCAATGGGAAAAGGTGCCCGATAACCAAGCGTTCGACAATGGCTTCAAAGTGCAATGGGAATTATTCCTGAAACATGTTGCTGTCGATGAACCTTTCCCATGGGACCTGCTTGAGGGGGCAAAAGGAACCCAGTTATCCGATTTAGCATTGAAGTCATGGAAAGAAAGATGCTGGATGGATGTCCCGGAACTGACTGTATAGGAGGGGAAGAAATGAGCATTGAATTGATTTTACCTGCTAAAGACCGAAAGCTCTACACCTACCAAATGAAGGGTTATTCCCCGTTTTCCGTTCCGTCGGGAAACAGCTTTTCCAGTCGGACGGCTTTTTCCGCTGCCCATGTTGTTGCCGATCCGTTGGCAGATGCTGAACCAGTTTTCGATGCCAGTGTCGATTGGAATGCGACGCTTGCATACCGACATCACTTATGGTCACTCGGATTGGCCGTAGCAGAAGCAATGGATACCGCCCAACGCGGCATGGGATTGAATTGGGATAATGCCAAACAATTGATCCGTCGATCGGCGAAAGAAGCGAAAGCGGTCGGCGGCAGAATCGCCAGTGGAGCAGGGACCGATCAACTCGCACCACGCCTGTCTGTAACATTGGACGAGGTGGAAAACGCCTATCTGGAACAATGTGCATTTATCGAAGGGGAAGGAAGCCAGATCATTCTGATGGCCAGCAGGGCTCTAGCTGCTTGTGCCGCAGGACCGGATGATTATAGGCACGTTTACAACCGTCTCCTTGAAAATGTTTCCGAGCCGGTGATTTTGCACTGGCTTGGCGATATGTTCGATCCGGCACTACAAGGATACTGGGGACATGAATCCATTGACGAAGCGATGGATGTCTGCTTGGCGATTATCCAGGATAATGAAAGCAAAGTGGATGGGATAAAAGTTTCCTTGCTGGATGCTGAGCGGGAAATCAAAATGCGCCGGCTCCTTCCGGACAGTGTGCGGATGTACACCGGCGATGATTTCCATTACCCGGATTTGATAAAGGGGGACGGGCAAGGATACAGCCATGCATTGCTCGGCATCTTTGATGCGATCGCTCCTGCAGCAGCAGCAGCTTTACACGCCCTGGATGAAGGGGATGAAGTTACTTATGATGCGATATTTGAAAAAACGGTACCGCTTGCCCGGCATATTTTTCAAAAACCGACGTTTTCTTATAAAACCGGTGTGGTTTTCATGGCGTATTTGAATGGGCATCAAACGCATTTCCGACTGCTTGGCGGAAAAGAAAGTGCCCGGTCGATTACGCATCTGGCCGATTTATTTATCTTGGCCGATCAGGCGGGATTATTGGAAAGCCCGGAGCTTGCCGCATTTAGGATGAAGCTTATGCTGGAACAGGCAGGAATCGCCCAGGGGGGAAGAGGATGACACAAGCTGCATGGTTAAACAGGCTGAGTTTGAACCAAATTACAACGGGAAAATGGAGCTTGGAAGAAGTCGCCCGTGGCTGTGCAGAAGCGGAAATCGGACATATTGCTTTGTGGCGGCACAAAGTGGAAGAAACAGGCTTGCAGGCAAGCAGGAACTTGATTCGCAATGCTGGCTTGCATGTGTCGAGTCTCTGCCGTGGCGGCATGTTTCCTGCATCGACTGCAACGGAAAGAGAGCGGCGTCTCGATGATAACCGTCGGGCTGTGGAGCAAGCTGCCGAGCTCGGGACGGATACACTTGTGCTCGTGTGCGGACCGGGACCTGACCGCGATATTGCTACGGCCAGAAGGCATGTGGAAGAAGGGATCGTTAAGCTGGTTCCGTTTGCCCGATCCTATGGGATAAAGCTGGGTATTGAACCATTGCATCCCATGTACGCGGCAGATCGATCGGTCATTTCGACTCTGAATCAGGCGAATACAATCGCCGAGCAGTTCCGGCCTGACGAGGTAGGTGTGATTGTCGATGTCTTTCACGTCTGGTGGGATCCCGAACTTTATCAACAGATAGATCGCGCGTCTGGTCGTATTTTCGGTTTTCACGTTTCTGACTGGGCCGTGCCCATGCCTGACATGTTCAAAGGTAGGAGGATGATGGGCGAAGGAGTGATTGAAATCAACCGGATCCGCCATGCAGTCGAAGCGGCCGGCTACCATGGACCGATCGAAGTGGAAATCATCAACCAGGCCATTTGGGATCGCCCAGGTGAAGAAGTGCTGGAAGAAACAAAAGCGAGCTTTGTGAAACATGTTTGATAGGAGAAGCTGTTAGCTGGGATATAATTTATAAAGATTTTTACCTCCTTTCCAGAGCAAGAGACGGCAATATTACAAACAGGCGGGACTGGAGCAGAAGCAAAGCGACCACAACAAAAACCGAACGATTCGTTCGGTTTTTATATTTTCAATAACCTCCGAATTAACTCAGGAAAAAGTAAATTATTCTAACTTTCTCTTAGTAGTAGTGCAAGCCATATGGAAACCGGGAGTGCTACTTTATTTGTACTGTCGGCTTTTGCTTACTTCAATTGCTGAATAAGAAAGGAACTCCCCCTTCTGTTTTTTCTTATTCGTCAAAAAAAGTCTGTCACCGCTGTTTATATTACTTTGTAAATAGCCTCCCAGCCAATAGAAGAGAATATTATATTCATGCTGTCTTGATCACTGGAATTCAGAACATGAAAATCTTGCCGCAGCGATACGAAGCCCGCATCTAACACCAAGGCCAAAAGCCCTTACTATTCTTTTAATGTTGGCTCTTTCCTGCTTTCTGTCCTTCTATGGTTTGGTTTTTATTAAGTGCAGTCATGGCAAGATACTTACACTTTTTCTCTTGAAAATCACTACCTCACAGAAAGGAAAATTATGTTAAGGTAAGAGTACATACTAATGAAGAAGGTGATGAAAAGGTGGTAAATCAGGATGAAAAAATCCTTTCCCTGAATAATTTATCGATGAGTTACGGTGGGGATCCGGTACTCAAATGGATCGATTTGGACGTGTATCCTGGCCAAATCATCGGATACATAGGACCGAATGGTGCGGGGAAAAGCACCACAGTGAAAATCATGCTCGGACTTTTGGACGGCTATAACGGAACGGTGGAAGTTTTCGGACAGGACATCGCAAATGGAGATCCTTCCTATAAGCGGAAGATCGGTTATGTCCCGGAGAACGCCGAGATTTATGACAACTTGACTGCCTGCGAATACCTTACATTCACGGGCGAAATGTATGGGATGGATGCCGACGAAGCGGAACGAAAAGCCTTGCTTCTGCTAGACAAATTTGAGATGCGCGGTGTATTCCACACGAAAATCTCGTCTTTTTCCAAGGGGATGAGACAAAAAGTACTGATCATCTCCAGTTTACTGCATGACCCTGATTTGCTGTTCCTCGACGAACCGCTTAGCGGGTTGGATGCAAACAGCGTCATGATTATCAAAGAAATCCTTGCCCAGCTTGCTGCAGAAGGGAAAACGATCTTTTATTCGTCTCATATCATGGAAGTCGTGGAAAAAATCAGCAGCCGGATCGTTCTGTTGGCAGACGGCAAAATCGTTGCCGATGGGACCTTTGCTGAATTGCAGGCAAAAAATGAGGAAGGGACATTGGAAGAAATCTTCAACCAACTGACAGGCTTTAACGAACACCGTGAAATTGCTGAATCGTTTGTGTCGATCGTCCGGGAAGGTGGAAGCTGATGAAAAATTTCTTTTCCTTGCGGATGCTGGATTATTTCCGGCGTTTGTTTGCCATGCTGGGTGTTGATTATCCGGTAATGCGGCGGATTTTGCAGGTGAAACTGACGATGGACCAGCGGCGTGTTCCGACAATCTTTGAACAGTCGAAAACCAAGGAAGGCAATCAATTCATCAAATCGCTCGGCCTTTACGCTTTTTATGGATTGATCCTCATACCGTTCATTGTATTTGGTGATTACTATCTGTTTCAGATGAGTCTCGTTTTCTCCATGATGATGTTTATTCTCATGACAACGATGATCGCCGATTTCTCTGCAGTCCTGCTTGATGTAAGAGACAAAAACATTCTCAATACAAAACCTGTCAACCAGCGGACAGTAAGTATGGCCAAGGTGGTTCACGTCTGCATCTATATGACCCAGGTGACCGGTGCCTTTGCCGTAGTCCCGCTGCTTGTCGGTTTGTTTGTCAACGGAGTTCTGTTTACTGTTATATTTTTAATTGAAATTTTGTTGACTGGCATGCTGATTGTTGTGTTGACGGCACTCATTTACATATTTATTTTGCGATTTTTCGATGGGGAACGCCTGAAAGATGTCATCAATTATGTGCAGATCCTGCTTTCGGTCGGTATCGTAGCGGGTTACCAGGTGTTGGTGCGGGTATTCGATTTTTCCGGTTTGAACATCGAGTTTACCTTTCAATGGTGGCATCTACTGCTTCCGCCGATTTGGTATAGTGCGCCATTCGAATGGATATTGAACGGCAATCCTGCGGGCTACATTGTTGCCTATTCCATCCTGTCCGTCGTGGTGCCGATTGTGGCCATTATTATCTACAGCAGACTCGTCCCGTCATTTGAACAAAATTTGCAAAAGCTGCTGCAATATAGTGGGGACAACAAGCGAAGGGCGCACCGAGTCGATCGCTTCTTTGCTAAAATCGTTTGTAAGAGCAAGGAAGAGCGGACATTCTATCGTTTTTCAGCGCTGATGATGAAGCAGGAGCGAGAGTTTAAGTTGAAAGTTTATCCTTCGCTTGGATTTGCTTTTGTGTTTCCGTTTATTTTTTTGTTCAACGAAATAAGCAGGAATGGGTTCGGCGGGTTGCCGGGAAGCAAGTATTTCCTGACCATTTATTTTGGAAACATCATGATTCCCGCTGTCGTTCACATGCTCAAGTTTTCCAGCAATTATAAGGGGGCATGGATCTTCAGGGCAACACCGATGCGTGATGAATCCATTTTCTACCGGGCGGCTTTAAAAGCTTTTTTGACCAAACTTTATTTACCGCTCATGCTCGTCCTTAGTGTTTTCTTTTTGTCCATGTTTTCGTTCCGGATTGTACCGGATTTGCTTGTGATTTTAGTGACAGGCGTACTGCATGCCTTGTTATCTTATAAACTATTAAACAATCAGACATATCCTTTTTCCCGGTCCTTTGAATTTGCTTCCGATATGGACACCGCCAAAAATATCATTTTAATGATCATCGTCGGCCTGTTTGGAGGGATTCATTACCTGGCCACCCTGTTGCCTTACGGAGTGCTTGGTTATCTGGTACTAGTAATTATTGCCGCTATGATCAGTTGGAAACATGTTTTCTCTATAAAAGAAAAGAAGGCGCAGGCTGGCCAGAGTTGAGGAATATTGGATAAGGGGTTTAAAGACGGATGATTTAACTATCTCTTTTGCCCATAAACGCAGTCCCTGTCACTTGGATGATCTACAAAACAGAGAGGGCGTATCGGGGGATCAGTATTGATTGTTAGATAACATCAAAATTGGGCTGTTCAATTGGATAAAAAGCAGTGAAACATTTCTGGGGGTGGCAAGGTGAATATTAGACCAAACGAGAATACAGAGGTCGATAGATTAGTAGAGATATGGTATAAAGGTTCTTTAATAGCACACGATTTTATTGATAAGAATTATTGGACCTCACAGCAAAGGGAGATGGCAGAAAAGTATATCCCGATGTCTGAAACCTATGTTGTAAGTAACGAGAAAGCTGTTGTCGGTTTCGTATCCATGATGGATAATTATTTAGCTGCGTTATTTATCGATGTCAAGCATCAGGGTGAGGGATATGGAAAGGGATTATTGGATTTTATAAAAACGAAAAGGGAAAATATACAATTGAAGGTGTACAAGAAAAATAAAAAAGCCGTTGATTTCTATTTAAAAAATGGCTTTGTAATAAAAGAAGAAACAGTAGATGAACAGACTTCTGAGGAAGAATTTTTGATGGAATGGGAAAAGAGTAAGGGTCGTTGAGAGTGCGGTTATTTATACAAACAAACGATTTTCATAATCGGGCGTTATCCTTTAATAAGGGATGGCGCTTTATTTTTGTATAGAAAATGACAAATTTAACTGTCTGTGGAAAAATATTGGCAGAAACAGCCACGGCCAGCTCCAGCGCCTATCCTCTCGGGTCTTAATTCCACCCTCTGTGTTGTAAAAGCAAACGTTCAATCCTATGAAAAATGCAACTTTCCACTCCGGCAAGGTACTTCGCTTTCCGCGGGCACTGCTTCAGCTAACTTGGCAAAGGATACCGCTTTGTCATGTGGATCTTCAGTCTGCGCTCTTCCCGCTGGAGTCTGCATACCTTGCCTCCGTTAGATGGAGATACCTTCTCTTTGGGTGTGTTTTTCGTTATTGTCATTACGGATAGAAAGCGAAGCCCGCATGGAAACCAGGAGTACTTCTTTATCCTTTTTATGCGATAGTCCAATTTCCAAATAATAAAGGACCCCCATGGTCAAAGAAGAGGAAAGAAAAAAGTAGTTGACTATAAAAAATAAATTATGATATCATGGAAATTTTGATAAAAAACATATATGTGTTAAACTGAAGAAGGTTACCATATATGGAGGTGGACGATTTGTTTGAAATTGGCGATAGCATTGTTTATCCAATGCATGGAGCAGGTATAATTAAAGCCATAGAAGAAAAGGAAATCTTAGGGAAAAAACAACAATATTACGTCATAAAAATGTTAATCAGTAATATGCAAGTCATGATTCCTACGGGTAAAATATTGAGTTCGAGTATACGGCCGGTTACTGACATAATTGCATTAAAACACATCATACACATTTTTCAGTATGGAGAATCGGAAAAATTATTACCCTGGAAACAAAGGTATAAAGTCAACACAGACAAAATAAAAACAGGCAACATACAAGAAGGTGCGGAAGTTGTACGTGATTTATTGCGTATAAAGAAAGAGAAGGCACTTAATACAAGTGAGAAAAAAATGCTGGATAACGCACATGGATTTTTAATTAGTGAACTGAGATTAATTAAAGGGATCACGGAAAATCAAATAAAGAGTTTTTGTTAAGGTTACAGATAAGTAATCTTTTAACACTCCCGAAAACGTCCTGGATTTTTTGGGAGCATGATTATTTGAAATGAATCATTTCAAAGACATACTTCGTCAACCCACTTTTAGAGCATGAACTCCTTGTTATTTCATCAATCCAATCCATTTTTATTAGTTGAATTTCTTTTTGCGAACGTTTGAAGTTTCATCAAATAACCCGATAAGATAGTCATGTATTTTGTTTTTGGTAAAAAGAAGATCTCTGTGACAATAGTGCCACAATGTATGGCTCGCCACTCGGCGAGTTTTTTTGGGTTGGGAATTTGAACCATTTGTTTTTGCACAAAAGTCTGTGAATGATTTGGTCTTTTGATTCCGGCGGGCTTGGCATATAGTTAAATTAAGGCCGATAAAAAGTTTTGCCCAAGGGGGGAAAACAATGAGTTTGGATAAGCGCAGTACTGCCATGTTAACTCAAATTGTTCATAGTGAGCTATATATTCCTGTCGAAAAACTAGCCGAGCAATTTAATGTTTCTAGAAGGACGGTCTATAACGACCTGGATAAGATCAACTTTTGGCTGAAGGAAAACAGGATAAGTGAAATACAGCAAGTCAGAGCAGCAGGGTTATACTTGGAAAAGCAGGCGAAACAGGAAATCAGGAGCAGGCTGCTCGTGTTCCCGGTTTATTATTACGAACTGTCCCCTGAAGAAAGAAAAGCATGGCTGGTCACTTACTTTCTGGCCAGTGCAAAGCATCTATTCCTGAAAGATTTGATAGCAATTACCAGGGTTAGCAGGAACACAGTCCTGGAGGATTTGAAAGGTTTGCGGGAAGAACTCGCCAGCTATCGATTGGAGCTTACTTCCCGGAGAAAACTTGGATATCAGGTTGTCGGCAAGGAGACAGACATCAGGAGAGCGCTGGTCAACTATATAGCCATGATCAAACCGCAACACGGCTGGTACTCTTTGATTCATGAGCAGGCTTTTGAAGCGGATAAAGAAGAGGACAGCAACTATGTGATTTTCAACCAATCTGAATTAAAAAGGATTTATCGCGAATTGAGCCGCTGTGAGCAGCGTTTGGGCATTCAGTTTACGGATGATGTCCTCAACATTCTTGTCATTCGTTTTTACTTGTTTTTGCAGCGAGTCAAGCAAAAGCAGTATGCAGATATTGATCCGGTTGAACAGAATGTCATTGAACAAACTGGAGAATTTAACGCAGCAAAAGATTTTATCACCGAAGTGGAAAGTAGATGGCAGGAAGAAATACCGGCAACAGAAGGGTATTACCTTGCCAAGCATTTATTGGGTTCCAAAGTGAATTATCATCCAAGCTTCGAGGATGAAAACGGGGAAATTATCGGATTGCGGGAAGTAGTCAAACAGATGATTGAAGATTTTCAGTTGGTTGCAGTGGTTTCTTTTACAGATCGGGCAGGAATGGAAACCAACTTGCTTTTACACTTAAAACCAGCATACTACCGAATCAAGTATGGCATTGATATGGGAGAGTTGCCCTATGACTCTGTGGAAGACAATTTCCCGGAAATCTATCAATTGACCAAAAAAGTGGTCCATCATTTTGAGCGTTTTGTCGGGAAAAAAATCAACCAAAGCGAGATAGCCTATATTGCAATCCATTTTAGTGGATGGCTGCATAAAGAAGGACTGTCCATCCAGACACGCCGAAAAATGCTGATTGTTTGTACTAATGGACTCGGTACTTCCCGTTTACTGAAGAGCCAGCTCGAAGGATTGTTTTCTGAAGTCGTTATCACCGGGATTGCTTCTTTGCGTGAGTATCGCGAGATGGAACTAGCGGTCGATTTCATCGTCTCGACGGTTCCTTTGCCGGATCGGGGAATTCCCGTTTGTTTAGTCAATCCGTTGCTTGATAACCATGACAAGGAAAAACTGTTGAAGCAGGTAAATGCGTTGTTCACAGAAAATAATGGTTATCAACCATACTCGGTCGATACTCTTATGGACATTGTGAGACGTTATGCAGATGTGAAGGAAGAAGGAGAGCTACAGCAGGAATTGAGAAAGTATCTTTACCATCCCGCAGTGACATCAGAAGCCAGATTGAAGCCTGCATTGAAAGAGTTAGTGAACGAGGACAACATTCTGTTTGCAGCTGACGCGGGTAGCTGGCAGGAAGCGGTAGAGCTGGCAGCCAGACCTCTTTTGGAAAAAGGATGCATCACGGAAGATTATATCGAATCGATGGTCGACAATATCGAGGAGCAAGGTCCGTATGTCGTGATTTCTCCCTTGGTTGCGATGCCGCATGGTCGTGCGGAAGATGGTGTGAATCAATTGGGAATCAGCTTGTTGCATTTGCAGGAACCAGTAGAAATGCTGGGCAAAAAAGTCAGAATCTTCATGGTTTTGGCTCCGGAAAATAACGAAAAGCACTTAAAAGCTTTGGCTCAGCTAACCAAAATGTTTTCCCATGACAAACGTGCAATACTGGATGCAAAAAACAAGGAGCAAATCTGCAAAATCATTACAACCTATTCATCAAGATAAGGAGTTTGATCATGAAGTTTTTAGAAGAGGGATTAGTCAAAGTCGGAGCAAAAGCTGCTGATGCGGAGGATGCCATCAAACAGGCGGGCGTTTTACTGGCAGACGCGGAGGCGGTGGAGGATGTGTATATCGAGGCGATGGTACAGTCTTTTCAAGACAATGGACCATATTTCGTCCTCGCGCCACACATAGCCATTCCCCATGCAAGACCGGAGGACGGGGTGAAGGAAGCATCTGTTTCCCTGTTGCAATTGAAGGATCCTGTCACGTTCGGGCATTCATCCAATGACCCTGTCCAATTGATTTTCGGACTTGGGGCTTCATCAAGTGAAGAACATGTTGATTTATTAAAGAAGCTGACGATGCTTCTCAACAAGGAAGAAAACGTTAATCAGTTGAGAACGGCAGCAAGTTACCGCGATATTAAAACAATCATTGAAACGGGGGAAAGCAAATGATTAAAGTACTATCGGTTTGTGGACTAGGACAGGGAACCAGTTTGATTTTGAAGATGAATGTGGAGCAGGCACTCAGCGAGAAAGGAATCCGGGCTGATGTCGAGCATACCGATGTATCTTCGGCATCAAGCATGAGTGCCGATTATATTATCACAAGCAACGAACTGGCAGAAGGATTGGAGGGACATAGCGCCAAGGTGATCATCGTCAACAACTATTTTGATATGGATGAGATCAACCAGGCGATTGACGAACATATAGCCAAGGCATAAAGATTGTCGAAACAATATAGAAAGCAGACGAAGGGGGAAACAAAGTGGAAGTCATTTATTGGATAGCCGACAATGTCTTTGGAACACCTGCGATTTTATTAGGTTTTATCGTACTGGTCGGTTTACTGTTGCAGGATAAGACCGCAAGTCAGCGAGTCAGTGGTACATTTAAAGCAATCATCGGTTTTTTGATCATCAGTGCTGGTTCGGACATCATTGTCAGCGCCCTGACGGTATTTGAACCATTATGGAAAGAGGTTTTCAATCTATCGGAGCAGCCACTTGGCGAATTTATGGGCCAGAATGCCTTTAACGCCGAATATGGAAGCGCAGTCACGCTGGCCATGACGATTGGTTTTTTGATCAACGTTTTGCTGGCCAGGTTTACAAAATTAAAATACATTTATTTAACCGGTCATATGATGTTTTGGACGACGACCATTTTTGCCGGGATTGTCGTGCATGCAGTCGGGGATGTTTCCTTTGGTAAACTGGTTATTTTCCTTGCTGTCATCATGGGGATTTATTGGACGGTACAGCCTGCTTTGACACAGCCATTCATGAGAAAAATCACGGGGAACGACAACATCGCTCTGGGTCATACGTCAGCGTCTGTTGCTTTGCTTGGAGCACTGGCAGGAAAGGTGCTCGGTAACAAAGACAATGATTCGGAAAAAATCAAACTTCCAAAAGGGTTGGAATTCCTTCGCGATTCTAACGTCATCACAGCCTTGACCATGGGTCTGCTGTTCCTGGTCGGTGCGGTCATTATTTCCTTTAAAGACACGCCGGGCGCAGAAGAGCTTGTGGCAAGTGCGGGCAGTCAAAATTTCGTCATCTATGCGATCATCCAGTCGTTTACATTCACTGCCGGTATCGCAGTTGTTTTAATGGGGGTCCGTATGTTTATCGGGGAAATGGTTCCAGCCTTCAAAGGGATTGCGACAAGAATTGTGCCGGGGGCCAAACCTGCACTGGACAGTCCGGTCGTCTTCCCCTATGCGCCGAACGCCGTAATTCTCGGATTCTTAGGTTCATTCGTCGGCGCTTTGCTATGGTTGTTCATACTTGGAAACACAGTGGGGTATATTTTTGTCCCTACCATGATTGTCTTGTTTTTCCATTCAGCGACAGCAGGTGTGTTTGGTAATGTCACTGGTGGTGTACGCGGTGCGTTGATTGCCGGATTCATCACCTCCACGGTCGTTGCCTGGGGACAATATATCACGGTGAAAATGCTTTTGGCAGATACGATACCGGATACAGCCATGTGGGCTGCCGATTCTGACATGTTCATCCTCGGCCCGATCATCCGGTTTCTTGCGCAATTACTGTTCTAATGAAAATACAAAGGAGGAAAAGGGCAGCAGTTTTGCCCTTTTTCCACTTACTCTGGAGGGGATAAAATGAGTTTTGTACGCACCTTCGCGGGGGATGTTTCCCCTGACAAATTGGGTTTCACCTATTCACATGAGCACATTGTCTGCCGTCCGCCTTATTGGGTGGAACAGGGGGCTGATGATCTTTTGTTGGACGACAAGGAAAAATCGCAATTAGATGTGCTGGATTTTAAAAGGCGCGGCGGCCGAACGATTGTCGATGCCACCGCTGTGGATTATGGCAGGGACGTGGCCGCCGTTCAGCAAATATCCGAAGAGACCGGGATCACCATCATCGGAACAGCCGGTTTTAACAAAAGCTTTTTGTGGGATGCGCCGATGCGGGACAACGTAAAAAAAATTGTCGGTGACTACGAAACATATCACCAATGGATTGAAGATAAAACGGCCAACCAGCTTGCAGATTTCGTCATTCAGGAAGTAGAACAAGGGTTGGAAGGAACAAAGTGGAGAGGCGGGCAGGTGAAGTTTGGAACGGGTTATAACCGGATCACTCCATTAGAGGAAAAAACGCTGCGGGCGGTTGCGAGGGCACATCATGAAACGAAAGCCCCGATTCATACGCATACAGAAGCCGGCACGATGGTACTGGAACAAATCGAGCTGCTAAAGGAAGAAGGGATCAACCTGGAGCATGTCAGTTTCGGGCATATGGATCGAAATCCGGATCCTTTCTATCACGAACAAGTGGCGAAAACTGGCGCTTTTCTTTCGTTTGATGGTATTTCCAAAATTAAGTATGCACCAGAAAGCACCCGGATTCACTGTATTTTGGAGCTGGTGCGCAAAGGCTATGAGGACCAAATTTTAGTCAGTGGAGACACTGCCAGAAAGTCTTATTATAAACACTATGATTACGGACTCGGGCTGGAAAACATCATTGCCAAGTGGGTTCCCCGCTTCAAAGCAGAGGCAGACAGTCTCGGGTTTGACGGGGAGAAACTGATAACTAAATTTTTCGTGGAAAATCCGGCCCGGTGTTTTACTTTCAAAAAATAGAGAAGGGGTGCTGTTGTGAAGTTTCAATATCAAAACTCCTATAATATTAAAGAAGAAATCCAGCGTTCCAAAGTCGCAATTCTTCCTGTGGGAGCAGTGGAAGCACACGGTCCGCATTTGCCCCTCGGTACAGATAACTTCCTGGCTGAACGGTTGTCGGACAAGCTTGCTGAAATGGTCGATGGTTTGGTATTGCCGACGTTGCCCTACGGACAGGTATGGAGCTTGCGGCATTTTCCTGGAAGCATCACCGTCAGCAATCGTTCCCTGATCAGTTATATTGTCGATATCGGCGAGAGTCTTTATCGCCAGGGTATCGAAGTATTCGCCATGGTGAACGGGCATTTGGGCAATGGAACAGCTTTGAAGGAAGCTGCGCGTGAATTGTATGAAACATGTCCGAAAATGAAAGTGCTGTATTTATTTTATCCTGGCATGAATAAGGCGGCAGAAGAAGTGAGGGAAACGCCATCTACCCATGCCACCTATTTTCATGCCTGTGAAATAGAGACTTCCTATATGCTGTATCTTGCGCCGGAGTTGGTGGAAATGGAGAAGGCGATCAATGATATTCCTGATATTCCATTGAGTGCGGATGTCACACCTACCCCTTGGGAGGAATTCACGGAAACCGCTGTTTTAGGGGACGCCACCCTGGCGACAGAGGATAAGGGCATTTATATAATTGATATTGCATTAAAAAACATGGTTCAATTAATAGAAGCCGCTAAACAAGAGACAGAACAAAACTAGGAGGGTTTGGATGTTAACGAACTACTTTGAGAAGGTGCATGCGTTGCTCCGCGTTATCGAAGAAAAAGAGTTTCCTGCTTTGCGCGAGGCTGCTGGAAAAATTTCTGCCTCGCTGCAAAATGACGGAGTGATCCACTTGTTTGGCTGCGGCCATTCACATATTTTGACGGAAGAGGTTTATTATCGTGCAGGCGGATTAGTCCCTGTGCACCCGATTCTTCATGAACCATTGATGTTGCATGAAGGAGCGGTCCGTTCTTCGACTTTGGAAAGAAAGAATGACTATGCTGGACAATTTATGGAAGATCAGGATATTCGCCAAGGGGATATCATGGTGGTGTTGTCTACATCTGGACGTAACCCGGTACCTGTCGATGTGGCGCGGATTGCCAAAGAAAAAGGCGCCTTTGTCATCGGGATAACCTCGATTCAATATTCACAAAGCCAGTCATCACGACATTCAAGCGGGATGCATTTGTTTGATGCAGTTGATCTCGTGGTCGATAATCATGCACCGGTCGGAGATGCGCTGCTTAGCCATCCGGAAGTACAGGTGAGCTTTGCGCCGAGTTCGACCGTAATCGGAGCCGCAATCATTAATGGAATCTTTGCGCAAGCCATTAAACTGATGGCGGAAGCTGGTTTTCAGCCGCCCGTCTTTTTAAGCGGTAACATAGAAGGAGCAGATGCGCATAATCAGCACTTGATTGGTAAATATTCTGATCGGGTAAAGTTATAGATAACGGAAGAGACTGGAATAAAAGCAACAAAAACCGAACGATTCCAATTCACTCGGCTTTTGTTTTGGTGACCATGCTTTTGTCCCAGTCTCTTTTTGATTTTGTTATTTGTGTAGTATCTTGGGGGCATATAGTTGGAAGAAAGAATAGACGACGCAACGGAACATATCAATTTGCGTTCTTAAAAACAGGAAGTATAAAAGTAACTACAACTATATATAAGAGGATAAAAATTCACTTTCACACAGACAGTCGTAAATTTATTACGGCTGTCTTCTTTTGACTGAGGATGCAGTATGCTCTCCAATCAAAAATAAAGCTCAAAGTATGCAAGTTTTCGGGAAACTATGTTTATTCTAAGATAGTAATGTCGCTTTTTGATATAATATGTAAATATTTTGTAAATATGTAATAAACTATTGACTTATATACTAACTACAAATATTATTAAGATAATTTTACAAGGGAGGGAAAATTATGAAAATGAAGAAGGTTTTGATTACTTTTTCGGTAGTACTAATAAGCTTGATGGGATTTAGTACGATAGAAACTAGTGCAGCACCTACGGCTAATGCTTCTATTACGACTTTTAATGCCGGTGGTGATACAGGTGTAAGAGGGAGTGGTGGATTTGTAGGGGGAAGGGCAGATGAAGTAGACAAAGTGAAATATAGGTTTACATTATATCGAAAAGGAATAGAAAAAGGTAAAAAAGAAGGAACTACGAATTCTTCAACATATTCAGCTACTTTAAGTAATTATGAGTATTCAAATACCTCTACATTATGGAAAATGGTTTCTTTCGGAACTGCTTACTTTAATTACGGTGGAAACGAATCGGATCAAGACAGTGCTCAAATGTATGTACGTGCCTATCATTAATTTGTCATCTCTTAAATAAGAAGGCAGCCTTGTGGCTGCCTTCTTATTTAAAAATAAAATTACATATATTGACTGATTTAGTACGTACATAGAAGGGGTGAGAATATAGTTGGCTAGAATATGGTACGTATTACTAATATTATTTTTTATTGTAGGTTGTTCGGCAAATTCCAAAAAAACAACAGAAGATATAAACAAAGAAAGCGACGAAATCAATTATGAAATTTATATGGATATTTTAAAGAATGAAGTAAAGAGGGATCTAAAATTAACTAGTAGTAGAAACTTAGTTGGATATAGCGCCTATATGTATGATGAACTTGAATATGATGAGGAAAGTTTCAATAAAATTTACGATGATGGGGAGAATGGCGATGTAATGCCTGTTGCATTTGTTAATCACTCAGAAGGCGTATTAGTAAGGAAAAAACATTCCGGTGATAATCAAGTATATAACATAAGCTTAGATAGTAAGAAAAACAAGTGGATAATAGAAAAAAGTAAGTTTTTAGAAAGCGACTTAGTAATCACGGAAGAGTATTTAATGAAATTATATTATAAAGAAGTAAATGAATCATAAGATGTAATCAGAATCTTGCACAATTAAGATATAACATAACCCAAATAGTATTATTCGTACAATCAATAATTATAGAGGTTGTCTGTCAGTTTAATAACAATAAATAACAGTACGCTTGGTTATTATCTTATCCAACCGTACTGTTATTTAGTATGTCAATTGGAGCAGTTGATCGAGATTTCACTGCTTTATCGTGGAGGCGCAATTTCTTTGGAAGTCATCAACACCAATTACTGACAATGTTCCGTATTAAAACTTCTGCCCACCGGTAAGATTCGAGCCTTCTATAAAATACCGTTGAAAATAAAAGAACAATAGAATGATCGGCAATAACACGGTGGTCGACATCGCCATCAAGTAGTTCCACTGGGTAGAGACTGTACCTTTGAATGTTTGCAGACCAATTTGCAGGGTGTACAAATTTTCATCATTAAGGTAGAGCAGCGGACCAAGTAAATCATTCCAGGAACCATTGAAGGAAAAAATGGCTACGGTAATTAACGCCGGTTTGATTTGCGGCAGGATAATCCGCCACCAAATTTGAAAATGGTTGGCGCCATCCATTTTTGCTGCTTCCACCATATCCTTCGGGATGGTGCGCATAAATTGCCTGATCAGGAAAATGAAGAATGCGCTACCCAGGAAAGACGGCACGATCAGCGGCAGGTAGGTGTTTACCCAGCCGATTTTAGCGAAAATGATATATTGCGGAACCAATGTGACAAAGCCGGGGATCAGCATCGTTGCCATGACGATGCCAAACAACAAATTTTTCCCTTTGAATTTTATCACGGCAAATCCATAAGCGATAAACGCATTGGCAAGTACACTCCCTATTGTCGACAGACCCGAAATCAGCAGGGTATTCAATGTCCAACGGGTGAAAGGAGCTGTCTGCCATGCTTCCAGGTAGTTACTGAACTTGAAGCTATCCGGCCAGAAGCTGGGGGGATATTGGGCGATTTCCTGAGGTGTTTTCAAAGAAGTCGCAATCATCCACCATACTGGCGACAGGATGACAAGGCTGCCGCCGATTAAAATCAAATAAATCAACGTTTTCTTGGTTATCCATTTTTTCTTGCTGCCAATAACAGAATTACTCACTTTTCATCCCCGCTTTCATAGTAAACCCACTTCTTGCTCAATTTGAAATGAAGGAAGGTCAGAATCATGACAATTACAAACAATACCCAAGCCATAGCCGATGCATAGCCCATATCAAAGATTTCAAACGCGTTGTTCCACATATGAAGGTTATAGAATAACAAGGAATTGGAAGGTCCGCCTTCGCCACTGTCAGTCATGACATAAGCTTCCTGGAAAATTTGGAAAGCGCCGATCGTCGATGTCACCATATCGAAGAAAATAATCGGGGTAATCATCGGAAGGGTGATATGGAAAAACTTGCGGATCGAGCCGGCCCCATCCAACTCTGCCGCCTCGTACATAGCTTTTGGCACGCCTTGCATGACTGCCAAATAAAGCAGCATGCCGCCGCCGACACTCCACATTTTCATCATGACGAGCGCCGGTTTGGTCCATTCCGGTTCGAACAGCCAGGCAGGCCCGTCGATCCCGAACCAGGCAAGAACGGTATTTACCAGACCTGTAGAAGGACTGAGCAGCTGCATCCATAAAAAATAAACGGCAACTCCTGACAAAACGGCGGGCAAGTAGTATATGGTGCGGAATATTTTGATGCCCTTCATTTTTTGATTAAGCAGCATGGCCACAATTACAGCCCCTGCCGTGGTCAATGGAACAGAGAAAACGACAAAGTAGACTGTATTGTACAGGGAAGTCCAAAATAACGGGTCAATCGTGAACATCCGTTTGTAATTGTCAAAACCGGTAAAATGCATTTGGGAAGTGACGTTATAATCAGTGAAACTAGTTATTAACGAAAACACCAAAGGTCCTAGTGTAAGTCCGAGAAAACCGATAATCCATGGAGCGATAAAGATATAGCCCCAAATATTCTCTTTTAGTGACAATTTGCTCATTTTCGGTTTTCTTATTGCCCTGTCGCGACTCTTGCCATTATGTACCTTATTCTTCTGTGTTGTCCCCAACTGGATTGGATGTTCTTTCATTCCGCTCAACTTCCTCGCCTCCTAACTTGTGTTGTAGTAAGTCTGTGGATTTTCCCCCATCAGAGAGCTGTTATGGAAAAGAGAATGGAAAAGCGGTTCATAACCGCTTTTCCTCAAGATATTTCCAACTATTGCTTGGAATTTTCTACATCTTTTTGAGCCTGATCAAGTGCTTCTTCAACGGAAATTTTTCCATTGAGCGCATCGTCGATCAGAGGATTGACCAGGTTTTCATATTCCGGATATTCAGGCGGTGTGATGGACAAATAAGTATGTTCCAGGCTTTCCATTGATTTCTGGAAAATCTCCTCTCCTTTTCCATCAAGATTCTCTGTAATTTGTTCGGTAGCTTTTTTGTTGGCGATGTTGTCGAAGTTATTTTCACCCCAGTAGGTTTGTGCTTCGACATCTGTCAGATATTTGATGAATTTCATGGAAGCCTCTGGATTTTTAGCGCCTTTCGGTATTTCCATGACAAATCCACCGCCAGTGCTCCATGGTTCCGTATTTTCGTTATAAGCAGGCATTGTCGCTACACCGTAGTCCAGGTCGCCGCCGAACTCTTGTAATTGCTTATAGAAGGTGCCGATTTCTGCCCACATCGCAACTTTACCTGAAATGAAAGGATCCTGCTGTTCATTGCCGAATTCGGCTTTCATGTTTTGCACAGCTTCCGCCCCTAGTTCTTGCTTCCAATCATACATCCATTGGATTGCTTCCTTTTTGGCGGGAGTGTTGATAGTCGGTTTTCCATCTTCCATTAGCCCTTTTCCATTATCGGCGTTTATCATCCAATCGTGGGTAGTGAAATTTCCCCAGTTCGGGTAGTAACCGACTTGTTCATATCCGCCATCATCGTTTTTGACGGTCAGTTTGTCGGAGTATTCTTTGAGCTCTTCCCATGTGCGTGGTGGTTTTTCTGGATCTAATCCGGCTTCACGGAAAGCGTCCTTGTTATAAAAAAGCATTCTGGTATCGGTAGTGAAAGGCAGGGCATATGCTTTGTCGTTATATGTCACGGCATCCCATAGATGCGGATAGAAACTGTCTTTTAAATCGTCATCGACCCACTCGCTTAAATCTTCTACCTGATTGTTGGAGGCTCTGATTTTTACCGTTCTGATATCGTTGACGATGACATCAGGCGGATCACCTGCAGCGATGGCAGCCAGGTTTTTCGTCCAAATATCTCCCCACGGTACATATGTATGTTTGACTACAATTTCATCCTGGGAGTTGTTGAAATCCTCGATCAGTTTTTCGATCATCGGTCGCCTTGTCTCCGATCCCCAAAATGTCCAAAAATCAAGCTCTACTTTTCCTTCTGCGTTCGTGTTATCCGCGCTTCCGGAGCTGCAGGCAGACAGAACAGCCAGCAAGCCGGCGCATACAATCATCAACCACTTTTTCATTTGTTGTCCTCTCCCTTTTAATGATGCGATGTAGGAGAAGTGTTTTATATACCGAACACTTCTCAAAGTTACTTAGAAGTTCCCCTTCTTCTTCTCCTTCAAACTTCTTCTTCTAAGAAAAAACGCGGTTTATGTAAATTAGTGCCGAAGTCTGGGTGGAAAGTGAGAAGAAATATGATTTAATAGGGGAAACCAATAATCTAAAAAAGCCAGTTTACATAGAAGGGGGGGCGGAATAAATGAAGATTCGATGGCCCGTGCCACTTCATACTAAAATCCTGGGTTTGGTCGGTACGCTTCTGTTGCTCGTCATTAGCCTGATTACTTTTATGGTGGGGTATATGGAATCAAGGGAGGACGTATCCAACGCTGAGAGCTTGGCCTTGCAGACGGCCAAAACAATTTCTTACATGCCCGGAGTTCAGGATGCCTTCCGTTCGAGGGCTACTTTGGAGGAAATGAAGCAGTTGACAGAACAAATAAGAGAAGAAGCAGGTGCATCAACCATCACGATATTTGACCGTTCAGGAAGAATTATCGGAATGGCCCAGGATGAAACGGCTTCTAAAGAAGAATATGTAACCGCTTCCGGAGATGAGGTATATAAAGCAGTTGTTTTTGGAAGCAGTTACGTGATGGAGACGGGGAGCAGGAAGGAGGGTATCCTGAAGGGGGTTGCACCTGTAACGCTCGATTATCACGATTATAAAAAGGTAGAGGGCGTCGTTACGGTAGATTTTCCGAAGAACGTGATTTACAGCGAGATTTTGGCCGATATTTATAAAATCATCCTTGCTGCAGGATTGGTTTTCCTGCTGGGCATTGTCGGAAGCTTTCTGTTGGCCAAAAGCATTCGCAAAGATACATTGGGCTTGGAACCATTTGAGATTTCCTCTCTGTACAGAGAACGAGATGCCGTCTTGCAGTCTGTAAAAGAAGGAATTATCGCTACAGATCACCATGGGATGATTACCACCATGAATATATCAGCCAAAGATTTGCTGGATATTCGAAGAGAGGAGGTAATTGAACAGCATATTCTTGATGTTCTCCCATCCGAGGAATTGGTCACAATGATTCAGTCACCAACTAAAATTGTCAATAAGGAACTGGAGTACAAAGAAAAAATCATTATCGTCAATACAAGACCGATAAAAGAGAATGGCCGAAAGACAGGGACTGTCGCAAGTTTTCGGGATAAAACCGAGATAAAAAAAATGGTGGACGCCCTCTCGGAGGTCAGGCAGTATTCAGAAGATCTTCGTGCCCAGGCACATGAGTTTACCGGCAAATTATATGTTATTTTAGGATTCATCCAACTAGGCAAAACAAAAGAAGCAATCGAATTGATTCAAAGGGAAGCGAATATACAGGAACAGGTTTCTGAAATGTTCTTTTCGCAAATTCGTGATGAAAAGGTACAGGCAATATTACTGGGAAAATACGCAAAAGCATCAGAAAAAAAGATTCGGTTTACTGTGGATGAAGAGAGCTCGCTTGCGCCTCTACCGGAACATATTCCTTTGTCCCCCTTGATTGTGATACTAGGCAATTTGCTCAACAATGCGTTTGATGCGGTGAAAGGTTGTGTTGCTCCGGAGGTTTCTTTTTTTGTTACTGATTTAGGTAACGATATCATCTGTGAGATAGCCGACAACGGAAATGGTTTGGACAAAGATATGGAAGCCCGTATATTTCATCGAGGTTACTCAAAAAAAGGAACAAATAGAGGATATGGTCTAGCGAACGTGAAAGAGGAAGTTTATTCATTGAATGGAGCGATTGAAGTAAGCAGCAGTCCTGGTAACGGAACGGTATTTACGGTGATCCTTCCAAAGGAAATACAGGAACATAACAAAAGAATAGGGGGATGAAAACATGTTAAAGGTTCTTATTGCAGAGGATGATTTTCGGGTAGCTCAAATTCATGAAGCGTTTCTGGAGAAAATACCGGGAATGACACTCGTCGGTAAGGCCAACAACGCTAAGGAAACCTGGCAATTGCTTGAAGCATTTACTGTCGACTTGATATTACTGGACGTATACATGCCGGATCAATTAGGAACCGATTTGCTTCAGCGTATTCGGGAGAACTATCCGAAGATAGATATCATCATGATTACTGCCGCTACCGACAAAGTGTTTTTAGAAAAGTCGTTAAACTATGGTGTTCAGGACTACTTGATTAAACCTGTTACGATGGAACAGTTTCAACAATCGATGCAGAAATATAAAAAGAAAAAAGAAAAGATCCAATCGAGAGCAGAAGTTGACGAAGAACTGTTGCAGGAAGTGTTTGGTTCTCCACAAATTGAGCAAAAAAGCACAGCTACCCTTCCGACAGGTATCGATCACCGTACGCTTGAAAAGGTCAAAGAAATTCTTATCATCGAACAAAATGGCATAACTTCCGAACAGGCTGCCGGAAAGATTGGTGCTTCACGGACGACTGCGCGAAGGTACTTGGAATACCTAGTGGGCAGAAATGAAGCGGTTGTAGAGCAAATGTATGGTATTGTCGGACGACCAGAGCGGCGGTATTCTATCAAAAAGTAATAGAAACGAGTTTGCAGAAAGTCACTTTTCGCATTTTGTGCATTTAATGCACAAAATGTTTTTTAATTCGTTAAAAAACAATATTTTGAAAACGTTTACATTGAGGGGCTGTATTAGTAGGATACAGATAAATCAAGTATCAGGAGGGAGTTTTTATGAAAAAAATTATCAAAGTGCTTCTTACTATGTCCGTGATTTTAATAACAGCCGCTTGTGCGGGAAACGCTTCCGGAAATGATGGCTATCCGAATAAAAATATAGAAATGGTCGCACCTGCTTCGCCAGGTGGTGGCTGGGATTTGACAGCCCGTTCGCTTGAGAAGGTGCTGTCAGAACAAGAGTTGGTCGATAAAAATATTAATGTCGTCAACAAACCTGGGGGTGGGGGAGAAGTTGGCTGGAAGTATTTAAAGTCAAAGGACTCCCACTCACTCGCTGTCAATTCTAGCCTTGTGCTTACCAATAATTTACTGGAGCAAAGTGAATTAACCTATGAAGAATTCACACCGATTGCTACGCTTGCGACCGAATGGCAAGCACTTGCTGTTCCGGCTGATTCACCTTATCAATCTGCGTCTGAATTTTTAAAGGCTACTAAAGAGGATCCAACTGCAGTAAAAATTGGCGTCGGGCCTGGTCTTGGCAATGATGATCATTTATCGCTGGTCCAAGCAGCAAGTGAGTTCGGCATCAATCCCGCAGAGCTTAATTTCCTCGTTTACGAAGGTGGGGGAGATGTGGTAACCGCATTGTTGGGTGGACATGTTGATGCGGTCACTACCTCACTGTCAGAAGTAAAAGATCAACATTTAGCAGGAAAACTTAAGATATTGGCTGTTTCCTCTGACGAACCGCTTGAAGACCTGGAGGATGTGCCCACTTGGCAGGATGAAGGCGTGGATATGGTTTTCCCGCATTGGAGGGGATTGATGGGCCCGCCTGATATGACAGAGGACGAAATTGCTTATTGGGATAAAAAGCTGGAAAAAATGGTCGAAACAAATCAATGGCAGAAAGTCCTTGAAAACAATGACTGGGAAGATTTTTATAAAAATAGTGAAGAAACAAAAGCGTTTTTGCAAGAACAGCATGACCTTTATCAACGATTAATAAATGATTCCGGTTTACTGGATAACTAAGATTGCTTCTTACCGGTGACTACACTGCGGGATCAGGATTTCATTACTCCCATTTTCTCCAGGTGAGTAAGGGATGATGCCGCAGTTAACCACTACGTCAATAAAAAGATGATAAAGATAAGGAAAGAGACCTGTTACATCGATGGCAGGTTTCATACAGAATAAGGGAGGCGATGGTGATGATGAAAGGAATCAAACTGGGGGTGCCGATATTTTTGCTGCTGTTCAGCTGTCTGTTTTTGATCGGCTCGCTTCAGTTGCCAAAAGCGAATCTGGGAAATCCGAATGCCCCCTTGTACTTTCCTGCTGGTCTTAGCATTTTAATGTTGTTGTTAAGCATCGTGTACTTATTTCAGGAAATAAAGCATGTAGCAGAAGAAAATATGGAAGTCCGACAATTGTTTTCTGGAAGGACACCAAAATTAATTGTGTTTACGATAATTTTAGGCGGTATCTATGCACTCGTTTTTGACCGGATTGGATTTTTACTTTCTACTATTGGGTTCTTAGGCGGTTTATTATTCCTCATCAATGGTTGGAAAAAATGGCTGATAAACTGCGTCGTCGCCGTCAGTTTTTCCTTTTTGGCATGGTATGCATTTAGTCAGCTGCTGGGAGTGAGCTTACCTTAAGGAGGTGATTACAGCATGGATGTTAACAGCTTCATGGAAGGTTTATCGATTGCAATAGAACCGATCAATATTGTTTGGATAATCATAGGTGGTTTCCTTGGTACTATTGTCGGAATGCTCCCTGGACTCGGGCCTGCTACGGCTGTCGCAGTATTGATCCCGATGACTTTTGGCATGAATCCCGTAAGTGCCATCATTTTAATGGCGGCCATTTACTACGGAGCGATGTATGGCGGATCGCGCAGTTCGATTCTGTTAAATACACCGGGGGATGGTTCTGCTATCGCAGCAACCTTTGACGGTTATCCAATGGCCAGGGAAGGAATGGCTGGACAGGCACTGGCAATATCCGCGGTTGCTTCCTTTATTGGCGGTTTGATTGCGGTCATTGGGTTCATTTTTCTTGCAGAGCCGTTGGCCGCTTTTGCTTTGGAATTTGGACCGGCCGAATATTTTTTATTGATGTTGCTTACTTTGTCGGCAATTGTCTCGTTATCAATAGGAAAAATGGTGAAAGGCTTTTTGGCAATGTCAATTGGACTGGCTTTGAGTACGGTGGGAATCGATACCCAGACGGGCATATACCGATTTACATTCGGTTCTTCGCATTTAAGTGAAGGAATCGACTTTCTCATCGTGATTATCGGTGTCTATGCTATCGGCGAAGTGCTCTACAATCTATTATCGATTGACGAGCAGCGGAAGGAAAAGAAAAAGGTAGGCAAGGTTTGGTTTTCAAAAGAACAATGGCGGCGTTCGAAATGGCCGATTTTACGGAGTGGTCCGCTGGGCTTCATCATCGGTGTCCTGCCTGGTGCTGGCGGTTCGATTGCCTCTATGATCAGCTATACGACGGAAAGACAGCTTTCGAAAAGGTCCTCTGAATTTGGAAAGGGAGCTGTGGAAGGGCTTGCGGCTCCTGAATCAGCAAATAACTCTGCTTCGGTAGGTGCCATGATCCCCCTGCTGACAATGGGAATACCAGGGTCCGGCACGACCGCAGTCATGCTCGGCGCCCTGATCATGCTAGGTTTGCAGCCTGGTCCTCTCTTATTTGAACAGCAGCCTGAAACGGCTTGGGCATTAATCAATAGTATGTTTATCGGAAACATTGCCCTTGTCATCATAAATATTTTACTGGTTGGTGCGCTTGTTAAAGTTTTAGACACACCGCCAAAAGTACTTTATCCGATGATTGTGGTGCTTGCCTTTATTGGAACGTACACATTGAGCTATGCCACGTTTGATTTTTACTTTTTGCTTTTATTCGGCGTAATCGGGTTGTTTATGAAAGTGCTTGATTTTCCGATTGCTCCGTTGGTGCTGGCGTTGATTGTAGGATCCGACATGGAGCAAAATTTCCGGATGGCTCTTACGTCTTCTAATGGAAGCTTCGGCATCTTTTTTTCTTCCGGCGTCAGCATAGCGTTGATTGTCTTGACTATGCTTTCGTTGCTGTATCCGCTGGTAGTCCATTGGATGAAAAGAAAATCCCAAAACAAGCACGAGGATCAGATGTATAAATCTTCCTAAACATCTGTACAGATTTTATTTTATAAAAGGAGGAGCGAGATGAAAAGTTATGATGTAGTGGTCGTAGGAGCTGGAAATGCGGCTCTTTGTGCGGCAATCTCTGCAAGAGAGTCAGGAGCCGAGGTACTGGTGCTTGAACGAGCACCAAAACATAAACGTGGCGGTAATTCGTATTTTACAGACGGGGCGATCCGTTTTGCCTACAATGATTTAGATGACATACGAAAACTTATACCAGAATTAACGGGTGAACAAGCTGGAAAAATTGTCATGCCGACGTATGGAACAGAGGATTATTATCAGGACTTAATGAGGGTGACCGGAGGTGAAAGCAAGCCTGAATTGGCAGAACAGCTGGTGAACCTCTCCTACCAGACGATTCGGTGGGTAAAGGAACAGGGAGTCGAATTTGAACTGAATTATAGTAACCAATCATTCGAAAAAGATGGGAAATATCAATTTTGGGGTGGCCTGCCTGTTAAAACGAAAAATATTGGGATGGGCCTTATGGCTGCTTTATTCTCCAGGGCAGAAGAGATAGGAATCGATATTGTCTATGAAGCCCGTGCCATCGAATTGAAGAAAGAGGATCAGCGCATTTCTTCTGTCATTGTCGAGATGCTGGAACAGACGATAGAGGTAAATACGTCAGCCGTTGTACTGGCTTGCGGAAGCTTTGAAGCGAATGAAGGAATGCGTAAAAAATATATCGGGGAAGAATGGGGAGCAGCCATTGTCCGGGGGACTGAGTATAACACCGGTGATGGACTGACGATGGCGTTGGCTGCTGGAGCGCAGCCTTTTGGTGAATGGTCCGGCTGCCATGCCATCGGTACCGATTATCAGGCTCCTAGAGTAGGAGACTTTTCTAAACCCGGAGACATTTTTAAAAAGCATTCCTATCCTTTAAGTATTATGGTGAATCAAGAAGGCCATCGGTTTGTTGATGAGGGGGCGGATTTCCGTAATTATACGTATGCTAAGTATGGAAAAGAAATACTCAAACAGCCGGGACATGTCGCCTATCAGATTTACGACCAGCAAGTAAGACCGATGCTGCGTAAGGAATACAATTTGGAGGAGGCAACTTATCATAAGGCTGATACACTGGGAAAACTGGCCGATCAGCTTCCAGTGAATAAACAGCAGTTTTTGGAAACAATCGAGGAATATAATGGAGCCGTGATGGAAGGGAACTATAATCCGACCGTTAAGGATAATAAAGGAACCCAAGGCATCACTCCGCCGAAGTCAAACTGGGCTTTGCCGATTGAAAAAGGGCCATTCTTTGCATTTCCTGTAACCTGTGGCATCACTTTTTCTTTTGGTGGACTAAAGGTAAGTCCAAATGCTGAAGTATTAGATGAAAACGAACAGCCGATTCCAGGTTTGTTCGCTGCTGGTGAAATGGTTGGCGGCATCTTTTATGGAAATTATCCCGGCGGTTCTGGACTGATGTCGGGAGCGGTATTCGGCAAGCTATCCGGAAACACAGCTGTGAGCTATATTCAAGCCGCGAGAACGGTCCATTAATCCACCTATGCAGCAAAGCCACTATCCCGGTGGCTTTTGCTTTTTTGATCCTCTTCCGACTTGGGAAGGCGGATGAAGAGGGAACAACCTCAAATAGAAATGTCCTTCATGATGTGGCAGCCAGGTTTTTCGTATTTTCATATGAGTAGGAGCAGATCAGAGCGATGAACAAAAAGATTCTTTTATTGTTGGCACTGTTGCTGTATTTATCTTTTTTCCTTCCAGTTTTCGATTGGAGTATCAAGATCAAGGCAATTGCAGCCCTGGTTATTATCCAGATGCTTTGGATCGGCAGAATATTTCCACTGGCACATAGCTCCCTGCTATTTATGCTATTGCTGTCGTTTCATTTTTTCGCTTATGAAGAAACGCTTGCTTACTTCAGCACCGAAGTAGTCTGGCTGTTATTTTCTACTTTTATCATTTCCCATGCCTTTATCGAAACCGGACTTGCCAGCAGGATTTCTTTTACTGTTTTGAAAATAGGGGGCGGCTCAGGCAAGGCTTTGATTCTGATTTCTTTCCTATTAATGTTTGTATTAGCCGTTCTTATCCCTTCGAATATCGGGAAGGGAAACCTCGTCGCCTCTGTGCTGGACAGGCTGCTAAAAAATCTAAGGAAAATCAACGATATAGAGAATCTCGGTAAGGCTTTGTTCATCGGTGTCAGCTATCTAACATCAATATCAGGAGCATTGGTAGCCACCGGAGCAAGCTCCACCATTTATACATTTGAATTGCTCAGGTCGGTTCATTCTGAATTGAATTACATAAGCTGGCTATTATATTTTGCCCCGCCTGTTCTTTTCTTTATGATGCTATTATGGGCTCTTCTTACTGTAATGTTCCCGCCTGAAAAAAACGATCGAAAAAGAATGATACAGTTGATTGAAGAAGGGCTAGATGAATTAGGCGGAGTAACTACAGCCGAAAAGAAAGTGATTTTGATTATGGGGCTAACCTTGCTTTTATGGATAACCCAATCCTATCATGGATTTTCCATTCCATTAATCGGATTACTGGGTGCTGTACTTACGGTGACACCTTGGATTGGTATCTGGGATTGGCAATCTGCTAGGAATTCGATCAATTGGGATATGATGTTGTTTTTTTCAAGTACTTTGATGGTTTCCGGCATGTTAATCAAAACCGGAACAATTGAATCGATTGCAGGTGCTTTTATTTCGATGATTTCCTTTCAATCCCCGTTATTAATTATTGTACTGCTCATTTTGATTACCGCACTACTAAGGATTATTTTTGTAAATGTTTTAGGTTTTTTAACTATCATGATTCCCTTGGCAATAGAAATCGGAGAAGTCCTAGAGGGATTTTCCCCGTTTCTCACAGCCATGACAGTGTTTTTAATGGGGGTTCCCGGCTTTCTTTTGATTACCCAATCTCCCGTCCATTTGATCAGTTTTTCTTACGGTTATTTTACAGATAGAGACCTGATGAGGATTGGATTACCTTCATTTTGTCTTTGGATTTTAACCATTTTAGGTGCTGCATTGTTTTATTGGCCGATATTTTTAGCGAACTGAAAAGAAGTTTGAAAAACTGTCACAAAGAATTATCAAGAAAGGGGAAAGTAACCTGGTTGCCTCCTGGAAGCGCTCAGTAAAAGATATTAATAGTAGGTTCATTAAACAAAGGGACAGTCCCCTTCGTTTTGTGGGGACTGTCCCTGCTTTTGTGCTTTTGTTACTAATAACTTAAAAAGTGTCCATACTCGTATAACTCAGGTATTGTGACCGGAAGTTTTCCCTGCGGATTGACGTCCCCGCTAATTACACGGGCAAGAGCTTCAACCGAAACGTCTCTGTTTCCGTAGGTGGCAAGATAGCCATCCACCTCTGGGAAAGCCATCAAGTCATATGGATTTCGTATAGCCGAAGCAATAACTGGTTTCTCTGTATCGAGCAATTCTTCCACCAGCCGTTGTTGTGCTGCGTTGGTATTTGCGGTATAAGTAGTCGCAATCACGCTGTCTGCAGCGGCTGCCTGTTCAGTTGCTTCTGTGATTTGTGCTTGAGTAGGACTGGTGTTTGTTGGGTATGCCGTTACGTCATAACCTTGTGCCCGGAGCTGTTCAGCCAGGTACTCCGGTTCTGCAGCCGATGGTCCTGTAACGAATACGCTTTGATCATGGGCAAGCGGCAGTACATTCTCTTCATTTTTGACAAGGGTGATGCTCTTATCGGCGATTTCGTCAGCTTTTGCCAAGTTACTTTCGGTGCCGATATTGTCAATCGCACCTTCGTCTGTGAACGGATCTCCGAAAAGTCCTTTTTCCATTTTCGCTTTTAAAATGCGGTAAACCGATTCATCGACGCGTCTTTCGCTGATTTCGCCACTTTGTACTGCTTCCAGCATGGCATTATAAGCGAGTTCTACGTCAGGTGGATTCAACAGGATATCATTTCCAGCTTTAAATGCTTCTACCGGGACTTCCTCTGGTTCTAACACATTAGCACCGGACATACCGAGACTGTCGGTGACAATCAGACCTTCGAATCCCATTTGTTCCCGCAAAAGGTCCGTCAAAATGGGCTTGGAAAGAGTCGCAGGCAACCCAGAGTCATCAAGGGCAGGAACAACGATATGGGCGGTCATGATTGCGTCGATTCCAGCATCAATACCTGCCTGGAATGGTTTTAAATCCACTTCCTGCAAGGTCTCCAGGTCATGATTGATGATTGGAAGACCATAATGGGAATCGACATCTGTGTCGCCGTGACCCGGGAAGTGCTTGGCTGTCGGAATGACATTTTCCGCTTCATAAGCTTGCGATTGAGCCACGCCCAGTTCGGAAACAAGGTCAGGGTTTTCTGCAAAAGACCTGACACCGATTACCGGGTTAGCCGGGTTGACGTTGACATCGAACACAGGAGCAAAGTTCATGTTGATTCCAAGACTTTTCAGCTCTGTACCGATGATGGAGGCAGAGTCTGCTGCCAAATCAGCAGAACGAGTAGCTCCCAAAGCCATGTTGCCAGGAAAGACGGTACCTGGACTGGTCAACCGTTGAACGATGCCGCCTTCCTGGTCGGTCGAAATAAACAATGGTATAGGCATGCGCTGGTCCATCGCTATTTCCTGCAGACCGTTGGATAAAGCGTTCACTTGTTCCAGGTCAGCCGGAGTGCCGATATTATCGGTCCAGTTAAAATAAATCACTCCACCGATATGGTACTTTTCAATAGCTTCTTCAAAGTTCTTTGCCCCCCGATTATTGTTGAGGTTTGTCTGTTCATAGTCGGAGTCTGTCGGGGTTTGTCCATACATATGGATGATGAAAAGCTGACCGATTTTTTCTTCCAGCGTCATATGCTTCATCTTGCTGACGATCCAGCCGTGTTTGGCTTTGCCGCCATTTCCCCATCCCGGTTTGGAAGGATCGTCCCATCCTTTCGCGAAGCCCGCTAAAGGGAATGCCAACAGTAACGTAAGCAGCAGCGACAATGCAGCAATCAATCGTTGTTTTTGCAATAGGCCCACTCCTTATTTCTAATTTAGTTTCCTCTTTTCAACAGTAAGTCACTGACTACAGGTAAATGGTCGGAAGCGTCTGTGTGAATCACTTCCGTGTGGAGCAAGTCAACATTTTGCGAAGCCAGGATAAAATCAATCCGCTTTTGTGGAGAAACGGCAGGATATGTGTTCCCATCACCGTCTCCGCCCCAGGCGTCCTGAAATCTGTCCAAGAGCGGCTGCAATTCGGAAGCATCCGGTCCGGCATTCATATCCCCGGCTAAGATAGAGGTGCCTGTTTCCGGAATGATGCGCAGCATATCTTCCACCTGCATTTCCCTGACAAAGGGATCGGTGCGATAATCCAGATGGGTGACAAAAAACGAAAAGCGCGCACCTTTTGCGTTGATCCGGACATCTGCAAAGCCAGGAGCCAATGCAGGTTCAGGATTGGCATCCTGTGTCGAGAGCCTGGTGATTTCCCGATTTGTTGCGGATGTAATGGGATATTTACTTAGGACGGCGACGCCGAATTGCCGTCTGGGTTCGTCTTCGGTGAGGGGATCTTGGTCGTAAATAGGGGCAAAAAAAGAATACATGTTCAATGCATCTGCAAGCTCTGCCAACTGGTCGTCAAAATTGCTGCGGGCAGCCCAGTGTACATCGACTTCTTGCAGGCCGATAACATCGGCATCTGCAGCTTGGATTGTATCGACGATGCGGTCAAGGTCATAGTTGCCATTACTGCCAATGCCAGTATGCATGTTGTAGGTCATGACGCGGACAGGAACTTGTCTTGCTTCATCGCTTGAGGTTGCTTCGGCAACGGTTCTAACGGTGGGTGACAGGAAGAATAAAGTTGCCGCCAGCCAGAAAAATACTAGTTTTCTCATCAAACCGCCTCCAAAAATTTTAATAGCTTGATAGCACGTATAGCTAAGCACACCTTATGGAAAGCAGTTCTTGGATGGGGACGAACTAAGATATTACGATAAATTCCCACCTCCTTTTTCATCAAAAATCAATACAGCTTAAGCGTAAACGCTTCCTTTATAGTTGTCTATACCAAAATAGAACCAATATTCCGACAATAAATGCGATCGAAATGTGACTATATACCTGTTTTTATGATGAAAGGGGCAAACAATTAACCTGAGAGGCATCAGCGGAAGGATTGGTCATCATTATTTTCTTTTGCTTTGATTGTGCTATTTATTTTCCAGATAGACACATTCAATGGATCGCCAATTAAATATTTCGTTAGTTCTATTAATATTAATGGTTTTCCGATAGAAGTTAAATAGTGCGATGAAGAAAGTGAAGGGAAAGGGAAATAAGGCATGAAAAAGTTTGGCCATCTAGATGGAACTCCTCAATCAATTCTTCCCCACTCAAAGGTAAACCATTTTTCGTATATCGGAGGCCTTGTTTAAGAGTTCCCTTTTAGTCAAGGTACATTTTATTCCTGAATGAATAAAATGATCCTATGACTGGGAGGGAGTGGAGAAATATGTACAATGATCCTTACAGATACCCATATTATTATTATCCTTATTATTCGCAAGCACCGTTCTATTACGATGAAGGAGGAGCATTCCAGGAAAGAGAACAAAATCAACAATATCATTCTTTCCGTTCTCCTCATCAAGGGGTTCATTCATTAAAAGATCAGGGACGCAAACCGTATGTGGTGAACATTAACGAGGCATCCAAGCAAAACAACACATTCCGCACTGCTTTGTGGACGGGAGAACATTTACAAGTTACGTTGATGAGTCTCCGCCCTGGCGAGGATATCGGATTGGAAAGACATCCTCATGTGGATCAATTTCTACGGATAGAACAGGGTCAAGGGGTTGTCCAAATGGGACGACGAAAGGATGACTTGCGTTTTGTAAGAAACGTTTTCGATGATTCAGCAATCATGATACCTGCCGGCACATGGCATAATTTAACGAACACGGGCAATACTCCTTTAAAGCTTTATTCCATTTATGCACCTCCGAACCATCCATTCGGCACTGTTCATAGGACAAAAGCAGAGGCCATGGCAGCAGAAGAACAATAGGTAAGGCATCGAATTACTGTTGACGGATAACCCCTTGGTGTCATAAGCAAATATTTAGAAAAACGATACCAACAGAATGAAATATATTCATTTGCACCTTCTCTGTTGTCCATTGTGTAAACTACCGAATGCTCCTGTTTAGCATTCGGTTTTTTCGGGCAGTTTCCTGCTTATCCAAATTCCCTCTTTTTTATTACATAGCAAAATGGATATCGAAAGAGTAGAAGGAAAATCGCCCATAGAGTGGAATTTATCATATTATCAAGGATTGGTTATCCGCAACTTGGAGAAGGATGTTGATAAAAAATGGAGGAGGAAGAAAATGAGCAAATTTGGCTTATACGGTAAATTCACTGTAAAAGATGGGGAGCGTGACACTTTAGCGGGAATTTTGTTGGATGCTGCAAAAGAAATGGAAAAGCTTGATGCGTGTGAAATCTATATGGTAAATACATCCGATGACGAACCCAACGCTGTGTTTGTATATGAAGTTTGGAGCAATGAAAGTGCACATCGGGCATCTCTTTCCTTGGAAACCACGCAAACATTGATCAAAAGGGCCAAGCCGATCATGACCGGCATGGAAAGAATCAGTAACTTAATCCCGAGGGGAGGGAAACACTGAAAAATGAACAGTTGCATTAAAAACCGAATCAACACCATTTTTGTGCACGTAAGTGATTTAGAGGAATCCGTCAAATGGTATAGCAAACTGCTCAATCAAGAAGTAGAATTATCAAACGTTTCAAAACCTGTCCACAATCTCCCTATGGCTCAGTACACTGGCCTGACGTTGGATGCAGGTCCTGCAGGAGAAACGAAACAAATTACTCCATCGCCGTATCCGTTATTCAATTTTCATACAGACGAACTAGAGCAATCCTATCAATTCCTGCAAACTTCCGGTTATAAAATAGAGTCGGATATCGTGGAATATGAGGACTTTGCTTTCTTTACCATAAGCGATCCGGATGGGAATATCATCATGATTTGCAATGGCTAGTTACTACGCCAGCTTCGTTTCAACATGACGTCATGAAACGCTCAGAAGAATCTTTCTGAGCGTTTCGTAAACTTGTTTCAAAACTTCACATTATCAAGCGTCTCTCCTTGTGATTCATAGCCCTTCATGTATTTGATCCGGCGCTGGGCGGATGTTTCGTTGACTTGTTCGTCAGCGTGGTAGGATGAGCGTACCATCGGACCGGCTTCGCAATGTTTGAACCCTTTTTCCAGTGCGATTTGCTTCAACTCCTCAAATTCATCCGGATGGTAATACCGCTCGACGTTCAAATGCTTTTTCGTCGGCTGGAGGTACTGGCCGATTGTCATGATATCGACCTTATGGGCTAGCAAGTCGTCCATCGCTTCCATGATTTCTTCTTTTGTTTCTCCCAAGCCGACCATGATGCTCGACTTTGTCGGTGTTTCAGGAGCTATTTCTTTGACGCGCTCCAACAGCTGCAAGGAGCGGTCATACATCGCGATGGCCCGGACGCGTTTTGTGAGCCGGCGGACTGTTTCGATATTATGGTTGAAGATGTCCGGTCCGCTGTCCATCAAGGTGTGCAGGCTTTCGTAATCCCCTTTCATATCAGAGGGAAGGACTTCGACTGTGCAGCCAGGGACTCTCCTTCTGATAGCACGGACTGTTTCGGCAAATACAGCGGCACCACCGTCGTTTAAATCATCCCTGGCCACCGCGGTCACTACTGCATGCTTGAGCCCCATGATTTCCACTGATTCGGCGACACGTTCCGGTTCTCCCCAATCCAGTTCGTTCGGCAGTCCGGTTTTCACTGCACAAAAACGGCAGCCGCGTGTACAGGTGTCGCCTAAAATCATAAAAGTGGCAGTTGCACGTTCGCTCCAACATTCGTGAATATTTGGACACTTCGCTTCTTCGCATACTGTATGCAGATTCTTCTCGCGCATCAAGCGTTTCAATCTGTTATAGGACTTGTTCGTGTTGATTTTCACTTTGAGCCATTCCGGTTTTCGTATGTGTTCATATTGCTTCGGCATTTAAACACCACTCCTTCATCTGGAATAATTCCATTCTTCGCTCTTATACTTGGACTCCAGTGCATGTACTTCGGCGACTTGTTCCTCCGAAAGCTTAAACGGCTTCAATTCGATATCGAGACCGCGCTCAAATCCTGTCTTAAACGCTTGTTTGGCTTCTTCAAAATTGATGGGATGCTTGGATACTTCGTTGATGGCGACTGCTTTGTCGCCAAATGCCCGCCTTGCCCGTTCTTTTACGTGATCGTTTGGAAAAACGAATAAATCGAACAGTTTAACTTTATCCACATGCAAGGGAATCGAACCATGCTGCAAGATCACGCCTTTCTTCCTTGTTTGAGCGCTTCCTGCCGCTTTTTTACCGGCTACAATCAATTCATACCATGACGGTTCTTCAAAGCAGACTGCCGAGTCGGTCGTTTCCAGCTTTCCTTCCGGTACAGCGAATTCTGCTTCGATCCCCAGATTTTTGAAACCTTCCAGCAATCCGTGGGAAATTGCCAAATAGGCTCCTTTCACGGAAGCCGGCATCGCTTCATGGTCCTCTGAAACAAGGACGCTGTATGTAAGTTCCTGGTCGTGGAGTACCGCTCTCCCGCCAGTCTGTCTGCGAACAAGTTCGATACCATGCTGCCGGGCTCCTTTCACATCGATTTTGCCATTCACTTTCTGAAAGTAGCCTACAGAAATCCCGGCTGGTTTCCATCCATAAAAACGGAGGACCGGTGGAATCTCCCCCTGGCTGTGCCAATTCAGAAGAGCTTCATCCAATGCCATGTTAAAGGATGGGGTACCGTGGCCTGAATCGACGAAATACCATGTTTCTTTCAATATACTCCCCTTCTTTTCCATGTATTTTTATTCAATGCAATTTTAACAAGTTAGCACTAGATGTCAAAAAATTGGTTTAATTGATAAAATTGGGTATATTTGCTCATTTCAAAGGGCAGAGGGGGATGTGCCTGGGACAAAAGCAGCGTGACCAAAATAAAGAAAAAGTAAACCGTGCTCCTTTCTTTTGAGTCTTTCCCCTCCGGCAAGATACGAACTACGCATCAAACCAAAGGATAACTAAGGAATAAAAAGTAAAAACGGAACGAATTCATGGTCATTTTAGAATTCGTTCCGTTTTTGTTTTGGTGGCCATGCTTTTGTCCCGGCCAACTGGTATTTTTAATTGATACTCCTGTCGTAGATGGAAGTCATCCATTCAACGATGCCCTTATTTTCTTCGATGCGAAGCTGTTCGACATTGTGATGGCCGATAATGCGGCCGTCCCGGATAGCGATTACTTCATCAAGTATCGTTTCGATTTCCTTGATTTCATGGGTGGTGATAAGCACGATTTGCCTTTCTAAATCAATAAACGAAATCAGACCTTTGACAATGGAGTCACGTACCATCGGATCAAGTCCGGAAAGCGGTTCGTCCATCAAAATGACCGGAACCTCTCTGGCAAGCGTCAGGACAATTTTCAGTCGGCCGCGATTTCCTTTGGAAAGCTGTTTCAATTTAGCATCGGGGTCGAGCTTCATAAAAGCACGGATTTCCTCCGCTTTCTCCTTATTGAAATCGGCAAACTGTTCGGCAAAAAAATCGATCGTCTGGCCTACATTATAAAAACTGTAATAGTCATCAAGCTCTGATAGATAAGAAACCTGACTGGCGATTCTGCGATCGACAGGATTTCCGTTCACTTTCACGGAACCACCGGAAGGACGGACAAGTCCGGCAATCAACTTCAATGTCGTCGATTTCCCGCTTCCGTTTTCCCCGACGAGACCGATTATTTTTCCTTTGGTCAGTTCCAGGGAGATGTCCTGTAAAGCACTCTTTTTCATAAAACGTTTGTTTACTTTTTCCAATTGGATCATTCGGTGTCCTCCTCCTTATTCTTGATCAAATAGCTTTGCAATCCTGATTCAATTTCTTCATTTTTATAGCCCATTTCATGCATGCTGGCAACGAATTGAGAAATTTCTTCTTGTTTGAGCCGTTCCCTCATGTCCTGCAGGATGCTTTGATTTTCGGTCACAAACGTCCCTTGTCCTCGTCTTGATTCCACGATCATCATTCCTTCCAGTTCACGATAGGTTCTTTGTACCGTATTCGGGTTGACGTTTACCTGCAATCCCATTTCCCGGACGGAAGGCAGTTTATCACCAGGTTGTAACTCGCCCCGTAAAATTTGCTTGTTGATGCGTTCAGCCAGTTGGCTATATATAGGGGTTGATGAGTGAAAGGTATCGGACATTTTTTACACCTCGACTTTTCTATCAAGCATCCAGCTTGCAGCAAAAAACAATAGGAGGACGACAATCGTTTCTAACAAGTAAGATCCAAGAAATACATGGACCGTATCGAATTCAGTGAAAAACTCGACGCCATCGGCCTCAAACTTACGATTGAAAACAAAGCCGTTCAGTTCTATTTCCCCCCAAGAAGTCAAGCTTCGGTGAACCGCTGTTTCGGAGAATTTCCCCCACAGGTAGGTGGAAGTCCCGAAAAGGACAAAGGTGAAGCAAAAACTGATAAATCCACCAAAGTAGCGGTTGAACAACAGGTAGACCATATAGAAAAATACAAAGTAAATCGAAAAGTCTATTGCAAACAGAACAACATGCAGCCCGCCGAAAAAGCCGATATTAGTCAGGTTGAAATCGGCTTGCAGCTGGCTTATGGTGCCGGATGCTTGCGCTGAAGCAATCAAGGTGCCACCAGTGATGAGCAAGGTGACCAGCATGGAAATGAATCCTGCACTCATTTTTGCCAGAAGCAATGAGGATCCTGGAAGAGGATTATGCAGCCAGAGATGTAACTTTTTCTTTTCTGCTTTCAGGCTGAAATTCATGTAGTAAATTAGATAAAAGATTTGCATTGTGACTGCTGCTAACGATACAGCAGAGATCGCTTCCGCCGCCAATCCGGATCTCCCTCCGAAATAAGCCGCGACTGCCACTGCAATAATAAAAATGATAATTGGAACGAGAAAGACAGGCATCCCCATCCGCAATTCTTTCTTCGCGAGACTCGTAAATGCATTCATACAGATTCCTCCTGTTTTCATTGTATTATTGTATTAGTTAAATAGTACACTAATACTAACGTACAGGTCAATAGTTTTTTCAAATTAATTACTAATCGATGTGGTTAATGAAAAAAGAGTGCATCATTAATAGGAGTTTTTATGAGGAAAGTATTAATGGACACTTCTGTAGCCAAGGTTGCAAATGTGCAAAGGTAAGAAAATCTTTCCCTTATCGTTATTGGTGAATTTTTCCTTTGAACAAAAGATAGAATACTTGAAGGTAACTAGCTATGCAGGTTTGACTAGCAACCACATTGCTAGTAATTTACATAGATTTACATAATGTTCATGCCTGCTTCATACTGCCGCCTTACACTAATAGTGACACTAAAATCATAAGGAGGTAGCCATGAAGAGGAGGACGTTACAAAAAAGAGTACGTCAATTTTTGTCGCTGAGCATCATTTTCACCGTTTTACTGATGGACGCAGCTGTATCCCTGCCTGGAGGTTTAAGTGTTTCTGCTGCTACGGACGTTGCGCCCCAATTAAAGGAAGAGAAATCCATGGAAGAATCATCTGTACAACGTGGAGAAGAAACAACCGAAGAACTAGCAAAGTCGGAAGGAGAAAAACATACTAGTGAAACAGATGACTCTTCTCAAGAACCCAATGAAGAAGTAGAGGATAGCCAGAAAAAAATAACTGAGAATGAAACCGGAACAGCCCGAACGAATGAAGAAAACCCACCTAATGTAGAACAGAAGAATACATCTGATCAGCCAAAGGATACTGACCGACAGCAAGATACACAGGAACAGCTAAAAGAAGAAAAATCTCCTGCGCCACACGCGGAAGATATAAATATCGATGCTTTACCACCTTTAATGATTACCGAGATCAAACCGAAGGATGACGGCTACAGCTATTTTGAACTACATAACCATTCCAACTTGCCGTTTGTCCTTGATTTCCTGAACTTTTCAATTTCAACTGATGGAGAACAGACAAACATAGAAGTTGCCCCTGGAATCATCCAACCCGATCAAACCCTTGTTTTCTGGAATAACGAGAAACAACGAAATACACAAGACTTTATCGACCACTATCAAGCAGATATACCTCAAAAATCGATCGTTGAATTTAACGGCCCCGTGTTTACTGACGGACAAAAGCTTTCCGTGGCAATGCCGGACGGAGAGGAAATCGTTTCGGCAAGCTTTACGACGGAAGATAGGCAGTTAGGAAAAGCAGTACATTTTCAATATCCGGAAAGCGGAAAAGAAATGAGGCTTTTTCAATCAGATTCCGATACAACTCCGACGCTGACGGAAGATGGCCAGCTTCCAGAGCAGCAAATCATGCTGGCTGATACGGCGCAACCTGTCATTCATCACGATGTGATAAAAGAAGTGGAAAGCGGAAAGGCAGTAAAAGTCGAAGCAGAAATCGACACAGATGGACAAGCTGTGGTGGCAACGCTTTTCTACCAAACTGGTGATCAGCCATACTTCGATACCATCGAAATGACACCGACGGAAACGAATCGCTTTTCCGCAGAATTAACTGCGGATCAATTGCAAGGGAAGACCTTTACTTATTATATGACCGTGACAACTGCCCATGATCAAGTTACTTATCCTGCGGACGCGCCGGTCGAAGTGAAGATAATCCAGCCGGAGAAGAAAGAGGAAGTACAGGCTACAGCGAAAGTAAGTCAACAAGCCGAATTGGAGGATTTTTCTTCATATCCCCATTTGTTGATTACGGAATTGTCTCCCAATTCAGAAGGAGGCGGAACGGACTATTACGAGTACTTTGAACTCTATAACAATACCGATCAGCCACTATCGTTGACCAACTATCGATTTTTTTATTACTATACGGATTCTGATAGTGAGATAGCTTTCAAGATTCCGGAAACCATCCTTGAGCCTCAGGAAACACGCGTTTTCTGGTATAACAATGGCGGGAAAACAATCGATGAATTTAATGCGAACTTTGACACGGAGTTGACGGAAGAACAGATTGTCGAGGTTACGGACTCCAGCTTTCCCGGCTTTGCCAATGGAGGAAACCGTGCGCTTATTTTGCAGGACAACCTTGGAGAACAAGTAATCTATGCTGATTATCTAGGAGAAGAGAATGATAATACAGGGGCAGACATTCATTACCAATATCCAAGGGAAGGGACGGTCATGAAAAAGTACCGGACCATGGCAGAACCTACACCAGGTGCGATTGACCTGGAACAAGTACCGGTACAGCCCGTCCCTGTACCGGAAACAGATGAAGATGTCACAGAGCCCGTCATCAACCATAAGCCCGTTTTGGAAGCGACCGCCTTTTCCTCATTAACCGTCGAAGCGACTATCACAGATGATCGGGCCGTGCCTACTGCTACGTTATATGTAAAAGTAGAAGGTGAGGAGGAATATACAGCGCTTGCGATGTCAGCAGCCGGAGCCAATCCAGCCACTTACACAGCCGAGATACCAGGTATCTATGTCAGGGAGGATTTTCGTTATTATATCGAAGCTAGTGACGGCACTCATACTGTACGGACAAAGGAAGCTAGCGTCAAAGTGGATAAACAGGAGGCGGATCCGGAAAAGCTGCCCTCCCTGCTCGTGACAGAGGTGGTTCCTGATTCAACCAACACTGGATCCGCTGATGGTTATGAATTCATCGAAGTCTACAACAATACCAATCAAGCCATTAATTTCCAAGATTACAAGCTTCAATACCGCTATGGCACAGATCCGGAAAGTGATATTCTCTGGCCGTCGGTTCCTGATGATGTCGTCATACCATCCGGTGAAACGCTAGTATTTTGGGTTATAAATGGGGAAAACGGCGGCCGGTCCGTGGCCGATTTCAATGCCAACTATGGTACCGGCCTGGTGGAAAACCAGGACATCGTCCGTATCCACACGGCAGGAATGGCTAACGGAAGTATGAGAGGGCTGATTGTTGCGACCAATGCAGGAGAAGAATTATCGATTGCTTATTATAATGACGAGGAAGGAGTAGACGATACCAAGCCAGATAAAGGGATTGTCTACACTTACCCGAGGGACGGTTCGAACTTGATGAAGAAGGTGAGCGCAGGTCTGATGCAAGCAACCCCTGGTTCGGTAGAAGATTATCAGGTTCCTGGAAGCCCGGTTACGGTGCCGGTGGATGACGCCCCTCCGTCCATAGAAAACGTGACAGAGGTAACCGAAGTGAACCAGACGGACGACATCGATTTGACCGCCGATGTAACAGACGATATCGCAGTGAAGACCGTTCGGGTACACTATCGCACGAATGAACAGGAAGCGTATCAATCCGCACTTCTTCAAGAAGATTACGATGATATGCTGTTCCATTTCCGTATTTACTCGCCGGATATAATTGCGAAAGAATATGTCGAATATTATTTCACAGCATCCGACGGAACGAATCAAACGATTAGCGACACCTATCGCATTCAAGTGACCAGCACATTGGATGATTCCAGTCTGAGATTGAATGTGCAGGACGGTTCTGTTTTAACCGGCGAAAAAGTCATCAAAGCGACATCGCGAGAGGATGGGCCGGAATCGCTGAAGCTGTTGATTGACGGCACTGAAGCAGGGGAGAAAACTTCACGCGCGGTCGAGCATCCCGCCTATTTCGCTTTTGAAGTGAGCGGTGTCAATACGTATTTCCAGAACGGAGTAACCATCGGGGATGAAATTGTGCATATTTTCGATGACTGGATCGCGCAATGGCAGACGATCACAATCCCGATAGAGCCGGAAAAGCTGAAGGTTGGCGCCAATACGATTACCATACGGGCGGGTAATAAAGCAACACCTTGGGAAGGTGATCCGGGAGAAAACCGGGATGATTACAACCTGCGGAATGTCCGGCTGGTACTGTCGGATGGCACGGTGCTGACCGACCCGTTACATGCCGATGCCGAAACGGTGCTGGATATGGGCGATGATGGGGCGATGCGCATTTCGGAAGACTTCACCTTTACGATCGAAGAAGAACTTGCTCCATCCAAAGCATATCTATGGGACACAGAGCAGGTACAGGACGGAAGGCATATCATTAGTGCAGAAGATCAGGATGAACGATTGGACACCGAAGTGTATGTCGACAATACAGCTCCCCAGATCGAAACAAATATAAAGGAAGAACACGAATATAAGGGTGAATTTTCTATTGACGTATCCGTTTCCGATGAAATTGCCGGTGTCGACGAACAGAAAATCTGGCTTGACGGAGAAGAAATCGATGTTCCTTTTGCAGCTTCTTCTGGAATGTTGGCGGCAGGAAACCATGAGTTACGGATCGAAGCTATCGATACTGTCGGCAATCAATCCGAAAAAATGCTGGAGTTTTCCGTGGTCGACGAGCATCCATCCAGTCCGGTCAATCAAACTCCGCAGGCTGATTTGAACCAACCAATTAACGGTGATCCCACCTTGCGTGTCAAAGTGGAAGATCCGATGGGCGACGCCATGGATGTGGGTTTTTATCAGGCCTATCAATATACACCAGCTGATCTTGACCATGTCGTCTCTTATAGCAACAAAGCCGATATGGAACCGCCGGCAACTCCGATTCCCGATGGAGAAACAGCATTCAGCAAGGGAGATATCGGTCTTGCTTCTGAAAAGGATGGAAAGTATATGGTGACGGACTCTACTGGACAGTTTCCTTATCATCGATTCGATGTCACCGTTGATGAACAGGTGGAAGAGGATGACTTGATCGAGCTTGTCTGGAACGGCAATTCACTGGCAGGCAGGAAAGTGACAATGTATGCCTGGAACCATCCTGAAGCGAAGTGGGAAATAGTCGACTTCCGTATAGCGGGTGACGAAGATTTTGAATTGACTGGAACTGTTTCTGTAAAAGATTTTGTCAAGGACAGCAAGATCAATGTCATTGTACAGGATGAAATTCCCAGCGGGCCGGAGGCATATGATTATACGTTTGTCTGGATGTCCGATACGCAATATTATTCGGAAAGTTACCCATACATCTACGATGAACAAACAAAATGGATTGTGGAAAACAGAGATGCGATGAATATCCAGTACGTCATGCATACTGGCGACCTGGTTGATGAATCGGACAAGGAATACCAATGGCTTCATGCCGATGATTATATGAAGACCCTTGATGATGCGGATATACCTTATGGCGTCCTGGCCGGAAACCATGATGTCGCCCAGAAAACCAATGACTATACCGAGTACTATAAGTATTTCGGAGCAGACAGGTTCCAGGACAAACCGCATTACGGCGGCTCTTATTTGAACAACCGCGGTCATTATGACTTGATTTCCGCCAACGGAAACGATTATATCATGGTGTATCTTGGCTGGGGAGTCGAAGAGGAAGGCATTGCCTGGATGAATGAAGTGCTGGCTGCTTATCCAGACCGACAGGCAATTCTCAATTTCCACGAATATTTACAGGCGACAGGAACTAGGCATCCCTTGGGAGAGAAGCTGTATAACGAAGTAGTCGTTCCGAATGAAAATGTCATTGCCGTTCTGTCAGGGCACTATCACGAAGCACAACTGCTTGTGGATGAACTCGATGACGACGGAGACGGGGCAACAGACCGTACGGTATATCAAATGCTGGCTGATTACCAGGCAGGACCTGAAGGCGGCCAAGGTTATATGCGCCTGCTCCATTTTGATACCGCCAATAACCGTATCTTCGTCAATACGTATTCTCCGTATCTGGATGATTATAATTATTATGATACGGACGCTTATCCAGATAAAGACGAATTTACGCTGGAATTGGATTTGGAAGCGAAGCAAAAGCGTGTGGCAACCGATTCGTTTGCCGTCAATGTCTACACCAATAAGGAAATCGGAACAGTCGAAGATGTTCCAAGTGGAGAAACAGCAGAGGTAACGTGGACCGGACTGGAAGAAGGGGAGACCTACTCTTGGTATACACTGGTTACCGACCAGTACACTGGTGAAACAAGGTCGGACATTTGGTCCTTTGTCAAAGGAAAAGAGGAACCGGAGCCGGAACCTCCTCAAGACGAAGAGGATCCAGTAGATGACCCGGAACCCCCTGGTACAGGTGAAAACCCAGTGCCTCCTTCAGACAGCGGGGGAGACAAGGACGATAAGCCGGCAGATCCTGTGGACCCAGGGAAAGACGAGGAAACTCCACCAGAGAACCAGCCGGAAGATAAGAATAAAGGCAGTAAGGAAGATCCGAAAGAGGGCAAAAGTGAACCACCTGCCAATGAATCTCCAACACTATTGGGCGGGAAGCTTGCTGATACAGCAACCAATTTGTACAACCTGTTGGTATTTGGCTTCTTGCTGTTCGTCACAGGTGCGAGCTTGTTCATTTATTTTCACAGAAAAAAACGATTTACTTGATAGCCGGGAAAAGAAGATTAGATTTTAGCCAAGGCAAAAACCGAACGATGTATCAGAATCGTTCGGTTTTTTGCTAGTGAAATTTGACTCACGTTTCAAATCCCCATCGAGCACGCCAAACACATTGCTTTTCAGAGTGCTCCATTCTTGATAAAAAGGAGGAAGGAAGATATGGAAAATGAAGGAGGCTTTTCAATGACCAATCAGCAAATAAGCGGTAACATGCAGTCCTATCGGCTGAAGCAGGCAGGTTCTCTTGATGAACTTGAAAGGATACAGGAGGAAATACCCCAGGTTCAAAGGGGAGAAGTGCTGGTGAAAGTAAAAGCGACTTCTTTGAATTATCGCGATTTAGCGATGGTCCAAAATGATTATCCGGGTGGGGTCGCAGACAACCTGATTCCGCTATCGGATGGTGCTGGGGAAATCGTGGCAGTCGGTGAAGGTGTCCGCCGCTTCCAGGTAGGAGACAGGGTCGCGGGAAACTTCACAAAAGAATGGTTCGGTGGGAAACGGCCTGGGTACACGGAACCTTATGGCTCGCATAGTGATGGGTGGTTGACGGAATATAAGGTATTGAACCCCGAGCTGCTGGTCTCGGTTCCCGATCATCTTACGTACGAACAGGCGGCGACTCTTCCATGCGCTGCAGTCACGGCATGGTCGGCGCTTCACGGTCCAAGCCCATTAGCTGCCGGTGACACGGTTCTTACGCTGGGAAGCGGAGGGGTGTCCGTTTTTGCCATTCAATTGGCTAAGCTGCTAGGCTTACGTGTTATCGCCACGACTTCCAGCGATAAAAAGGCAGAAAAATTGAAAGAACTCGGAGCAGAAGACGTGATTAACTATCAATCTACTCCTAATTGGGGAGAAGTGGTCAAGGAACGGACGGGAGGTGTCCAACGGGTCGTCGAAGTAGGCGGTCCGGCTACGATTAAACAATCCCTGCAGGCTGTGGCAAATGGAGAAGAAGTGGCCATGATCGGCGTTCTGACGAAGGAAGGTGACAAGCTTGATTACTTCGATATTTTTGGCAGGGCATCTACCAGGACCATTGGGGTAGGCAGCCGGGAAGATTTCGAAAACATGAACAAGCTGATTGCAGATAAGAAGATGACTCCAGTCATCGACAGCGTGTTTTCATTTGATCAAGCAAGAGAAGCATTTGACTATTTAGCCAGTCAGAAGTTTTTCGGGAAAATCGTGATTCGTCACGACTAGAAAATAACCATTAGAGGGTCCTTTTCGGCTCGCCAGTAATCCATGAAAGCGCAGGGTATCCTGATAGACCAGGTTTGGACGACGTTATGTCAGTACCAGCCATATGTCCAAAAAGCGTCCTTTTAGAAAATTGCCATTAAAAAAACATTTGCATATCTGACAAAATTCGTTATAATTCAATGTATCGAAAAATATATACGTACTGATGAAACTCGTATAATAGCAGGGATATGGCCTGCAAGTTTCTACCGGGTAACCGTAAATTGCCTGACTACGAGTAAGCCGAACAGTTCATTTAGCGTATAGCGTCCTTTCAGTCTAGGACGTTTATGTGTTTTTTATTGTGAAAGCAGCTTACTCTGGTAAGCTGCTTTTTTTAGTGGCATTTTTATAAAGATGAAGGGAGCGGAAACAGCTATGAGACTATTAAAAGAGAAAATCAAGACAGACGGCATTGTGTTGAATGAGAACGTTCTGAAAGTGGACTCTTTTATCAATCATCAAATGGATCCTAAGCTGATGAAGGAAATTGGGGAGGAATTTGCCCGTCTTTTTAAAGAGGAGGAAATCACCAAAGTATTGACCATCGAATCATCAGGAATTGCGCCGGCCATCATGACAGGTCTGGAGCTTGAAGTTCCGGTGATTTTCGCCAGGAAAAGAAAGTCACTGACATTGACCAGTGATGTGTACACAGCGAAAGTGTACTCTTTCACGAAGCAGGAAACCAATGAAATTACCGTATCCCATAAGTATATTGAAGAAGGAGACAATGTCCTGATCGTTGATGACTTTCTCGCCAACGGACAAGCTGCAATTGGGTTGGCGAAGTTGGTCGAGCAAGCGGGAGCGAATGTTTCCGGGATTGGCATTTTGATTGAAAAGTCCTTTCAGCCAGGTGCGGAAGAAATACGGAAGCAAGGCTATCGTTTAGAGTCTCTTGCCCGGGTCAGATCTCTTGCCGGCAGAGAAGTCCGGTTTGTTGATACAAAAGAAACGGTTTATCAATAATACGAGCGGAGGAGAATACAGATGAACAAAAAGAAACTGCAAACACTATCGATCGGCTTCCAGCATGTATTGGCGATGTACGCAGGAGCTGTTGTCGTTCCGTTGATTGTGGGAGGGGCATTAGCATTAACCTTCGAACAGCTCACCTATTTGATTTCGATTGATTTGCTTGCCTGTGGGATTGCCACCCTTCTGCAAGTTTGGAGAAATAAATTTTTTGGCATCGGCCTGCCCGTTATGCTTGGTTGTACTTTTACCGCCGTCGGGCCGATGATCGCAATAGGCAGTCAGCATGGGATTTCTGCTATTTACGGAGCGATTCTTGTTTCCGGGCTGTTCGTCGTGTTGATTTCGAAGTACTTCAGTAAGTTGGTCCGGTTTTTCCCGCCGGTTGTCACCGGTTCTGTTGTGATGATCATCGGTTTGACACTCATCCCGGTCGCATTCAATGACATGGCAGGTGGTGAAGGTAGCGCGGATTTCGGCAATCCTGCCAATCTGTTGTTAGCATTCGGTGTTCTTGTATTCATTTTATTGTTGAATAAATTTGCGAAAGGATTTCTGCGCACGATTTCGATTCTTATCGGTTTGGTAGCCGGTACGTTTGCAGCCGCTTTGATGGGAATGGTCGATTTTTCAGAGGTTGGGGATGCTTCCTGGTTTCATTCTATCCACCCATTTTACTTTGGTGCCCCGACTTTCAATATTTCAGCCATCCTGACGATGACCTTGGTGGCGATTGTCAGTTTGATCGAATCGACTGGTGTTTATTTGGCGCTTGGCGATATAACCCAGCGCGAAGTCAGCGGAGAGGACCTGGAAAAAGGATACAGGGCGGAAGGACTTGCAATTGTGTTAGGCGGTATCTTCAATGCTTTTCCATATACTGCTTATTCACAGAACGTCGGTCTGGTACAGCTCACAGGTGTCAAAACGAAACAAGCGGTTTTTGCAGCAGGCTCCATATTGGTAGTGCTGGGTTTTCTGCCGAAAATTGCTGCTATTACGACTTTGATTCCGACCTCTGTCCTCGGGGGCGCGTCGCTCGCAATGTTCGGTATGGTGATTGCTTATGGGATAAAGATGTTAAGCCAAGTGGACTTTGAAAGTCAAGGCAACTTATTGACGGTTGCATGTTCCGTCGGAATGGGGCTTGGAGTAACGGCCGTCCCGGAAATCTTCGCCAACCTTCCCGAAAGCATCCGGATTCTGACGGACAGTGGAATCGTAGCCGGAAGTCTGACTGCCATTGTGTTGAATGTCTTGTTTAACGTGATTCCTGTGCGTTCCGAGAAATCGATTCAAAGACAGATAAGAGAAGAACAAGCGTCCTGACCAGGGCGCTTGTTCTTATAAACTTAAACTAATCCGGTTTTTCTTTTTCACATTCCTACTAAGCCGCGACTCGGCAGATGATGTTCCTTGCTACCTTTCCCTTTCGTATAAGAATGGTGGCAAATAATTTGGCAAGATACTATGCTTCATGCAGGAGCGGTTTCAGGTCAGCCATTGATTTGCTTGATGAATTCCTTCATTAAACCAGGCAGGTCTGGCCAGGCATGACCGGAAATAAGATTACCGTCTGTATGAAGATGCTCTTCGATGTAAGTAGACCCTGCTGCTTCTACTTCTGGCTTGCAGGCAACATACGCTGTCATTTCGCGATTTTTTATGTGCTCCCGGACAGTTGTCAGGACGAGGCTGGCATGGCAGACCGCTGCAATCGGTTTGTTTGCTTCAAAGAAATGGCTGACGATTTTCGGCACATGTTCATTCAAACGAATGTGTTCGGGTGCCCGACCGCCAGGAATGATGAGACCGTCATATTGCTGAGGATCGATGTCTGCAAAGGCCTCGTTTGCTTCGATTAAATAGCCGGCTTTCTCGGTGTAGGTTTCCCACCCGACGAAATCGTGGACCACTGTATGCAACGGTTTCGGACTCGTCGCTGCAATGGTTGTTTCAAAGCCTTCCTCCAAACAGCGGAAATATGGATAGTAAATTTCCAATGACTCCACTGCATCACCGGCAAGAATCAAAATTTTCTTTGGCATGTAAACCCCTCCTATTCTTATTACTTAACTACTTTATTCCAGTCTCAGCTTGATAATCCTCCCTGTTTAGAAAAAAACAAGTTCCTAGACGAGATGGCGAACAATGGAACTGTTAAACTATTGAGAGAGAGTAATATCTTTAATAGGAAGGGGAAATGAAAATGGCACAATCATTGCAAGGGAAGGTTGCCTACATAACTGGAGGAGGAAAAGGAATCGGTCGTGCTACTGCTCTTGCTTTGGCAAAAGAAGGGGTAAAGGTTGGCTTGATCGCACGGACCTTGCCTGATTTGAAAGCTGTCGCAGAAGAAATTAACGGAAATGGAGGAGAAGCTGCCTGCGCCTCGGCAGACGTATCGGATTTGGCGCAAGTCGAAGCCGCTGTTGGAGCTCTGAAGGAAAAAGTAGGATCGGCCGATATATTAATCAACAATGCAGGAATCGGAAAATATGCTGGTTTTCTTGACTTTGAACCGGAAGACTGGAAAAGGGTCATCGACGTCAATCTGATGGGAGCTTACTTTGTAACAAGAACGGTGCTGCCGCAGCTGATCGAGAAAAAACGGGGTGACATTATCAATATTTCTTCCACTTCTGGTTTACGGGGCACCCCTGGATCGAGTGCATACAGTGCTTCAAAGTTTGGTCTTCTGGGTATGACAGAGTCACTTGCACAGGAAGTGCGCAGGCACAACATCCGTGTGGCCGCCTTGACGCCCAGTACCGTAGCGACAGAATTGGTTTTCAAAGATAATCTGGATGAAGCGGATCAGGAAAAATATATGCAACCGGAAGATTTGGCAGAATATATGGTTGCGCAGCTGAAGTTGCATCCGAGAATATTCATCAAATCTGCATCGCTGTGGGCGACAAATCCATTTTGATCAGAATGTTAGTTTAGAGGAAGAGAGTCAACTAACCATATTGAAAGATAGTATCAGAAATGTGGTTATGGGACCTGAAGGACGTTGCGTATATTTTATGGTGGATAGGTATTTTGGTCAGCAACAGCTTGATTGTCTTTTATACAGTGTAGTCATTCCCGGAAGAAATCCTCAAAGGAGGGATGAGTTTGGATTATATCATCGCCATATTATTTGGGTTGATTGCATATGGACTGCTATTCAGAGCTTCTAAGCGGGAAAAGAGATTGTTGGGCGGTCTGGGGACAATATTAGGGATCGTTTTCCTCATCGGCAGTCAAATCGTGAAGTGGCAGTCCGGTTTTTTTGAAGGATATAACCAGGAAAGCAGTGAAGCAGTCGGAAGCTGGGTTATCCCTGGATTTATTGTTTTAGGCACCTACTTGTTATTGTTGATTAATTATCGCTGGATCGGATTTGCCTGGGGACAGACCTCTGCAGTGAAGTGGACGCTCATCGTGGCAGACATTGTGTTTAGCCTGTTTTATATTATCGGCGGGTATTGCCTACTGTTTGTATTGGGAGTGCTTTATTTTCCTTTTGCACCATAAAAAATTATATGCAAGCCGCACACATGGGTTCGGCTTGCATATACCTTCTTATCGTTGGTCGCTAATTGTAGCATTACTGTTGCTATCAGACAGCTCGGTTAAAGGATCATATGGCGGTCCGGTTTGAGTACCTGTTAACAGGGCAATATCCACGGCATTTTCAGGGTTTCCCCAAGAGTTTCCGGAGAAAGTAAATACACATCTGTCGACAACAAATCCCCTTGTATTATAGACAATATTGTTGATGATGTATCCCGTCGTTCCTGGATTTAGATAAGCAGGCTGGCGCATGGTATGAAAAATGTTATCTTTTACGAGAAGATTGGTCATATTGTTGGCGTTCGTGATAAAACCGCGATTGGTTATCCAACCTGTAGAAGGTCCTGCTTGAGGAGGACCATAAATGGTATTGTTACTGATTTGATGATTGGTTCCTCCAATTTGAATGAATGGCACTGCATAAGGGGCATTGCTTGTAAAGGTAAATCCGTCAATCGTTATTCCATTCCCGGTTACGATGAAAGGTATAACAGCAGCTTGCAACACGAGCGATGTGTTGGGATAAGCTTGGATGGTGACACCGTTTTTATTAACAGGAATACTTGCAGTAATCGGATACGTGCCCCCTAAAACATGGACCGTTCCTGTCGGTGAAACAGCAGCTATCCCTTGTTGTATCGTTCCATAAGGACTGGCATGTGAGCCGTTTCCACCTACCGCACCAGCTTGAACGTACACTTCAAAAGGACTTGGTGCTATTGTACCAGTAGGTCCTTGCGCTCCCGTAATGCCAGTAGGCCCTTGAGGCCCAGTAGGTCCAGTAGCGCCGGTCGGCCCTGTCGATCCAGTGGCCCCAGTAGCACCTCCAGGCGCGCCCGTAGGCCCAGCAGCCCCGGTAGGTCCAGCAGCGCCAGTGGGTCCAGCAGCCCCCGTTGGCCCGGCAACCCCGGTAGGTCCAGTAGCGCCCGTAGGTCCGGTAACACCCGTAGACCCAGCAGCGCCGGTAGGTCCGATAGCCCCCGTAGGTCCAGCAGCGCCCGTGGGACCAGTAATCCCCGTAGGCCCAGCAGCGCCGGTAGATCCGGTCACCCCCGTCGGTCCAGCAGCACCATTGGGTCCAGTAGCCCCCGTCGGTCCAGCAGCACCATTGGGTCCAGTAGCCCCGGTGGGTCCAGCAACTCCAGTAGGTCCGGCAGCGCCCGTGGGACCAGTAATCCCCGTAGGCCCAACAGCGCCGGTAGATCCGGTAACCCCCGTTGGCCCGGTAGCCCCCGTCGGTCCAGCAGCACCATTGGGTCCAGTAGCCCCGATGGGTCCAGCAACTCCGGTAGGTCCGGTCACCCCCTTGGGCCCGGTAGCCCCCGTCGGTCCAGCAGCACCATTGGGTCCAGTAGCCCCGATGGGCCCAGCAACTCCGGTAGGTCCGGTCACCCCCGTAGGCCCGGTAGCCCCCATCGGTCCAGCAGCGCCCGTGGGACCAGTAATCCCCGTAGGCCCAACAGCGCCGGTAGATCCGGTAACCCCCGTTGGCCCGGTAGCCCCCGTCGGTCCAGCAGCGCCCGTGGGACCAGTAATCCCCGTAGGCCCAACAGCGCCGGTAGATCCGGTCACCCCCGTTGGCCCGGTAGCCCCCGTCGGTCCAGCAGCGCCCGTGGGACCAGTAATCCCCGTAGGCCCAGTAGCTCCGGTGGGTCCAGCAACTCCGGTCGGCCCGGCAGCACCAGTGGGTCCTGTAATGCCCTGCGATCCGGTGGCGTCAGCTGCGAGCAATGCCACATCATCAATGTAAACGTAAGGGGTTATAAGCGAACTGGCCGGTTTACTGATAATGACTTGTACTTGCGAAGTAGTTGGCGGAGATTTATCAGTGGTTTGATAAATCTCTATCCAAGTATCATCAGTAGCAGAAGGGATGCTGTCATAAGTGATGTCCACTTTCAACCCTTCCATCAACACGTTTTCCTGGTCATCCAAAAATAACACTTGGAATCGGATAACCGGGCTTGCTTGTAAGTCACCTTTTGATAGGGAAGCTATTAGTTCATAGCTTTGATTGGGTTCTACTGACAGTGTTTGAGAAAGTGTGGAAAAAGTTGAACTATATGCCATCCTGGCTGCATAGTATCCAGAATGTTTATGGGTAGAAGTGATGCTTACATTTTGAGCCTGCCAATATGATAAATCACCTGATTCAAAGCTTCCATTTACTATTAAGTTATCGATAGAAATAATAACCACCTCCTTTCTTTTGCTTAATTCAATCGTATGCCAAAAAAGGACAGCCTGTTGAGGACGGATGCCTTATAAAAATAACCAAGATGAATTTGATGGAAAAATGGAGAAAAAGTAGCGGAAAAAAAGCGTTTTGGGCAAAACAAAACCGAGCGAATTCGAAACGCTAATCGTGAATTCGTTCGGTTTTTAAATCTTTATTAAAATCCTTTAATATAGTAAAATCTTCAAATCAACTCCCTTTTAAGAGAAGTTCTTCCTATTGCTACGGTAATTACAGGCGCTTTCCTTTAACCAGTTAGTTGAACCCTCCAGTGGATATCGAAACAACTTGTCGGATTGGAAGGAATATTTGCCATTTATCAATAGGACAAAAAGTTTTTTTAGTTATCGGTTCGGTTTTTACATAGGGAATTAGGTTATGTCCTGGCCCTTCTTAACCAGAGAAAGATTCCTGTACTTGCTGCCAGGATGGTCTATAGGAAGGATTGGTCCTTCGGTGAAAAGCTTTTCTCTGAGTGTTCCATCCCTGTACGACTTTTTATAAATCCCGCGTTTTTGCAGGACAGGTACCACTAATTCCACAAAAGCTTCCAAATCTCCAGGTGTTACGAGGTGATTCAAGTTAAAACCATCCACACCGGATTCTTCAAATTGGAATTGGATGGCGTCTGCTACTTCTTCCGGATTTCCGACAATGATAGTAGAACGGTCCAATGTTTCAAAGCGGTCAAGTACTTCCCCTACAGTAAGCTTTTTCGGAGCATCTTTTGTCAGGGTTGCTGCTTTGTAATGCCCACCCTCTGTCTTTTTGGTGTATTCAAACGGCAATGAGCGGTCGATTTCCTCGTATTCTGAGATGTCATAACCGCTGGCACCATATTGTGCTTTGGCAGCATCCGGACTCCAATGACTGGCATATTCTTCGTATTTCCGTTCCGCTTCCTCGGTTGTTTCTCCGACGATGACATTAAGAAAGGATAAAAATTTTATTTTTGAAGTATCCCTTCCGTGTTTTTCTGCCTGTTCTTTAATGTCTTCGCTGTAGTATCGGATCCTTTCCGGGGTCGGACCGCCGACAAAAATACACTCGGCATGCTTTGCGGCGAAGGCACGTCCGCGTACCGATGTGCCTGCCTGGTAAAGGACAGGAGTTCTTTGCGGAGATGGTTCACTAAGGTGCGGGCCTTCAACATTGAAGTAATTACCTTGATGTTTGATTTCGTGGACTTTTTCCGGGTTGATCAAAGTACCTTCTTGCCTGTCTTCAATGAAAGCATCATTTTCCCAGCTTCCTTCCCAAAGTTGATAGGATACATCCAGGTATTCATCGGCGATATCATATCGTTCATCGTGTTTAATCATTTCTTCGAGACCAAAGTTTCTTGCTGCGTTTGGCAGATAGGAAGTCACAATATTCCAGGCAACTCTGCCATTGGTCAAATGGTCCAGAGTGGAAAACCGTCTGGCATTTCCAAAGGGTGGTTCATAGGTGGTGCTGACAGTAATGGCGAATGCCAGGTGCTCGGTCGCTTGGGCCATTGCCGAAACAAGCAGGGCTGGATCATTCACCGGTACTTGTAAACCATCTCGTATCGATGGCGCTTTACTATTACGGTAAACATCGTAGATACCGAGTACATCAGCAAAAAACACCGCATCGAATTTACCTTTCTCCAACAAGCGGGCAAGGTCTACCCAATATTGCAGATCCTTATAGCCGCGATGCCGCTTGCTGTGCGGATGCTTCCAGAGACCATGCGAATTATGCATGGCACTGTTCATTTCGAAGGCATGTAAAATGATTTGTTTGGTCAATGGGAATTCCTCCTGTAACGAATTATTCTGCAGTTCTATTTAAGCACTATGTTTGCCGGCGATGCCCACCTTAGTACCGAATGCTGCCGCCAGATAGCTCGTCGCCAGCATGCTTACAAATCCGAGTGCTGAACTCACGAACAAGGCGATGTATAAATTCGGCAGCAGGTGGAACTGCGTAAAGGACAAATAAGAAAGGGAACCGGTCAAAACGGAGACTATTGCGCCTGTTCGATTTCCTTTATTCCAAAAGTAGCCTAGCAGTACTGGGCCGAATACGCCGCTGATGATGGCCGAGAAACTAAATTGAATGAGCATGGCCAAGGACTCTGGCCGATTTATTGACAAGTAAAGCGAAGCCGCTCCGACAATTATCAACGAGGACTTGGCAATGACAACTGCACGCTGGTCATAGTTGGCAGGAGAAAGGCTGGATTGTTTTTTTTGCACAAGCGGCAGGTAAATGTCATTGCCGATACTGGAGGTTATCGATAGATAAAGGCTGTCTGTGCTCGAAAGTACGGCTGAAATAACGCCGACGATCATAAACGCAACGAGGACTGGTGGAAAAGCCTCGATTAAATAAGCGGGCAATGCTTGATCTGCTTCTGTCAGGCCGGGAACGAGAATCTTTGCTGCAAAACCGCCGAACACGGGCAGGTAAGAGATGAAAAACAAATGAACGCCGCTTGAAATCACAAAAGGCCGCAATTCCTCTTCTGTTTCGATTGCCAAAATTTTATTTAGCAGCTGCGGCATCAATACAAAACTGATCATCAGAAATTGGATGGCCAAAACGGTAGTGACACTGTCGTACGGCCCGTCCGGTGAAAAAGTAGATACAAGCGAAGGGTCGATGGCCGCCAATTGATCAAACATCCGGTTGAACACCTGAAAGCCTCCGCCGATTGTCCAGAACAATGAAACAATGATCAAGACAGAGGTGACAGACATCAATACCCCTTGAAAAGCATCGGTGATAATTTGCGCAAAGGCACCGCCCATCCCTATATAAACGATCGTGATTGCCACACCGGAAACCACTCCCCATTCATAAGGGATGCCGATAATGGTTTCAAAAATCGTTGCCAGGCCAACATTCTGACCGACAATGTAATAGATATTGAACAACAGCAAGATGGACACCAGGATTTGCAATGTTTTGCTGTTATACCTTTTTCCGAGCCATTCCGGCAGCGTGGAAACCCCGCCTTTTTGTTTTTGGTATTTCCAAAATGTCTTAGCGAAAAGAAGCAAACCGAGCCATGCAGTTCCGAAGCTTCCCAAGGTGTACCACAATACCGAGATACCATATTGATAGGCAAGGCCAGGCAGGCCCAAGTACAAATTGGCACTGGCAAAGGTGGCGGCAAAGCTCGCCCCCACAAGCCATGGGCTTACTTTTCCACGGGCTGTGGCAAAGCCCGTCATCGTCTTGCTGTGTCGAGATCCCCGTTTGCCGATATAAGAAACGACAAAAAAGTATCCGACTAAAAGTGCCACAATCAAACCAATTGTCCATGTTGGCAATGTGCTCATTTAGCTGCCTCCTTGTTTTTAGGATAAATAATCGAGCAGACAAGACTGCCAATCACGGCAAACCCTATTGCAGACAATCCATACATTAGAAACATGCTGCTTCCTCCTTTTTGTTTTCATCCATCAAAAAAACCCCTTTCTAAGAGAAAGAGGTTTATCATCTAAACATGCATCAGCCCTTTCTCTTATCTCGCAGTATCGCTACTGCAGGAATTAGCACCGTGCTTTAAGCGGTGAGAACCGCGGCGCAGTTATACGCCCCATTTCACAATGGTATTACAGTCGGTTGCCGGGCTTCATCGGGCCATTTCCCTCCACCTGCTCTTGATAAGAGACAACTTCATTTATTTTGTTTTCACTTTAATTAGGAATTATAGTAACAATGGTTTTGCAAACTGTCAACAGATATTTCAGAATATTTTTTCTTCATACTCTGGACTTGTTCCACTCCCTGGGGTCAGTCCTCCACACAATTAACACTGCGTCACGCTAACACGACAGTGTAGTGGGGGACTGACCCCTTCTTCATTCGTAGCTTTTTTCGAGTTCGTCGATCAGGCTGGCAACATAGGAGACGGCCTGGCGGATGGCATCGGGCTTTTCCATGTCGACACCTGCTTGTTTAATTAGATCGAGTGGTTTCTTGGTACCTCCTGCTTTTAAAACGTCAAGCCAACGGTCGATGGCATGCTGTCCTTCCTCGAAAATGGTTTGTGAAACAGCCGTAGAAACCGTCAATCCTGCCGAATACGTGTAAGAATAAAGACCCATATAGTAATGTGGCTGGCGCATCCAGGTCAAGGTCGCTCCTTCATCAATCTCAACGCTGTCATCCCAAAACTCTGATAATACAGCGGCTTTTTGACCGGATAAAACGTCGGCTGTCAATGGCTCGCCGGATTCTGCAAGCTGATAGACCCTGCGCTGAAAAGCTCCTTCCAGCAGATGGGTGACGAAGTTATGATAATAGGTGCCAAGCAGCTGTAAAATGACCCATCTTCTCATCCGGGTATCATCAGTATTCGATAACAAATGGTTGCCAAGCAGCATTTCGTTCATCGTCGAAGGTGCTTCGATGAAATAGGTAGATGGTCTGGAATTGGTCAGGCGTTGATTTTTGCCAGCCAGATAAAAGTGACCTGCGTGTCCGAGTTCGTGGGCGAGCGTAAAGGCTCCACGCATTTGATTGGTCCAGGTTGTCAATATATAGGGATGAACGCCATATGGACTGGAGCAAAATGCACCGGTCGATTTTCCGATGTTGTCGGCATAGTCGATCCAACGTTCAGATAATGCTGTTTCCATAATGCGGCTATATTCGGGTCCCATCACCTTTAGAGCTTCCAATACGGTTTCGGCCGCCTCTTCATAACTGGTTTCCGGATTGAAATCAGGGTCGAGCGGGGCTTTTAAGTCATGGAAGGCCATTTTCTCCAAACCGAGTACTTGCTGCTTCAACTTGGCAAATCGGCGCATATGCGGAGCCAATTCCTCTAGAAGAATATCCAACTGGTTATGGTACATTTCCTGTGTCACTTGCTGTGGGGCCAGCAGCATATCGGTGACGGAATCATAGTTGCGCAGCCTCGACATCACTACTTCCTGATTGACTTTTGTGGCATAGGTAGCAGCAAACGTGTTTTTATACTGTTTTAACGTTTTGACAAAAGAATCATATGCATTTTTCCTGACCACAGCAGATGGGGAGGCTTCGTAATTGGCTTCATATAGGGCAAAGGAATTCGGTTGATATTCTCCATTATCATTGGGAAAAGGCACAAACTGCATGTCTGACAGCTTGCTCCGATTATAAGTAGTATAAGGAGAACGGAATAAAGAACCCAAAGAAGCTAGAGCCGACTCTGTTTCCGCAGACAGGGTATGCGATTGTTTTTCTTTTAAATCATTTACTATTTGGAGAAAGGAATAAGCTTCGGTTCATCATCGAAATATTGATTGAGTTTCGCTTCCGGAACGGAAATGATTTCGATTTCGACGAAGGAAAGAACCGCGTCGATTTTTGCCAAAACATCGCTTACCTTTGCTGCATTCGCCTGGTTGGTACTGTCGGTACTGTCAGCTGATTGCCTTAAGTTTGCATAAGTGGCAACTCGTATTACCCGTTGCAACAACTTTTCGCGGGCTTCTAAACAGTCTCGGAGTGTTGCAGCATTTTCTCCGATTTTCCCCTGATACTGAGTGACTTCAGGTAAACTTTGCTGGACTGCACGTAATTCCTCTTCCCATTCATCCCTTGAAGCGAATAAATCGGTTAAATCCCAGGTTGCTGCATCAGGGACCTGGTCACGGCTAATACGTTGGTGGTTGGTCATTAACATGTCCTCCTAAAATTGTTGATTAGATCGGTTCAATCGGTTTATTTCTTTTTATCTAGTTTGAGAGCCGGGAACCGCTTTGGCAACTTACTTTCCTTAATATGGGCGACCGACACAATCGTTTAGCTGATTTCCTTTTTCGATGTTTTTGCCAGCTCCTGCAAAATGACCTCCACAGCTGTGTTTAAATCGTTCAACGACCAGGAAGGAAGCTTCGGATTCGCCAGTGCCAGCTCGTGGTGGGCGGGCATATGGATAAATCCTGTTCGGCAATCGATGTCGCTGGTTTCGATATAGTGGCTGGCTGTGTACATGATTTGATTGCAAAGATAAGTACCTGCTGAATTAGAGATGCCGGCGGGAATGCCTGTTTGCTGAAGTGCTTTCACCAGGTTTCTGATTGGCAGAGTGGAGAAATAACCATCAGGGCCGTTGTCGGCTATTTTTTTGTCCTGATAGCTGTTCCCGACATTATCCGGTTCTCCGTCCATGCAGTTGATGGCGACCCGTTCCGGTGTAATCTGGTTGCGGCCGGCAGCCAAACCGAGGGAAACAATCATATCTGGCTGCAATTGGTCTACTTGGGTGATCAATTGTTTTGAAGCATTTTGAAAATCAACGGGCAATATATGACCGATTATCTCCATGCCTAAAAGTGTTTTCCCTGCGAACTTTCTGGTTACAAGCTCGGTTGGATTTTCACTCATCCCCAAAAACGGTTCAAAACCTGTTAGTAATATCTTCATGAATAAAACCTCTTCTCCTAATTATAGATAGTGATCAAACCAATCCGTGATTTCGTTAAGGCGGCGAATACGCAGGGAAGGATCCCCGCTGCGGGATAATTCATGGTTAGAACCCGGGAATCGCACAAATTTTGTCGTTTTGTTTTGGTGTTTAAGAGCGACGTATAGCTGTTCGCCTTGTTCGATGGGACAGCGATAATCTTTTTCATTATGCAAAATCAGCAGCGGTGTCTCAATATCCTTTACATAGCGAAGAGGAGAATGTTTCCACATGCGGTCCGGATCTTCGAGTAAATTGGTTTTTAGCTCCCAATCAGTAAAAAAGTACCCAATATCACTGACTCCATAGAAGCTGATCCAATTACTGATGGAACGCTGTGTAACAGCAGCTTTGAAACGATTTGTATGTCCGACGGCCCAGTTCGTCATAAATCCGCCATAGCTCCCCCCAGTGATTCCTATACGGTTTTCATCGATCCATTTATAATGGGATGTTGCATAATCTACAGCATCGAGAATGTCCTGGTAGTCTTTTCCTCCATAATCCCCGCGCACCGCATCGACAAAGTTCTGACCATAGCCATGACTGCCGCGGGGATTGATGAACAAAATGCCGTATCCGGCTGCGGCAAGTACTTGGAATTCATGCATGAAGGCATTGCTGTACATGGCATGCGGACCACCGTGTACTTCCACGATAAGTGGGTGCTTTTTTTCCTTTGTAAAACCAACAGGCTTCATCATCCAACCATGCAACATTTGACCGTCTGAAGCTTGAAGGTGAATCTCTTCAGCTGGAGAAAGCGTTCGATCATCAAGCCACTTGTTGACGGTTGTCAGCCGCTTTTCATCGCCACCTGATTTTGGAACAAAATAAAGGTCGCCCGGTGTCATTTGATCGCTGACAGCGATGACGGCATTTCCTTTATTGTCCAATTGAAAAGCATAAATTTGCCTGCGTCCACTGGTAACTGTGGATACTTGTTTTTCCATGTTTACTTGGTAGACAGAGGTGTTTCCATTTTGGCTGGCCAAAAAGTATAGTCGATCCTGCTGCTTGTCCCATAGGGCGCCCTTCCCTGTGGTGCCCGTTCCCATATCATTGATGGCGACATCGGATGCCTGCACATCCCAATCGTCTGTCAGACAAGTAAGCTGCTTGCTGTTCCGGTCCAATACCCAGACCCTGGTAAGTGTTGCTCCAGCATAGGTCAAATCGTGTCCTAATACAGACAGCTTGTTTCCGTCAGGGGCGTAATTCGGCTGAATGAACATACCAGTGCCATTTGTAAGTCTGGTTAAGTTCCCATTCTTCAGGTCATACTCAAAAATGTCCGAAACGAAGGAACGATCTGGATCGTCTGTACGATTGGCACTGAAAGCAATCCGGCTACCGTCAGGAGAAAAGCTTCCAAACTGGTGGTCGAATTTTCCGCTGGTAAGCTGCACGGCTTTCTCGTCTCTGAGATCCCATAGGACCAGTTGTTGAGAGGTATCACGTAAAAGTCCGGCATCATCCGATTTATATTTGAGGCGTGTAGTAGCGTAAGCTCCTTTGCTGTCCTCCTCGTTATCTTTTACATCGGCTTCCTCTTCCACGCTGTCCTGGTCGGAAAGGGGAACCTTGAGCAGCAGTTTATGTCCATCTGGTGAAAAGACGGGCTGTGAGGCACCGTGTTTGAAATTAGTGAGCTGTTCAGCTTCCCCACCCCTGAATGAAATTTTCCAAACCTGTTGTTTGCCGGATCGGTTCGAAGTGAAAACAATTGTTTGTCCGTCGGGGGACCAGCGTGGTTGGTAGTCCATGCTATCCCCATGAGTAAATGGAATGGTTTCGTTTGTCGTTAAGTTGACGATATATAAATTTGACTGGTATTTTTTCTCTTCGCTAATCGTTCGGATTGCATAAACGACCCAGTTTCCGTTAGGAGAAAGCTGGGGATCAGAAAGAAAGGAAAATTTTAATAAATCATCCGCAGTGATTGCTTTTGTCCTCATTTGTTTACCATCCTCTTTTTAAAAGTTTCTGCTTGTCGCTGTCTGTCGTACCAACATCCACGTGGCCCTAAGACCAACCCACTCGTTGACAAAGATCGTCAGCCATTATTACTTTATCCGGGAACCGTGCATACGCTTTTCTATGATATATTTTGCCGGTTTATTCATGACCCTCCATACTATACTTGCTGTCCCTCTATAAATGTTTTCTCTACCTTGCTTTGTAAATCGAAAGGACTCCCACTCCATAAAACGAAGTCGGCATCTTTGCCTGCTTCCACCGATCCGACGCGGCTTTCCACACCTAAATGCCTGGCAGCATCCATAGTAATGGCACGCATGGCTTGAGTCTCGCTCAGTCCGTTTTTGACAGACATGATGGCACTAGTCATCAAATGTTCGATGGCGATTACCGGATGGTCGGTAGTGATGGAAAATGGTACACCGGCTTCTGCAAAAGCAGGAAGCGTATGCCAGCCTTTGTCGGACAACTCTACTTTCGAGCGAGGGGTCATGGTCGGACCAGAAGAGACACGGACACCATGCTCCGCTAGATAGGGTGCAAGCAAATGTCCTTCTGTACAATGTTCGATTGTCACGTCGATGGAAAACTCCCGTTTAATCCGTAAAACGGTCACGATATCATCCGCACGATGGGCATGGACACGCAAAGGGATTTCCTTGTTCAATACTTTTGCAAGCTGTTCGTAGGCCAAGTCCCGGTCGGCAGTGCCAGCTTTCCGTTTGGCTATGTAGTTCTCCGTTTCGATGAGTTTTTTGCGCAGGATGGCGGCGACTCCCATTCTCGTTACAGGCATTCTTCCTTTTTCCCCATGGAACCGTTTCGGATTTTCCCCTGTAGCAGCTTTCAATCCGGAGGGGGTGCGGATGACCATTTGATCGGCGATTGTTCCGGCCGTTTTAAGTACACACATTTCGCCGCCGATCACGTTGGCACTTCCGGGCATGACTTGCACCGTCGTCACCCCGGCGTTCCGGGCATCGAAAAATCCCTTGTCGAATGGGTTGATGCCATCGATGGATCGCACTTCAGGCGTGGCCGCATGGCTAGTTTCATTGAAATCCTGCCCTTCTTTTCCGATTCCTTCCTCATGGACACCTAAGTGGGTATGTACATCAATCAGTCCGGGTGTGAAAAACTTGCCATGGGCATCAATTGTCTGGGTTCCTTCTGGTATAACCAACTGTCTGCCAATCTCTAAGAACTTCCCATTTTCGATTAAGATTGTAACGTTTTCCAATTTTTTACCTGTCCCGTCGACACCTGTCACATTTGTAATGGCTTGCATGCAATTTTCCTCCTAAAAATTCAAAATAATAATTGATTTCTGAAATCTTTCTTTATATAATGGCCTTTATACAATTCCTTGTTACGATAGTAAATCAAAAGAATATTATTGTAAATAATCTTAATATTTAAAAATGGTATCATAAAAGAGTAGTAACACAGAAAAATAGTACGAAAGTCGGTGGTTTAGTGGAGTATCAAATCGATGAATTAGACCGTGGGATTATCCGAATATTATCCAAGGATGGCAGAATCCCTTTTTCGGAAATTGCCAATCAATTAAACGTGACAGAAAAGACCATCCGCCTGCGGTATAAGAACCTTGTGCAAAACGACATTATTGAAGTAGTAGGTGTCGTAAACCCGATAGCGCTAGGTCTGAAGGCGGGAGCCATTATTCAAATCAAAACGGCTCAAGGCCGGTGTGAACAGGTGATGGAAGAATTGAAGACCATGAAGGAAGTTAGATTTATTACCATGACTTCCGGCCCTTATCCACTATTGATTCAAATCAATGTGCAAAGTCAGGAGGATATCAGGGAGAGTATTTTGCAGTTGGATAAGATTGAAGGAATCGTTGAAATCAACACGATTATCCAACTGGAGAACTACAAAAATACGTTCGAGTATATTTAGGGGGAATGGATGTGCTGCAACATTTAAAGATACTGACAAGTTTGCTTGGACCGAGTGGTTATGAACATGAAGTAAGTAACTACTTAACCGACTACTTAAAAGAAAGAACAGATACCGTTTCGGTGGACGCACTCGGAAATGTGACAGCCAGAAAGAAAGGAAATCGACCGGGTCCTGTTTTGTTATTGACAGCTCACATGGATGAAGTAGGATTTTTAATCAAAAAAGTGGAACCAAATGGACTGCTCCGTTTTGAAAAGCTGGGAGGAAACGATGACCGTAATCTACCGGCCCAGCCGGTCAAGCTGTTGGGCAGGGACTCCGTCGTTGACGGCGTGATTGGTACGTTGTCTGCCCACTTTGCAAAATTTGATGATGCCGTTTCGGTTAGAAATCATCGGGAGTTGTACATTGATATCGGGGCAGCTTCTGAACAAGAGGTCTTGGAAATGGGGATAGAGGTCGGAACACCCGTTACCTGGGGAACGGAATGGAAGTTGCTTGGACCACCAGATAAACAGCAAATCCGTGCTAAATCGCTTGATGACCGATCAGGTTGTGCTGTATTGCTACAAGTTTTGGAGGACCTGGAGGGGACAGCTTTTTCGGGTGAGTTGATCTTTCTTTTTACCGTCCAGGAAGAAGTCGGATTGCGTGGTGCCAAAACGGCGGCACAACGTATAACCGCTGATGCTGCTTTAGCAATCGATACGACAGCGGTCAGCGATACACCTGAGAATCCGATGGATAACAGTCTTGGTTTAGGCAGGGGAGCGGGTATCAAGGTGATGGATGCAAGCCTGATTGTCCACAGTACCATAAAACAGTTGCTGATCGATCTTGCCCAAAAAGAGCATATCCCTTATCAATTGGAAATTTTCACCGGCATCGGAACTGACGGGGGAGCTGTCACTTATGCAAACAAAGGGATTCCGACGGGTGTCTTGTCGATTCCGTCACGGTACACCCACACTGCAGTGGAACTGATCGATCTGGGGGATGTGATGGCGGTAAAAGATATAGTGAGGACTGTCATTTTGCAAATGGACGAACAACAGTTCTTTTCTTTTAGATAACTTTCATGCTTTTCACACATCGTGCTTGTGGTAGCGTTTTTCCATATCGCAGTGTTAGCAATCAACTTTCCAAAAGAATTAAAAAGGCACATTTAATATTAATTCGCAGCACATCTTTTTTTTATAAATAAAAGTTAGAAAATTTAAAATTGAAGAACTATTCAGGGGGAATTCGATGAAAATTTTTATTTCTGCCGACATGGAGGGAATATCCGGAGTGGCGACCAATCAGCAATTAAAAACAAACGCAGAATATCAGCGCTTCCGAAGACTAATGACGGCGGATGTAAACGCAGCAATCGAAGGGGCTTTCCAGGGAGGGGCAAAAGAAATTGTCGTAGCTGATGGTCACGGAAATATGTCCAACATCTTAGTAGAGGATCTTGATCGGCGAGCGAGACTTGTCTCGGGGAACAATCGCGTGATGTGTCAACTGGAAGGCCTGGACGATAGTTTTGATGGCATTATGTTCGTTGGCCATCATGGAAGAGAAGGCGGCTCTGAACGAACGGTGATCAGCCATACGCTTGCCGGAGTTTGTGTAAATGAGATGAAAATCAACGGCCGAATCGTCGGGGAAACAGAAATGAACAGTCTTGTAGCCGGGAAGTTCGGTGTGCCTGCTATCTTCATCAGCGGAGATGACGCTTATGTTCAGGAAGTAAAGACCTCCTTTCCTCAAGTAGAGGCCGCGGTCACGAAACGGGCTGTCGACCGTTTTGCTGCAGAGTTGATTCATCCCGAGGCAGCCCGAAAGGAAATTCGAGAAAGAGCGGAGGCGGCAGTAAAAAAAGCGGGAAGTTTCGAGCCGGAAACCATTACTGGTCCTACTACATTTGAAATTGAGATGAAAGGACCGCAGCAGGCACAGATGACCACCACTCTGCCGACCGTAAATTTGATTTCTCCAAAGCGGATCCGATTCACTTGTAACGATATCGTCACCGCGTACAAGCATATGTGGGGTTGTGTCATTATCGCGATGACAGCGACAAATGGTGTGTTGGGACAGGTGAATGCCTGATTGAATATTAAATTGATCATCGACTGATCTCCGGAGGTGAAAAGATGTATATTTTTAAACGGTTGATAACGATGCTGGTAACTATTTGGGTAATCGCGAGTTTGACATTTTTCATCATGAAAATCATACCGGGAGATCCATTTGCATCAGATGCCGACGTGCTACCCGAGGAGGTTTTGCAAAATATTCGTGCAAAATACAACCTCGATGAACCCATTCCGGTGCAATACGCCCTCTATATGAAGGATTTGGCAACATTCGATTTAGGGATCTCGATTGAGTCGGAGTCCAGAACAGTCAACGGAATCATTTGGGATGGCGCCCCGGCTTCTGCCTTGCTAGGAACACAGGCAATGGTGATTGCGCTTGTCTTCGGTTTATTGTTGGGAATTGTGGCTGCATTAAACCATAACAAAATGCTCGATTATTTTTCCATGTTCATCGCTATTGTAGGTATATCGGTTCCGAGTTTTATTTTGGCTCCTCTGTTGATCAACTATTTTGCAGTCGATTGGCAGTTACTTCCGGTCGCTTCCTGGGGTACATGGCAGCATTCCATCTTGCCTTCTGTCGCCCTGGCAGCTACTCCGCTAGCGGTAATCGCCCGCTTTATGCGTTCGAGCATGCTGGAAGTGATGAACCAAAATTATATCAAGACAGCCGATGCCAAAGGACTTCCGACGACCAAACTGGTCATCAGACATGGCATCCGAAATGCCATTCTGCCTGTTGTTTCCTTTATCGGGCCGTTATTTGTGGCATTGATCACGGGAACGTTCGTCATTGAAAAGATTTTTGCTATACCGGGAATCGGGCGTTACTTCGTCGATAGCATCTTCAACCGGGATTATCCGGTGATCATGGGTACGACGATTTTCTTTAGCTCCATCCTGGTGTTGACACTATTCTTAATCGATATATCCTATCGGTTTATTGATCCGAGAATAAAACTAACAAGTGGAGGGGATTAACTTGGAACCTAACCAAGTAGATGATTCATTGTTCCGCCCCTTGTCAGCTGAGCGGAAGCAGTCAGACCCGATCCAGCGACCAAGTATGAGTGTCTGGAAGGAAACCACTATCAATGTTTTAAAAAATAAAATGGCAGTACTCGGTTTTTCCTTACTACTCCTCATTATCATTTTTGCGATTTTCGGACCGAAAATGGTGGCTTTTTCACCTTCGGCCCAGAGTCTTACCGATACAAATCTTGCTCCATCAAGTGAGCATTGGTTTGGTACAGACGACCTTGGCCGTGACGTTTGGTCGCGAACCTGGTATGGAGCGAGGGTATCCTTGACAATCGGTCTGGTGGCGGCCGCGATAGACATATTGCTTGGCGTAACGATTGGCGGGATTTCCGGTTATATGGCGGGGAGGGGCAAGACAGGAGATCGTGTTGACGGAGTGCTGATGCGAATTGTAGAAATTTTATATGGCATTCCTTATCTTTTGGTTGTTATTTTATTGATGGTCATCATGGAGCCCGGTATTACGTCGATTATCATCGCCCTGTCTGTGACAGGGTGGGTGGGAATGGCCCGGATTATCCGTGGACAGGTTTTACAGCTGAAGTCACAAGAATATGTACTGGCTGCAGAAAAACTGGGAACCTCTCATCCCAAAATCATTTGGCGCCATCTCATCCCGAATACAGCAGGAATTATCATCGTCAATTTAACCTTTACCATTCCACAGGCGATTTTTGCCGAATCGTTTTTAAGCTTTCTCGGACTGGGGGTGCAAGCCCCGTTTGCCAGTTGGGGCACGATGGCCAATGATTCGTTGGGCGTTATTCTTAGTGGTCAATGGTGGCGGTTGTTCTTCCCGGGTTTTATGATTTCCCTGACAATGTTTGCTTTTAATGCATTCGGCGATGGGCTGCAAGACGCTTTGGATCCAAGAGCACGAAAATAGGAGGTGGGCATATGGACCATTTATTAGAAGTGAACCATCTGGAAGTGAACTTTAAGACATATGGCGGTGAAGTCAAGGCAGTCCGTGATGTTTCTTTTCACGTCGATAAGGGTGAAATTATGGCAATCGTCGGCGAAAGTGGCAGCGGGAAAAGTGTCACCGTTCAAACAATCATGGGCCTGATTCCGATGCCGCCTGGTAAAATCAACAATGGAGAAGCATTGCTGCATGGCCAAGATTTGCTCAAGCTTACGAAAAAACGGATGCAAAAAGTGAAAGGATCGAAGTTGAGCATGGTCTTCCAAGATCCAATGACCTCACTCAATCCAACCATGAAAGTCGGTAAGCAGATCGAAGAAAGCATTACGACCCATCAAAGGATTGGAAAAACAGAAGTCAAAAAACGGGCAATGGAAATGATCCGTCTCGTCGGTATTTCCAACCCGGAAGAAAGGTACAATCAGTATCCGCATGAGTTCAGTGGTGGAATGCGACAGCGAATCATGATTGCAATCGCACTTGCCTGCAGGCCAGAACTATTGATTGCCGATGAGCCGACAACAGCACTTGATGTAACGATTCAAGCGCAAGTATTGGACTTGATGAAGGATTTAAAAGAAAAAATGAATACTTCGATTATTTTGATTACCCACGATTTGGGCGTGGTAGCTGAAACAGCGGAACGAGTTGCTGTCATGTATGCCGGTGTCATTGTCGAATCCGGTACGGTTGAAGAGATATTCAGCAATCCACGCCATCCTTATACATGGGGATTACTTGAATCGATACCTGATGTCAACAGTGAAAAAAAAGAGCGACTGATCCCCATCGAAGGGTCACCTCCCGATTTATTTTCACCACCCAAAGGTTGCCCGTTTGCACCCAGATGTAAATATGCAATGGATGTCTGTGTCGAAGCGATGCCGCCAGGTTTTGAAGCAGAGGAAGGGCATCAGGCGAAATGTTGGCTGAATGACCCGCGTACTCCGGATGTCGAAGACTTGATAGCGGCCGGGAGGGAAGAATATTGACCGAAACCATCATACAAGTAGAAGGAATTAAGAAGCATTTCCGGCTTAATAAAGAACAAACAGTGAAGTCAGTCGATGACATCTCCATTTCCATCCGCAAGGGTGAAACATTCGGATTGGTTGGCGAAAGCGGAAGCGGAAAATCGACATTGGGGAAAACCATCGTCGGCCTGCAGGACCCCACTGCCGGAAAAATACTTTACAACGGTAAAGATGTCAGCAGCTTAACAAAACAAGAAAAGAAGGATGCCAATCGGGAAATTCAAATTATTTTCCAGGATCCACAGGCATCCCTTAATCCAAGGATGAGAGTCGGCGATATTGTTGCCGAAGGAATCGATGCACATGGGCTGGCCAAAGGAAAGCGGCGTGAAGAACGTGTTTACCAATTGCTGGAGCGGGTCGGTTTAAGACCAGAGCACGCAAAACGGTATCCTCACGAGTTTAGCGGCGGGCAGCGTCAACGGATAGGGATTGCACGTGCTTTGGCTGTTGAACCTAGTTTTATCGTTGCCGATGAACCTATTTCTGCTTTGGATGTATCCATCCAGGCCCAAGTGGTCAATCTGCTTGAGGATTTAAAAGAACAGGAAGATCTGACCTATCTGTTTATTGCTCATGACCTGGGGATGGTCAAGCATATCAGCGATCGGATCGGCGTCATGTACTTGGGTAGGATGATGGAACTGGCTGATAGTGATGCATTGTTCGCTGATCCACTCCATCCCTATACACAGGCATTGCTTACAGCCATTCCAGTAGCCGACCCGCAGGCGAAGAGAAGGGAAAGAATCGTTATTAATGGTGATCCACCGAGCCCTGTTGATCCGCCAAGTGGATGCCGGTTCCGGACACGTTGTCCATTTGCGATGGATATTTGTGCGGAAGTGACTCCGAAATGGACAGAAGTTAAGCAGAATCATTGGGCATCATGCCATCTTTACCAACAATAAGGGAGGAATTTTCATGAAAAAATGGTTGTCAGGATTTTTATTGGTATTGACTGCAGGCTTTGTACTTGCTGGATGTAACAGCGAGGGGGCAGCAGATCAAGGTTCCGCGGAGGATGTTGATCAGGAAATCGTGGTCAATGCGATGAGCGAGCCTCCGGATTTAGATCCGGCTTTGGCCACAGATACGACATCTGGCTGGGTGCTGGATCATGTGTTTGAAGGACTATACACCAAAGACAAAGAGGGGAACCCGGTACTCGGGACAGCAAGTGATGTTCAGGTATCAGATGATGGGAAGACCTACACGTTCACCATCCGGGAAGATGCTACATGGTCTGACGGGTCTCCAGTGACCGCTCAGGATTTCGAGTATGGATGGAAACGTGTGTTGAATCCGGACACGGGTAGTTCATTTGCCTTCTACATGTACTATATTAAAGGTGCGGAAGCTTATAACAAAGGCGAAGGCTCTGTTGATGATGTCGGAGTCAGAGCAGAAGATGAAAAGACATTGGTCGTAGACTTGGAAGCACCACTCGGTTACTTTGACGAATTGCTTACCATGTGGACCTTCTATCCTGTCAAAAAGGATGTTGTCGAGTCAGATGCTAATTGGTCTGCCTCTGAAGATTCGTATGTAAGTAACGGGCCGTTCAAGCTGACGTCTTGGGAGCACGACAGCCAAGTGGTAATCGAGAAAAATGAAGAATACTGGGATAAAGATGTCGTCAAACTCGATAAAGTCACTTATGAAATGGTCAATGACGCCACGACTTATTATCAAATGTTCAAGACAAATGAATTGGATTTGATTCAAACGTTGCCAACCGATGTCATTGATCAGGAAAAGGATTCAGAAGAGTATAAAGAGACGCCTTATTTCGGAACGTACATGTACATGTTCAATGTGGACAAAGAGCCATTCACCAATGCGAAAATCAGACGAGCTTTTTCTTTGGCAGTAGATCGTACGTCGCTTACTGAAAATGTATCCAAAGCTGGAGAAACACCTGCTTATGCTTTTGTGCCGGAAGGAGTAGAGACACCAGAAGGAGACTTCCGGGAAACAGGCGGTGCCTATTTTGAAGAGGATGCCGGGAAAGCGAAGCAATTGCTTCAAGAAGGAATGGAAGAAGAAGGCTGGGACGAGCTACCGGAAGTAACGCTGCTGTATAACACATCCGAGAATCATAAGAAGATAGCGGAAGCAGTCCAGGAAATGTACAGTCAAAACCTTGGAGTAGATATTAAATTGTCTAACCAAGAGTGGAAAACATATTTGGATACAACGGAACAAGGCAACTTCCAAATGGCAAGAATGGGATGGATTGGAGTTCTCGTAGATCCTGTTGTCATTCTCGATTACTATTTGGGAGACAGCCCGAATAATCGGACAAATTGGATCAACGAGGAATATGACGAGTTAATTGCACAGGCTAAAGTAGAACAAGATGAACAAAAACGGTATGATCTACTGCATCAGGCAGAAGAAGTATTAATGGAAGACTTACCGTTCAATCCGATTTATCATTACACCAATACGTATCTAACCTCGCAAAACTTCGAAGATATCGTTTATCCGGTCAATCGGTATCCTTATTTGAAGTGGGCACAAAAGGTTTCTGAATAATAAACCGGATGCAGAAGGGGATCGATCGCCGATCCCTTTCTTGCTTCCTTTGAGAGGAAGTTAGGACATGAAAAGGAAGTTATTGATTTTTCTTGTTTCTATTGTGGCATGGATCGGTGTGAAGTACTTATTGTCTTACAGTTTGCTGAAATGGGTGAATCTTTCGTTTTCTGTCGGCATCCTGCTGATGATTCTGGCTGCAGTTACTTTCATTTTGCAAACAGGCTTTTTTTCTCCATTATTTAAAGGGTTTCGTCTGATTGGGGAGTCTATTTCCAACAAGTCCAATGCGATGGAGCGAACAGATTCTTACCTAGCTCAAGACAGCGAATTACAAAACTTTAAGCAGAAAACCATCCAACTAACAGGTTATTTATCCTTCCTAACAGGGGGTGGTTCCTTGCTTGCTTCACTCATGGGGCTGTTTCTATTGTAATGTTTATCGTTAAGGGTAGTGAAACTGACACCCTTAACAACCGTTTGCGTTTTCTTTGTTATTGGCCATCCACACTCCTACTTTACTGTTCCTCCTCACTTTTTGAAGTAGATTAATATGACTCTCTGTGTTTTGCTTCTATCTTTTACCGTTCCTGCATAATAGTAGAATAAACGAAAGTGAAGGAGGAAGTGGTATGAAGGGAAAAGCATTATTGGACGAGCTTGAAGATTTGCTTAAAAAAACGTGTTCTGATTACGGGATTGCACCCACTCCCTCAAAAGACTTTATGCAGTTATGGGAAGAATTAATAGAAAAAATGGATCCAGGGACAAAGCGGTTGCTCCAACTTCGTTTAGAAGAGGATATTGCGGAAAAAAGAGGGATTGTGTTTCAACAAATGCTTGATATATTGCAGCGAGAGGAGATTGCATGATGCATTGGATGATAGCGATATAACACCGGTGGAAAACGAATTTAGTTGGACATGAAGAGAATATTGAAAAAGCAATGTATCGCTGAATCTAGTGCTCGCTTCTCTTCCAGCAGGTCGATCCGCTAGAGAAGTAGCTTTATTTTTGGTTTTGTCGAATTTATTATCGGTTTGTTAAATAGAAAAGCATGAATGCTAATGCATTCATGCTTTTCTGTGTTATGCCAAATCATCATCTACTCTTATGATTGTAAGAGTGGCACCAGCACCATCTTGCAGAACTGCTGCTCCCAGCAGTCCGAACAATTCGAGGCTAATGGTACTTCCTGCTGTTAGTGGAACAATTGCATCACTGTTAAAGTTTGAAAGTGTCAAAACAGGGTTGATGGTGGTGGCTTCTACAGGTGCGCCGTTGATGACTAATCGGGAACCTAATAACAAACCAGCCGTCAAGTTGACATTATAGGACAAATAGTAACGTCCTGCTTCAGGAACCGTAAAGACTGTATCGGCAGCATTAGCAGTTACTCCGTCCAACGTTTGAGCATCAGGTAATGGGACTGGTGTTCCTGTCAAAACCACGGCAATGGTGGCTCCTTCAGTATTCGCTGCAAAAGCAGAAGTTTCCGTTACGGAAGCGGCTGTCGGTCCAGTAGGTCCGATTGGTCCCGTAGCACCAGTAGGTCCGGTGGCACCGGTTGGCCCCGTAGCACCAGTAGGCCCGGTAGCGCCCGCAGGTCCGGTAGCGCCAGTAGGCCCAGTAGCCCCCGTAGATCCGGTAGCGCCCGCAGGCCCGGTAGCGCCAGTAGGTCCGGTAGCACCGGCGGGTCCCGTAGCACCAGTAGCCCCCGTAGGTCCGGTAGCGCCAGTAGGTCCGGTAGCACCGGCGGGTCCCGTAGCGCCAGTAGGCCCGGTAGCGCCGGCAGGTCCAGTCGGTCCCGCTGGCCCAGTAGGCCCGGCAGGCCCAGTCGGTCCTGGAGGTCCAGTCGGTCCTGTTGGTCCATCAGGAGCGGTTCCATCCGCTTCTAATAAACTAATGTCATCGACGAACACAAATGGAGCATTTAAAGCACTGAGCGGCTTACTGATAATCACTTGTGCTTGTGTAGTCCCAGTTGGTGCCTCGTCAGTTGTTTGATAAACTTCTAGCCATGTATCATTGCCGCCATAAGGTATATTTTCGTAGGACACTTCTGTATCCAATCCTGTACCGATTACGGTATTTGCTGCATTCAAAAACAATACTTGAAGATTGATGATGGGGCTGGGTTGGAGTGTGCTTTTGGACAAAGAGACAAGAAGTTCATAGCTTGCTCCTTCTTCAGCGGGAACGGTTTGAGCCAGGGAGGCAGTCACAGTGCTATTTGCAAACCTTGCGGCATAATCACCGGTATGGACAGGCTCTACCACAATATCGGTGTTGACAACCTGCCAACCTGTAAAATCGCCGGTTTCAAAGCCGCCGTTCACGATAAGATTATTGATCGACAAAATGTTGTCCTCCTTTACAACCTAATATATTGACGCGCGTAGCATTCTCTTTACGTCAACTCACAATATAGTATGTAAGGTAGATATGCTTGTTCAGGCTAATCCCCTTGCTGAATTTAAAAGGAGGAAAATGTGCGCATTGCCTTTTACCTGGATTTTGGGAACAAAAGAGGAAAAATAGATAATTCTTTCCTCTTTTGTTGTACAATTGGGAAGTCGGTGAAGAATCAATTAAGATAAGGATTAGAGGGTGATATTTTATGATAAATGGAATCGATCCGTTCAATTTACAATTAGTAATAATACCTTTCATTGTTATAGGGATCGGTCTTTTGGGTGCTTTCATCACGAAAAAAATCACATTAGGAGTCATCATTACTTTAGTAGCAAATATTGCGTTGGAATTAACCTTATTTGAAGGTGGTTTATCCATTTGGAGTGTTTTCTTCCCTTTGATCACATTTATTATTCTCCTGTTTTTTGCAAAATGGTTTAAGTCTCAAGGCTTGAAATGATATACAATTTGGGGTCAAACCAAGAGTGCGCCCTGTGTGGTAAAGTAAAGCAAGTTTGGCACCTGTCCTCACTCGCTTGGTGGGAGTAGAAATGCTAGACGGGAAGTTGGAAGGAACGTTTCATCGGGTCGATACGAGAAGGGAAGTGGGAAATAGCACTTCATCAACCCGACAAAAGAGTTTCATCACAAATAAAATGATCGGAAGGAAGCATTTAAACTCGACTAAGCGCAGCTGTCTTCCAAGCCTAATGAGGAACAAGATGCTTCCCGCAAACAGTTATTCTCGTACCATTGCTTCATCCAATATATCGATAAATCGCTTCACTCAAGCTGGTAACCTTTTTGGCATCCAACAAACGGTCAAGATTATTGATAGCTTGGGCATGTTGTGGTTTGATTCCGCATAATACAATGTCCTGGCCCATCAAGCGTATGGTATGGAACAGCTCCTCAAGCTTTGTGATCCCTTCTCTGCTTATATTCCCAACTGCGGTGAAGTCGACGAGCAGGTAGTCAATGGTAGAATCATGGAGATGACGGAGGATACCTGTTTTAATTGTTTCGAGTTTTTCTGGAAGTAAATCTCCAAAGAAAGGAACAATTGCTACGCTTTCATGAAGGGGAATGACAGGACCGGAGAGCCTGTTTACTCGTTCAACCGCATTTTCAAGTTCTTCTTTCTTTTCGAGAAGTTCAAAATCAGTATCTTCGAGCCTATCTCTAAGCTTCTGGAGCTGGCCGGAAATCATCCCCATCTGTTCTGGTGCCTCATGGCAAATGACATGCCCCTCTCCATTGTACCAATGAACATTTACCTGGTAGGCTACCAGAGGTTTTTCTTTTGTTTTTAAATTCAGCTCGACGCTATTTTCTGTAATACTTGGTAAGACATTGCTTTTTGCTTTTTCTTGACTCTCCTCATCTATAAGACTTAAAAACCCGTCGCCAATTAAAAATATTTGTTTGGATTTGTCGGACATGGATAGGATGTCGTAGTTTTTATCGATTTTAAAGTAAGGAAGGGGCAGGTATTCAGCTTGCTCCATCGATCTCTACCTCCCCTCTGGAGCGATCCAGCCATTGATCCAGTGCATGTAGACTGTCAAAAATGGCTGTTTCTTCGCTCCCATATTTATATACATTATAATTCCCGGCAATACGGCCACCGACAATGACTTGCGGCCGAAATGCCAAATTTTCCAAGCTGTCGATGTAACCTTGTAACAATGGGAGTCGATAAGACAGGGCAGCGGACAAACCGATAATATCCGGTTCCCATTCGGCGGCCTGCTGTAACGCATACTCCAATGGCAGGTTGGCTCCGAGAAGTCTGGTTTTCCAGCCTTTTTCCGAGCAAAGCGCTGCCGCCATTTTCGAACCGAGCATATGCTGTTCTTCTTCGAGACAAAGAAACATGATTTTCCCCTTTGAAAAGGTATTGCGTCGTTTGAATGGAAAGCTGTATTGGGATAATACAAAATCACATACACTTGTGGCCAGATGCTCATCAGCAACCGTGATGCGGTTTTTTTGCCACAGTTCCCCGATGTATTGCATGGCTTTTGTCATGATCTCGACATAAATCGTCAGGCTGTCACTGTCCGCTTCCTCGACAAGTTGATATGCCGCCTGTTCATCTCCATTCAGCAACATATCGGCAAATACTTTCCACTTAGCTGTCATGACTGCCATCCACTCCTTCTCGGAGGCTTTCGCCTTTGGATAGAGCCAGGACCGCCTGCTCTAGTGCTTCTTGGTAAAAAGTGCCCCGGTGGTGGGGTGTGAGTTTGTCCCCTATGGCTTCCTGTATTAGTCGGAAGTTGGAAATCAAATGTTCTGTTTTCATTCCCCGAACGGTTAAAATATCATTTAACCAGACGGCATAATCGATAAAAATCTGGACATCATCTACCGAGAAAGCAGTCTCTAAATGGTCCATATGGTGTTGATTATCTTCCCGGCATTTTACTATTCCGCGTTCTCCGAATTTTTCGAGCAGTCCGGGATTTTGTCGATAAATTCCAGCTACGGCTTGATCGATGACGGCAGATATGGTTCCCTCAATAGTCATTGAGCCACCACCTTGAATTTATGTACTTTAGGAACAATATTGGCCAGTTGCTTGTCAGGATATTTTTTCTCAAGGTCGTGAATTCGTTGATAATCCTCTCCGGTGACCCAATCCAAATAGCTTTGCTTGTCTTCCCATATTATTTGGACAGTCAATTCACCTGGCTTCCGTTCGTTTTGCAACAGGGAAAAGTCTATAAAACCAGCAGCTTGATCTACCAAGCCTGTCCGGTTTTGATAGATGGAAATGACTTCTTCCGATTTTTCCGGAGGTACTTCAAATATAGAATGGACGATATACATATGGACACCCTCAATTTATGGTAAATTAACATTTTCGGCAAAAAACGATTATCTTCATCCTATCACGAATCCTCTTTTTCTATAAACCTATCAGCTCTTCTTCCAGGAGTTCCCATAAAGAAAAGACCTATGTTAGCAAAAATGACAGAATGATGGATGGGAAAAAGAACATATAGTAAACTCAAACACAATAAATGTGGTAAAGGAGATGGAATGAATGCTTGAAAAGGAGCTCGTGAAGTTGATCAAAAGACTGCCGAAAGTCGACCTTCATGTCCATTTAGATGGAAGTGTCCGCCCCGGTACAGCCATCGAGCTGGCGAAGCAGCGAGGGATCGAACTTCCGGGAAAAGAGATCGACAAGCTGCTTCCACACATGCAGGTGGAGGAAGAATGTAACAGTTTGGAAGAATACTTGAGGAAATTCAAGCTGATTGAACCGCTTTTACAAACAACAGAATCATTGGAACGATCTGCATGTGAAATGGTGAAGCAGGCTTATGATCAAAACTGCATGTATATGGAGGTGCGATTCGGTCCTCAACAACACCGACAGCTTGGTTTATCACTTGCGCAGGTGATTGAAGCGGTTATTGCAGGATTGAAAAAAGGAGAGGAAAAGTTTGGTGTAAAGACAAACTTACTCGTTTGCTGTCTCCGCCATCATTCAGTCACATTAAATAAAGAAGTGGTCGAAGCAGCAGCCGCTTTTCTCGGGAAAGGATTGGCAGGAATAGATTTGGCAGGGGATGAAGCAGAATATCCGGCAAATATGTTTACGGAGATTTTTTCCTTTGCAGCAAGCAAAGGAATTCCGGTTACCATACATGCGGGAGAAGCAGCCGGACCGGTAAACATCAAGGATGCCATTGATAAGCTCGGGGCAGTTAGAATAGGCCATGGAGTACGATTGCGGGAGGATCCAGCCTTGTTGGCTGAAATGGCTGCGAGAAAAATCCCGCTCGAAATGTGTCCTGTCAGCAACATCCAAACAAAAGCAGCAGCAGGCTGGGATGATTATCCACTTCGTGATTATTTTGAACGGGGTTTATCTGTCACGGTGAATACGGATAACCTAACAGTATCAAATACGACGATCACAAGGGAATACATGCTGCTTGCCAATCGGTTTGGTTTCTCTGTCGAAGAGATTGTTCAATTGATTCACAATGGTATAGAAGCTGCCTTCCTAGGGGAAGAGGAAAAGCAAGTGTTGAAGCGAAAGTTGGAAGCGGTCGTTTTGACAGCTTGATTGAAAAAAGAGTGCGAGCTTCAACGTCTTAATAAAGAGCAGATTCCATAAAGTTGCCAATTCGTATCGAACGCTCACCCGTACTACGCCATGGACAGACTGTTTTCAGAGCACCATAATGGCAAAAAAGTACAAAGGATATAGGGGCATATCATAAAAAAAGCACCGCCGGCGAGCGATGCTTTTCCATTAATCTATGTTATTGAAAGGATCCTTCATGAATCGTTTCATGGAGAGGACGGCGGGGAGAAGGCTGTTCCCGTTCTTTAAGGTTTTCAGGTAAACCAGACTTTTCTCCTTGATAGCCAATGGCAACAACTGCTTGGATGGCATAGTCCTCCGGAATGTTTAAAACTTCACGAGCTTTCTCTTTGTCAAACCCACCCATTGGATGGGTCGCCAATCCTTTTAAAGAAGCTTGTAAAGCCAAAAATGCCCATGCCGCTCCTGTATCAAAAGCATGCGGGGCATTTTGCCCGACCTTTTCATCCGTTTTTTTCGAGATGATCAATGTCAATACAGGTGCCTTATCGGCCCATGTCCGATTGCCTGGAAGAATGAACGAGCGGAATTTCTTCAAATCTTCATTCGTTCGTGCCAGGATGAACCGCCAAGGTTGGATATTCATCGATGATGGGGCCCATCGTGCCGCTTCAAAAATACTGAACAAGACATCCTCGGGTACCTCTTTATCTAAAAAAGACCTTGGAGACCATCGGTTGAGGAAGAGCGGGTCGATATCGTAGCCGGCTTTCCGGTATTTTTCAATTTCGGGAAGAACTTTAGTGGAGCTCATTTACATCCTCCTTTACTAATTTCCTGATGTAAGAATCAGTATAGAAAAGATATCATTTGACATCAAGATAAATGCTTACCATTTGACTCGGATTAAAGGAATGCCAAATCAGTTTTTTTCAATGTACGGACCGAGAAACGGCCGGCTAATCTTGGTACGGTTATATGCAGTTTTTTTGTCTCCCTGTAGCATATATCTTTGAGATGGATCTGAAAGGTTTCTGTTGTCTTTACTACTGAAAGAAAAATCACCAGCATCTTGGTAGGATGCTGGTGATTTTACAGGGAGAGTCCCTTTGGGAGCCTTTCTTAAGGTTTGAGCACTACCTTGATACAATCATCTTCCTTCTCGTCGAATAATCGATAGGATTCAGCGGCATCTTCCAGGCCGACTTTATGGGTAATAATGTCTGTCGGGTCAAATACTCCTTTTTCAACCATATCATAAAGTTCCGGCATAAAATGAATGACAGGGGCCTGTCCAGCTTTCACAGTAACATTACGAGAGAAAATGGAATTCATTGGATAGGCTGTCGCAGGGGCCCCATATACGCCAGTTAACTGAATAGTACCGAACTTCTTCACAGAGTGAGCGGCGGTGATGATGGGATCGATCGTGCCAACCTGTCCTGCGAGTGTCTTGATATGATCTTTCATGGTAACTTTTCCGTCCATTCCGACACAGTCAATGACGACTTCAGCACCGCCTCGGGTGATTTCGTGGAGGTGACCGCCCATATCGGTGAACGCATCAAAGTTGTAAATTTCCACGTTGTTTGTGCGCTTGGCATGTTCTAAGCGGTAAGGCACATGATCGACAGCAATCACTCGTTTTGCACCTTTCAGCCAGGCGAATTTTTGGGTTAGCAGTCCGACTGGACCAGAGCCGAGGACGATAACCGTATCACCTTCTTTTACACCGCTGCCGACGACACTCCAGTAAGCGGTCGGAACGATATCGGAAAGAAACAGCAAGCTTTCATCTTCTAGTTCACTGCTTTCCGGGACCACAAAAGAAGAAAAATCCGCGTAAGGTACACGTAAGTATTCAGCCTGTCCGCCTGGATAATTGCCATACATTTCCGAATAACCGAAGTAGGCCCCAGTATCACGGTGCGGATTGGAATTATCACATTGACTTTCCATTTGATTTTTACAGAAGTGACATTCCCCACAGCTTACGTTGAAGGGAATGACAACGCGATCGCCTTTCTTTACATTATTTACGTCAGGTCCGACTTCCTCGACAATCCCCATTGGTTCATGACCGATCACATAATCGTCCCCGAGGGGGATATGTCCGTGGTATAAATGCAAATCCGAACCGCAAATGGCGGTTGATGTGATTCGGACAATCATATCATCACCCGTAGTGATCGACGGATCAGCGACATTTTTGACTTCTACTTTTTGTTTGCCCTGGTTGGTTACTGCTCTCACTGGCTTACACACCTTTCCAAACGTGTTGCTTGTCTATTGCCGCAGAAGAACGGATTGAAACATTTTTCCGTTCCTGGGATAAAAATGACCATACTGTGAAAGAAGAGAAATTGATAAAGTTGGATGCATCTTTTATAAATTAGAAAGAAAACATAATTTGTGTGACAGCCACCATCAACAATTCATCAATGGCAGAAAAGTTGGGGAAGTTTCCTGCTCTCTTTCGTGGGGACTGTTTTTCGGAGGTCTGTTTCCAAAAATCTGTGGTTTACTTAAAAAGGGTTGGAGCATCCAAATGGTAACGAGAATTTCCACTTCATCGAAAAAATTTGCCGGAAACACAGCAAGTTGGTTGAAGAAAAACAGAAAATGTATTATTATTTTCTATGTGCTTTTAAAAGACTTGCTGGTGTAGCACAGCTGGTAGTGCACTTCACTCGTAATGAAGGGGTCGGAGGTTCGAGTCCTCTCACCAGCACTTGTATATGGAGAAGTACCCAAGTCCGGCTGAAGGGGATGCACTCGAAATGCATTAGGGCGGGTTACCGCCGCGTGGGTTCGAATCCCACCTTCTCCGCCACTTTACTTTATTTTTTCCTCGCACTAATTTGCCAGCCTTCCCTTTTAAACGAACCCATCTTCTTCATTCAATCCATACCTTTTGTTAATTCCAATCTGATTTTCAGGTTGATTTTTTGTATAATAAGCGGTAGACAACATCAAAAAGCGAGGCGGTACTAATGAACATAGGGATCATCAATTTTGAAATGGCGCCAGCCGGTGTCAATCAATTACTACATAAAGTTGTTTCCGATCTTTTGCAAGCCCATACAGTCACTGGAATTCGTCTTGATGCTCAATCGGGGGCGCTTACATATAAAAATTTTGCTGACGAAAATGTCGCCGGTACGTTTGTGGATTTCAAGAACTTATTGCAGCTTTCCACTCTCCCGAAAGTCCCCGATGGTTTGAAAGAACTGGCAGAATTTGATGCTGTTGTGATGATTGGTCCGCAGCAGGCGGAAGCTTCCGTTAAAGCGTTGAGCAGAATGTTCGATAGCACGAGCTGTTTATTCCTTCCAGTATCTATTAATCAAACGATAGAGGGAACAGATCAGCCTTTGGGCTATGACACGGCAGTCAACTATATGATTGACAGTATATTAAGGATAAGGGATACCATCGATTCACTGAAATACCCAAATCCTCGATTGTTGGGAGTACAGCTTGAAGGTAGTGTGTCCCGGCAGGTCCTGGAGGAAGTGGCGATTGCGATCGGTGGACACGTCTTGAATCATGACTTCGAAGAAAACCACCTTGAACAGCTGAAAAAATCCCTTAAAGAAGATTTTGACTCAGGCCAGACATATGCTTTTTTGTTGTTTGACGAGCGAATCGACGCTGAGCGAATTCCAAGTAAATGGATGGCAGACATCGCAATCGATTGGAAAACACATAAAATTGATGAAGCCCTTTGCATGGGACCAGAACCGACCGCACGGGATCGCATCACAGCAATGAAGCTGGCCGCGGGAATCGTGGAGTGGGTGCGCAATGACCAAGCCAGCGGAAAGTTACTTATTAAATCGAACAAAGTGGACGTACAATTGTATTAGTCTCATGAAACGGCAGTGTTTTGAGAAACACTGCCGCTTTTTATAATAAAATGGTTTTGTCATAGCTAGCCTAAATTGTTGTGGAATCGGGTATCCTCCTATTAAAGGTATTCTGGCGGGGAAGGAGGTACACTTTTGAAAAGCTATCATTCCATTGATTTCGGCAAGTTTTTTGCCATGCTGGGCATAGTGTTTATTCATGCCCGGGCATTTGAAGAAGTCCAGGCCGGCATGATGGACGGCAGCCAATTGGATACGGTGTTGAAGGTGTTTGCCAGGTTCAGTGTGCCATTATTTTTTATGGCTTCCGGATTTTTGTTTACAATGAAAACAAACGGCAAAGGACGAACGTTTCATTATTTTCTTTCCTATATAAAAAAATTGATCCTCTTGTATGCTTCATGGTTCCTGATTTATGCTTTGTACGATTACGGTAAAACTGCCTGGCAGAGCGGAGGATTGATAAATCAGCAAACCCATGAATATATCGCCGGTCTTCTTACTAGAGAGGTTTTCGTATACGGAGTCAGTAATACTCAGTATCACCTCTGGTTTTTGCCTGCGCTTATTTGGGCAACGGTCATCGTCTACTTTTTTCAACGGATGCGAACGGCCGGTTTGCTGCTGGCGGCCAGTTTTTTTCTGCATTTGCTCGGCTTGACCGGCCAGGGGTATTCCCACTTCTATGAAATGTCCTTCAATACAAGAGACCCTTTCTTTTTTGGATTGTTTTATGTGTCGCTCGGCAGTTTTATTGGCTTGAACCATCAGAAATTCGAGAAACTGGCATCGCGAATCAACGGTTCTGTATATACGGTGGTCATTCCGGCGTTGTTTTTTCTGCAATTATTGGAGCGGACTTGGACGATGGAGCAACTGGACGGAAGCAAGGAGGAATACTTTTTCATTACGATTCCACTAAGCCTGACCATATTTGCTGCTTTGCTCAAGTATCGGAATATAGGAGAAGGCACCTTAATCAACAAAATCGGCAGGAACACGATCGGGATATTTGTCATCCATCCGCTTGTCATCAGTTTGTCTCATCTTGTCCTGGCTGCCCTCGGGCTTGAATGGTGGAAACAGCATATCCTTTACGGTGTAATGTTTGTTCCTTTTGTCTACGTCAGCTCTTACTTTTTGTATCAATTGTTGCAATCAGGAAAATATCAATTTTTTCATCCGGAAAAATGGATTCAGTGGGAAGGAAAACCGCCCTTGAAGAAAAGTTGATCAGTGGCTGAATATCGTTGGAGATAAAGTCTTGGCAGATAAAAAAAGTATGGGGAAATGGTAAAATTTTGTTGAAAAATCATGGTTAATAGTCTAATATTACTAGATAATAAGGTCTATTCATTTTGCTTACATTCTGAGCAGGAAATTGTCTTTTGAATGGAGGATAGAAGATGGATAGAAACAGGGGGAATCACGATGCAGACGGCAGTCAAGACAATCATTTTTCAACTGAAACAGCAACAGTATGGCGTGGACATTCAGCAAGTGCGTTCTATTGAGCGATTAGTCGATGTGACAGAGGTGCCGAACACTTCCGATTTTATTAAAGGCATTATCAATTTGCGCGGCCAGGTGATTCCGGTTATCGATTTGAAAGAACGGTTGAATTTGGGAAATCAAGATTATAGTGAAGAAACGAGAGTCCTGATCATCGAGATTGATGGAGTGACGGCAGGAATGATTGTCGATGAAGCAAAAGACGTGATCGACATTGATCCGGAAATCATCGATCCAACGCCAAGTATGGCCGGAGGAGTCCACTCCGAGTTTTTAAGAGGAGTGGCTAAATTGGACGATCGATTGTTGATCATGCTTGACTTTGCAAGCATCTTTGATACAAAAGAAATGGAAGAAGTCAAAGAAATAAACGAAGATTAATGATAACAGAGTGGGGGATTTTCACATGAAGAGCGTACTCGTAACCGATGACGCAGCCTTTATGCGATTGCAGCTCAAAGATATTTTAGGCAAAATTGGGCTGGAAGTAGTCGGGGAAGCAACTAACGGCCAGGAAGCAGTCGACAAATACAAAGAACTGCAGCCGGATTTGGTGACGATGGATATAACCATGCCGGAAATGAATGGTGTAGAAGCATTGCAGGCGATCAAACAGTTCGATGATAGCGCCAATATCATCATGTGTTCGGCCATGGGCCAGCAGGCAATGGTTGTCGAAGCTATTAAAGCAGGTGCAAAAGATTTTATCGTCAAACCGTTTACGGCGGAAAGAGTGGAGCAAGCTTTGCAAAAATTTTTATGAGGCAAAGATACATACAGCGCGTGATGTTTCCAGAAAGGGACAGAGGAAACATCTATACCGGGCGAAAGCAGACCAGATCACAGATGATTTGGTCTGTTTTTTCTGTGTGCCTGGCATGTGCGCACGCTCTAGGGTTCAAGTCCCGAACGGTGAAGGCCATTGTAACCGTTAGCTGAAGGCAAGGGTGTCCGGGGCGACCCGGAATCTGAAGGAAGCCGGAGGCAAATCTCCGACCCGAGGAACACGAATCTCATAGAAGGCTGACACGCTGGGACGAGGTGGCAGAACACACCAAAATCCTAATGGCCGAAGGGAGTGTCAGTAAATGAGGCGGGTACATGGAGAGGAAGTTTGCGCACTTACCCGGGGAGGTCTGCCGGAAACGCGAAGTGCCCTTCGCAACCTGTTCAGTGATGGACAGCTGAACCGGCAGAAGTCAGCCGAGGTCGTAGTACCTATGTGGCTCGAGACACGTAGGGAAGGACCGAATCTTTAAGGAAGAGCGGTCCTTTCGGATGCATCCTTCTGTAAAGACATAGCCAACTCCGTAGGAGCCTGCTCAAAGGAGGAAGTGGTGAAGTCCGCGGGGACTTTGAGAGGGTGGAACAGAAGATGAAACGAAGAAAGAACACCGCTCGCGTAGGAGAGATATCGAATGATGGAACGCATTTTATCACGGGAAAATCTCATACAAGCATTGAAACGCGTGGAACGCAATAAAGGGAGTCACGGTGTCGACCACATGCCCGTACAAAACCTGCGAAGCCATGTAATGGAACACTGGTCTACCCTGCGTTCTGAACTCGAGAAAGGGACCTATCAACCTGCTCCCGTACGTCGAGTCGAAATCCCGAAACCAGACGGTGGAGTAAGGCTGTTAGGTATCCCAACCGTGGAGGACCGTTTCATCCAACAAGCCATAGCCCAAGAACTAACCAAGGTTTTTGACCCTATCTTCTCGGAACACAGCTATGGGTTTCGCCCGAAACGAAACGCTCATCAGGCAATACGCAGGGCGAAAAGCTATATCCGGGAAGGCAACCGCTGGGTTGTCGACATGGATTTGGAGAAATTCTTCGATAAGGTCAATCATGACAAGTTAATGGGACTTCTGGCGAAGTCCATCAAAGACAGCAAACTTCTCAGGATTATCAAACGGTATGTGAAATCCGGGATTCTCATGAATGGGGTATGCGTACGTTCAAGTGAAGGAACGCCGCAAGGTGGTCCGTTAAGTCCGCTTCTGGCAAATATCGTTCTTCATGAATTGGATAAAGAACTGGAAAAGAGGGGGCATCGCTTCGTCCGGTACGCGGATGACTTTCATATCTATGTATCCTCTCGGAAAGCAGGCTATCGGGTGATGAACGCCATCACTACTTTCATTGAAAAGAAACTTCACCTAAAAGTGAACCGGAAGAAGTCAGCTGTCGACCGACCATGGAGAAGGAAGTTCCTAGGCTTCAGTTTCACCTCATACGGGACACCGAAGGTGCGCGTACACCAGAAAAGTGTCAAGCGTCTGAAGGAAAAGATCCGGGAGTTAACATCGAGGTCGAAGGGATGGAGTATGGAATACCGTATTCGGAAGCTGAATCAATATCTTATTGGTTGGTGCGGATATTTCGCTCTGGCAGATACGAAAAGTATCTTCTCGAGACTGGATGCCTGGATTCGCCGCCGGCTGAGGATGTGTCTTTGGAAAGAATGGAAACGCCCAAAGACCCGTAAAAGAAAACTGATAGCTCTAGGGGTTCCAGGGTGGAGAGCCCATGAATGGGCGAATACCCGAAAAGGCTACTGGCGAATTGCGGATAGTCCGATACTACACAAAACCCTAAACAACTCTTACTGGAATCGTTTAGGGTTACGCAGTTTATACCAACGATATATTTTCTTACGTCAATCTTAAGGAAACCGCCGTATACGGGGCCGTATGTACGGTGGTGTGAGAGGACGGAGGTTAATCGCCTCCTCCTACTCGATTGCTCAGATTAGAAGAAGCATGACGGAAAAAGTGTGGTTCCTTATAGAATTTATTGCTGCTTTCTTTTGCAACGTCCTAATATTCAGAAAATTACTATTGCATTTAAATAAACAAAGCATTAAATTGTTTTTATATTAATAAACAAAATAAGGAGTTGTTTATTATTACGGAAGAAGAGCGTTTTTGGAAAGCGAACGTTGAGGAAATTTCAAATGGGTATGTCCACTCGGATGGACAATATGTGTGCCTTCTCTGTGGATCAAGGTATGTGGAGGGAATTATTTATCCGATGGATGGAACTTTGTATGAAGCCAAAAAAGCAGTTGCAAGACACATAAAGGACATGCATCACTCTGTATTTGATTACCTGCTTAAAATGGACAAAAAGTACACCGGGTTATCTGATCATCAAAAAGAATTGCTTCACTTTTTCAGCAAGGGATTCAGTGACAAAGAAATCGTGAGGGAGCTAAATGTGGGGAGTCCATCTACGGTGAGAAATCATCGCTTTAAACTGAAAGAGAAAGAAAAACAGGCAAAGGTCTTTCTAGCGATTATGAACCTTTTGAATAAACAGTCGGATAACCAAAGGGAAGATAATTTTGTGCAATTTCATAAGGGGGCAAAGATGGTGGATGATCGATATGCAACCACAGAAAAAGAGAAAGAAAAGGTTTTATCAACCTATTTTAAACAAGGAACTGATGGAAAGTTAGATAAGTTTCCAAGCAAGGAAAAAAGAAAGTTGATTGTATTACAAAACATTGTAAATCGTTTTGAGCGTGATAAAAAGTACACGGAAAAAGAAGTCAACGGCATATTGAAAACAATATACAATGATTTTGCGACCATCAGAAGGTACCTTATTGAATATGGCTTTATGGAACGCAGTAGGGATTGTAGGGAGTATTGGATAAAAGACTAAGGTTGGAAGAGACAGTTGAAAGTTGAAAAGGGAAGCCATCGAGTAAGCGAATCCATGCCAAATCACTCGATAGAAAAGATGGCATGAAATTTGATTCTTGAATGGCTCCCCAAAATACAGGAGTTTATGTCAAAGCATAGCAAAAGGACGCTTGACAGGAGAGAATCTGACTCTGCTCGTTACTGGAGTGGGGAACCATTCCGTATGTTAGTTATAAAAAAAGGTGACGCTATCTTCCTTATTTCCAAGCGGACATATACTTCTTTCGATATTTACTATCTTCTTCATATTCAATCAGATCCATCGCTATTTCCTTAATTTGTTCGTCCGTTACTTCATTATATAATTTTTTCAAACCCACAATCATATCGTATCGGATTAGAGTATGATTCTTTTCATTCATTCCATTTTTAAACCTATCAATAATGTGGTTAAGGAGCATTTCTCTTTGTTCTTGTCCTGCTAATCCTACCTTCCAAATCGATTGTAAAGTATGGCGAGCAGTTACAAATTTCGAATCTTTTGTCACTTCCCAGAGCTTTGGAAAATCATGGAGCATCCTTTTTTCAGGGTCACTAATTGCTAATGCCGAAAGAAACTGTCCTGCTCTGGATCTACGATGATTATCCTTGTCAGTAAGCCAGTCAATCAATTCGTCCCAAACTTCATAAGCCCAGTCCACTTTTCCATTGGTTGCATGAATTATATTCTGAAATGCTTCGTATTGTGAATTTTTGTCTGGGGATTCAAGGTTTTCAAAATAGGACTTAATTGTGTCATTCATTGCAGCACCTCCAACATGATTTATTATAAAAATTTTATCCTACTTATTGTCTCTTTCAAACTTTACCAATCTGCCCTTTTCGGAATAGGGCTGCCATACTCGATAAATTTTTGTTCAGCTATTGCACAAATAGTTTAAGTATTTTGTTTCACAATCTCGTTTTTGAAGTTAAATGAGATACTCTATCATAATATAAGGACATTCTTCACCAAATAAAGTTTAGTTATTGTCTGATATTATGGCAAATATCTGATGGTCTTCCCATTGACCATTAATTTTTACACCCTTTTGTTCTATACCTTCTTTATGAAAACCAGCCTTTTCTAATACTCGCATTGAACCTAAATTGCTTAACATTACTCCTGCATCTATACGATGTAGTTTTAGTTCATTAAAAGCAAAATCTACTGCCAAGGTGACTGCTTCAGTGGTAAGCCCTCTGCCATTATATTGCTTGTCTAAGGAATAACCGATTAAACCTCTTTGGAGTGCACCTCGGGATATACGAGACAGGGATACTTCTCCAATCAATTTGTCGCCATCTTTTAAGAAAATACCAAAGGAATATTGTTTATCTTCTTCCCTCTGCTTTATAGAATTGCTAATATATTTACGCTTTGCTTCAAGGGTATAATAGTCATTGCTAAAGGTTGGGGAATATTTCTGAAATAACTCACCATTTCTCAAGTGTAAATCCAGCAAGGCATTTGCATCTGAATCATCGTAAAAGGCGATATAAATTTTTTTATCTGTAGGGCTCATATTAATTTTCTCCTATGTATAAATTTAAATTGATTTTTTTGTGGCGTAATAGTTTACTAATATGCATTACCCGATTTTTTGCCTAACTTTTTAATCTGTCTAATCTTTTTTAAGTAAAATAATATGGCATAAAAAGGTGATTTCGCAATAACTCTAAAGTTGTATTAAACTGCCCCGTCAGTTGAAATACCTCCTTTGATCTTAACAGTGTATCCATTAAAAACTCTAAAAATTGTAAAATTGAGAGTATTAAAACGTTTTTGGAAATACTGGACCGATAGCTGAGAATAGATGCTGTCCTATTGCTGAAAGGAGTGTCAATTCCTATGCTGATTTGCGTTTTTTTGTAACCTTTGTCTCAATGAAAATAAGCAGTCCAATTCAATTGTAACTTGGACTGCTCTTTAATGAACCATTTACGATTTGTACTCCATAACAGCCCCGGTTAAATAACAATAGGTCTGCTTTCTTATTCAGTCAAACAACGGGCTGACTGAACGGTCTTCGAACACTCTGGTGATGGCATCGCTCATCAACGGTGCGACCGACAGCTGTGTAATCCGGTCGAGGTGCTTTTCTTCCGGAATCGGGATACTGTTGGTGACAATTAATTCTTTTAACTCGGATTGATTGATTTTTTCAATGGCAATACCTGAAAGCACGGGGTGCGTGCAGCAGGCATAGACTTCCTTGGCGCCTTTCGCCATCAACGCTTTCGTTCCACTGGTCATACGTGTCCCGGTATCGACGATATCGTCGACCAGGACAGCTGTTTTCCCTTCGATATTTCCGACGATGTTCGATTCGCCGACCTCTGTTTCACGGGGACCGCGCTTGTCGATAATCGCGATCGGTGCTTTCAAGTGATCAGCCAGTTGGCGTGCGCGTGATACACTGCCGTGATCTGGAGATACGACGACTACATCCTCAAATTGTTTTTCCTGCAAATAACTTGCCAAAATCGGAATGCCGGCCAGTTGGTCGACCGGTATGTTGAAAAATCCCTGAATTTGCGGCGCATGTAAGTCCAGAGAGATGACCCTTGAAGCACCTGCTTCCTGAATCAAGTCTGCGACAAGCTTTGCAGTGATCGGTTCCCTCGGTCTTGCTTTGCGGTCTTGTCTTGCATACCCATAGTAGGGAATGACAATATTGATGGTTTTAGCAGAAGCTCTTTTTAATGTATCGATCATAATCAGTAATTCTAAAATATGTTGGTTTACCGGTTCGCTCGTGGACTGAATGACAAAGACATCATATCCGCGTACACTTTCTTCGATACTGATGCGCACTTCACCGTCACTAAAGGTTGTCACCGTACTTTTTCCAAGCTCTACCCCCATATTGTCGGCTATCTCTTCAGCCAGCGGCAGGTTGGAGCTCAACGAAAAAACTTTCATTTTTGATTCCTGGAAGTCTCTCGTCACACTTGATTCCTCCTTGTTTACAGGGCTATGCTGCTTTTATGTACCATTGATTTGTCAGGTAACATCTTGTCCATGTATTGCTTTTATTATCTCAAAAACGATTAGGGGAAACAAGCTGTAAGCAGTGCGTTCACTAGACGTTTCCTTATGAGGAGGGCTTGTTTGCAAATAGAATGTTAGAGAAGATGCTACTTTGTTGGAACTCACCCATTATTTCCGGTATTGTCCATGCAGTTCCAATGGGAATCGAAGTTCTGAAGTTTCTGAACGAACCATCTGCATGATTTACTTCAAGGACATATGGTGGAGGGTCCCTCCAATATAGAGATACGTCTTAAGCATTTGATCTGTTTACAATTCCTTGCTTATACGAAGGAAAGAAGATGGCCTTCTCTGAATAAAGTGTTTATCGATAAAGGCGAGGACTTCATCGTTTCCTGGAAGGGTTACAGTCTCAATGGCCTCTTCAACCGGCAGCCATTTGTACGCACTATGTTCATGATTAAGTTTTACATGGTGCCGACTGTCAACGTAACCGACAAATACGGGTGCCATATAGATGTATTCCTCCTGTGGGGAGTAAAATTGATCGAATCTATTGGCAGAATACAAAATCACTTCATTTATACCGGTTTCTTCTTTAATCTCCCGCAAGGCGGCTTCCGAGGCTTTTTCTCCGTTTTCGATGCTTCCTCCGATGTAGCACCAGGCACCATCTAGGATTTTGCTTTTCCGTTTAACCAATAAAACATGATAGAGGTCGTCGATTTTCTTTAACAGAACGACCGCAATTCCTCGGCAACAGATTGGAACTTCAAAAATAGTTTCGGTTTGCGACATTAGATAACCTCCTTTTTGTTTTTTCAGGATAAGCTGTTTTATAGGATGTTGCTTTGTCCATTTCAACCATTTCTCTGGAAAAAGAAGGCCTTCTTTGCAGCTTTTCTAAGAACGTCCTCATGATGATGTGGCAGTCTGCACATTTGTTATGGGCAAAAAGGCATTCTCTCCACCTACCATACTAACATAATTTACCAAGAAGAAAGGGCGAAGCATAAAAACAGTCTATCGAAAGTTCTGATAGACTGTTTAAGACCTGTTTTTATGATGGAACGGCGGCTTGGCGGACAACCTTCTCCATCATGTCAGTATTGGGATAATGGTTCTGGCGATACTTTTCTATCGTCTTCTCCACATCATAAGCAACTTTTTTGATTGTTGCGCTTACCGTTCCGTCCTTGATTTCGATAATGGCGTATGAGGCTTTCACAATCCCATCAAAAGGAAGGCCGACACTTCCGAGATTGACAACCGTTTTTCCTTTGATTGTCCGGATGTAAGATTTATGAATATGTCCATACAAATAGACGTCTGCCTGTTCTTTAAACAGCTTGGATTCAACGGTGTTGTCATCTGCATCTGGTGGCACTATCTCAAATAGACTGTCGGGCGTGGCGTGGAAGGCGTGGACGGATATGCCGTCTATCTCCAGCTGCTTATGGTTTGGAAGTCCGGCTAAGTAGTCGACCTCACGTTGTTCTAGCTGGGATACCGTCCAGTCCCGCTCTTTGTTCATCAGCTCTAATGCTTTATCCGGCACTTCTCCTTCTTTGATTCCCCGAACGACCCATTCATCTGCATTGCCTTTTATCACGTCCGTATCGAGATTGCGGACTCGTTCGATCGACCGCTTTGGTTCGGGTCCACGAAAAGCGATGTCTCCCAATACGAGGATTTTTTCGATTTGCTGGTTTTCGATATCCTGCAGCACAGCATCGAGGGCGTCGGCGTTGCCATGGATATCGGATATACATGCAATTTTCATGATTATCTCTCCTTCCTTTGGTGTCTTTAGTTTATCGTAGCAGATTTCCTTTGCTCATAAAAAAGTTGTGCAGCCATCTGCGTTATTCCCGACTTTAATCAAAAGAGGACGGGACAAAAGCATGGCCACTAAAGAAAATACCAAACAAATTCTAAATGCTTATGAATTCGCTCGGTTTTTAGTTGTATCTCTTGTTTTATCCTGTTGTTTGATGTGTGCTTGGAATCGCTACGGCAAGATACTACGCGTTCCACGGGCAAGGCTTCAACTTCCTCAGAAAGCGAAGTACCTTGCCGGAGTGGAACGTTGCATTTTTCATGAGAGAAGGGTAGAGCGGTTTGTTTTTTGCTAATCATAAAAACCGAACGAATCGTTCGGTTTTTATTTTGGTGGCGATGCTTTTGTCCAAAGCTCTTTTAAGATGCCTCGTTTGTGTGAATCAAGCAGGAGGATTTGCGTTCTCGTAAGCCTCCAGAAGCAAATCGACAATATGGACAGCCCTCATCTGGTCGGAAAGGCCTTCTTTTTCAATCCCTAATTTCATCTGCAGCAGGCAGCCTGGATTGGCTGTCACAATCGTCTTTGCCTTTGTCGCTTTTGTTTGTTCCATTTTATAATCAAGAATCTGCATGGACATCTCTGTTTCGACAAGATTGTAGATGCCTGCCGATCCACAGCAACGTCCGGCATCCTTCATCTCCACATATTGCGCTCCTTCGATGGAAGACAACAATTTCCTTGGCTCCATGAACGTTTTTTGGACATTTTTCAAGTGACAGGAATCCTGATAAGTGATGATTTCGTCTTGAAGTGACAAAGAAAATTTATCAAAACCCAACTCCACTAAAACACTGGATATATCTTTTATCTTGCTGGAAAAAACTTCGGCACGATCTTTCCACTCCGGCTCATCCTTCAATAAATGACCGTAATCGACTAAAAAGGCGCCACAGCCTCCAGCGTTGGTGATAATATAATCTATTTCAGCTGCTTCGAATGCGGCAATATTGCGTTTTGCCATCGATTTTGCCTGCTGTTTTTCCCCGCTATGGCCATGCAGGGCACCACAGCATGCCTGGGCTTCCGGAACGACGATTTCACAGCCGACGTACTGCAAAAGCTTCGTCGTTGCCTCATTGGTCGGAAGGAAGACAGTGTCCATTAGACAGCCTGCGAAAAACGCGACCCGCTTTTTTACTGGTACAGCCGGCCGCAAATGCCTTGGCCGTTGTTTCATGGATTTGCTTGTCGGAACATCCGGCAGCACTCTTTCCATCAACTGCATCGATTCGGGGAGCAGCTTCATCATGCCGGATTTTCGGGCAACAGTCCGCAAGCCCGAACGCTGGTAAAAACCGATCAGGCCGGTGAGTCCGATCATGCGTTGTTGGTGGGGGAATAAACCTTGGAATGCCGCTTTTCGAACGGCCTGGACGGGTAAGGATTGCTTTTGATTTTGATAGATGATATCCCGTGCCTGTTCCAGTAAATGGCCATAGTTCACCCCGGATGGACAGACCGGTTCGCAAGCCCGGCAGCCGAGGCACATATCCAACGAACGTTTGACATCTTCATCTGGTTCGATCTCTCCGTCGACGACCGCTTTCATGAGTGCTATTCTCCCGCGGGGGGAGTGCGCTTCGTCTTTCCCGGATTCAATATAGGTCGGACAGCTGGGCAGGCAAAAGCCGCAGCGCATACAGTTAAGTAATTCATCATAATCCATCTTTTCCTGGAATTGTTGTTGTATCTGTCGCTTCTCTGCTGTTTTCATTGTTTGACCACCACCCGTTGGCGATTTTCTTTGGCAAACATCTTTCCTGGATTCATGATATTTTTCGGATCGAATGCTTGTTTGATGGAACGCATGGCTTCCACTCCGGCTACACCGAGCTTTAGATGCAGATAAGGGGCTTTCATGGCACCGACACCGTGCTCGCCAGTTATCGTTCCGCCAAGTGCCACGGCAGTAGTGAAAATTTCCTCGAAGGCTTGCTCGACTCGTTCCATTTCCTCTTTATCCCGGGCATCCGTCAAGCAGGTGGGATGTAAATTGCCGTCCCCGGCATGGCCGAAGGTACAAATTTCGACCTGATGTTTTTCTGCTATTTGGTTGATGGCATACACCATGTTGGCAATCTCCGAACGAGGAACCGTAGCGTCCTCGAGGATGGTTGTCGGTTTTAACCGGGCAAGTGCTGATAAAGCGGACCTCCTTGCCGTACGCAGTGCTTCTGCTTCCGCCTCGGAAGCGGCCATGCTCACCTCGATTGCCTGATTTTCCTCGCAAATCGAAAGGATACGGGCAATATCTTTTTCGACAACAGCAGCATCTCCATCCTGCTCGATCAGCAGGACAGCCTTGGCATGAGTCGGCAGACCGATTTTGGAGAAGTCTTCGACCACTTTGACGGTAGGTTGATCCAAAAACTCGAGGGTGGACGGAATGATTTTGCTGGCGATGATTTTAGAGACGGTACGTGCAGCTGCTTCCATGTCCTCATAAAGTGCCAGGACCGTCTTTTTCGTTTCCGGCATCGGAATCAGTTTCAATGTTGCCTCCGTAATGATTCCCAAGGTCCCTTCAGAACCGACAAACAGCCTGGTTAAATCATAACCTGCCACGTCTTTTGCCAGTTTGCCGCCCGTGCGGATCTTTTCTCCATTCGGGAGGACCACTTCAAGACCTAGCACATAGTCACGGGTCACCCCGTATTTCAACCCGCGAAGACCGCCGGAGTTTTCGTTGATATTTCCGCCGATTTGCGAAATCTTCATGGAGCTTGGGTCAGGTGGATAAAACAACCCTTTTGCTTCGACAGCTTCCATCAGTTCCAGGGTATTAACGCCGGGCTGAGCGGTCACGGTCAAATTTTCTTCATCAATTTCCAGGATTTTATCCAAATGCTTCATAAGCAGGACGATCCCTCCCTGAAGCGGCGTCGTTCCGGCACTTAGGTTAGTGCCTGACCCTCTTGGTACAACCGGAATTTCCTGTTCATTGCACCATTTAACTACCTGGGCAACCTCGGAAGCGGACCGGGGAGACACTATGGCATCGGGCATAGCCTGAAATTGCGGAGTGGCGTCAAAGGAGTAAACAAGTTTGCTTGCCTGAGAAGTTTCCACGTTTTCTTTCCCGACAATGGCGGTCAGTAATTCCCTTGCATTGTTAGTCAGCATCGACATTCTCCTTATCTATTGGCTGATTTTCTTTTATTGTAATAACTATATGCAGGGAATTATATGTGGAAACCTATAAAAATGTTGTGAAAATTCAAGTGGGATTTGTATAGTTCTCCAAAAACAATAATGCTAGATAAAAAGATACCTGGGAATAGAGCTGCTTCGGGTCATGGCCGGTAAGTTCTTCGATCTTGCCCAAACGGTAGTGGACCGTATTGATATGGACTTGTAACTGGCGTGCTGTTTCCGAAATCTGCGAGTTGTTGGCCAAAAACACATTCAAAGTGGTCAAGAGAGTCGAATCCTGGGGAAGTTTTCCCAGGCAGCGTTCGATGAAGGCGGTTTTGGTTGCCGGTGTCATATCTTCCAGGCAAAGCTCCAGCAGTAAATCTTCATATAAAACGAGCGCAGCTCTTTTTAAAGCAATGGCCAATGTTTTTTCCGTCTTCTGAAACAGATGTCTCATTTTTCCTGGGGGACCGGCCGGCCCCACTCCGATCTCCGGCAAAAATCCGAACCGCCTTTTGAATTCCTGTTGGAACCGGGTCAATAAACGAGCGTATTCGGGAGCTAGCTTCGTCGCAAGTGATGCCGGTTCATCGTGTATAACCAGACAGCAATCATTTCCCCAGCTAAGCACCATGTCATTCGTTCTTTTTTTCAGCCAATCCCGGGCATTTCTGTAGAATTCAGAGGCGTTTTGGTTGTCAGAAGCAGAAAAGTGAATAAGGGAGCAGCGTTTCCAGTTGGACATGTCGATGCCTAAAAGACGTCCGTTGTCCAGGAATGCTTCCGCAGGAACTTCCTGCTGTACCCACTCGAACAAATAGGCTTCCAGTCGACGGGTTTTCCACTCAGTCTGCTGGAAATACATATTTTCCTGAATGAGCAATTCTGTCATTTTTTTTACCAGCGAACCAAAAGGCGTGACCTTTTCCGGACTGCCGGTGATACCAATGACGCCAATCGGCAATCCATCGAAATAGATCGGAAGGTTGATTCCTGCCTTCACGCCGGTCAGGGCAGCTTCGTCTGCTTCGGAAAGAATCAGTTCTGTTTTTCTTTGACAGGCTATGACAGCGCCCTCGTGGTAGCTATTTATCCGGTCTGGGTCAGTACTGGCAATGATGATACCGTCAGGGTCGACAATGATAATGTTTTCATCGAGCAGTGGCTTCACTTCTGATACGATTCTTCTGCCTAAAGCTGGGGTCAGATACATGGTGGCATCCCCTTTGTGTTCGTTTTGATGGAAAGCTGGAAAACGCTAATTTCTCGGGCAATCCAAGTCCTTGGTAAGATTTTAGCAAACAAACATGCAATCGTATACAACGTTGTATTGCCGACATTTTTCAGTGGTTTCGTTTATTCCGGCTATCTACTGTCCATACTACAGTTAGAAACTACCAAACCGGAATGGAGGCCTGTTATGGATGAAGGATGAAGTTGCATTGAAAGAATTGTATTACCAAGTATTGAAAACGTGTTTCGCTTATGAAATCCATATGGAGCCGGGAACGACCTTTATTGACATGTGGAAAGCGCTCATCGTGAAGTTGGATGATCAAACAAAAGCTGTGCTGAAAGCGAGACTCCAGGAGGATGTCCAGGAAAAAAGGGGGACCACTTTTGAAAAGATGCTTCTGTTGCTGGAACGACAGGAAACAAGCTTGAAAGAGTCCCGGAAGCAGATTGGCTGATTTGATAATACAGAAACCGGACAATTTGCGAACATATAAGGAATGCAGGACACCCGGAAAAAAACTCTTCATCCGTGAGGAGAAGAGTAAATCGAATTACCCTTATGATTCTGTTTTTGTTACCCCCAGATGTCCGGTTTTCATTGTAGGCGGGCGAGGTGTTTGCGTCTAGCTTGCTTTATGCTTTTCGTTGCCGGGGCCAAATGAAGTAACTGATCGTGGCAAGCGTATCGACTCCCAAAACCAACCCCCACACTCTGATTATTCCTGTTAAAGCTTCCGTCCGTTCTGCATCTCCGATGATAAAAATCGTGGCAGCAAGCAGCCCTGCTCCGATGGCAAAAGCCAGTATATGGCGCAGCCATCCTTTGGCATAATGCCTGGCATATTGATATCCATAGCGTTTTTGCGGTTTTGATTCCTGCTGCTTTAGAATATAATATTGAAAGCGTTGGTCGGCCCAGGCTATCATACTTTTTCCGAATGCAATCGAGCTTCCGATGTAAATGGCAGCTACACCATGGGCTGCTGTGGCCTCGGCTCCCCGGTTTAAATCAAAACCTGCCAGCAGCAGCAAAATCAAGTCGATCACCGGTGTCATCGCCAGTAAAGTGAGTCCTGCTTTCTCTTTTTTCCATAAATAACGGGTGACCAAACCAGCAATGATTGCAATCCAGAAGGCAATTTCACAGGCAATGATCATCCACACAATATAATTCAATTATTTCTCCCCCTTGAACTTCTCATCGACTTCTCCTCTTATTTAATACAGTTGTATCAGATAAAGCCAGCATAGCACATTCAATTATTTAATACAATTGTACTAAATAATTGAATGTTCGTTTCCGAATTGCTATCGTAAGAATATGCCAAAAAAAGTGAATCATGAACAGCGTAGAAATAGAATAGCCGAAGCAGCCTGGCAGGTCATTTTGGAATTTGGAATGGAAGGGGCTACCGTTCGCAAGATAGCAGAAAAGGCAGGGCTGTCCCTAGGAGCCCTGCGCTATTATTTTTCCAATCAGGAGGATTTGATTCTTTATGCAATGCGTTTAGTGAAGGAAAGAGCAGCGGAACGAATCAAGCAGATCCTCCACCGCGATGGGTCGCCCAAACAAAAGATGCTCGATGTTTTACTCGAAATCGTTCCCACGAACCCGCAGACCAGAGCAGAGATGGAGGTGTGGTTTTCGTTTGTCGGCTACGCCCGGCATCATCCTCACTTATTGAAGGAGGAAGGGGATGGCATTTTAGCCGCCATTCAGCTGATGTTCGGGTATATGGAAACAAATGGTTTGCTGCGGCCAGGTATCGATAAGCAGCTTGAAATCGAGAGACTGTATGCAATGGTCGATGGATTGGCGCTTCACGCCATGCTGGAACCGGAACGGTTGACCGAAAAGCAGGTGGAAAAAGTCATCGCCAGTCAGTTGGATGTTATTTTTGAGTAATGAATTGAGGGGGAGATCATGATGGCAGAAATACAGCGCTTGACCGAAAACGATTTTCCGGAAGTTTTTGCTTTGTCCCAATTTGCTTTTCAATTTAAATTGTCTGATGAGGAGAGACAGAAAAAAATAGAAGAAACAAAACATCACAAAATTTGGGGCTGGATGGAACAGGGGAGACTAGCGGGCAAGCTGCATCTCCATTCTTTATCCTGTTATCTGGACGGTAAAGAGTTTGCGATGGGAGGAATCGGCAATGTAGCAACCTGGCCGGAGTATCGACGGCAGGGCGTTGTAAAGCGGCTGCTGCACCATGCTCTCCTTGACATGAAGGAAAATGGGCAGATGTTGTCTTTCCTGCATCCGTTCTCTTTTCCATTTTACCGAAAATATGGGTGGGAGCTGGCTTTTACAAACAAACACTATTCCCTGCCAATCGACCGGTTGAAGAAAAAGTGGAATGGAGACGGCTATGTCCGCAGAGTGCAAAAAGATATCGCGTTGCTGGATTCGCTTTATAGCCGTTTTGCACAGGAATACAATGGCATGCTGGTAAGGGATGAACGATGGTGGAAGCAAAGGGTGCTCACTGGAAACGAGCACATCGCTGTGTCCTATAACGAGCAGGATGAGGCTGAAGGGTATCTCATTTACCATGTCAACGATGACATCTTCACTGTAGAAGAGTTTGTTTACTTGACGTTAAATGGGTGGCGTGTACTCATGCAATTCATCGCCAACCATGATTCGATGGTGGAAAAGGTGGAAATGGTAGTGCCGGAGAATGATTTATTGCCTTTGAGGATAGATGAACCGAGGTTCCCACAGGAGGTCAAGCCCTATTTCATGGCCCGGATAGTCGATGTGCCGGCATTCCTGAAGGCTTATCCTTTTCGCCGTAACCCTAGTTCGCAGCCTGTTCATCTACAGGTGGAAGACGAATTTTTGCCTGACAATACAGGCAGTTATCGAATTGAGGATGGGCAAGTTATCCACATCGAGGCTGAAAATCCTGGGGGGCACGGCATTTCCTGCTCCATCCAGCAGCTTACGGTGATGCTGCTTGGCACAAAACGGCCTTCGGAATTATATACCGCAGGAATGATTGGTGGCGAACCCACGGAAGTAGAATTGCTAGAGGAAATATTGCCTGTCAGGCAGACGTATCTTACCGATTTTTTCTAGTCACTGGCAAGTTTCGCTTTTTTTCGTGAGGGAATAAGGTTCTATACTTCCATCCTTGCGAAAGAAGGGAAATAATATGGATATACCTTCCACGAAAGCGGAAATAGAGCAACAACATAAACAGGCAAAGCCATGGATCCGGCGTTTCGGCAGGATAGGCTATATGGCCCAAGGAATTGTATTTGCCTTGATCGGATTCCTTGCTTTGCTGGCAGCAGCGGGTTCTGGCGGGAAAACCGCCGGTACGAGCGGAATGTTCCAGTCGCTTGCCGCCCTTCCCCTCGGCGAAATCCTGATTTGGATCATTGGACTCGGACTGTTCGGTTATATTGTCTGGCAGTTGATCAGAGCATTTAAAGATCCGGATGGTTATGGAAAGGGGATACGGGGATTGACCATCCGTACGGGCTTCTTCATCAGTGCAATGATTTATGGCGGCATCTCGTTCAAGGCACTGAAAATCGCTGTACATGCAGGAAGTGGCGGGAATTCTGAGCAGACAATGTCGGCAAAACTTCTATCCCAGCCGTTTGGGCCATGGATGCTTGGGATTTTTGGCCTTGTCGTTTTTTGTTTTGCCATCTATGAAGCAGGTATCGGGATAAAAGGCAGTTACATGAAAAAGTTCAAGCAGGCCGAAATGGAGGAAAAGGAAGAAAGAATCGCTAGAATCACTGGGAAAATCGGGATGATTTCCCGGGGAATAGTATTCGGCCTAATCGGTTTTTTCTTTGTGCAGACAGCTCTCACCACAAATCCCGATAAAGCAAAAGGACTGGATGAAACGTTGTCCGAACTTGCGCAGCAGCCGTATGGCAGTTGGATGCTCGGCGTCGTTTCACTTGGTTTCATATTGTTCGGCCTTTATCAAGTTTTTCGGGGACGTTATCAAAAAATGGATTTTGGAAGCTAAAGAACAGCAAGGGTGTCGATTGTTTGGATATCCTTGCTGTTCTTTTGCGTTTACCATCCCTTAAGACATAATTTTCTGAAAAATGCAAGCGATAAACTTTTGGAAATAAAAAAATATCGGCATTATTTGTAAAATTATGTTGAAAAGTGAAAATTGACACAGTATACTAACTAAAGAACTACATACGAGAGTGATAAACTTCTGAAAAAGGCAAACTAGCCGAAAGGTTAGGACGCAAAGCCCAGGGTCTAAGGTTAAGCGATGAGTCATTTTACTCATAAGCGACTAGGATCGCCTGGCTGCCACACACTTGATTTAGTTGAGAATCAAGCTATGTCTGGCTGTTCCTGATTAGGAAGAGCCATTTTTTTGGGATTTTTCGTAAAAAGAGGTGGTTTAATACTTTTTGTAGTAACCGAGTGTTTGATTTTTACAGGGGATGAAAGAAATTATGGGGAATACGATGGAAAGATTGGTGTGAGTTGGAATTGAATATTATTGTGGTGAAAAATCGTTGTCTATTAAGAGATGGTATCATCAATGTCTTGATGAATAAGTATCCATCTCATTCAGTCAAAGCGGTTTCTTATAGTGAATGTCGTTCTCTTATGCAGGGTGGGGAACCTGTAGACTTATTGATCGTCGATATCGACACAGACAGTCATTCCGTCATGGAAATGATAGAATGGCAGCAACAAAAGGGAGAAAAGGTAATTGTCTGGACTGCGAACCCTGACATTTCCAGGCTTAACGACTGGTTTCAAAAAGGTTTGGACGGCTATTTTTTCAACGGCATGCAGCCGGAGGAATTGTCGAATGGTGTTGACTGTGTATTGGATGGCAATGTGTATGTACATCCCAAGCTCTCGACGGTTTTATTGCAGGATTACTTGAAAATTTCGAACAAGGTTGCAGAACAGCCAGTCGGAATTCTGACAGAGCGAGAATGGAATGTACTGGAGTTGCTGACAAAAGGCTTTAGCAATGACAAAATTGCCAAATTCTTATTTATCACAGAGAAAACAGTTAAAAATCATGTGAGTTCTATCTTTAGAAAATTGGGAGTGCCAGACCGAACGAATGCTGTTTTGTATGCATTGCGGCAACGGTGGTTCTACTTATAGAGAAGGTCGATCGAAAGGGAAGTCTTACAAAATACAGCTGCCAGAGATTTTACTGCTGCATGCTACAACGAGGGGTAGAAAAATATGCGGAAAAAGATTAAGTTACCCAGCCTGAAGTTTTCGAATCTTAGCATTGGCTGGAAGTATGGGGCCAGTTTAGTTGTTGTTTTTGTTTTGTTCGGTATATCTGCCGGTATTGTCACCACGCTGATCAATGGCATCGGTAACAACATCGATGAAGTGGACAGACGAGGGGACCGGGCGATCAAGGTGACGGAAATGGGATCCTTGACCAGAGCCAAGTCGGTACGGATCGCCAGCTACTTGAATAACGATGATGCTCGCTACATAGATGAGTATAACGAGCGCTTAGATCGTTTCAATACGTTGGAAAATGAATTGAAGGCAAGTATGGATACCTCCGAAGAAAAGGAGTTATTCACGAAAATCCAGGAGAATGACAAGCGGATGAACGATTTGTTTTTAGAAGTAATTGTTCCGGCAGTGGAACAGGACGAAGCCTCATTGCTGGCCAATTTGAAAGTTGAATCAGATCAGCTGCGGTCAGAAACAGTGCAATTATTGGACAGCTTGCGCGAAACGGTTATAGCTGACCGTCAGGCGGCCATTAAGGAAGCATCAAATAGTTCTGCCTTGGCTAGAAACGTATTGCTTATCGCGATAGCTGCTTCTGTGATTCTGGGCGGTTTGCTCGTCTTCTTCATAAGCCGTTCTGTCATCCGTAATTTGAACAAAGTTATTTACGTCAGTGATCAAGTTGCCGATGGAAACCTGGCAGTCGATCCAGTAGACTATGCTGGCAAAGATGAAATCGGCCGTCTCGCTGCTTCGATCAACGCAATGGGTTACAGTCTCAAGGAGATGGTGGAGAAAATCGCCGGAATTTCCGAGACTGTCAGCGGTCAAAGTGAAGAATTGACGCAGTCGGCCAACGAAGTCAAGTCCGGTTCACAGCAGGTGGCCACCACCATGCAGGAATTGGCATCAGGATCAGAGTCCCAGGCGAACAGTGCTTCTGAATTGGCTTCTGTAATGGGTGATTTCTCTCAAAAAGTACAGGAGGCGAATGAAAGAGGTGCCCACATCGATGAAACATCCAGTCATGTCCTCGGTATGACTGAAGACGGAAGTAGTTTGATGGATTCATCAATAGAACAAATGCAAAAGATTGATGGGATTGTACAGGACGCTGTGAAAAAAGTCCAGGGGCTTGATTCTCAGTCACAGGAAATCTCCAAGCTTGTATCGGTCATTAAAGACATCGCTGAACAAACCAACTTGCTTGCACTGAATGCAGCGATCGAAGCTGCGCGTGCGGGGGAACATGGAAAAGGCTTCGCTGTCGTTGCCGATGAAGTAAGAAAGCTTGCAGAACAAGTAGGAGTCTCTGTTACCGACATCACGAACATTGTGAGCAATATCCAAACCGAGTCCAGCAAAGTGACAGAATCGCTTCAAGGCGGCTATAAAGAGGTTGAACAAGGGACCAGTCAAATTGAGAAAACTGGTAAAACATTTGCCAGTATCCACTCTTCTGTTTCTGAAATGGTGGAAAGTGTCCAAATGGTTTCTGGAAACCTGGCAGCCATTGCTGCGAAGAGCCAGGAGATGAATGCCTCGATAGAAGAAATAGCTTCGATTTCTGAAGAAGCCGCTGCAGGGGTAGAGCAAACGTCGGCATCTTCCCAGCAGACCAGCAGTTCGATGGAGGAAGTCGCCAACAGCTCTGAACAGCTTTCCGGCCTGGCCGAAGAATTGAATGGATTAGTAAGACAGTTTCGATTATAGCTTTTTTAAATGAGGGAATTCCTTTCCTCAGGTACGTTCCAAAAACATAGTGGCTGAAGGAAAACCGGACGATATTCGACAATGCCGAGCATTCGAATTCGTTCGGTTTTTTGCTTTTATATATAAGATAAGCTTTTTTGACAGACTTCCTTTTATACGGTTGTTTGATGAGTACTACCCATCGCTGCTTTTAGATACACTGCTTTCACTTTCTCCAAAAATACAAAAGGCTTAACTTGTCGGTTTTCGAGCCATGCTGTTCCTGTAGAAATCCGTATACGCAACAACGTGCATGCCCTTTTACAAAACAGCATGTCAACACGTATTAAGAATGGATGTTTGTATCTGAGTGCAGGCACTCTGTGATTATGAAGGGAGATTAAAAGCAGCGGAATGTTTCCGGTAATCCCTCCCATGAATGGGAAGTGTGCGAATGACAACTATTGCTAGCGCATATAGCGTTTGGGGGCAAATGGAGGATCATTTCACCGATCATGTTGCTTTGCTTATCCTTTGTCCTCCGCGCTTTGTCCGCTGTTCAGCTGATCTATTTTTCTCTCGATTCGGTCTAATTGTTTTTGTCGTTTCGCCTGGGAACGGAACACCGAGACGAACAACAGCACAATCAAAACCAAAATCATCAAGTAAACAAACTGTACGAGCACATCTCCCCATAGTAAATCATTCATAAAACCGTCCTCCTCTAGTAGATGCTGTTTCCAGTTTACCAGAAATTAACTGACAAAGTAAAAAAAATACCGGCAACAGGACTGAAAGGAGTCAGTCTGTTGCCGGTAAAATTTTTATATATAGATTTCGATGCTGTTTTTATCTGTCTGCAATGTTCTCTCCAGTGCTGCCTTTTTCACAATAAGTCCACCTTGCCGGTACGGATTGTAAGCTTCTTCCACGGCCATTTTTTCACCATTGACCAGAACCTGTCTTTCTTTTTGGCCAATGTGAAAAACAAATGTGACCGGCTTGTTTAAAAAACGGAACGCAAATTCGAGATTGTCCATTGAATCAGGTAGAACCGGATCGATGACAAGGTCGCCCGACTGCTGACGGATTCCTAGCACATTGGTGATCAACTGGTTCATATAGATTCCAGGACCGCTTGAATATATCCGCCAGCCGCCTTTCACCGCAACCTCGCCGTTCCGGAGTTTTCCGAAGTTATCCTGTGCATCATACCGAGTTTTGAATTTGCCGTCGGAGCTGCTGAAGTAAGCATTGCTTTGCCGCAGTTCTGCATTCGGCACGGCTTTCTGGATTTGTATCGGATTGATGATATCCAAGCCATTCCATGCTTCTTCCGCTTTTCCTAGCTTGGCCATTGCTTCGACAAAACGAATATGGGCATGGACATACTGCAACCCGATCTCTCTGCCAAAGTTGGCTGCCTGCTCGGCCCGTTTAAAATGAGTGCTGACCCCGCCGGAATAATTAGCCGGCCGGTTCATCAATCGAACGCCGTCCGGGAATGACAACTGCTGTTTTATTAACTGATAATGCCGCTCGGCTTGTTCAGGAGTCAGCAGTTCACTAATGATCCCACGCTGCATTGGCAACAGGCGGTAATCGATTCCTGTTTCGGTATCAGATGGATGCAGCATCATTTGCGGTTTGTCCGGATCCTCCAAGTATAAAAAGCCGGGTATCACATCTGACTGCAGGACATAGGTTTGGAAATCTTGTTTGACACCAGCCAACAGTGTTTCCATCTCCTCGACTTGTGGATCTCCAGCCTTTTTCAAGACACTTGTCATACGCTGTAAAGCCTGGTAGGTCAAGGCCACTGTCCAGCTGCTGACCATATATTGCTTCAACTGCTGATTGGCAGGCTGCAGGGTGTCGTCCCAGTCGCCGTCATCATAAGCGGACAAATGGGTATCATGTAAAAAGTGTTCCTGTATATAAGCAATCTGTTTTTTGACGTGTTCCAAAATGGTCGCTGTTTCTTCCGTGAAAGCAAAGTTGTGTCTGTCTGTATAGGGAACCTTCGTTTGAAGGATGGCATAGTCGTTTGTAGCTTCTACATAGTCGCTGATCACTTTAAGCGGCCAGACGATAATATCGCCATGGCTATCAGCTTGTTGAACGGTGTTGTATTGATCAAACATGAACCACTGCGGCCAATTTCCACTTTCTTGATATTGGTGAGAATATACCATCTTGATTATTTCTTTTACTGTTTGTTCGTTTTGGGTGGCCATGAAATACTCTGTCGGCCCCTGACAGACATCGCGCGTACCCCAGGCTGCGCCGCCGTATTGCTCCAGACCGTGTGGGGTTGAGAAATGGACAAGCATATTATGGGTGTACCACCAGGCGAGTGCGTTGACTTTCTCCAGTGCTTCATTAGAGCCAGAATCAGTACGTAAATGAAAGTCGTTAAGCAACCCGTGAAAATATTCACGATAACGTTTTATCTCATGTGCAGAAGAACGTTTTTCCGCAGAGTATTTTTCTTTTCTGAGCCCGCCAGTTATCACGATCGTCCATTCCGAAGCTGGAGCAAGTGTCAGGACGACCAGAGAAGCATCCCCGGTTTTGATGGAATCGGCCAGTTTTTGCTCGTCACCGAATTCTGCTTCCGGACCAGCAACATGCAGCTGATAATTTAGGGCGGGATAGACAGAAGAACTATCAGCTGATTTGTCCGCCGTGAACGTAACGGTTTGATTGTCCACCTCATAATGGAACGGAACTTCGTATTCGTTGTTTTGCATGGTCATTTGATTGGTTACCAGGTAACGATAAGCTCTCCCGCTTTGCGATGCTGCTTCGAGTTGAACCTGCTTACTGTCTACAGTAGTAAAATTCGTGATAATAATCGTATCGTTTTCCAATTTGTAATACCAGCGGGCGTAGTTGAACCCGATTTCGAACAAGGAAGGCATCGTCAGCAGACGATAGCTGCCTTCAAGCTCGATATAAACCCGCTGTCCCGGAGTTTTGGCTATGTTCAGCGGATTCCGGGCATTGGTCATCATTTTATTCATGTTGACATTTCCGATTGCCAGTTGCGAATTGAAAATGCCATACATATAAGAAGTGGTAGACAAGTTATCGTCCCGTACGACATGGTTCCCGCCACTCATTAAAATGTGGCCATGCGGCCTTTCGACCATGGTTTCCTTGCGTTTGAGGACAATATGCTCATACGTATCGGTGAAAAAGGAAAGCAAGCCGTTTTGGTCTTTCTCTTCCAATTGCCGATCCGGAAAATAGCGGTCGATTTCCTGTTCTGTCATTTCCAGTGTTTGCAGTGGTTCACCCAATGAAGTCGATCGAACAACCCGGTCGACAGCCTTCCGTTCCAACCCTTTTTGTTTTTCTGTCGCTTTCCATGCTTGTTCGATTTCTTCCTGGTAATCTAATGCAGTCACCGCCTCCGGATGATCCGGTTTGAAAAGGCCGTAAAAAACGAAGCGGTGGCTGCCGTGCAGCGTTACTTGCTTGGATTGCAACGCGGTATAGGCGAATTCGTATTGATAAATGTCGTTTTGCAGCTCCGGCTTCGTCAATGCCTCCGGTTGATTGGTTGTCTTATAAGAAAGACCGAAGAACTGGAAACCGTCCGTGGAAAAGCCGGAGGCCCCTTGCAGACAGCCTTGCTGCAGATAAGGAAATCCGTCGCTTTGCGGTTGGTTTTGTCTGGTACATACGACATAACCTTTCTGCTCATCATTAAACACTTTATGATCCATGTATTGGGACATATAGGCTTCGTTTGCCCGGACTGCGCCTTTGTCGGCAAGTCCGAGGTCCTGACCATAAATGATGTCTGCCTTTTTACCCTTTCCGTCAAGAGTGATGTCCCAAAACCAACAGTTGTTTTCACCGGGAAGAAAGCGGACTTGATAGTCGATATCCTGAAAAGTCCCGCTCCAGACGATTTCTTTTTCGCCAACCTCGATTTTGCTGTTGGATTGCACACCGATCATGGGAACGGAAACGACGGTGCCATCTGGTTGATGAACCCGCAAATATACATTGTTCAACGCTCCGTCTATCGGATTGGCCAGCCACTGATTGATCAGGGTCTGGTTATGTGTTACTTGAAAAATATCTCCGCTTTCCATAAAGGAGAAGCTGACTTCTCCTGCTTGGAAGTGGTGAGGTGTGTTAGGCATGAAATTTCTCCTCCTGCATTAACGTGATAAATGGAATGATTCCGCAAGGCATTCCTTGCTGTTCGTTCCTACATAAACCGTGAATTTACCAGAATCACTCTTGAATTCCAGATCGGCATGATGGTAGCGAAGCTGTTCTTCTGTCAGCAAGAATTGTACCTCCCGGCTTTCTCCGGGTTCCAGTTTGATTCGCTGGAATCCTTTCAACTCTTTTAAAGGCCTTACTACTTCGCCGACGTGATCCTGTGTGTATAATTGCACGATTTCTTCTCCTGGTGTCTGGCCGGAGTTTGTGACAGTCACAGCGACGGTCAACTCCTGTCCTGCTGTCAGTGATTCTGCGTTAAGAGCCAAATCGTCATAGGTGAAGGTCGTATAGCTCAAGCCGAAGCCGAATGGATACATTGGGTCATTCGGACTGTCTAGATATTGGGATACATAGCGTTCTTGGGCATCAGGGGCATCTTTCGGGCGCCCGGTATTGAAATGATTATAATACACTGGTACTTGCCCCACGGAATGTGGGAATGACATCGTCAACTTTCCTGATGGATTGATGTCGCCATACAGCAGGTCTGCGATGGCATTCCCGCCCTCTGTACCTGGCTGCCATGCTTCGAGCACTGCGTCGGCCTGGTCTGCAACTCCGTGTAAGTCCAGCGGACGTCCATTGAACAGGACAGCGACCGTCGGCTTGTTCAGCTGTTTAACAGCCTTGATCAGATCGAGTTGGGCCTGAGGCAGTTGAATATTGGAACGTGATCCAGCTTCTCCACTCATCTCCGAGCGCTCTCCCAATGCCAGTACAACGATATCAGCCGTCTTGGCGGTTTCAATGGCTTCTGCCAGCTGTGCCTCTGATGCCGATTCGATGTCACATCCCTGGGCCGTTCGCAAGTTGTCTGTGCCGATTTTCGTCTTTATCCCTTCGCTTAAGGAAACGGCTTCTTCCCGGGAACCCCTCCAAGACCATTGGCCAAGAATATCCCCGCTTTCGGCCATCGGGCCGATCAAAGCGATTTGCTGCTGTTTTTGTAGTGGAAGGACATGGTCGTTTTTCAGCAGTACAGCTGATTTGGCGGCAAGTTCCCGGGCAGCTTGCCGGTGTTCATCCGACATGATGAGGCTTTTTTCTTTCGCTTCATCTGCCCCGCGGTAAGGATTTTCAAACAAACCGAGCTTCTTCTTCAACTGCAGGATACGCAGGACTGCTTCGTCAAGCAACGCTTCATCGACCGTACCAGCTTCTATTAAGTCGCGAAGATGATCCACATAGCAGGTGGTCATCATTTCGATATCCAAACCGGCTTTAATAGCTTTTAAGGCTGCTTCCTTGCCATCTTCAGCAACTCCGTGCGGTATCATCTCCTTGACTGCTCCCCAGTCGGAAATCAGAACCCCATCGAAATTCCATTCATCGCGCAAAAGGTCCCGCATTAATTTTTGATTGCCGGTAGCAGGAATGCCGTCGACGGTGTTGAAAGCCGTCATCACCATCTCGCTGCCTGCGTCCAGTGCTGCTTTGTAAGCTGGCAAATAGGTTTCCCGCAGTTCCCGTTCCGACATGTTCACCGTATTGTAGTCACGCCCGCCTTCCGGTGCCCCGTAAGCAGCGAAGTGTTTTACGCAGGCGGCGACCCGGTTTATATCGTAGGTGAGATCTTTTCCTTGAAAACCCCGGACTTGGGCTTTTGCGAATTCGCTATTCAGATAAGGATCTTCTCCGGTTGATTCCATTACCCGTCCCCACCTGGGATCGCGAACCAAATCGACCATTGGAGCAAAGGTAACGTGGACACCTGAGACAGCTGCTTCTTTGGCTGCGATTTCTGCGCTTTTTTCCGCTAGCTGTAAATCCCATGAGCATCCGATTGCCAATGGCACTGGGAAAATGGTTTTATAGCCGTGAATGATATCAGACATAAACAACAACGGTATACCGAGGCGGTTTTCCTGCAAGTGCTGCTTCTGGATTGCTTTGATTTCTTTAGCGCCCGAAGCGCCTAGAACAGAACCGCCATTCTTGACGACGGATTCGTCGATTCCCATTTCTTCCATTGGACCGGTGATTTCCCCTTTAGCGGAACTCCCTTTGAAAAAAGGTGCGGCCAACTGCATGAGTTGAGCGATCTTCTCATCAATCGTCATTTCTTTTAATAGCCGATCGAGTGATTGTTCTGACATATGGTTACCTCCTGTGTCAATACGTGATATTGTGCTAGTACGTTCTATTCCAATGTATAAATTGGAATCGATTTCACTGACTACTATATGCTATTTATAGAAACGTTTCAATAGAAAAACACAAAATAATTTATTATAAAAACAAACCATACTATTATTAAATATGTTGTTTTATGAGGATTTTTCAAGAAATTTATCAAAAATGAAAAATAATAGTTGAAACCGATTTCAATTAGATTTATAATACGGTTATCGAAACGTTTCAATTAACAAAGAAAAAAGGAGTGGAGAGGCAATGAAACAAAAGAAACTTGGATCTTTGCTCGTCGTGATGCTTGCAGCCGTATTGGTGTTGGGAGCCTGTTCTTCCAATGGGTCATCAGGTGGATCGTCTGATAAAGATACAATAACGGTGTGGACCATGACGCCAGAGTTAGAGGACTTTGTAAAAGAATATGAAGATGAAAGTGGAGTCAAAGTGGAAGTACAAGCAATACCTTGGGACAATGCACATGATAAACTGCTGACCGCTGTGGCATCTGGAAAAGGCCCGGATGTTCTGCAAATCGGTACTACTTGGGTGGCTGAGTTTGCCGAGGCGGGTACATTTTTGGATTTGACGGACTACATCGATGAATATCCAAACTTCAATCCGGATAATTTTTATGAAAGTGCTGTAGAAACGACAAAATACGATGGCCAAACTATCGGAATTCCATGGTATGTAGATACGCGTGTTTTGTATTACCGAACAGATCTGTTAGAGGAAGTCGGATATCCGGAAGGACCCGAAACATGGGAAGACGTAAAAGACGCGGCAACGCAATTGGCTGCACGCGGAGACGATCAATATGGGATCGAGATTCCTCAGGTGGACCAAAACTTCCCGTTCATGCTGGCATGGGAGAATGGCTGGCAATATGAAGAAGGGGAAGGGGCGGCCAACTTTGAAAAACCGGGATTTAAAGAAGGGGTCGAATTGCATCATACGTTCTTTGAAGAAGGAATGGCTCAGCTGACTGAAGGGAAACAGCTTTACCAGGCGTTCAGTGATGGCTCGAAACCGATGTTTTTCAGTGGGCCTTGGGAAATCAATTCCATCAATGAACAAATTCCAGAGCTGGAAGGACAGTGGGACGTTCATGTCATGCCGGAAGCAGAGAATAACAAATCAATGATCGGCGGGGCGCACTGGACTGTATTTAACAATACAGAAAAAGTGGACGAGGCGCTTGATTTCATCAACTGGATGGCGGATCCGGAAACACAGGTTTCCTGGTATGACACGGTTACAGAATTGCCCGCAAATATGGAAGCGTGGGAGGATCCTGAACTTGCTGATGATGATAAAATCAGCACGTTCGGCAAGCAGCTAGAATCGACCCAAGCGGTCCCGGTAATTCCTGAGTTCGAAACAATGGCACAGGAACTGATCGATACACTGGAACAAATCAACCGGAATGACGCCGATATCGATAAAGCGTTGGAAGAGTACCGCAATCAAGTGTCAAGCATTCTATCAAAATAAACTGTCGGAACATATTGTATGCAAGGTGTGCGCATCATCAATGCTTGCACCTTGCTTCCTTGTGAATGGTTGAAGGGAGGACCAGGATGAACAAAAGTAAGTTCAATATTACGCCGTTTCTTTTTATTGGACCCGCTGTCTTATTACTGTTTGTATTTTCTTTTGCACCGATTCTAGTCTCGCTTGGTATCAGTTTCACGGATATGAACTTGAGCGGCCTGGCGAACTGGTCGCAAATAAATTTTGTCGGTTTTGATAACTTTGTCCAATTGTTTCAAGATGAGAAATTTCTCCAAGCCATGGGGAATACCTTTTTTTATGTGATTATCGGTGTGCCGTTGGCGGTCGGCAGTTCCCTGTTGATTGCCGTTTTGCTGAATTTCTTTAATAACTGGGTATCCTCCACATTCCGGGTTGTCTATTATGTTCCATCCATCACCAATATCGTAGCAATCGCGGTGGTTTGGAGTTTTCTGTACAATCAAGAATATGGTTTGTTCAATTATCTGTTGTCCTTGATCAATGTCGATTCCGTACCTTGGCTGGAGGAACCTGTTGTTGCCAGACTGTCCTTGATTCTGCTGGCGGTTTGGAAAAGTAACGGGGTAAGCATGCTGATATTCCTGGCAGCATTGCAATCAATACCGAAAATGTACTATGAAGCAGCAGACATCGATGGGGCGAACAGAATTCAGAAGTTTTTCAAAATTACTTTGCCATCCATGGGATTTGCCACCTTTTTTGTCACCGTGACCACCTTGATTGGCTGGCTGCAATTTTTCGAAGAACCTTTCGTCATGACAAACGGGGGGCCGTTGAACGGAACGAATTCGATGGCTTTATTCATTTATCAGGAAGGCTTCCAGTATAGTCAGTTCGGTTATGGAGCTGCAGCGTCCTTCGTGCTGTTCGCTATTGTCATTGTAGCTACACTCGTTCAATTTAAACTGAGGAAAACAGACTAAACCTAGTGAGGTGCCGCTATGGAATTGAAAAATAAATTTGAGAGAGCAGTTGTGCTTTTTATCCTGTTCGCAGGTGGTCTGCTCGTCTCCCTGCCGTTTATCTGGATGATTCTCAGTTCTTTTAAAAACGACAGAGAGGTACTGAGCATACCGCCGACATTGTTTCCGGAAAACCCGACCTTCGAACATTATATTGAGTTATTCCAAAATCTGAACTTTGGCGTTTACTTGATCAATACCTTGATCATCGTGCTTTTCGCAATGCTTGGTTTGTTATTGAATACAATGGCCGGCTATGGATTCGGGAAATTCGATTTCCGGTTCAAAGAAGGATGGTTCATGATTGTCCTCGTCACGATGATGATTCCCGGCCAGGTCACCATGATTCCGACCTATCTTATTTTAAATGAAATGGGGCTGACCAATACGATGGCGGGAATCATTCTGCCAGGTTTGATTGCTGCCTTTAATATATTTTTGATCCGTCAGTTTATGGTGACGATCCCGGATGATTTGATAGAAGCGGCCCGGCTGGACGGTGCCGGTGAGTTTTATATTTTCTTCAAGTTGATTATCCCGCTTGCCAAACCGATATTGGCAGTACAGGTCATTCTTACCTTTATCGCTTCCTGGAACAGCTTCTTATGGCCGTTGATCGTGGCAAATGATGAGTCGCTGTACACTTTGTCTGTCGGGTTGGCGTTGTTGCAGGACGAAAATGTGACGAATTATGGATTGCAAATGGCTGGTTCAGCGTTTATGGTTGTCCCGATCGTCGTGATATTCATGATTTTCCAGAAATATATCGTGGAAGGCTTCAATGTATCCGGAATTAAGTAAAAAGATGCGAGGGGAGCGATTGTATGGCTCTGATTGAATGTAACTTTGGTTCGGAAGTGTTATCCAAAAATATGGAAATGAAGGTCATCCTGCCGCAAGAACGCCGTCCTGATGGCACAGGGCACCCCACCCTGTATTTATTGCATGGTTTTAGCGATAACCATACAGCTTGGACAAGGTGCACGTCGCTGGAACGCTATGCAGAAGAAAAGAAACTGGCTGTGGTGATGCCGGCGGTGGATAATAGCTATTATGCCGATATGAAGTACGGAGGCAGCTACTGGACGTTCTTGACAGAAGAACTGCCGAAAACTGCCCGATCCCTGTTTCCGCTGTCCGCGAAAAGGGAGGATAATTTTGTAGCCGGCCAGTCGATGGGTGGATTCGGCGCATTGAAGTGGGCGCTCAACCATCCTGAACGGTTTGCAGCTGCAGCAAGCTTGTCCGGCGTGACCGATATGGTGTATCATTTGCAAAATGTGCGTCAGGAGAATTCCGACAAATCGAGGTATCTATCCCTGGTTTTTGGCGATGAAGATATATCCGGAACGGTCGATGATTTGTTGTATCAGCTTAGACGGCTGGACAAAAGCGTGAAAGAGAAGCCGGCGCTTTATCAGGCCTGCGGCACGGAAGATTTTTTATATGAGCATAATCGGCGTTTTTTGCATGCCTGCAAAGAGACGTCGTTTGCATTGACGACAGATTTCGGACCGGGCGACCATGAGTGGCAGTATTGGGATCAAGTGATTCAGCGGGTGTTGCGCTGGCTTCCGGTAAAATAATTCCAATTCTTTCGCAGTGGGGGATAAATAAAGGGCTTCCATTTGTTAAACTAGAATATAGATACTGGTATGGAGGCTATAGTTTATGGCGACGATAAAAGATGTGGCAAAACTTGCAGGTGTGGCGATTTCGACGGCTTCCTATGCATTGAACAACAGTGCGAAGATAAGTGCCGCCACCAGAAAAAAAGTCGAGGAAGCTGCCCGTTCATTGAACTATCAGAAAAATGGGTTTGCTTCGGATTTGAAAAGAACCAAAACGAAAACGATTGTGCTGATCTTGAGTGATTTGTCCGGACCTTATTATTCGGAATTGATTAAAGGGGTTCAGGAAGTGACCGCGGCAAATGGTTACGATTTGATCGCTTGCAGTTCTATCGGTGGTCAGCAGTCGACAGCGGTGAAATTTTTGAAAGAAAAACGAGCGGACGGTGTGGTTGTACTGGCACACAATATTACCGATGAAGTGATTCTGGATTCCGCACGGCCTGATTTTCCGATTGTGGTACTGGACCGCAATCTTCAGCATGACCATGTGATTCAAGTTGAGGTTGATAATACGGAGGGAGCACGTATGGCGACCAATTATCTGCTTGATCGTGGGATGAAAGAAATTGCCTATATCAGCGGGCCGAATAATTCGCATGATAACGAGCGAAGACTTTCCGGCTATCGCGAGGCATTGGAAAAGCGGAATGTGCCTTTTTCCTCCCGTTTAAAAATTTCCGGGGACTTCACAAGAGATAGCGGCTATTTTTCCACCAAAATGCTGATTGCCCAGCAGAACCTGCCGGATGCTGTCTTTTTTGCCAACGATGAAATGGCTATCGGCGGACTGCAGGCTTTTGCTGAAAAAGGAATCAGTGTTCCGGATGATATTTCGGTGATCGGTTTTGACGATATCCAGCTTTCCGAGCATGTTTCGCCGCCGCTCACTACCATCCGACAGCCGAAATATGAGGCGGGCGCGTTGGCGGTTCACTTGATTTTTCAAGTGCTTGCCGGTGAGAAGGTGGAAGATCATTACAATTTGTCCACGGAATTAATTGAGCGAAGTTCTGTGAAAGATCATTCCCATTCAAGGTAAGTATTCGTATGGTGCGGCAGTTAACGCGATTTCGCTCGGCGGTCTGCTTGTGGGCTCACTCTGTAGTGTCTCACCTAATCAGTTTGTCTGCTGCAGACCTTAATATATTTGGCATCTTTCCAGTGGAAAGGAAATGATCTGTTGAAACCTGTTCGGGCATTTAAAAAGGAAGCATGGACTGAATCGCAAGTAGCCAGCGATGATAAAAAGCGACTCTTATGAACTTACTTTAATAAAAAGGAACGGGCCGGGACAAAAGCGTGGCCGCCAATGCAAAAACCGAACGGTTCCGTTCGGTTTTATTTGTGTGTTCCGTAGAAGAACTTCTTTTTATCCTATTGTTTGAGCGTGCTTTGCATCACTATGGCAAGATACTGCACGTTCCCCGGGCACGGCTTCAGCCCCCTCAGCTTATTTGTATCTAGAACAGTGACGAAGATGAAAAATCAGCCCGGAGTCCTTTATTTTTCTGAAATGGCCTATGGAACCAACTATAAAAAAGGCTATTGTCGGACTGGAATCAGAAAATACTTTCTATGTCGTTGACTCTTCTTTAACATGTTTTCCTATCAATTCCGCCTGGATGATATATCGGTTTGGTGCGGATCCGATAAAGTCAAATGGATAGCAGGTCGTCAAGGTCAGTGTCGGTGTTTGTTTCTCGATGAGGACAGAGCGGTCATCAGCGTCGGTGATCCAGGTTTTGCGTATTTGGTATTCATAGAATATATCCTGAAAATCAAGATATATTCTATCACCCGGCTGCATGTCGTCCAACCCCGTAAAAACAGTATCCCGGTGACCGGCTAAGCCGGTATGGCCAAGTTGGCCGGGTTGTTTCATAGTCTCAGAGGCGTACATACCGACACCGTTTTTAAGGGTTTGTTTGTCCGTTCCCCAAAAAACCGGATAAATCTTTTCCAGCTTGGGGATGGTCAGTTCCCCGACTTTTTCTCCTTTCCTGAAGATTTGTGTGGAGCTTACCCTGGTCCGGTCTTCAGATGTCGTGTAACGCTGCAGCGATTTCTGGATGTTTGAATCATTCCAATGTTGGGAGACGGATCTGGCTGCCGTTCGATCAACCGTCACCACTGTTGATTCTTCCCACCATTTATACCCATGCCATCCGGTTATCGCCAAACCGATGGCAAACAGCGCTATTCCGAAAAAATATTTCATGAGGGGTCCACCCACCTTAGCTCTCCTGTGACTCAGCTGATCCGTGCGGTTTCTTCCTTCTGATAAACAGCAGTGCTCCTAACATACTGACAACAGAACCAAACAGGATACCGATTGGATGACTGGATGCCGTATCTGCTAGCTGGTCACCTGTCTCCTTATCTCCTATCCCCATTAAACGGAAAATGTTTTCTGCGTTATCTGTATTATCAATGTGACCGGAAAAGTGTTCAGCTCCTGGTCCGAACGCATATACCGGGACGTCCACCCCAGTATGTCCTTCGGTCGTCCATCCTGTACCGGAACGAATGTCAAAAATGTTTTCGATTGCAGCATCGACAGCCAGGATGAGATCTTCCTCTTCCTGGTCCTTCGCTTCCTCGTAAGCTGCCCGGACAGCTTCGATTTCATCATCTGTCAAATCAAGCTGGATGTTTTCTGCCAATGTGGCTTCGATTTCTGCACCACCCGCAATCTGTTCGGCCATATAGTCAGGGGTTTTCTCCGCCGCTTGTAACACTTCGGGATGCCACTGATATTCCCCGTCACGTCCGACGGATAGCCCGCCAGTTGAATGGTCGGCAGTTGCCACCACCAGCGTTTCTCCGTCCTGCTCGGCAAAATCTATCGCTTTGGAGAAAGCTTGTTCAAAGTCTTCCATCTCACTCATGGCAGCAACAATATCATTGTCATGTCCGGCCCAGTCAATCTGGCTTCCTTCAACCATCAGGAAAAATCCGTCTTCATCATTTTTAAGACGATCCAATGCAGACATCGTCATTTCCGCCAGGGACGGCTGATCCTCTGTGCGATCAATCGCTTTGTCGAGCCCCACGGGAGCAAATAATCCGAGTACCTGTTCATCCTTATTTTGAAGCAGCTTTTTTCTGGTATCGATGTAGCTGTAGCCATCCTTTTTGAATTCTTTGGTCAAATCGCGATCATCACGAATGAAGAAGTCTGTGCCGCCACCAAGGAGAACATCCACTGCGTGTTCTCCGTTTACGAGATTGTCGAAATAATCATCCGCAATTTGATCATAATTATTACGCGATTCATCATGGGTGCCGAATGCCGCAGGAGTGGCATGGTTTATTTGGGAAGTAGCAACCAGACCGGTGGCTTTTCCGTGTTGCTTGGCGGCTTCCAGGACGGTTTTGGTTTCATGTTTTTCCAAATCGACTGCAATCGCTCCATTGTACGTTTTCACGCCGGAAGACATTGCTGTTGCTGTGGCAGCTGAATCCGGAATGTTTTCTTTTTCGTCTTCTTCACCGCCGTCAAAATATGCATCGGCAGAATAGGTGGTCTGCATCCCGGTCAAATAAGAATCAAAAAATGTATTCTCCATTTGCTGTGTCTCCGGGTCATCCTTGAAGTAGCGGTATGCAGTCTGGTAAGCAGGCCCCATTCCGTCACCAATCATAAAAATGACATTTTTCACTTCCGGCTGTTCGTTTACTTCAGCGCTTGCATGGTATGTAGAAGTCGTGGTCGTTCCAAAAGCAAGGGCCGCCAAAGCTGAAGCAACCACCCATTTTTTTGTCCAATTACGCTTTTTCACATTCAGTCCCTCCTAAAAAGAAAAATGGCAATGCTTACTGAGTGAATTCCCGGTTTAACCTGCGGCAAACTGGGGAAAAAGAAACAAATTTGCCAAACGTCAGAAAGGGACTATTTCAGGTTGTGTGGGAAAGAGGGACTGTCCCCGGAAAGGGAAGTTCGACTTCCGGAGCTTTTTCGACACGATTCTTTGCAATTCACTCCGACGATGGAACCATGGTATACTTAGAAAGTAGTGTTTCATCTGGCAAGGTGGCTAAAAGCGGAAAAGGGATTGTTTGCAAGCGATTTTTGAATTCCGTATAGTAGAGGTATTAAGAAACAATGCCAAGCTACATAGGCAGCGTTCAAGGCAGCCAAACTAGGGAAACAAAGTAAAAAATGCAGGAAGAAAGGGTCGAATTCGTATGGCAAAGCAACAAATAGGTGTCATTGGTTTAGCGGTGATGGGTAAAAACCTTGCATTGAATATAGAGAGCAGAGGTTACTCCGTTTCTGTTTTCAATCGTTCTTATGAGAAAACAGCAGACTTTTTAAACAATGAAGCGAAAGGAAAGAACTTTGTTGGTTCTGAAACAATCGAGGAGTTTGTCGCTTCATTGGAAAAGCCAAGAAAAATATTACTGATGGTGAAAGCTGGTGCAGCCACCGACGCAACCATCGAGTCGCTGAAACCTCATTTAGATGATGGGGATATTTTGATTGACGGCGGAAATACATTCTTTAAAGATACCATTCGCAGAAATAAAGAGTTGGCTGAATCGGGTCTTCATTTCATCGGTACCGGTGTATCCGGTGGGGAAGAAGGTGCTTTGAAGGGGCCATCCATCATGCCTGGCGGGCAGAAAGAGGCATTTGACAAGGTGCAGCCAATTTTAGAAGCAATTGCAGCGAAAGTGGATGGAGAGCCTTGTACTACGTATATTGGCCCGGACGGAGCCGGACACTATGTGAAAATGGTCCATAATGGAATTGAATATGGGGACATGCAATTGATTTCTGAAGCATACTTCATTTTGAAGCATGTATTAGGATTGAGTGCCGAGGAATTGCATGAAGTGTTTGCGGATTGGAACAAAGGGGAGCTGGACAGCTATTTGATCGAAATCACCGCAGATATCTTCACGAAAATGGACGAAGAAACCGGAAAACCACTTGTAGATATGATTCTTGACACTGCAGGTCAAAAGGGAACCGGAAAATGGACGAGCCAAAGTGCGCTTGACCTGGGCGTGCCGCTTCCGATCATTACGGAAAGTGTTTTCTCCCGTTTTATTTCGGCGATGAAGGAAGAACGCGTCAAAGCGAGCAAAGTGCTCAGTGGACCGGAAATGGCCAAAGCATCCTTCGACGGTGACAAGAAAGAATTGGTGGAAGCAGTACGTAAAGCGCTGTATATGAGTAAAATTTGCTCGTATGCCCAAGGGTTCGCCCAAATGCGTTCCGCTTCTGAGGAATATGACTGGAATCTTCGCTACGGCGATATCGCCATGATTTTCCGCGGAGGCTGCATCATCCGCGCGCAATTCTTGCAAAAAATCAAAGAGGCTTATGACCGCGAGCCAGGTTTGACCAACCTGCTGCTTGATCCATATTTCAAAGATATTGTAGAAAACTACCAAGAATCTCTGCGTGAAGTACTGGCTATCGCCATCAAACGGGGAATCCCAGTACCGGCTTTCTCCAGCGCATTGGCTTATTACGACAGTTATCGCACGGAAAAACTGCCAGCCAACCTGCTGCAGGCCCAACGCGATTACTTCGGCGCCCATACTTATCAGCGTCTGGACAAAGAAGGCATTTTCCATACCGAATGGATGAAGTAGGAAGAAAAGCGGAGGCGACCCGATCAGCGACGTAAAAGCTGGACTGAACCGTAGGAGATAAAGGAAAGCCGAAAAGGTGTATTTCCTTTTCAAGCATGACTTATCGTACGGAGGTGAGGGAAGGTTACTAGTCGCTAGGGAGCCGTAGCCGGACAAAGAAAAGCGGAGGCGACCCGATCAGCGACGTGCAGAGCAGCTCCCTCCAGCTCCCTCAACGGGAAGTTCGGCGTTGGTGTTCGTTGAAAAGGTCGATTGAATATAAGCAAAAAGAATCCCTGACCGATTTAATCGGTCAGGGATTTTACATGCAAAAAAGAACCGAAAACCAGTTCAACTGAAACAGGTTTTCGGTTCTTTCATTAGCAAATTCTTATATGGACCACCAATGGAATCCATCGTTTTCCAGTAGCTCATTTGCAGCTTTCGGCCCCATGGACCCAGACTCATAGTTAGGGAAATCTGCTTTCTTGGCAGTCCAGGCTTGGGAAATGACATCGACGAACTTCCAGGACAGAGCAACTTCGTCCCAATGCGTGAAGTTGGTGGAATCCCCGAGCATGCAATCGTATAACAGGACTTCATATGCCTCCGGTGTGTTGATTTTATCGCCGTTATGGCTATAGTAGTTCAATTTGACTGGAGTGGAGGTCGTACCGACTCCGCGTTTTTCTGCGTTCAAATGGAGGGTGACCCCTTCATCCGGATGGATATGGATGACCAGAAGGTTCGGCTGTATGTCTTTTCCTTTATTAAAGTACAAGTTCATCGGCAGTTCTTTGAATTGGACGACAATCTCTGTTGCCTTGGCAGCCATTCTTTTTCCGGTACGTATGTAGAATGGTACCCCGGCCCAGCGGAAGTTATCGATTAACAGTTTTCCGGCGACAAAGGTTTCTGTGTTGGATTCGGAGTCAATTGCCGTTTCATCCCGGTAACCTTCTACTTGTTCTCCATTGGTAAGGCCCGCACCATACTGTCCGCGTACAAAGTAATCATCGACAGTCTCGGGCGTCATCGTCCTTAATGCCCGCAGTACTTTGATTTTTTCACTACGTATTTCATCCGGAGTGAGTTTGATCGGGGGCTCCATTGCCAGAAGGGCAAGCATTTGCAGCATGTGGTTTTGGACCATGTCCCGCAATGCCCCGGATTTATCGTAGTAGCGTCCTCGTTCGCCGACTCCAAGCGTTTCACTTGAAGTGATTTGAATATTGTCGATGTATTGATTGTTCCATAAAGGCTCAAAAATGGCGTTGGCAAAGCGGATCACTTCGATATTTTGCACCATTTCTTTGCCGAGATAATGATCGATCCGGTATATTTGCTCTTCATCAAAAGCTTGGCGGATTTGTTCATTCAGTTGTTTAGCCGAAGGATAATCATGGCCAAAAGGCTTCTCGATAACGAGGCGTGACCACCCTTTGGTATCCGTCAGTCCTTCATTCTTTAAATTTTCTGCAATGGTTCCAAAGAAGTTAGGAGCCATGGCCAAGTAGAATATCCTGTTTTCTTCGGTATGATGTTTTTCATCAAGACGTTCCAGGAGATTTTTTAATTCCTGATAGGAAGCCAGGTCGGTCACATCGAATGGCTGGTAGTAAAAATGAGAAAAGAACCTATCGTTGATCTCTTCGTTATCCGGTCTTGAAGCTTTAACAGACTGTTCGACATTTTCCCGGAACGATTCGTTGGTATGCGGCCGGCGTGCGACACCGACGACAGCAAAGTCTTCTGACAGCTTGCCGTTTTTATATAGTCGGTAAATGGAAGGGAACAACTTACGGTTCGCCAAATCTCCAGTTGCTCCAAATATAACAAGTATGGATTTTGGATTGTCCTCGCTCATAACGTTCTTGACCTCACTTTATCATTTATAGTTACTATTTAGTATGTGATAGATGAATGATTAAAAACGCCTTTTCACTATGAAAAGTAATAAGGAGACGTTTCTTTCTACCATACCATGTTAACTACGAATGACAAAATTATTGAACCCCGATTTGGCGCATAATTTCAGGTAAACGTTTACGAATTCGCTTTCTTTTTTCAGATAATTCCCGACAGTTTCGTTGACACCCTGACAGCGATTAAGTAAACTTACAAACATAAGAAAAAGAAAGCGTTTACTCTTTGTTTGATAAAGGGAGAATACTATGAAACCAACCATCAAAGATGTAGCCAAACATGCCAATGTATCGATTGCCACGGTGTCGCGGATTTTAAATCATACTTCTGTCGGTTATTCTGCTAAAACAGAAAAATTGGTGATGGAGGCTGTAAAAGAGCTGGACTATCGGCCAAATGCTGTTGCAAGGGGATTGATCAATAACAAAACGCAAACAATCGGAGTGTTGTTTCCTGACGTGTCCGGCATGTTGACATCCGAATTGCTCTATGGGGTAGAAGAGGTGGCGCATCGGCTTGGGCATAGTGTAATCTTCTGCAATACTTCGTCCAGCGGGAAAAAAACGCTGGATTATCTTCAGCTGTTATCCGAAAAACGGGTCGAAGGAATCATCTTCGGCAGTTCTGTATTGACAGAGGCGTACTATGAAGCGATTGTCGCAATGAATGTTCCATCTGTACTGGTATCGACAAAATCAAAGAAGTATCAGCTTCCATATGTAAAGGTGGACGATAAGGATGCTGCCTACACTGCTACTGCATATCTCATCCAACAAGGCCATCGACGCATTGCCATGTTAAGTGGCAATCCCGAAGATAGCGTAGCGGGAAAACCCCGGATAGATGGTTTCAAGGAAGCTTTGCGTGACTATGGATTGAAAGGGGAGGATTCGCCTGTTTATGCGGCGGAAGGATTTTCCTACGAGGACGGCAGATCGTTGTTCGAAAGACTTATCGAAGCGGCGACGGGTGTCACTGCCGTATTTGCTGCAAGTGATGAAATCGCGGTAGGGGCACTTTCAACAGCTTACCAAATGAATATCCGAGTTCCGACTGAACTGTCGATAATCGGTTATGACAACTTAAAAATTTCGGAAATGGCCATCCCGCCACTGACAACGGTGGAACAACCACTATGGGAAATGGGGAAAAAGGCAGCAGAATTACTGTTCGAAGGAATGGAAACCGGGACACCCGGAAAAAGCATCATCATGCCGCATCGTATCATTGAGCGACAATCAGTGAAGCAGTTGGTCTAAGGAGAATGGCTTGCGTAAACCAGCAAGCCATCTTGTACACGAAATAGAGTAAACGTTTACGTAATCCGAGGAGGAGAGAAAAGATGAGTGAACAATGGTGGAAAGAGAGTGTTATTTATCAGATTTACCCAAGAAGCTTCCATGACAGTAATGGCGATGGCATTGGTGATATCAAAGGGATCACCGAGAAGCTTGATTACTTGAAAAAACTAGGTGTGGACGTAATCTGGCTATCGCCGGTTTATGATTCGCCGAACGATGACAATGGCTATGACATCCGGAATTATCGTGAAATTATGAAAGAATTTGGTTCGATGGGTGACTTTGATGAATTGTTGGAGGAAATGCACCAGCGCGGTTTGAAGCTGGTCATGGACTTGGTTGTCAATCATACTTCCGATGAACATGCCTGGTTTGTCGAGTCCCGTTCATCCAAAGATAACCCGAAACGGGATTATTATATTTGGAAGCCTGGAAAAGATGGCAGAGAACCAAACAACTGGGTGTCGGCTTTCAGCGGGTCGGCCTGGCAGTACGATGAAAAAACGGATGAATACTACTTACATCTTTTTAGTAAAAAACAGCCGGACTTGAATTGGGAAAATCCTGACGTCAGGGAAGAAGTGTATCAGATGATGCGCTGGTGGCTCGACAAAGGGGTCGATGGGTTCCGGATGGATGTCATCAACTTTCTATCCAAAGATCAACGCTTCCCGGATGGAGAAGCGGAACCGGGTCAGCGTTTTGCTGATGGTGGCAGATTCTTCGTACAGGGACCGAGAATCCACGAGTTTTTACAGGAAATGAATCAGAAAGTTTTATCCAAGTATGACATCTTGACAGTAGGCGAAATGCCTGGTGTTACAGTAGAAGAAGCGAAGAAGTTCACTGCTGAAGATCGGAATGAGCTGCAGATGGTTTTCCATTTTGAACATGTCGGACTAGGGGATGGACCGAACGGAAAATGGGACAACCTCCCATGGAAGATGACAGAACTGAAGGAAATCATGTCCAAGTGGCAAAAAGGACTGGAGAAAAAGGGATGGAACAGCCTGTATTGGAATAACCATGACCAACCACGGGCGGTATCCCGGTTCGGGGATGATGGGCAATATCGCGAGCAATCGGCAAAAATGCTGGCTGTTTGCCTGCATATGATGAAGGGGACACCGTACATTTATCAGGGCGAAGAAATCGGGATGACAAACGTACCGTTTCCTTCGATAGAAGAATGCCGGGATATCGAAACGCTGAACTGGTATGAAGAACGGATGAAAGATGAAGGGGTTGATTCGGCAAAACTGCTGGAAGCAATCTATGCTAGAGGGAGGGACAATGCCAGGACACCGGTCCAGTGGAACGGAAGTGAACATGCCGGATTTACGACAGGGGAGCCATGGCTAAGTGTTAATCCGAATTATAAAGAAATCAATGTCGAGAAGGCGTTAGCAGACCCGGAGTCCATCTTCTACTTTTATCAAAAGCTGATTGAACTCCGGAAGCAAGAAGAAACGATTGTCCATGGGGATTACCAGCTATTATTGGAGGAAGATGAAGAAATCTTTGCCTATACCAGATCGATGAAGGAAGAAACATTGCTGATCGTCTGCAATTTCAGCAGCAATGCACAAAAGCGCAGCTTCGGGAATATAACAGACGGAAAACATCAGCAATTGTTGATTACGAACAACCGGAAACGGACCGGTCAGGAGAACCTGTCCGAAGTAGCCTTACAACCGTATGAAACATTTGTTTATAAATTAACCTGACTTAATGATGGGGTCAGTCCCCCGACATGATAGCGCTGCGTCGTGGTAGAGCGGTGGGGGACTCCCCTTCCATGTGTTTATGGTTTGGTGGTGATGGTCAAGGCTGGTCTGCGGGCTGCATTGGTTTCTTCTTTTGAGTAGATGTTGACGTTTCCATTCTGCCCTTGCGTATCTGCGACAAGAAAACTGATTGCTTCCGAACCATACTCCTCAACAAATTCCGTAACATCTATTTCATGAAGGGTGGTTTCAGCTTGGTCGACAGTAATGGTTCCCAGGAAAAATGCTGAATCACCAATTCCGGTTACCTCGACTCTGTCTTCAGCAACATTGGGGGCGTTGCTCCAGGTGACAGAATCCTCCTGCCAATCATTGTTCAGAATTCCATAGATACTTAGTGTGACGGAAGTGGTATTGCTTCCGGTCTTCCCTGTCAGTTGGAACTCAGCCGACTCCATTTCTTCTAAGTCATCCAAGTCAAATCGGTAGAGCGCCATTCTTCCTTTACTTTTATCCGGGTTTTGTTTGATGTTGAAGTACTTATAAAAGTTGCGGTCCGGAGCTTCTGTGTCAATCAACTCCTGGTCGATGATTCCGTAATTTGCATCAGGCTTTTCAATGTCTATCAACGCATCATGGGAGGGGGTCAGGGACTGGATGACTGGTTCACTTTCTATCAAATTGACATAATCCTCACCAACAGTCCGCCGGATGACATTATCTTTTATGGTAATCTCTTTCCCTGCTTCCACCCGAATTCCGTTGCTATTGCCGATTAGTATGTTTTTTTCTACTAATATATTTTCCGGTATTCCGGCACCCTTGCCGCCGTTGCGTATATCCCCGTCATCTTCTGCGATAAAGATACCCCAGAACCCCTCGGCGTAATTGTTCATTATTTTATTGTTTTTGACGATTGTACCTGGAGCGTTCAGTAAATAGATTCCTTTCGCATCGGCCGGGGTCGATGTATGCATGATTTTGTTGTTCTCGATCACTGTTTCCGGCGATCCCATCATGACGATTATGCCGTCCCGCGTATTTGATAGAGTATTGTGATGGATATAGTTTCCTGCTCCCGAAGCAGAATGGGAATTTGGCGGCGTTCCGCCAGTATTGCCGACTCCGATACCGCCGCGCGGAATATCGACTAAACGGTTATGGCGTACTTCATTTAAATATTCCCGCTGGCCATGCAAGTCGACTGCATCATGGATGACATCCCGATAGGTGTTGTGCTCGACCAAGTTGTTGTGGGCATAGTTTTGGATCAGCGTTCCATGGCGGAGATAGGGGCCCTCGAAATGGCTGTTTCTAACTATATTAAAATACGTGTCATTGGCGTGTCCCAGTCTGTTGATACCCTGTATCCCCTGGATTCCGACTCCATAGCCGGCACCACCGCCGCCGACGTCCGTCGCATTTTTAAAGGTCGCCTGTTCGACGGTGTTCCGGTTGCTTTTTTCTATCCTCACACCCATCCGTTGAAATTTTTCGATGGTGATGTTGCTTACGGTAATGTGATGGGAAGGCTGTCCGGCAGAATCGGCTATAAAAATACCATAAGCAGGACCTCCGTGCTCGGGATTGTTTTCACTTGGATTATCTGAATAATCACCATCAAAAGTGGAAGTGATGGTTAGATTGGAAATCGCCAAATCGTGTTTTCCATAGGCTGTCATTACTTTACTGTTAGGCACTTCTTTCATATCAAAATTTGATACCAACACTACACCTGTTTCTGATTCGCCCCGAAGATTTACTTCATCCTTTAAGTAGATGTGGGAGGTGAAGTCATTTTCCATGGTGCCCATCAAGTTGTACGTTCCATCAGGGAAGTACACTTCATCGCCGGAGTCAGCAGCTTGTATGGCTGCATTGATGGCAAGGGCATCATCATGGCTGTTATCCCGTAAATCAGCCCCAAAGTCTGTGACATTGAGCGTCTTTCCGGTCACCGGATGTGGGGAGGATGGGACATATGGTGTTTGGTCAGGCAAATAAAGACCGGCTTTGGTGAATGGATCGGCGTCAGGTACCGGGCCGGGATCAATGGCTTCTAATTCTTCCACGATAGGGCCGTCAGGGTTGGGAGGATAGATATGGGCAGCTGTTATGCTATTCCAATCGTTCCGCGAATTGCCATGACCGATAATTCTTACATACCTCGCTTCTTGATCTGGAAAGTCAAAGGCTTCCAGGTTTATGGATGTACCGCTGCTTTCCTGCTGTTCAACGACCTTGGTCCACGTCATACCGTCATCGGACAATTCAATATCCACGGTGGTGGAACGGATATCGCCGTTATAGAAAGCCAGTCCAAGATAGCCCAACTCCTGGATGCTTCCTAAATCATACTGAATCCATTGGCCGTTTCCTTGAGCCGACCATCTTGTCGACAGATTGTCATCCAGTGTGTTTTCCGGAATATTTCCATCATGGACACTTGCAGAGACATCGATGACAGGATAGTGGGTAACTGTTGCTGCAGCATGGAGACTATTGCCTGGCAATACAGACAAACAAGACCAAAGTGACAAACAGATAAGGCTGAACCACACGATTCTACTTTTCATACTTCTCCGCCTTTCGTTTTGTTTTCTCCTTTGAAAAACAACGAGAGCCCTTCTGGATGAAAAGACTCTCGCTGATTCCTGATAAATCGGGGATTAAAATTCCTTCGGCAGCTCCAACCGGAATGTCTTCCCGTCTTTTGTGAAATAAAATTGTTGACTAAACCCCTGGTCATCGATGAAGTAAGAGACATAGGCCGGTTCCATTTTCTTCATCGGATGAAGCAGCGTGACAATCCTGTGCTCGGATGCCGGGCGGGTTTTGGCGTGCAGCCGCCAATGGACCGGGTTTCCTTCCAATTCATCCAAGTCGACCCCAGGGAAGTCATTGTATTGGTTCAATGTCAATTCACCGCTTGAGCAATGGATAAATCTTCCCTCCAACGCTGCACTTTTTCCTTTCACCACGAACGATTGATGGGAAAGCTCCATCTCTTGAAGGGTATGGAGCAGCCAGTCGAGTTCCGCATCCTGTTCGAGGTTGACTGTATCCACAAGGATGAAGTAACTGTCATCGACAAAATATGTTTCCCGCGTATAACGTGTCAGGTAAGGAACGTCATACTGATAGGCAGCGGTAGCATCCCCCCGTATATAAGCATAATTTTTTTTCTGTTCGACGGTTTCGATTTGTCCGCAGGCATCCTTGGCCAGGAACTTATCCTTCCCTGCATACTGACCCTTCCCGTCGATCAGAATGGCATTTTTGGAAATCGTCTGCCTGCGCCAGTTGGTATGCATCGTGCTGTTAAAAGCGACATAATAACCGCTGTGAATTGCCAAGGGGTCCCCAAAGGCGTGCAAGACAAAAGCGTTTTGATCGCCGTGACTGTGACTGATCGAACCGTAAGGACTGCTTTTTGTCAGGTACATAATATGTTCTTCCGGATCATCCATCCGGTTGTGCATAGCAGCCCATCCGACATCTTTAAACCATTTTACAGGAGAGATATCGGATGGAGCTTTTGCTTCGATTTCCGGATAATCGTGCAGGTACATCATTTCATCAAAATGAAAATCCCACCACCCTTTGTTGTAAAACTTGTCATAAGGGTCGGTATCATACTTTTTAGTCTGCTCGTAATACCATTGGTAATAAGGATTCCCGGTAACACCCGCAAATTGCCGGATGTTGAAGCCCACCTTCAATCCCGGGAGGTCGCCAAGATTGGCATGGTCCCCGAAGCTGGCTCGGTTTGTATCGGGTGGGTAGACATACAAAGGGAAATCACCGGTATTTTGAAAAAATGGCCGTCGATACAGGTCATAGCCGTTGAAGTTTTTCAACAGGTTCATTGCTTCGATGACATAGGCCATACCGGTCAGCCAGTAATGGGGGCCTTCAGCCCATCCGCCATCCGCCCCGCCCCAGGGGGTGTAAAGGCCGCTGTAATACTCGATGGTGTAATCAAGCCACTCTCTTGCCTCGGGAACATCATCAAACAAGGCAATTCCGGCGGGAACAAGAACAGATGACAAGGCACGGACAGCATGACTGTCATATGGGACCTGATGGATTTTGGATCGTTCGATGACGTGAAAGGCGACTTGCTCAGTTCTGATGAACAGCTGTTTTTTTACAAAGTCGGCCTCATTCTCGGAAAGGTATGGAAGCAGCCAGTCGTAACCCCAGCTAAGTGCACCGACGATACGAAAGGCGGCTTCATCGTTGTAGTCCCTGGACGTCGGCCCGTCCGGATTCCAGCTAGCTGTATGGAGCAGCCATTCTTTCGCTTTTGACAGGATACTGTCATCCTTCAGAATCACGCCCGCAACGCTTAAATGGCGGATCGCATGCAATACCTGCTGGCAGTCCATATACATTTTCCGCCAAAGCTTCGCGGTACGCTGGTGATTTGGATATGGCGCCGGTTCCTGGATAAGTGGCATGCTCAGGTAAGGTTCTACAGAATGGCGGTAAAAATTTTTCCAATGGCAATAATCCGGATCGGCAGACAGATTTGACCGGAAATCGGACAAAGCCTGTTCTGTCAACCAGAGCCGGGGCCTGGCGGTGTTCACCTCTGCATATCGGCTGCTTCGGTCAGGGAGAGGGGTTTCCGGAAGATTTTCCGATATAATAAAACGGCGGACTTTGCTCCAGTCGCTGACCCGGTTTTCCTCCTGATCCAAGAGTGCATAACGCCAAAAATAGGTGCCGGACTGCAAGGGACGGTCCGGGGTGAACAAATTGTGCGGTATCGGCTGATAGGTTAAGGTGTCCTCCTGCGGAAAAGCAGCATCGGTGGATAGCTGCAACACATAGAAGTCATCTTCAAGCTTTGCCGGCATCCAGGTGAACCGCGGGGGATTTTCGATGATCCCGGTCTGTTCGTCTGGCTGATAAGGGATGTTCAATGTGCCGCTTTCCGGCTGGTATAATTTGAACAACGTTTCTTTCACAAAAAGACCTCCTCGAATCAAATTGGTTCCCGCTTTTCCAAATCCGCCGGCGACCTATAGGTCATGGGGGACCGAACGGATATGGAAAACGGGAAGGGATAGCATGAATGACAGCTTATCGGGACAACACGCCGTCGTCCTCGTTATAACGTTTGGTCGCTTCTTCGATTGCCTGACTGCCGCCCTTGTTCAACCATTCTTCGACGATGGTGTCATGATAGTCGAGCGGTTCCTGGCCGAGGATGATTTTTGCTGCTCCGGTCATCCAAACATCAGAAGGGGTGTCGCTGCCTGGACGGATATCCGGGTTGCTTTCCATCGCTTCCAATGGCGGATCGTACAAGATACTGTCCCGTCCTTCATTGCTCAGGATGTCATCGAACACCGACATCAACTCCTGTCCTTCATCGGTCAGTTCGAGGATTCCCTTTGTGTAAGTGGCGTCACGGATCATCCACAGCCAACGGTTGCGATAATGCTGTTCATTGAGGAAATTCGTATCGTCTTTCATTTCATAATCGACTGTCCCGTCTTCGCTAAGCTCATACGTGTCGCCTTCAATTCCATAAGTGAAAAACCTTTCCGCTTCTTCCGTGACCTGCCAGTCGAAGAATTTGATGATGTCTTCCACATTCGCATCCGTTTCACTGCTGATCAGGAAGGAGCGGGTTACCTGGCCGTATAAGTAGTGTCCGCCTTTTCCGTCTGGACCGACTGGTGATGGAATGATCGCGACTTCGGCCTCTGGCACATTGTTTTGGATTTCCTGTTCCCATGCATTGACTTCTTCAGCGTTCATTGACCACATCCCAGTATTTCCGGCAATAATGTTACTGCGGTATTCTGGTTGTTGGATAGTCAAAAATTCGGGATGGATCAGTCCTTCTTCATACATGGTGCGGTAGTATTCCAGTGCATCCTTGATTTTGTCCCCGGCCATGAACTTTGGCACAACTTGATCGTTGTATAGCTCCCATTGATATGGAAAGGCATCGAATGCTCCAAAAAATGTGTCCGAATATTTGAAGTCTTCCCGGCCCTGATAGGGATTTTTTACTCCGAGCTCTTTAAAAGCACGCATGACTTCGAGAAACTCATCGGTCGTCTTCGGTACATCCAACCCCGTTTTTTCCAGGAGATCCATGCGGATGGCGGTTCCGCGTCGTGAAGGATTGGATAGGTATTCCGGTATTGCATAAATTTTTCCGTCATAGGTCACCCGATCCCATGCCTCTTGAGGGATGGCTTCGAGAAGGTGCTGGCCGTGTTCTTTCAACAAATCATCCAACGGCATGAAGGCACCTGCTTCGACCCCGCCGGCTAATTCGGGACCCAGCACACCGCCCCCGGCCTGCATGACATCTGGGATATCATTGGAGGCGAGCATCAAGGTCATCCGTTCCACATATTCATTGTGCGGTACGAGGCGGATATTGATATCGGTGCCCGTCAGCTTTTCCAGTTCTTTGACGTATTTATCATCATTGATGTCCGGATGGCTTTCCACATACGGCGTAGCCAGGGTACGCATGGCAATCGAAAAGCCGGAACCTTCGTCTTCGTTTCCTCCCTGCTCATTTGAAGCCTTAGATTCTGAATCCTTGCAACCTGCCATCACTGCAATAAGAATGACGAGCATGACTCCCAGCAAAACCGTTCGCTTTTTCATTTGTTCCTCCCCTTTGATAAATAAAATGTAAGTGCTTACAAAAGACTTTAACACATTGCCTGCAATGGCGCTTTCGTCTGTTTTTAGATGCAGTTGTCAATTTTTTATACGGCAGTAAAAATCCAGCGAGTGAAGCAGTCTCCATTTCAATCCTTCAAACTGCCCAGCATGAACCCTTTGATGAAATGGCGCTGCAAAAACGGATAAATCAGCAAAATCGGAACCGTGGCTACAATAATGGTGGCCATTTTGATTCCTTCGGGAGAACTTGAAAGCATCGTTGTGTAAAAGTCTGAGGTAGGGTCTGAGGTGAAATTCTCATCGACGATCATTTCCCTTAATTTGATCTGGAGTGGATACAAGCTTCGATCTTCGATGAACATCAATGCATTGAAATAGGTGTTCCAATGAAAAACAGCGTAAAAAATCCCGAGTGTGGCCATTGCCGGCTTGGAGAGCGGCAGTATGATTTGAAACAGGATACGCAGTTCGCCCAGTCCATCCATCCGGCTCGACTCGATTAGCTCCTGCGGAATCTGCATAAAAAAGGAGCGCATCACGAATAGGTTGAAGGCACTGATGGCTGTCGGAAAAATCAACGCCCATACCGTGTTCAGCAAACCGAGGTTTTGGACCACTAAAAAGGTCGGAATCAGCGGCGCCGAAAAAATCATCGTAAACAATACCATGAACAGAAGGAATTTGCGGCCGAGCAATTCTTTTCTCGATAGGGGATAGGCAAGCGATGCTGTCGCAATCAAATTGAACAAGGTGCCGAACACCGTGATGAATATCGTGACGCCGAATGACCGCCAAATACTTCCGTCTTGGAAAACAAAGCTGTAATTATCGAAGGTGAATTCGACCGGGAGGAAACTGACCTTTCCCTGATCGATCGCTCCGGAACTGCTGAATGATTGAGCCAAAACGTGAATAAACGGAAGAATCATGATAAGGGACACAAGAATCAATACAACCATGTTGGTTCTCAGGAAAGCTTTGCGAGCACGACTCTCTTTGATAGCCATATGATCATTCCTTTCTAATATAGACTGTTGCCGGTGGTTTTACGGCTGACAAAGTTGGCCCCGACCAGCAGAATCAATCCTACTACTGATTTAAAAATCCCGATGGCGGTTGTATAGCTGTATTGGTTTTGCAGTAAGCCGGCTTCATAGATATACGTATCGAATATCTCCCCGTTGACACGGTTGAAAGGATTCAGGAAAACATCGACCCGCTCAAAGCCGAAATCCAAGAAATTGCCGATTTGCAGCAGGAACAGCATCATGATCGTCGGCATCAAGGTCGGGATGGTAATCTTCCAGATTTGCTGCCATCGATTGGCGCCATCGATATCTGCGGCTTCATACAATTGTGGGTTGATGCCTGCCAGGGCAGCTAAATAGATAATCGTACTCCAACCGGTTTCCCGCCACATTCCGGAGCCGACAATAATTGTGCGGATAAAACTGTCCTCACCCAGGAAGTAAATCGAATCAATGCCAAAGAGATTCAAAAAATGGTTGACCATCCCGGTAGATGGTGACAAGATTCCGATAAAAATACCGCTGATGATCACCCAGGACAGGAAATGGGGCATGTAGACAATCGTTTGGATGATTCTTTTTGCCAGCAATTTTCTGACCTCATTCAACATCAAGGCAAGAATAATCGGAGCAGAAAAACCGAAAACAATATCATATAAATTGATCAGCAAGGTATTTTTGAGAATCCGTAAAAATTCCGGATACTGAAACATTCTTTCGAATTGTTCCAATCCCACCCAAGCACTTCCTGTAATGCCTTGAAAAATGTTGTAATCCTGAAAGGCGATCACCGATCCCATAATCGGGATATACTTAAAGATGATGAAGTATGCGATGCCTGGCAATGCAATGAAATAAAGTGCTTTATGTTTCCAGACGAGTGCCAGTTTCCGTGAAGTCATTTGGCTGCCTCCTTTTTAGATATTTCCATAAGCATAATTATTGAAAGGGCTTTCATCCATGGAGTCGATTTTGTACAATTTGTGTTTTTTTTGGATATCGGCCGATTACGTCTCATAGATTTACTAACAAATTCGTTTGAAATCCGGATTTTTCATACCTATTCATCGTCCATTAGTTTATAATAAGCATAAATGTAAGCGCTTTAAAAATGGGAGGGGAATGAATTGCGTGTCCTGATAATCGAAGATGAACCGTTGACAAGGCGTGGACTGATAAAGTTGCTGCAAACGATTCGAGTGAAAGGATTTAATCTGGACAGCATCTCCGAGGCTGCCTATGCAGAAGATGCAATTCCTTATTTGCAAGAGGGAAGGTATGACATTATTTTCACCGATATTGAAGGCGGGGAAATGAACGGTTTGGAACTGATATCCGGGTACAAAGAGTTGCAGGGGGAGGCGCAGTGGGTCATCGTATCCGGATACGACAGCTTCACCTTCGCTCAGAAAGCGATACTCTGCGGGGTTAAAGAATACTTGTTGAAGCCGATTACCAAGGAAAAACTTTCCCAAACCGTCGAGCGGTGTCTGCAAGGATTGAAAACCAAACAGCATGACTTTATCGGGGCAGATGAAATCGATGAATTGCTGGCTGGGCTGGGAGAATCCATCTGGTCTCTTGATCGCCTGGAAGCGGAAAAAGTGTTTCAGGATTGGTCCGGACAGATGGAAGTGAAGCAGCTTTCCTCAGAATATTACTGCAACATTTTGAGCCATGTGATGGAAGTGCTTTTTCATCGGATTGCGTCCAAGGGCAGTCAATTGATGAACGCTTTCCACTGGGAAATTGCCGCAACGGGCAAGGGGGAAGCAGACAAGCTCTTTAGGAATAAATGCATAGAAATAATTCAACTGCTTGAGCAAAAGCGTAAAGGAAACGAGGTCGATCCGATTGAGATGGCCAAAAACTATATCCTCGACCATCTAGATGAAGAAATCAGCCTGGAAGAAGTCGCGGGCAAGCTTGGCTTAAATGCTTCCTACTTCAGCCAGCTGTTTAAAAGGGAAACCGGACAGACATTTGTGAAATACCGAAGCAGCCTGCGCATGGAAAAAGCCAAGGAGCTCTTGTTGAAAAAAGACATAAAAGTGATCGACATTCCTTTTCTGATTGGATTGAACGATCACCCGCATTTTACGAAGACGTTCAAAAAGTACACAGGACAGACGCCTTCAGGCTTTCGGAGGAAGATGGGGGTAGATTGATGAAGGGCTGGATATACCGTTTGAACATTCAACAGCGGCTGCTTGTTTATTTCGTCGTCGTCATCCTGGTCTCCGTCAGTCTGGTCACTTGGTTGTTTTACCGACAGACCACCCTGGAAATCAAAAAACAGTCAGAAGGTTACCTGGAGTATATTGTGGAAAATGCCAGTTATCAAACCGATTTGTTCATTCGGGATTTGGAATTGGCAACCTTGCCGTTGCTGACGGATCGCACCGTGAAAGGCTTTCTGGAAATCGATGAGAGCCAGAGGCTGGAGCAATATTACTATTCGAAAGAGATTAAAAGCCAGATGCATAATCTCAATTTGAAATATCAACACTTGAATCTGATCTATCTGCTGGGTGAAAACGGACAATATGTCCTTTCCAAAAATAAATCCTCCATGGAAGAAGAACCGTTTCCCTCCAAAGCGATCTATCGTAGCTTGCTAAAAACGACGCCGGAAAACGGACGGATTCGGCTGCTTGCCGATCGAAGTCTGTACAATCAGGAATATGTCGTCAGTATTGTCCGCAGGGTGCGCGGCTTGTCTTCGTTTGTACCGAAAGGGATACTGGGGGTGGAATTGAACGGAACGGCATTGGAAGAACTGTGGAACATCGCCCAGTTTGAAAATGGGACATCCCTTTGGATTTTCGATGATAATCATCGCGTTGTCTACCATCCAGATCAAAAATGGCTCGGCAATCCTATTGGCAAACAATTGGAAGATCAGTTAACCACCACCGACAAGAAAACATTTACGGGGGAATGGGACGGCACGGAAATGATTTTCTATGCAGACCACTCCGACCAGACTAATTGGACGCTGGTTGCGATGACACCGAAAGAGGTGATTTATGAACCGGTTGCCGGGATGAAAAAGCAGGTGGTATTCGTCCTGGTTTTGTCTCTGATGGTAGCGCTGGTCGTCTCGATTGGATTCGCGAACAGTATTGTAAAGCCATTAAGGAAGATTCAAAAAGGTATGAAAAAAATGGAGATCGGTGAATGGGAACCGATAAAGCCGCTTCGAGGAACCGATGAAATAAGCAGTGTGGTCACCAGTTACAACAAAATGATCGACCGCTTGTCGACGCTCGTCGATGATTTATATGCCGCGGAATTGCAGAATCACAAAGTGTTATACGAAAAGCAAAAAATCGAACTTCAGGCCCTCCAGTCACAAATCAATCCTCATTTTCTCCATAACACACTGGAAACGATGAACTCTTATGCGATATTGAATGATGCGGAAGAAATTTCGGAAATGGCCATCTCCTTATCGCAAATGTTCCGCTACTCGGTTCGGAATTTGGAAATCGTCACCTTGGAGGACGAAATGAACCATGTGAAAAATTTCATGATTGTGGAAGAGCACCGATTTCAAAAGCATCTACCGATAACGTTCGAGATAGAGGAAGATCTTTTCGATGAAGAGGTGGTCAAGCTGTCTTTGCAGCCGCTGGTCGAAAACGCCATCCACCATGGTTTGCGCAAAAACCGCTACCAGGGGGAAATTACAATCCGGGCAACCGCTGAAGAGAAGCGGCTTCGTGTGGAAGTCATCGATAACGGTGCCGGAATCACTCCTGCTCGATTGCGTGATATCAGGAAAGTTCTCCGGCGGGAAAAGTACGAGGATGTCAGCAACAAGATGGGAATCGGGGTCAGCAACGTCCATCGCCGGATTCAATTGTTATTCGGCGAACAATGCGGTCTGACTATTCAATCGCAGCAAGGTGAGGGCACCAAAGTTTCCATGGAAATACCTCGTAAGGACAGACGGATCAAGGTTGGTTGAAGACTGGCTAAAAAAAACCTTATTCCATCTAAAAAAATCAAAAGTGAAAACGTTTTCTTTTTTTGTTATCATAAAGAATATCAATTCCAGAAAGGGGCACGATCATATGCCAGGAGAGTGGGAGCAGGCAGAACCAGGCGTGAAACGCAAAGTTTTCACACCCGGTAAATCATTGATGATGATGGAGGTCCACTTTGAAAAAGGGGCGGAGGGTTCGGAACATAGTCACCCGCATGAACAATTGACCTACTGCATGGAGGGTAGTTTCGAATTCACGATCGAGGGTGAAAAACATCTTGTGCACGCTGGAGAAACATTGGTGATCCCGGGCAATCAGGTCCATGGGGCACTGGCGCTTGAAAAAGGGATTTTGCTTGATACATTCACACCGCTCCGCGAGGATTTATTGAAGTAAAGGGCTTAAAGACGAAAGTCGAGGAAGGGGGCAGTCCGTATGGAAGAGGGGATGATGGGCAGGTTCAATCAATTCTGCGAACAAGTTTATTTCCTCGTGGCAGTTCAGCTGCGAGCCATGGCCGGCCTGTTGGCGGGCGGGATTGTTTTCGGTTTATTTCCGGCATTGTATGCTACATTCGCTGTCATGGAGGCACGCCTTCGCCATCCGGAAACGGAAATAAACTCAGGCGGTGTCTTTTGGTCTGTCTATAAAGCTAGTTTTTTGAAATGCCAACTGTATGGTTATGTCTGGCTGGCTCTCGGTTTGTTTCTTTATTACGACATCCGGCTGTTGTTTAGCTATCCGAATGTACCTGTGTTTGTCGCAGCCTGTTTTCTTGTCAGTCTGTTGTTCATCTACCTGTTGTCATCCTTGCTTATCCTGCCGATAGCTGTTCGTTACCGGTTGCCGGTTTTAAACAGCGTCCGTTTTTCGGCAACGATTGCCATCTTGATTCCGATTGTTTCCTTGGCTTTAACCGTTTTGATAATAGTTTGCGGGCTGGTGTTGGCTTATGTTCCGCTGTTGTTTTTGATTTGCGGAATCAGCTTCCTTGCTGCGGCCTGTACCAAAATCGCCTCTTTTGCTTTCAGAAGGATGGAGCGAAGCGGCTATCTGCGGTTGGAGGATGCTTGAAGCTGGCTATATCTATAACAAACGTTTTGGAAAAGGAGTGGGAGAATGATTGATTTACAAGGGAAAAAGGCGCTCGTGACAGGGGGCGGGACCGGAATCGGGAGAAGTATCGCCCTCGGAATGGCCGAAGCAGGTGCCGATGTGGTTGTCCATTATGGGAAAAACAGAGAGGGTGCTGAGGAAGTAGTCCGGCTGATTGAAGGATTCGACTGTAAAAGCCGGCCAGTCCAGGCGGATGTATTGAAAAGTGGTGACATAGACAAGTTGGCTGCTGAAACAGCAGCTTTTTTTAACGAAGAGCTTGATATTTTGGTGAACAATGCAGGCCACATGGTACAACGGGCGACAATCGAGGAGATGAGCGAGGAACTGTGGCACAAGGTGATCGACGTTAATGTGACCAGCACTTTTCTCGTCACAAAAGCTGTCCTGCCGTTGCTGAAGGCGGCAAAAAAGGAGGGGGGAATAGGCGGAAAGGTCGTCAACATGACGTCGGTTGCCGCCCATAATGGAGGCGGCCCGGGGGCATCTGCTTATGCTGCATCAAAGGCCGCTGTCCTGACGTATTCAAAAGCGTTGGCCAAAGAGCTGGCTCCTTCCCATATAACGGTCAATGCCGTGTCACCAGGTTTTATTGGCAATACACCGTTTCACAATACGTTTTCCACAGCAGAAGGACGGACCAACACGGTTAAATCGATTCCTTTGCAGCGCGGGGGCGAACCAGAAGATGTAGCAGGAGCTGTGCTCTATCTCGTCTCCGACCTTGCAGGTTTCCTCACAGGCGAAACCATCGAAATAAACGGCGGCATGTACATGCGCTGAGAAGTTAACGGGGACAGTCCCCCAACATGGTAGCACTGCGTCTTGGTAGAGTGGCGGGGGACTGTCCCCGCAAGTTCTAAAACCGGCAAGTCGGTGATCTGTAATGCGGGGGATTGGAATTTCGGAAACTTAATTTCAATGATCCTGGCAGTAATAGGAAAAGGAAGCAAAAGCATCGTGCCCTTTGGCATGGTGCTTTTTTAACATATAAAGGACGAATCGAAAGAGGTTCCAGGAAAACAATTTTTTGAAGTTCCCCCAACTGTCAGGAAAATAATGTTAACATGAAGTTACCTACTGATTAGAAAGAGTGACAAGCATGAGGAATCCATTATCCAAAAAGATTTATAGAAGAATGCTTCTGCGGGATTTGTTTTTCGGAAGACTGCATAGCTGGATCCTGTTACTTCTATACGCATTGCTGTGGAAGGTTTTGTTAACGATTACAAAAATAGGTCAGCTGAAGACAAATGTCCCCTTGTTTATGGTTATCGGTGCAGGACTGTTACTTCTCTTAATCTATCAGGTCAGTCTATACCGAAAGCAAATGAAAAAAGTGTATTTATATAATCCGGACAATCACTTGGAAATCCGCGATTCCAAACTGGAGATTCACTCCCCTGCTGAAGGAGGGCGGCACACTCTTTCACTGGATGATTTGATCAGGTTGAAAGAAAACAAACAGTGGTATTTTTTATACTTCAACGATAAAACATTTTTCCCAATACTAAAAAGCAGTACTCTTTCACTGGGTAAATTGAAAAAATCCAAGTCTCTCCCTTTCGCTGTTTGGATGGCGGCACCTGTTCTTCTGCTACTTATTACGGGACTCGGGGCATATAATGTCGGAAAGAATGCAGTCAACTTCAACGGAGCATTGGCCTGGAAAATAAATGAGCTGAAGACCGATACGAAAATCAGATTGGACAACGATGATTTTTTCACTGCCAAGTTGGACGGGATTATGGAAGATGTAAAAGAAAAGATGGACATGGAACCGAATCTGATGACGAATGATGTAGAAATTGAGTTTGACAGAGATGGAACGATTACCAGTATCTATATGTATCTTTATGGATACGATGATGACCACTTATTGCAATCCGGGTATTTGATCTATTCAGACGAACCTGCAGGCAATAGGGTGACCGTCCATAAACAGGATTGGGAGGGAGAAGGGACTGAAACCTACAATCCTGCCAATGATTTTTCCATCGTCATCAATATGTTGGATAATATCGATTTGGAAGCAGACATAAAAAATTGGGAAGAAAATCATTTTGGCGTGCTTTATAAAGGCATCCGAAACTGGGGAGGCAATCATGAAGGGATTGTGTACCTGGATGAAAATGGGGAGCGCAGCTTTCCTTCTGGTTTTGAAGGGGATATCGCCGGCCCGTCCGTTTCCTTATATGTTCCGGGAAAAGAGGAACAGATTACGCCGATACGCTATGTATTTAAGCCGTCGTCAACAATAAATAAACAGGGGGAGATCAAGTGAAACAGGCTCTTTTGGTAATTGATGCGCAACAGGATTTAATGGACGGAAGCAAGGTGGAAGAAGGGGTTGTGGAAAAGGATAAAATCATTGCCAACATCAATTTGGTAATTGAAAAGGCTAAGAGCAATCGGGCATTACTTGTATTTGTGAGAGATTTAGAAGTCGCATTAGGGAAGGGCGCAGGGTTTCAAATACATGAAGATATCAATGTTCCGCCTGAAGCTGTCATTTTCGATAAGGAGGCAACCAACTCCTTTTACAGAACGCCATTAAAACAATATTTACTCGAAAATGAGGTAGAACATTTAGTTGTGATGGGGTGCAAAACAGAACATTGCATTGATACAGCTGTCAGAACCGCTACCATCAATCAGTTTGATGTAACGCTGGTCGGGGATGGTCATACGACAAGCGATTCCCAGGTATTGCCGGCACACAAGATCATCCATCATCATAACAGGACACTGCATGGACATTACAATGTCGATCATTTTTCCATGGTTCGAAATGCGGAGGAAGATTTATTTCGACCAGAGCATGATAAATATAGAGAAGTAGAAGATTGAACTTTTGCGTGTTGGGTGGAATAAGGAACACGCCTGTATAATCAAATCTACTTTCGTTTTCTAGTGGAAAACAAATGGAAGGGAAAGATACTAGCAGAGAGTCTTCGGATAAACCAAAAAAGCCAGGGGCTCTTTTTTGTTGCCCAAGTTTCCGTAAGGTATAATCGGTAAAGAAAGGCAGGGGAAGAATATGTTTGATAGCATTAAGAATACGATTGAAAATGCAGGCTTTGGCCGGAAAGGGATCATGAAGAGGTACATTAAAACTTTTTCGGCGAATAATCTGGAAGAAGATGAGCAGCTGCTTGGAGTGGCAGCTCCAAGCGACAAACCGACCCAATTGTTATTTGTGACGAGTAAAAAAACATGTTTTTATCATATGGCGGCTTCTGATCAATCGAATGATGTAAAGGTGGCAAATGAAGAGATAACTTCCTGTGATGTGAAAAGGGACAATGGACTTGCAGGGATCACTATCGGAACAGCAAAAGGACCGATCAACATAAATAAAGTGCCGGAACAAACAGCCAATCAAATCAAAGAAATCCTGACCAACCTTTCATAGAAGAAGGCGTGTTGGGGACAGTCCCCCAAACCGGGGACTGACCCCCCTCCTCTACGCCTACTCGACCGCCTGGCACCAAAAAAACCTCCGCAGCCCGAACAGGCGCGGAGGTTTTTGGGGTCAGGCGGTTTTTCTACTACTGTTTACCAGCAAGATAATGTACAGGAGCATGGACACGAAGACGGATGCGCCCGCTGTCAGGTAAATGAAACTATACCCGAAAGCACTGGCGATTTGCCCGAATGCCATCGCTCCTACACCGACTCCTAAATCGAAGAATGAGAAAAAAGTGGCATTGGCCATGCCTTTACGGTTGGCTGGAGCTTTATCGACCGACCATGCCTGCAATGCTGGCTGCACGCTGCCGAAGCCAAGTCCGTACAAGGCAGCAGCGATATACAAGACCAGTGAATTCGGCAGCCAGACCAGCAGTATCATGGCACTGAGAATCATCAACGTTCCCGGAAGAAAGACCAGCAGGTGTCCTTTCTTGTCATATAGTCTGCCGGCAAAAGTCCGTGAAACCATTAAAAACAGCGCGTAGACAAGAAAGTACATCTCGATACCTGCGATACCTTCTTCAGCTGTATATAGAGGAAGAAAAGAAGCAATTCCTCCAAAAGTCACTGTAATAAAGAACAACAGCACGGAAGGCTGGATAGCGCTTTTTTCGAAAATGTCAAACTTCACGGTAACCGTCTTATGGCTGGATTGTTCCACTTTTTTATATCGGATCTGGGATGACAGGACGAGAGCAACTACCCCGAGGGCGGAACAAATCAAAAACAGCTGCGTGAAGGAAATCTTGCCTGCCAAGGTCAAACCGAGAGCCGGACCGAAAGCAAGTGCCAGGTTGCCGGACAATCCAAAATAGCCCATTCCTTCGCCTCTTCGTTTCGGCGGAATCAGGTCGGTGGCAATGGTCCCCGTAGCCGTCGTGGAAAACCCCCAACCAATTCCCTGTATGACACGCATGACAAATAAAAAAGCGATACTTGCGATAATTGCATAAGAACCGACAGAGATGACAAAAATGGCAAGGCCGATCATATAGACGAATTGCCTTCCTCTTGATTCTAAGGCATGCCCGGCATATGGACGCAGTAATAGAGCGGAAAAAGTGAAAATACCCGTAATGATTCCGATTAATTGATCACTGCCACCTAATTGCTGGACAAACAGTGGTATGGTGGGCAACGTCATTTGAAATCCAAGGAAAATAAAAAAGTTTGCCAAGCAAATCAGGGCAAAATCCTTTGTCCAAATTTTATCTTTTGAAGCGTTATCGGTAATTGTTTGTTCTGTCATGCAGCTCTCCCTTTCTTTCGAAACTCGAAATATAATTATACACGAGTTTGGCGATATGGGAATATATATGCTTGCTTAACGACTAAAGTATATATTCCCCTTCATTTAAGGCGATATCCATTTTTTATCATTTTTTACCAGACATCGCCGGTGAGAATTACTGGGAATGTAGAATCTGGGCTAATGAACTATTCGATATCTAAATTCTTCAATTCGAGAGGTTAGACTATTTAACTAAATCCTTGAAACGTGGGCAATATTACCCGGTTTTTACAAGGGTATAAATACCTAAAAAATTTTATTTGGAAACTAATTCCATGGAAAATTTAGTACCAAAATATCAATTTTCAAAAAATGACAGATAGTCAGTTGACAGTAAAATATTGGTTCATTAGCCTTAAGTAAGAAGGAGCAGACACTAACAATATTTTACTTAAAAGCCTTCAATTCAAACTATTTGTAAAGGGAGATGAGATGTATGGCAGGACAAATTCGTATGACGCCAGATCAACTACAGGCAAGAGCAAAAAGATATGGTCAAAGCTCGCAGCAAATCGAGCAAATCTTGAGAGATTTGACGAATCTTCAGGAAGAACTTCGTGGAGAATGGGAAGGTCGCGCGTTTGAACGCTTCGATGACCAGTTCAGAGAACTGAAGCCTAAAGTTCAGGACTTTTCCCAATTAATGCAGGATATTGAAATGCAGTTGACGAAAACGGCTGAGGCTGTGGCGCAACAAGATGAGGCTTTGTCACAAAACTTCGGGCTTAGATAAAATCCTGACCTCTCTGAGATGGGCTGCACGGCTGATGTTGTGCAGCTCAAATCTTGTCGGTTTCTATTATTCTAAGAAAATTGTAAATTGTTCAAAGAGCCACGTACGTTTGGCCGGTCACCGGCTGTACCGCGAATTACACTTCTATGTTGAAACCTCCAGAAAATCGGAGTGATCCTTAAACTCCACTGACTCGATGACTTTTTGAACGCACATCACAAATGGTTTAGTAGGAGATGTCCCATATGAAAAAACTCGATAAACGCTGGTTGTTATTTTTATTATTGATTCTTATCCTTGGTTCTAGCTTATCTTACCTGGCGTTGAACCGGCAGACCGCTGAATCGGAAAAGAATGAAACAGATAAAGCTCAAAAAATGGCCATCGCTTTGGTCAATGAAGACAACGGTGCTTCATTGAATGGCGAAGAATTGGCTTTTGGTGATGCGTTTGTAGAAAGTATGAACAACCGGGAAGACCATGACTGGTTCGTTGTCAGCCGAGGTGTTGCCGAAAGCGGACTGGAACGGAATACATACGACATGATGATTGTCATCCCGGATGACTTTTCCGAAAAAGCTCTATCAATCGAGTCGGAAAACCCCGAACAAGTTGTACTCAACTATAAAATCAATGCCTCGGAAAACGAACAGATAAAAACAGAAGCAGAAAAGACAGCAAGCAACATATTGAACAATTTCAACCGCCAGATAATCGACGTTTACTTTGCCAGCATCGTCGGTAATTTACAGGACGCCCAGGACAACATCGGCGATATCATTTCCAAGCAGGCAGTATATACCCGGACGTTCAATAATCAGATTCAGGATCCTTTGGCAAATTATACGGATCAATTCGGCGCTATCCAGGATAATACCCGAATTTCCAAGGAAAGCTTCACAGGGTTCCAGGAAATCGTGAAAGACTTTGAAACCCAGCTGGCAGAAAACGCCGAACTGGATGAAAACTATCAAACAGGAATGCAGGAAGTCTTCCAGCTTGCTGAAAACAACGGCTCGCAAACGCTCGATTTCTCTCAATCTATCAATCAATTTGACGAATCGTTGAATCAATATGACGTCGAGCAGCAGTTAGATAATTTAAAGCAAGCCAATATCAACATCAATAACCAGTTTGTACAGCAGGATAACAGCCAGACAGAAGAACCGCCGGTCACCACGTTTATGCTCAGCCGGCAGAGCGTTCCACAAGCGCCGACAAACAATATCAAACTGGGCGCTGCTGCCTTGCAAAAGCATTTGCAGAAATCACTGGCGAAAGTGGAAGAGACACAGCAAGAGATAGAAGAACGGCTGAATCCGGAAAATGAAAATGGTTTTACCGGTAAGGTCAAAACACAACTGGATGGTATTCTTGCTTCTGCATTCAGAAAAGATGAGGAGTTGAATATCAATAAACTTTTCGAAAATCCGGATGAGAAGGCAAGAGATTACATAAGCGAACAAATAGCACAGCTGCCTTCACTCGATGAAGAGGACTTTGGCGGAGAAGGACTGCCAGCGACTACCGTTAGAGATATTGAAAATGTCATTGCGGTAACCAACAAGTACAACCAAGAAATCGATTATACAGCTCCGAAAAACAACACGGAGGATATTTTGTCCCACAAAGTGAAAGCATTGAAAGAAAATCTTCACTATTCCGGCTTGACGATGACGGATACAGTCGGAATCGAGAATGTTGAAAGCTTAGACGAAGAGGAGCTTGCTACATTCGAATTGAATATTCCTGACAAAGTCAAGGACAAATACTCCGTAGATCGATTAGTAGTAGCGAACAAAGACTTCACCTATGAGTATCAACATGGCGAGCAAATTGCTTTTGAGCCCACTGAAGGAAATCTCTCGGTAAATGTTACTCTCAGTTTGGAAGATCTAAATAGTCAGATTGATATTTTTCAACCTATTCCTTGGAGTTGGAAGCTACACTTTCAAAATAAGAAAAAGGAACAAAGCGACACATCGGAAACAGCAATGATAGAGATTCCAGAGCCCCGCCTGGTTGCAAATACAAGTACAGAGAATACTGACACGACAACAGAATCAACCGGAGAGCAAACGGAACAAGCGGATGAGACAATATCTACTAACGATGCAACATCAGGGGAAAACGGAACCGGAGGATCAGGCGATGGAACAGACGGTTCTGGAGGAACGGATGACGGAAATACCGATGGATCTGGAAGCGGCGGCACAGGCGAAACGAATCCAGACGGTGACGATACCGCTACACCTCCTGATGACGGTGGAACCGATGGAGGTACAACTCCAGGGGAAGATCCTACGGAAGAAGAACCACCTGTTGAAAAAGTGACCATCACGGACAATCGTATTTCTCATAAAGTAATGACACCGCTCGAAGAAGCTGACAGTGCTACACAAAACCTAATCAATGCCGTCAACAGTTCGGTCGTGCCTTATCAGCGATTATATGCCACCTATGAGACATACTTTGGGTTGGACATGGATGCTGACGACTTAAGGAATGACTTGGCCGACAATTCACTGACTGATTTGGCTGGAAAAGCAAAAGACAAGTCGCTCTATTATCTATTCAATGAAAAAGATATCAAAACGCTGCTTAAAGACTATATCGTCGGAAAAATCGTGGACGATGTCACAACAGAAATCCGGCAGCCTTGGGATAACCTGCATAGCAGAATAACCGCCTATCAGACCCAAGTTCAACAGGCCAAACAGAACGCTGACAAACTGGTCGAACGTATCAATCAGACTGCTGAAGAAGCTAAGAGGCTCAACAAGAACCTTGAAGCAACACTGTCCGACGTCGAAGCATGGCGGGAAAACAGCTTGCAGCTATTGGAATCCAACAACCAGCTGCAAACCAATCAAGAAGAAGAGCAAACTGCGATAATGGCGCTGGATCAGGACTTTCAGCCGCTATTGAGTGCTAGTCAAAGCCTTTCCGAGCAGGCGCAGGGCAACCTGAATTCTGCCGAGACGGTGTATGACACATTCGATCAAATCGATGAGCAGGCGGATACGATTCAGGAAAGCGGTACGGATTTGGTGAGCCAGGCAGAAACGTTGTCAGTAGATATGACGAACAAGCTGCTGGCTGATCAGGAATTCGCCGAGAATTTCCAGGGAGTGCTGGCGAACAGCAGAGTAGGAGACAGACAGAATGAGGAGTTATACGAGTTTCTGTCCAATCCGGTACAAACAAGCAACCAAGGTACAACAAGATCGATAGGATCTGCAACGACGGAAAATACCTTTACACCGTATTACCTAGTGTTGATTTGCTTTATCGTCGTGTTGTTCACAGCTTATGTCATCTCGACAATCAACCAGAAACGCCGGTCGGAAGACGCATTTGAAACAGAAAAAACATTGGCAGGCTTGAATGCGCCAATCACACTTGTTACCGGCGGAATCGGAGTGTTGGAGGGAATAGTTATCGGAGTGGTTTCTGGTTATTCAATGGGAATCACGGATAAAGCGCTGCTGCTTTTGACAGGTATGATCATTCTAATGATCACTGGCATGCTGCTGATAGCTACTTACCTATTGAGACAGCTGAAAATGGTGGGGATGTTCCTGCTTCTTATGGTACTCAGTATGTACCTCTTTGGTAAAAATGCCTTTGGTTCCGGGGTGGCAGGCATCGATTATTTGAAAACCTATTCCCCGCTCCACTACATTGAAGCGCTGCTTATGAAAATCTGGGATGGCACAGCAAACTATCAATCCGCTCTGCTTATTACAATCGCAGCGGTTGTAGTGGGAGCTTTGGCAAATTTATTTGTCCTGCATCGTGCAGACAATGAAGGAGACATAGACGATGAAAGTGACGAAAAAGCTGGCTAAACATTCGCTTTTACTTGCCGTTTCATTGCTGGTGCTGTTTAGTATCGCAGCACCGGCTGTGGTGGCGGAGAAGAATGGCTCGCTCGAAATGAAAATTGACCGGATCAAAGAGGAACAAAATAACAGTCCTTCCAATCATGAAACGGAATTGGATAAAGTTTTTCCTGACTTATTCGCGGACGAAACCGCAACTGTCATCGAAAAAAAGGAGACAGAAAACAATCAATCAATGGAAGAATTGCAGGAAGAGCTTTTTGCAATGAAAAAGGAGCCAGGCACGCAACTGCACGCGACAAGGGACTCCTTGTTTAAAGAAAACTATAGCCTGACAGCCTCTGCCACGACAACTGCCGAGGACCCGGAAGCAACCTCAGAGGAAAGTGACAGCGGTCTTGGAAACACCGTGTTAATGGCTTTGACCGGAACTGGCCTGTTGTTATCCGGCGGACTTTACATCATGATGCAGAAAACACTTGGTTAGGAGATTGACGCATGGCAAAGGACACCCATATCAATGTGACGATGGATTTCAGCAAACGAATAAACGGGGGCGGGATCTACGATCTTCGTATCCCCTCTCAGTTGTCTGTAAAACAATTGCTTCAATATGTGATGGAAACGTTGAATTTAGCCTATGAGGAAAACAGACGCAGCAGCATCAAGGTGGTGACCAAGGATCTTCTGATTGCAGATGATGATATGGTAAGTGATTATCCTGTCACGGACGGAGATATTCTCCTTGTTTTATAACGGTTACTAGATAAAAGGAGTCATTCGATATGAAGGAAAAGACATTACAATTTGAACAACTTTCGCTTCCCGTTGGGATAGAAAAGAACAGCTGGCATTTAAAACTGCCGAAATCCCAAACAAATGTAAAAGATATCCGGCAGCTTGATTTGATGCTGCAGCCTTCCGAATACTTTTGTCCGTTGACAATCGAGGAAGAAGCGGATGCGTTCCAATTTGATTTCCAGGTGAACAGCAGAAGAAAGCAGTGGAAGCAAATTCTGAAGCTCCAGCGGAACGAAAAGTTAAGGCTTCTATGCAATGTGGGGAAACTGGAACGTTATTTAACTACTAGAATCACTTTTTTCCTGCATCCGGACAATGTGGTATTCGATGACAATCTCATGCCTGTCGTCGTCTACCGTGGAATCCGCGGACTGGTACCGCCGTACGAAATGGAAGAAAGTTCGTTTTTAAAGCAGTATAAGTGTTTTATCATCGCCTTGTTTTCCAAAAAATATGATTTTGACCAGCTGTATAACGGTTCTTTGAAGGATGTCAAAGAGACCGAGTTTCAGCGGAAAGTGAGCGAGATAGACACTTTGGAGCAGCTTCATGCTTTTTTGTTGGAAAGTTATGAGGAGGAGCAGCGTAAAACGGATAAGACGATGTCTGTGGTTCCGACAAAGCGCTTCAAGCTCTTTAAGCAGCTTTCCATCGGGATGATTGTCGCTGCTGTACTGCTGGCTGTCCCGGTGGTCTATTATGGGTTGATGAAAGTGCCTTTTCAGGATGACCTGCTCACTGCCCATGGTGAATACCTTGCCTCTTCCAACAGCGGAGTGATTTCGACGCTGGAAGATGCTGATCCGGAAAAGCTGCCGCAGCAGACAAAGTATATTCTGGCCAATGCTTACATCAATGTCGAGAATTTGTCTGAGTCGGAAAAAGAAGTAATCCTCAAGAATGTCAGTTTGAAAAGTGACGAAAATTACCTGCTTTACTGGATTTATAACGGACGGGGGGATTTCGATCAGGCGCTTGAAACGGCAAAATATATCGATGACCCGCAGCTGATCATGTACGGCTTGATCAAAAAGATCGAGCAGGCGAAAAACAACCCCGATTTATCCGGAACCGAACGGGATGAACTGGTCAACGAATTGCAGGATGAGCTGAATCGCTATCGTGAAGAGTACAATTTGGATGCGGATGAAGCCGGCGATGCTATACAGGACAATGCGGATGCCGGATCAGAAGAACAACCAGCGAACGATACGCAAAGCGAGCAAGAGGAACAACAGGAAAACGATGCTCAAGAATAAACAGAAAACAACGATGAATGACTTCATGTGTTCCAATTGCAAAAGGGTTAGAGAGGGAGAAACAGATGGCGGAAAAACTACTTATGGTTACTTATCGGCAACAATTACATAAATGCCATTTATACGAATCGGCAGCAAAGCAGGTGACAATCGGGCCGGATTGGTCTGATGCGCTTGCGTTTCCAGAGATGGAACGATCTCTGTCAGGTCAATGGGATGGAAAGCGATGCACCATCGAAGGAAACAAGGTAGAAGAGCATGTGTCCATACAAGTTGCTGACGAGCAGCTCGATGCTTTTCTTCTCGATACAGATGATATGCAAGCATTCGACATAGCGGGCAAGGATACCGTGACAGTCGGCACCCATGCTTATGATGACATCACGCTGCGTCAATCGGAAGCCGATTTTGTGCTAAAAAGATTACCCGAAAATGGCGCATTTGCTTTGGAAGTTTCCGCTGGGAATGTTTATCACAATTTTGCCGGCGGAAGCGAACATGCGGTTGTCCTGCCGGGGGATCAGCTATTTATTGACGGCTTTTTGTTTTCCGTTGGTGAAAATGAAATTTATATCACTGCCTCCAGGCAGCGTTTCACAAGTAAATTGGTAGAGCTGGTCCATGTGGCCACTCCTTACACAGAAGAGTATCCGGACTACCATCGGTCTCCCCGGATCATTTATCGGGAGCCAGAGGAAAAGCGTACCATCGCCAAGCCATCCAACAAACCTTCCAAGCCGAGCGAACAGCTGGCGCGTACGATCGTGCCTCCGCTTGTCATGGTGGTTGCACTGGTGCTGATTTCCCTGGTTCAACCACGGGGAATTTACATTATGGTCATGCTTTCGGTAACGGTCGTCACCATTATTTTCTCCATCTCGTCCTACATCAAGAATGTGAAAAAGTACAATGCCGACATGAAGGAAAGGGAAGCAAGCTACAAAGCCTACTTGCAGCGGAAAACGAAGGAGCTGTACTCGGCAACAGAGGAGCAGCGCCATGCTTTGACCTACCATTATCCAAGCGTGGAAGAAATCCGCGACATGGCAGTCGGCGTCCAGGCCCGCATTTACGAAAAGACGGTTTACCATCATGACTTCCTGAATTACCGGACCGGGCTCGGCGAAGTCGACACTAGCTTTTCGATTGAGTTCAATGAAGAAGAATTCACCCAGGAAAAGGATGAGCTGGTCGATGAAGCCCGGCATTTGCTGTCCCAATATCAAACGTTGAAAGATGTCCCTGTGCCGGCATCGCTGATGAAGGGGCCGGTCGGTTATATCGGACAGCGGCCGCTTGTCCTGGAACAGCTTCAGCTGATGGTCATGCAGCTATCCTTGTTCCACAGCTACCATGATTTGCAGTTTGTCACCATTTTTCCGGAAGAAGAAAAAGGAAAGTGGGACTGGATGCGCTGGCTTCCCCATGCAAGTGTCCGCGATGTCAACGTACGAGGCTTTGTCTACCATGAGCGCTCGCGTGACCAGGTGCTTCACTCCCTTTATCAGGTGCTGAAGGAGCGCAAGCAGACACTGGATGAAAAAGGGAACAACAACAGGGAGAAAATCTATTTTTCTCCGCATTATGCCATCCTGATCACGGACGAAAAAATGATCCTTGATCATACCATCATGGAATTCTTCAATGAAGACCCGAGTGAGTTAGGTGTTTCGCTCGTATTCGTGCAAGATGTGATGCACGCCTTGCCGGAGCATGTCAAAACGGTCATCGATATACGGGATGCCAACAACGGAACGATTGTGCTGGAAGAAGGCGAGCTCGTCAACAAACACTTTTCTCCAGACCATTTTCCACAAGGATTTGATAAAGAGGAAGTATCACGCGCCCTGGCACCGATCAACCATTTGCAAAACCTGAAGAACTCCATCCCGGAAAGCGTGACCTTCCTGGAAATGTATGGAGTAGATAAAGTGAACGAATTGGCGATTGCCGAGCGCTGGGTAAAAAACGAGACATATAAGAGTTTGGCCGTACCGTTAGGACTGCGCGGAAAAGAGGACATCGTCCAGCTGAACCTTCATGAAAAAGCGCACGGTCCCCATGGACTTGTCGCTGGTACAACCGGTTCCGGTAAGTCGGAAATCATTCAATCGTACATTCTGTCGCTGGGTGTCAATTTCCACCCGCATGAAGTCGCTTTTTTGCTGATCGACTATAAAGGCGGCGGCATGGCGAATTTATTCCGGAATCTGCCGCATCTGGTCGGAACGATCACCAACCTGGACCGGGCCCAGTCGATGCGGGCGCTGGCTTCCATAAAAGCGGAATTGCAGAAACGGCAGCGTTTGTTCGGAGAGCACAATGTCAACCATATCAATCAATATCAAAAGCTATTCAAACAGGGAGAGGCAAGCGAGCCAATGCCGCATTTATTCCTGATATCCGATGAATTTGCCGAATTGAAATCCGAACAGCCCGACTTTATGAAGGAACTGGTATCCACGGCACGGATCGGGCGTTCGCTCGGGATTCATTTAATACTCGCCACGCAAAAACCGAGCGGCGTGGTCGACGATCAAATCTGGTCCAACTCCAAATTCAAGCTCGCACTCAAGGTGCAGAACGACGGAGATTCGAACGAAATCCTGAAAACACCAGACGCAGCGGAAATCACGCTGCCCGGGCGCGCTTACTTGCAAGTGGGGAACAACGAAATTTATGAATTGTTCCAAAGCGCCTGGAGTGGTGCCGATTATGTGCCGGATAAACAGGACCATGAGTTTGTGGATACGACTATTTATGCAATCAACGAGCTTGGTCAATACGACATTCTGACTGAAGATTTAAGTGGGCTGGACAACAAACAAGATATCGAGAAGACACCGACCGAGCTGGAAGCCGTCATCGATTATATCGCTGACTATACGGAAGCCCAGCAGATAGAACAGCTGCCAAGACCGTGGCTGCCGCCGCTTCCGGAAAGGATCAAAGCAGCGGACCTGCACCCGGTGAATTACGAAGAAGAATGGCAGAAGCCGAAGCCGGCTTTGCAGGCTACCATCGGCTTGCTGGACCAGCCGGAGCTGCAGTCCCAGTCTCCTTTGACCTTGAACTTGGGCAAGAATGGCCATGCCGCCGTTTTCTCCAGTCCTGGTTATGGGAAATCAACCTTTTTGCAAACCGTCGTCATGGATCTGGTGCGGCAGCATAACCCGGAGCAGTTGCACGTATACCTGCTGGACTTCGGCACAAACGGCCTGCTTCCGCTGAAACAGCTTCCGCATGTCGCCGACACCATCCTTGTCGATGAGGAAGAGAAAGTAGGAAAACTGATCCGCCTGCTTACAGCGTCCATGAAGGAACGAAAACAAAAACTGAGCCAATACGGCGTCGCCAACATGGAAATGTACGAAAAGGCCAGCGGCGACAACGTCCCAAACATCGTCATCGTAATCGATAACTTCGATTCGGTAAGAGAAGCAGATTTTTCCGATGAATTTGAAAAACTGGTCACACAAATCGCCCGCGAAGGCGCAAGTATCGGCATCCATCTCGTCATCAGTGCAGGAAGGCAAAGCGCCATGAAAATGCCGCTCCTTTCCAATATCAAAACGCAGATACCACTGTACTTGATTGAACCGACAGAGGCTAGATCGATCGTCGGCAAAACCGACATCGAAATAGAAGAAATTCCCGGAAGAGGTCTCATCAAACTGGAAGACCCTGCCCTGTTCCAGACCATGCTGCCTGCAGAAGGAGAAGAAACCCTCGAGGTAATCGACGCCATCCAGCAGACGGCGAAGGAAATGGATGAACACTGGCAAGGCGACCGGCCGGAGGAGATACCGATGATGCCTGAAGGAGTTATCGATTTCGAGAAATTTAAAAACAATAAAAAGACAAAAGAGCTTATCGAAAGGAATCAATTGCCTTTAGGGTTGGAATTTGAGGAAGTACAGCCTGTTTCTTTTAATCTGGAAAAATATCATCATTTACTTGCAGTAAGCGATAGAAAAGAAGGCATGGATAGAATCAACTGGGCCATTGCTAAAAATATCGCTTCATTAAGGGAAGCCTATCAAACCATGATTATCGATAACAACGAAAAACTGCTTGCGGAAATCGGCAAAGAAGTGAATGCCTATATTTCGGAAGAACAAGGAATCCTCTCCGTTAAAGTCGATTTAATTAGTGAAATTAACATGCGCTCCCAGCAACAGGGCGACTACGTAAATTGGATTGTCCAAATTGTCGACCTGCAGGATTTTTGTGAACGAAGCGGGATAACGGTAGAAGAGATGACTGTCTTGCTGGAACAGGGAGAAAAAGTCGGCATCAACTTTATTATCGGTTCGGATTACAGCTATATCGGCATTAGTTTTGAACAGTTGCCTAAGTATGTAAGGAACAATGCAACGATAGGGTTAGTCAGCATGCGGCTGGGCGATCAAGATATTTTCAAGCAGCCGTTTATCAGACAGGAAAAATATCCAAACCCCTATGAGTGTTATATCGCGATGGACCATCAGCATATGAAAATAAAAATTCCCGAATAAGGAGGAATGAAGTTTGAGCAGTGCAGAGCTTTACAGGTTGCGCAGACAAAGAGCCACTGTTGTTCAAGGAATAAGCAATTCACGAGAGCAAATAAGCATTCTCGCTGACAAAATCACCAGGCTTCGATCGGCGTCTTCCAATTTACAAGGATGCATCTCTTCTCTGGAAACGAGTAAGCAGCAGATCGACAGCTTATCGATCGACAAGAACAGCTGGAAAGGAAAAAACCAATCTAAATTCGAAAGCCATTATGATGCTTATAAAGACAGTGTGAAGGATTATGTGGATAAAACCATCGACGCTAGAGAAGGGATTGAAGATGAAATCCGACGTCTAGAGAATACAAGAATGGCCTATACCAGTGGTTTAAGCAATCTTCAATCCACCCTGAATTCTCTTGATTACCAAATCAGCCGGGCGAAGGAGGATTAAGCAATGGCAGAAGAAGTCGGCATTAATATGGATGTGTTCCGGTCCAATATCAAAAAGCTGCAGAGCTCTGTTTCGGGACTGGAAAGTGGGATGAAAACGAATAGATCGTTTGATAAAACGAACATAAAGCCGTTTATTGACGATTTGGAAAATACTATTAAAGCAATCGAACTTCTTGAAGAGTATAAGACGTTACTGATTTCGGATATAAATACCCTTGAAGAAACAGGAGAGAAAATGAGAGAGAAAGACGAAGAACTAGCAAGACCAATGAATAACATGGGCCCACAGCAAATTCGGTAAGGAGAGGAGGATTTTATGGTTCAAAAAGTAGATATATCTGAAGTCATTTCATTTTCTGATGACTTATACGCAGAGACTGAACAATTGGTGGACAAATTAAATATTATTAAAGCGAATATAAATCTTATAATTCAAATGGATTCATTTAAAGGAAAGACAGCAAATTCGGCCAAGGATTTTTTTACAGAGCTTCACACAAAAACATTGAGTGCATTTCAGGAATTGTTTTCAAGCCTGCAACATAATATAGACAGCCATATTCAAGCTTTTCATTCAGAAGTGGATACAAGCTCTTCTACAATTCTTCACAGTCAGTATCTACAGGAAAAAGAAGAAGATATAATTGACGGTTATGCAGAAATTAAGCAAACAGCGAGAGAAGTAAACAGTACAATTAACAGAGTTCTGGATATAACCAGTGTAACTACTCCAACTCTTTCGAAGGTTTCCAGTGAAAAGACCGAAGTAAATCAATTGCTAAATAAACTTAGCAAAAGTTTCGCTGGTTTTGTAAATACAGGAAGTGGAGACTCCGATGTTAAAACCATCATTTCAGAAATTAAAACTATGTTGAATGAAGCTAGTAAAAAGACAGGCACAGATAGATTTAATGATGAGAATATTATTACTAGTAATATGTCGGCAATAACTCTAGCAGTTAGTACTGCAAAAGAAAGCAGAACTTTTAACTCAAGTCACAAAATGTATAGAGCTGGAAAGCAAGGGGTACTAAGTACTTCTGAGCATCCCGATATGCGAAGAGGGAAAAATTCATACAGAATTAATGCTAATAAAAGAGCCTTATATGAATTAGGGGTAAAGCCTGATGGGAAGGCAACAAGTGATTTTAATTATCGACTTCCTAAAGACCGAAGTAATTGGGGTGACGCCGACTATAAAAGGGCGTTTCATAATCAAACTACTTTGAAATATGCAAGCAAGCAGGCAGGTCAAACTGGATGGTCGAATACAGGAAACAATGTCTTAAAGATGCACCCGGAAATGAAATATTGGAATGATAAAGTAAAACCAGTAGGTGTGCTTAAAACTACAGGAAAAGCAGCTTTAGAAGGAGCTGCTAATAGTTTCACTGACCCTTTTAAAAAGGGATATGGAGGAATAAAAGGTGTATCAAAATCTCTAGGTGTATTTGGTACAGGTTTAAATTATTATAGTAATTATAATGACGCGAAAAAAGATGGTTTAACTGGTAATGAAGCTGTGAAACGAGCTACTGTAGATACTACAGTAGATACAGCAGTAGGTGGGGCAATACAAACTGCATTTACTGCGGCAGGTACTGCTGCAATACCTATTCCTGGAGTAGGAACTGCAGTGGGAGCTATAGCTGGAATTGGTGCTAACTGGCTATTAAACAAAAAATGGGGGAAAGGAAAGGATTCGAAATCAGCTATGGATGTTATAAAAGGATGGTTTCATTAATCATTTATAAAGAGGGTGAGATAAAATGATGAATAAATTTTCGGAAAGTGATTTTTTAGTGTTAAGAGGTCCTTTAGAATCAGGAAGACAAAGTCCAGGAGGATTAGGTGGTGTATTAGTATTAGCCGTAATCCTTCAAGCACTGATGTTATTTTTAGAACATTTTGTAGGGGGATATTCGGTATATCCAAATAAAGATATTATATTCCAGTTTCATTTTGGGATATCTTGTATTATAGCTTTTTTATCAGTTATTTACATGATTCCGGCTGTTTATATGAATTCTCAAAAAATCCAATACTTTTTAAGCATTATAGCTTCTCAAAATCTTTTTGGTATTTCATTTTTGATAATGGCTTTTCTGGCATTAGGAGCAGATATTACAACAAATACCAACTCACTTGTAAGATTAACTTTTCTAACGTTAGGAGTAGGAGTTTTAATTTTCTTTTCAACTTATATTCGTTTTTATTTTTTGCTAAAAAAAGGTGAATTTCGTAAAGGAAGTACAAGGGATATCCAACGAAGTAAGCTGGAAACAAAGTCTTATTTACCCATTGTGATTATTGGCAGTACGGGGTTAGTTTTTATTTTGCAATATATAATGAGAAATTTTGATATGGTTGGTTTTGATACCATCATTATGGCAACTATCATGATTGGATTATTTTACACGATGTTATTTGTCCTGCCGGAACAACTAGTTATTCTCTACTGCAAATATCGTTTTGACAGCTTTAATTATGAACAAAACGGTCAATTAAAACCAATCCATGACCAAGATGGAAATATAGTCGACGAAAACGTGGATGAAGATATCAGTTACAAGGAGCTCTATGAAGAGATGGAAGATTGGGAGAAAAACTAACTTGTGGAAAGGATGAGATAATGAATGATTGAAACACGAACACTTTATTATAATAATCTATTAACTTATGAAATGAGAGATTTAAAATCGAACTGGCAAGAGGGTATTTTTCTGATGGAAGAGCTTATACTAGCCGAAGGAATATATAAAAACGGCCCGATATTTTTCTCGTTTTGTCCAGAAAAAAACGAAGAGAAATTCGGCAAATTTACATATTACTTGCCAATAAATGAAGCTGTTAAGTTAGAGGACGACAGTACCGATTTTTCTTTTCAGGAAACCTTTCAAATAGAAGAAGCCCTGACTCTTCGTCATGCTGATCAGGAGGTTGACTTTTATGCGGCTCATCAAAAAGTTAAAGACTATGCGGCAGAGAAAAACATTGGTATTACAGATACTTTTTATTGTGTGCTTCTGGAAGTATACGGGGATATCATCATAGATTTGTTTGTCCCCGTGGAAGATTGGAGCGGAAATGTATGATTACGGAAAATCATCAAATCGCTTACCGAAATGTCGTATCAAAATATTACAATTTTGTACCTGAAGAGATTGATATAGCGATGAAAGACTTTGATTCAATTTTGGAGAGACAAGGATTGCATACCAATGGAAATATGTTTTTTTCCATTCTAAGTAATCCCACGGAAGAGGTTATGACTGCGGAAATCTTTTTAACGATTGATGAAGATAAGTTTAAAAACGATACGGATGAACAAATGTTTTTCCGAAGTTATTTTTCAGTTAAACCTATGATAATGTCAAGGATTCTGGAAGACTTTGATGCTGCTTCGCAAGAAAAGTATTGGGAGTTGGTGCAATATCTGCAACAACGTGGGTTTACTCAAAAAACTCCAGTTTTCGTAGAATTTAAGAATAGCTTTAAAGGACGTAATTATGTAGAGATGAGTATCGGGATATAAAAACAATCAGAGTAAAATTACAAAAATGTAGTGGAGTGTGAGTTTATGAAGAAATTAATTATGTTGTTTATGGTGACCCTGTTTGTATTGGTGATGACAGGATGTAATAATGCTGAAAATGCGGCAGACGGGGAAACGAACAAGGGTAGTGAAACTTCAGAAGCAAATACCGAACAAAAAGAATCAGAAGAACCTGTTACAGAGGAGGAAAGTCAATCTACTGACGAGGTGGCAGAATTGAAATTACAGTTACAAAAACAAGATGAAGAGGCCGGTATTACAATAGAAGATAATGAGGTTTATAGTGCGTTAAACGAAGCAATCAAAGCTGAACCGAACATGGGCATTCCAGATGACTTTAGTTTGTATCCATTCGATATCCTAATGAATCCGGACGGAAACAATTCTATCGTATTTCTGGCAATCAACCGGTTGAAGGACCCAATTAAAAATATTTCATTTGATTTTAAATTCGGAAACGGGGATAGCCAAGAGTACATATGGGAAAGTACAGATGTCAGTCTGCCTGAAGGGCAATTTGGAACCCTGGAGTCAAACCACGCTATGCCGTTTATGCTTGATATCACACCCGAACAAGAAGCAATTTTTGAGACGTTAAATATGGATAACGTTGACATGCAGGTGGATAACTTCAATATGGAAATTGGTGGATAAAATGAAGAACGAGACTTATCGATTTTATGCCGATCGTTGGAAAAACGGATTCCTGGCGATATTATTCTCATTTCTGATTTTTATCTTATTCTCTAAGGTCTTAAATGATACTTCATATATGACGGGAACTGGTGTAACAGTAAGTTGGATAATAGTAGGATTAAGCTTTCTTTTTGCTGTGATATGTCTTATTAGAACCATTGATCCTAGACCTATAGTAGAAGTAAATGATGATGGGCTTAGGATTCAAACTTTCCTATTCTGGGAAGAATTTGTTTCTTGGGAGGAAATCTTAGAAGTAAAAAAAGAGAAATATACACAGCGTGCTTCCAATATCACACTAAATGCACATTTAAAAGTGACATCTTACTTCTTAAGGGTCTATCGGCCAAATAAACGTTCTATAGCAATTAACTTGTCGTTATTGAATAAGCGCGGTAATGAGTTCAATGAGGTGATTGGCCGATATATGAAAGTTAATAAAACGGTTGGGTGAAAGTATTAAACAATAGAGAGTCCAAGATGCACCTGCGAAATATATAATAGCAGGTGCATTTCGTTTTTCTTTTTGTATTTATTATGGATGAATCTGTTAATATTAGCATTTTTGCATATGGGTTTCTAATCTACTTTAAGTTCCCAACGGAAGGTTCGAATCATACAAAGTTAGGGATGATTGTATGCTGAAAGAGTTAAAAGAAGAAGATTTTGCAGTGTTGAGGGGACCCTTGGAATCTGGGAGACAGAGTCCTACCTCTTTTGCGGCTATATTGTTGTTATCTGTTTTTTTACAAAGTTTATCGTTCGTTTTAACGTATGTAGTTGCTGCAGACGAGACAATATTTCCTTATAAAGATCAAGTGTTTGTTACCCATTTGGTGATAACAGTATTATTGATTATTTTATCGGTAGTATATGCCATACCTGCTGTTTTTAAAAAAGGGGAAAAGTTCCAATATCTTTTATCAATTTTAGTGTCCCAAAACATATTGGGGGTATCTTTTTATATTTGTGCCTTATTTTTTATAGGATCAGAAAGAGGAATTACTGAACAGTCTCTCCTACAATTTACGGCCGTAACTCTATTGTTTGGTTTGATTGTTTTTATATTGACTTGTGTACGCTTTTTAATCCTTTTAAAAAAGGGGGCGTATAGAAGAGGTTCCAGTAAAGATAAGCTGCGTTCGAAGTATGAAAGGGGCATTAAGACATATCTGCCTATCATAATAACAGGTAGTTTGGGTGTGGTTTTCATTCTGCAATTTTTAATTAGATCGATTGGTATATATGATCTAGAAACTGCCTTTATGATGGTGCTGTTTATCCTGTTATTTTATGCCATGCTTTTCGTCCTGCCAGAGCAGCTGGTCATCCTCTACTGTAAATATCGTTTTGAAAGCTTTAATTTTAATGAAAAAGGTAATCTCAAACCGTTGGGGAGGAAAGGTGCATGAGAGTATGAGATCGCCTCTGGAAACTCTCCCAAAAGTAAGGATGAGGAACATTATGCTTGGAAAACTATCTGAGAAAGATTTCGCGGTTTCAAGGGGACCTTTTGAATCTAGAAGGCAAAGCCCTCAGTCACTAGCTGCTATGTTGTTATTTTAAGATTAGGTATATGCATAGTTTTTATATAAAGAAAGAGATTGCTTCAAAGCAACCTCTTTTGAAACCGCTTCTATTTAATTGTCATACCATACCTCACCACCCGCGATATGAGCAGTTGTTGCAGCCTCATTTCTAATTTGAAAGTAATAGGAATGTCCTCGATCCAAATGCGTAAAAGGAACATTAGTTGAACCTTCCCAACCGCTTGGCACATATACACTTCCTGCAAGACTATTGTCTGTCTCATAAGCTTCAATTGACATAGGATTGGCACTATTATAGGTCTTTAAAATAACACTGCCCGGATTATAATATGGTCGTCCATTAGCTATTAAAACGGTATTTATAAAGCTTGCTGAAGTGAAGGTGTCTATTTTCCAATCCTGTACTATATTGTGGATCTCCTGAAAAGCTTTTAATTCTTCCAGTGAATAAGGATAGATACGTTCATTGTTTTCATCATAAAATTTTAGTCCTTGGAGGGGTACGTTATCTTTTTGAACATCTGCAGAAACGCTATTCGGAATAACAACTAAGTACACTCCCAAACCAACAATAAGCGACGACAGTAATAGTTTTAAATTCAAAAAAATTCCTCTTTTTCTAAATATATTTAATTTATAACATAAAAAAGAATAAATGTGAATAATATGAATTTATTTTCATTCTTTGGTATTGAATCAGAGATTATATTTTGGGTTAATATTCTTAACAAGGAGGGTTAAAGTGAAAAAAGTATTTTTCGCTGTAATATCTGTTTCTCTTTTCTTCCTGCTGATATCATTAAATGTCGACAATTCACCAAAAAGCGAGGAAGAACGATTGGACGATGTATTGGATGCAGCTTGGAATCGATATGACGTTCTTGCTTATATGGTACTTCCAGAAGATTCCCAAATCTATTTCAAAATTGCTGATCAAGAAGACAAAGAAGAATTCAGACAAGAGATGGAAAAAAGGCTTGAAGAAAATGATTTGGCTGGTAAATATGCTCCTCACATTGTTTATAAAAGCGAGGAGAAAGCCCACCTTCAAGGTTGAAAAACAATCGAATTGATATAAAAATATTGCGCCTGCTGGAAGAAGCAGGTGTTTTGTTTGTTTTTAGTAAGAAGTACTTCAACAAAATCTCTCCTCCATCCTATTGCCAAAAATGTAAGCGATTACTTATAATGGAATAACAGTAAGCTGAAACGGCATTTCACTAATACTAATAAAAGGATGTGGTGGTATGGAGGAAGCGGTAATCGTCAGTGCGAAACGGACGCCGATCGGTGACTTTTGCGGTATGTTGAAGGATTATTCGGCAGTGGAACTGGGAACGGCTGCACTGAAGGGGGCAATCTCTGCTGGGGGGATGGAAGCCGGACTGATCGAAGAAGTAATTGGAGGACAAGTCTATCAAGCAGGCTGTAAGGGAAATACGGCCAGGCAAATTGCCCTTGCGGCAGGTTGTAGCGATGAAACCGTGGCGTTGACAATCAATCAGCAATGTCCGTCTTCATTACGGGCGGTCGAGATGATGGCGCAAAACATTATGCTAGGGAAAATGGAAGTCGGAGCGGTCGTCGGGTACGAAAGCATGACCAATGTTCCGCATTTAATCCAAGGAGCGCGAAGTGGATACAAATTAGGTGGCGGCAAGATTGTCGACGGGTTGCTGCATGATGCGCTGATTGACGCGTTTAACGGCTATCATATGGGAATTACAGCGGAAAATTTAGCACAGGAGTACGATATCAGTCGGGAAGAGCAAGACGCATTTGCACTGCAAAGCCACGAGCGAGCCTGCCAGGCTGCATCTGCAGGACGTTTCACCGATGAAATCATCCCGTTGGAAATAAAAACAAAACAGGGTACTGTGCAAGTGGCAGAAGATGAACATCCGAATCCGGAAACCAGTTTGGAGCAGCTTGCAAAGCTGACGCCTGCCTTCAAGTCTGACGGAACCGTGACAGCCGGCAATGCTTCCAGCTTGAACGACGGTGCGGCGGCCGTCATTGTGATGAGTAAATCAAAAGCAGAGCAGCTTGGTTTGCAGCCTTTGGCAAAAATCACAGCTTCCGCCTCAGCGGCTGTAAGTCCTGAAGTAATGGGAATCGGTGTCGTTCCTGCCGTGGAAAAAGCATTGAAGTTTGCCGGTCTCCATCATGAAGCCATCGATTATTGGGAAATCAACGAAGCCTTTGCCGCTCAATTTTTGGCAGTCAATCGTGAGCTTAAACTGGATCTCGACAAGGTAAATGCGCATGGTTCCGGCATTTCACTTGGGCACCCAGTAGGCTGTACCGGCGTGCGATTGCTCGTGTCACTATTGACCGTCATGGAACACCGTCAGCTAGAGAGAGGCTGTGCAACTTTATGTGCCGGCGGAGGTCCTGCAGCCGCCATGATCGTCGAGAGGTTCTAACAGACTATGTTCATTGGACAAAAGCTTAGGAAAAAGGGCTTGTGTCCTTTTATTTGGCATGCTTCAAAAGCATTTATTTCCGGTCGGAAGTCCCGTTTTGAAATATCATAACACTATTTAAATAAAATATTGACAAAAAAATTCAGCGCTTATATAATGAAAGCAACTTAATCATGGAGGATTCCCATGCCTTTTGTTATTGGAATAGATGGTGGAGGAACAAAAACTACCTGCTTGGTAAAAAAAGCAGGGAGCAAGCAACAAGAGATTGCGAGATTTCAAGGACCGGGTACGAACCCACATGTGGTGGGATTTGAAACGGCTGCTGCCAGGATCGGTGAGCTTATCAGAGGTGGACTCGAAGCGGTAAATGTGAACAGAGAAGAAGTTGCGGCTGTTTGCTGCGGTCTTGCAGGTGTCGGGAGAAATTCCGAGGAACAAAGGATGCAGAAATTAATATCCGATACGTTGGATTCACTTGAGATTTCCGAATATTGCGAATTAAATGTCTGTTCGGATTCCTATATAGCCCTGCGGGGAGCACTTCAGCCGGGGACGGATGAGGGAATTCTCGTCATATCGGGCACAGGGTCAAATGCCCTTGCTTTGACGAGCTCCGGAAGGCTGACGAAGAGTGGAGGCTGGGGCCATATACTCGGAGATGAAGGCAGCGGTTATTTTATCGGGATGAAGGCTCTAAATTATATGACACGGGCATATGATGGCAGAGACAAGGCTACGATGCTGACCAGCTTGATTCTAAAACAACTTCAGCTGGAAAAAGCAGAAGATCTTATCGCATACATATATGGCGAGCGACCAGAAAAACGGGAAATTGCAAGTTTGGCAAGACAAGTCATCGAGGCGTCTGAACACCATGACGAGGCGGCTGAAAACATACTACGCCAGGCGTCGGAAGAGCTGCTTGCACACGTTGAAAGCCTGTTCCGGAAAAACCCGGAGTTTACTGAACAAACGGTAGTGACCGCTGCTGGATCCATTTTTTCGTATTCTAAACTAGTAAAGGAAACCTTTATCAACGGACTGAGGCAGCGGAATCTGGGAATCTATCAGGAAGCATATCAAAGTCCGGCTTTCGGTGCGGCGCTTGTCGCCGAAGAGCTGGCACACCCATCTAAACAGTAGGGGGACGAATAAATGGAGTTGGCAAGCCTAGTAACTGAACAGCGAAATAAAAACAGCATGAAGCTGGATCAAATGTCGACAATCGAAATCCTGCAAACCATCAATCAGGAAGATAAAAAGGTTGCTGAAGCAGTCGAACATGTCCTGCCGGATATCGAGGTGGCTATCGAGCATATTTATCAAGCATTTTCAAAAGGCGGACGCCTTTTTTATTGCGGAGCAGGGACGAGCGGGAGGCTTGGTTTTCTCGATGCCTCTGAATGTCCGCCGACCTTCATGACACCGCCGGAAATGGTTCAAACCGTGATGGCAGGAGGGAGCCAGGCTGTCAGCAAAGCGCTGGAAGGCTCTGAGGATAATGAACAGCAGGGTGCGAAAGACTTGCAGGCACGGCACCTTACCGCTGACGATGTGGTAATCGGCATCACTGCAAGCGGTCGAACGCCATACCCGATTGGGGCTTTGAAGTATGCAAGGGAAGTGGGCGCGTACACGGTCGCCCTTTCCTGCAATGAGCAGGCTGTCATCAGCAGCCATGCAGACTGCAGTATCGAAGTAATCGTCGGGCCGGAAGTGCTTACAGGTTCTACGAGGCTGAAAGCAGGAACCGCCCATAAAATGATCCTCAATATGATTAGTACCACAGCCATGATCAAGCTTGGCAAGGTGCAGGAAAATTTGATGGTCGATGTCCATGCCAGCAACTACAAACTGATGGAACGGGCAAAACGGATCATAATGGAACTGACCGATATATCGTATCAAGCGGCGGAAGAGGCGCTGGAAGCAGCAAACAGACAAGTGAAGCCGGCCATTGTGATGGTGGAGTCCGAGGTTACATACGAGGAAGCCAAACAGGCTATCAAAGAAAGCAAGGGGTATGTCAGAGAAGCGATTGATTACGCCAACGAGCATTACACGCAAGCGTAAAAGGGGTTGAAACGACGTCTGTGGCCACAGGCTGTGGATGTGTTTCTCATAAATCAATTTTTCACAAAGGGGGATTTTGTTTGAAAAAGTGGAGGAAAGGTCCTGTTGGATTGTTGTGGGCTGCCATTCTGATTCTTGGATTGATGCTGGCAGGCTGTGCACCTGGAGCCAGCGGCGGGGATGAAGCAGAAGGTGGCCAGTCGGAGGATACGGGTGACACTTCCGATGGCGGAGATGACAGTGGCGATAGCAGTGGAGAAATCTCCGGCGAACTGGAGATTCAGTACTTTGTCGGAGGATACGGCGATTCCTGGTGGAAAGAAGTTATCGGGGACTTCCAGGAAGAGTATCCGGATGTGACGATTACCGAGCACGCCGGACCGAACATCAACGAAGAGATGCGTTCACGCTGGGTATCGGATGATCCACCGGATGTTGTCTATATCGACGGTGCCGGTTCCAGTGAAACACAGATGGTGGAAGATGGCCAGCTGATGAATCTTACAGACTGGGTGAATGAAATGGAAGTAGACGGTTCGCCGTTGCTGGACAACCTGATTGTCGAGCCGGCCGATTATGATGGCGACATCTACAGCTTGCCGCTTGTATTCGATACGTGGGGAACTTGGTATGATCGCGCATGGTTCGAAGAAGAAGGATTTGAAGTACCGGAAAACTTCGACAGCTTCATGGATTCCATGGCAACGATCAATGACAAGGAAGGCATCGCGCCATTTGTGACGACTGGTCAATATCCATACTACTTCCTGCGCGGCATGCTTTATCCGGCATTCGCAGCTGCGGGCGGTGAAGAACTGCTTGCCAGCGTCATTGATGGGGAGGAAGGTGCCTGGACTAGTGAGCCGGTGCTGGAAGTCATGAAAAAAGTAGAAAAGATGCAAGAAGCGGGTTACATCGATCCTGGTTTCGGTGCGTTGAACCATACGCAATCGCAAATGAACTTTTTACTTCATGATAACGCATTCATTCCGGTAGGTTTCTGGTTACCGAATGAAATGGCCAATGATGTTCCGGACGGTTTCGAATTCGGCTTTATTCCGTCTCCAATGCAAGATGCAGGGGATCCTTTTGCCATCGTTCCGGATTTGCGTCCGCTGGCAATCGCTGAAAAGGCAGAGAACCCAGAAGCAGCAAAAGCGTTTGTCGAGTTTGTCTACAATCGTGAATATGCAACCTTGTTCTCCGAGCATACCGGTGCGATCATGAACATGACAAATGTTGATTTGACCGGCAATGAGAATGTTCCGCCATACTTGACGGAAGCAAACGAAATGATCAACGATCCTGAGCAGGTGCAAATTTATAACAAGCCGCATCCAATGAGCTCAGACTTGGAAACACCGATTGGGGATGCGCTCACTTCATTGATGCTAGGAAACATCACAGCAGAGGAATTCGTCGAGAAAGCGGAAGCGGCAGCAGCCGAGTATCGTGGCGAATAACCTAAGTAATTGAAATGATTGGAATGTAAAGGCAAAGTATGAGTCTTTGCATTCCAATTTTCTTTTATGATGGCCTGATTGCGGGGTCATATCATGGAGCTGGCAAGGCTCCGCCAAAAAAACAAGATAAGATTGGATGATAAATGGGAGTGCTCCGGAGAAAAAATCTACAAAGCTGAAAAGGGTGATACCATGGTTCAATCAAAAAAACAGAAGTACCTGTTCCTGGCTTTTTGTCTAGTACCGACTATGATTATGTTTTCCATTTTTACGTTATATCCATTGTTTAATGGCCTTTATTATTCACTGTTTTCCTGGTCTGGCTCCTCCTCGGCGGCAGAGTTCACCGGGCTGAGCAACTATGTCAAGCTGTTCAACGATTCTATCATTCCGCGCACGATTTTCCATGATTACTTTTTAGTCGTCACGAAGGTGTTCGGCATCATGATTTTGGCCACTTTTTTTGCAGTCGCACTGACACAGCTGCGGATTAAAGAGGCACCTTTTTACCGGATTGTCTTTTTCTTTCCGAATATCATGTCAGTCGTCGTCATCGGTATTCTATGGTCGTTTATCTACAACCCAAGCTTGGGCCTGATCAATTCCGGTCTGGAATTGGTCGGACTGGACAGTTGGACACGGCCATGGCTTGGAAGTGAAGACTGGGCCTTGCCTAGTCTCGTGCTGCCATCGGTCTGGGCAGGGATAGGCTTGTTTATGCTGATGCTCATGGGCGGTATCTCCAATGTCTCGAAAAGCTATTATGAAGCAGCTGAAATCGACGGTGCTACGGAATGGCAGCAATTTTGGAAAGTGACATTGCCGTTGATCTGGCCGCAAATTAAAATTTCGATTCTGTACATAGTCATTACGACTTTGAACGGTTCGTTTATCATCGTTCAGGTAATGACGGGTGGAGGTCCGAATAATTCGACGCATGTGATGGGGTCTTACCTATATCAACAGGCCTTCCAGCAATATAATTTCGGTTATGGTGCAACCATCGGCGTCATGATTTTAATCCTCTCCTTGATCACCGTGTTGATCATGCAGTTTTTCATGAGAAGAGAAAAAGTAGAGTACTAACCCAACAGAGTTTCTGACAGGAAGCTTTCGGATTATTACGAGAAAAGGAGAGAGAACCTTTGAAGAAGTCATTATCGCGAATCGTGATCCGACTGCCGCTTATTTTATGGGCGATTGCAGTCATTTATCCGATACTTTGGATGTTCATCGGGGCATTTAAATCGAATGCAGAAATTTATGCCAACCCTTGGGGGCTGCCTCACGTATTCAACTTTCAAAACTTTTCCCAGGCATGGAATGAATACAATATCGATACGAGTGTGTTCAATAGTTTGATTGTCACCGTAGTTGGCGCTTTGTTGACGCTTATCATGGCGATTCCCACTGCATACGCGCTGGAACGGATTGTTTTCAAAGGGAATCGTTTTTTATTCACGCTGTATATTTCGGCCATGATGATTCCGACTGTGTTAGGCTGGATTCCGTTGTTTTTCTTGTTGATGCAGTTGAATTTGCTGGATAATATTTTCGGGTTGTCGATTGTGTATGCTGTCAGTCAGCTTCCGTTCAGTATCTTTGTCCTTACCAGTTTTATGGGGACTATTCCCAAGGCACTGGAAGAATCTGCGGCAATGGACGGACTGTCCCCTTATGGTGTACTATGGAAAATCATTACCCCTCTTTCGATGACGGGAATTATCACCGTTACCATCATGAATGCCATTCAATTTTGGAATGAGTATTTCATGGCATTGATATTCCTGCAAAGCGAGGAGAACTATACCCTGGCGCTGGCAATCGATTATATCAGCAATGAAGCGGAGTACACCAATGCCTGGGGTACACTGTTCGCCAGTCTTGCCATCGCGATTATCCCGGTCATCGTGTTGTATGCGATTTTCCAACGCCGGATTTCGAAAGGCATGACGGAAGGCGCAATCAAGGGGTAACGAAACCGGTACAAAAAAGGATGAGAATGGTGAAAGAAAAAAATATGCTGACGTCCTTGTCTGGAGGGCTGGCGATGCTGAATGAAGTGAAGCACAAGCTGCCTCCATCGGAACGGAAAATAGCAGTTTTCATTTTAGAACAACCACATGAAGCGATTCACTGTACAGCGGCAGAACTGGGAGAAAGGAGCTCCACCAGCAGCGCTGCCGTCATCCGCCTCTGTAAATCCCTCGGTTTAAAGGGGTTTCAGGAACTGAAGCTTCGGATTACCGGCGACTTGCAGAAATCGCCGGATATTCAGTACAGGGATATTCATCCCGGAGAGTCTCCGGAATCGATTGTCGATAAAGTGACCAACAATAGTCTGCAGGCCATCAAAGAAACGACGGAATTCGTCAACTACGAAACGTTGGAAAAAGCGGTGTCAGCCTTGAAGAATGCCGGGAAAATACATTTTTTCGGTGTCGGCGCCTCGGGGATCATCGCGCAGGACGCCCAGCAAAAGTTTTTGCGGATGAACAAAGCGACCTCGGCCTTTACCGATATCCATAATGCGGCCATGTACATTGCCAATGTGAATCAAAACGACGTTGTTTTCGGTATTTCTTTTTCCGGAGAAACGATGGAAACAGCGAAAATGATGGAACTGGCCAAGCAAAAGGGAGCTGTCACCATCAGTTTGACCAGGTATGGAAGTTCGCCGGTTGCAGAGCACGCGGACATCAATTTGTACATTTCTGCATCAAGGGAGGTCCCGGCCCCGTTCCGGAGCGGTGCGACTTCTTCACGCCTGGCCCAGCTTCATATGATCGATATTTTATTTGTCAGTGTGGTGACAGATCAATATGACAAAGCAGCGGATTACTTTCAGGAAATCAGTACAGCGATGAATTTTTTGAAACAGCATTAGCTGCTCTTCCTCTTCTAAAAGAAAGTCCTTCATGTGAAGGGCTTTTTTAAATTGCGTGATTATAGGCATTATAGAACATTGTCTTCAATCTTAGCTGGGGGACTGTCCCCTTATAAACTAATTTATTCATGAGGGGGATAATATCTGTTATGATTATACTAGACAATGAAACGCTTACTTTTCGATGTGGGAGGAGGCTTCATGAAATGTAGAATAGAAACTGGCATCTGTGGAATCGGTTGCTATTTGCTTTGCCTAATTTTCGTTCTCTTTCTCTTTCCTTCCCATTACACACATCCTTTTATTTGAAGCAGCTGATCAAGTGATTTTAAAAACCACAAAATAATCCACAATAAACAACATCATATTGTTGAATTTTTGTTGGTTTTAGATATAATATAGTTGGGATTATTAATAAAATACAAACCAAAGGTTGGGTAAAATGTTCGATTATACAGAAGATATGAAAGAAAAGTTGTCCTTCTTTAATGAAAGACAACAAAAAATCACTGAAATGGTAGATAAAAGCGGCTCATTAAGAGTTGCCGATTTGAGTAAACAATTTAATGTCAGTGAGGAAACAATTAGACGTGACTTTGAAAAGTTAGAAGCACAGGGATTGTTAAACAGGATTCATGGGGGAGCAGTTAGAATAGAACAAAAGTCGGAAATACCGATTCCAAAGCGAAGAGCTAAAAATATTGAGGAAAAAGAAATGATTGCGGCTAAGGCGGCTTCTTATGTAGAAGATGGGGATATTATAGCGATGGACGCTAGTACAACGACTTTAATTATGACCAAGTATATAAAAGGAAAAAGTCTGACTGTAATAACTAATTCGATCGGCGTTTCTTTGGAATTTGCACAAGAAAGTGATATAAGAGTAATTCTTATTGGTGGTTATCTTGCTGAAAGTTCCATGTCGTTGGTAGGTAACTTTGCTGAAAGAGTAATTCAGGATTATCATGTTGATAAATTCTTTTTTTCGTGTTTAGGAGTGGATTTCAAAAGAGGCGTCAGTGAGATCCATGAAGACCAGGCCCTTGTGAAAAAGCAGCTGATTTCCATCTCAGAGGAGCTATTTTTATTGGCTGATTATAGTAAATTCGGAGAAAAATCCCTGTTTCGTTTATGTGATATAACAGAGGCTGATTATTTAATCACAGATAATAAAGTTCCGATAAATACTATAAGAGAATTAAATAATCTGGGAGTAACCGGAATAGTTGGAGAGAAAAGCGATTAGCTTTTCTCTTTTTTTTACCTAATTTTGGTTTAACAACATCTCGACCCCTGATAATGTTGATATTCAAAAATAATTATCAAATAATCCACAAAAAAATGTTGAAAACCAAAAACTTGCTTGTTATAATTGATGCAATCAACTAAATAAGAAAACAGGAAAAATTTTTCCGGACTAATGAATGCGATTACAATTATCTAAAAATTCAATCAACGACATGGTCATGGTCGTTCAGGAGGGAATACAATGGCAGCTATAGGTCCTTCATTAATGTGTGCGGATATGGGCACACTCCGAGATACAGTTAAGAGACTTGATCAAGCACCTGTAGATTTTTTTCACTTTGATATTATGGATGGCTTATTTGTTCCTAACTTCACGATGGGACCAGATATGATAAATAACTTAAGACCTCATACGAATAAGTTATTTGATGCCCATTTAATGATTGAGGAACCTGAAAGATACATAGATTTATTTGCCGATGCGGGTTGCGATATGATTTCTGTTCATACAGAGGCTACGATTCATTTACAGCGTACGCTTCAAAAAATCAAAAATCGAGGTTTAAAGGCAGGAGTAGCCTTAAACCCTGCTACTCCGCTCAATTGTTTGGAGTATGTCTGGGATACAGTCGATTATATTGTGGTTATGACAGTGAATCCGGGTTTCGCTGGTCAAAAGTTCATTCCAATGACATTAAAAAAAATTTCCATGCTAAACGAGTTGATAAGAGAAAGCGGCAGAAATATTGATATCCAAGTGGATGGAAATATCAGCTATGAAATTATTCCAGAAGTGTTGGAAAGAGGAGCAGAAATGCTAGTATGCGGTACATCCTGCTTATTTAGAAAAAATGAGACTCTTGAGCATGCAACAGCGAATTTACAAAGATTTTTACAAGACTTTGAGGAAAAGAATCTGGCCAATTCCTAACTTAAGATAGAAAGAGATGATATCAGATGAGCATAACCGTGGTTGGAAGCATCAATATTGATATAGTCGCTCAAACAGACCGCTATCCTTCTAGAGGGGAAACAATTTTCGGAAAAAAAATAGATTATCTTTCTGGGGGAAAAGGGGCAAACCAAGCCACCTCTGTTGCTAAATTGGGAAAACAAGTAAGCATGATTGGTGCTGTAGGCAATGATTTTCATGGGGATAAATTAGTGGATACCTTAAAAGAACGGAAAGTCAACACTGAGTTTATAAAACGATCCCAAATCCTTGCAACTGGCACAGCGATCATAACGATAGACCAGACGGCAGAAAATACCATGCTCGTATTAAAAAGTGCTAATGACGATTTACTTCCGGAAGATATTGAAAGCGCATTCGCGAAGATGGCACATAGTGAAGTGTTACTAGTACAAATGGAGGTACCACAGGAAACTGTAATTAGGGCGATGGAGCTCGCTAAGAAGAGAGGGATGTATGTAATTTTAGATCCTGCTCCTGCTGAAGGGATTACGGTTAAAGCCTTGGATTATGCTGATGTCATTACGCCGAATAGACAAGAGACCAAGCATATGATTGGAATCGATGTTATTGATATCGAGACTGCCGTTGACGCTGGTAGAACTTTTGAAAAAATGGGTGTCAAAAATTCGATTTTAAAGATGGCGGATAAAGGATGCGTTGTCTACCAAAATGGAAAGTGGGAGCACCTGCCATCTATACCGGTGACCCCGCTAGATACTGTAGGCGCGGGCGACTCGTTTGCTGGTGCACTGGCATGTGCGATTTCTGACGGATATGACCTTATAGAAGCAGCTAAATTCGCCTCCATTGTAGGTGCTTTGAAAGTTACGAAGCTAGGTGCACAATCAGGAATTCCAACACTTGAAGAAGTAGATGCTTTTTGTAAGGAGCGAGGCCTGAGCTATTACGGGCTGGAAGAGAAAACGTTCTAAAAGGAGGTAGTCAAGTTGAGTGATTATATTTTACAGATGAAAAACATTAGCAAGACATTCCCCGGAGTAAAAGCACTTGATAATGTTGAACTGGAAGTAAAGAAAGGAGAGGTCCATGCTTTAATAGGGGAAAATGGCGCAGGGAAATCAACCTTAATCAAAATCTTGGCAGGTATTCATAAACCGGATCCAGGGGCGAAATTTTACTTCGAAGGAGAAGAAGCGAAGATTAACAAGCCGATTGATGCAACTTTAAAAGGCGTTTCGATAATTTATCAGGATTTAAGCCTTTTTCCTAACCTTTCAGTAGCAGAAAACATTTATATCGGTCAGGACAGCAATAAGAAACCATGGAAAAAAATAAACTGGAAAAACATCAAAAAAACAGCGGAAAGAGCACTTGAAGAGCTGGAGGTAGATATTGATCCGAATACTACTGTAGAGCGTTTAAGTATTGCACAACAACAGCTTGTGGAAATAGCGAGAGCACTGGCTTTTGAAGCAAAGCTAATTGTCATGGACGAGCCTACTTCTGCCTTATCGTCAAGTGAAGTAGAGAAGCTGTATAGGGTTGTGGATAAGCTAAGCAGCAGAGGGATTTCTATTATCTTTATCAGCCATAAACTGAAAGAATTATTTAGAGTTTCAGATCGATTTACTGTTTTACGGGATGGCAAGTATGTAGGTTCCTATCAAACAGAAGAGATAGATGAGTCTAAGTTGATCAATCTAATGGTAGGAAGAGATGTTTCTTATGAAAAGAATGAAAAGGAAGTCGAAACAGGGGAAACAATATTCCAAATTAGCAACTTTTCTAAACAAGGAAACTTTAAAGACATCTCCTTTTCCCTGAAAAAAGGAGAAGTTCTTGGGATTACCGGGTTGGTTGGTTCGGGGCGGACTGAGTTAGCTCAAGCCATTTTTGGAGTAAACAAACCGGATAGTGGTGAACTGAAGATATACGGAAATGATGTGCAAATCCGTTCATCAGCAGATGCTGTAAAGAAAGGTGTGGCCTACATACCTGAAGCCCGGCAAACTCAAGGATTAGTGTTGGAACAGTCTATAATCAACAATATTTCGCTGCCTATTCTTAATAGAATGAGAAATAAGCTGAAGTTGATAGATAGAAAATCAGAAGTTCAACTGGCTGAACAATACATTAAGTCACTGGATGTGCGTCCTGCGCTTCCTGATTTACCGGCCTCGAAGCTCTCTGGTGGAAACCAACAAAAAGTGGTAATTGGTAAGTGGCTTTCCGCACAACCTAAAATACTTATTATTGATGAGCCGACAAATGGTATAGATATTGGAGCAAAAACGGAAATCCATAAATTACTTAGAAGATTGGCAAACGACGGAATTGGCGTCATCATGATATCCTCCGAACTTCCGGAAATTTTAGCAGTCAGTGACAGAGTTTTAGTGATGAGACAGGGAAGGATATCCGGTGAATTAGGTATCAAAGAGGCAACCCAGGAAAAAATCATGAGTTATGCATTGAATTCGGGGAACAAGGATGAGTCATCTGAAGTGTTAAATGAACCAAATCAGGTAAGCCAGGGGGTATGAAACGATGAAAGAATTGCTGAAACAAAAGGAAATAAGTATCTTAGCAATAATCCTTTTAATAGGAGCCGTTCTATCCTTTGTCAGCCCGGTATTTTTAACGATAGGAAATTTCCTGGACATAATCGAAGGAAATGTAGTTCTAGGGATATTGGCAATAGGAATGACGTTGATCATCATTACCAGTGATATCGACGTATCTGTGGCAGCAGTGACTACTGCAGTTGCGGTCTCAATTGGCTATCTGTTTACTTATCTGCCGGATAGCTGGATTTCTGTTCTGCTATTGTTCCTGATAGCACCTGTAATAGGTTTGGTTATGGGATTAGTAAATGGTTTACTCGTATCTATCATCGAGATACCGGCAATCGTTGTGACACTCGGAACCTTGAATATCATTGCAGGGATAGTTTTGTATATCACCAATGGCAACTATATTAATAGCACGAGCTTCCCCAAGTCTTTTATGGAATTTGCAAACTATGAGTTGTTGGGAATACCAATCTTGATATATTTACTTGCAATAGTAGCGATTGGAACCTGGTACATTTTGAAGCACACATTAATTGGCAGGTCCGTGTTAGCTATAGGCGGAAATACACAATCGTCCGTAAGAGTTGGAATTGATTATAAAAAAGTAAAACTATTTGTTTTCGCGTATATGGGCGTCTTGGCCGGCATCGCAGCAATTGCACAAACAGCTTATACAAAAGCTGTAGATCCTAACGGCATGCTGGGGCTGGAACTGACTGTAATTGCTGCAGTAGTATTAGGCGGAGCGAATATTCATGGCGGTAGAGGTTCGGTTCATGGGACTCTGTTGGGTGTATTGTTACTGGCTATAATGCAAAATGGCATGATATTGGCAAGAATTGATACCTATTGGCAAAACGTAGTTACTGGCGCCATTATCGTTATAGCTGTTTCATATGATCACATAAGCTATAAGAGATCTCAGGATAAACTAGCAAAAATAGAAGTCGAGGCATAGGAGGTCCAAGGATGAAACTTTCAAAAGAAAGTATTTTAGGATTAATCGCTCTTGGGACATTTTTATTACTAGCACTTATAGCCCCTGGATTTTTATCTTCAAACAACATAACAAGTATGATGTTTCAACTGCCAGAATTCGGGCTGATTGCTCTGGCGATGATGGTAGTAATCGTCACCGGCGGAATCGATCTTTCTATAACTTATATAGCTGCATTATCTGGTGTGGGGGCAGCTTTGATGCTGACAAATGGGTATGGAATGCTACCTGCCATCATTGTAGCAATACTTTTTGCACTAGCTTGTGGTGCATTCAACGGTTTTGTTATATCGAAAATCGGGGTTTCTCCCATCTTGGTGACGTTAGGGACAATGGTCTTATTCGAAGGGATTATCTTGGCCATAACAAAAGGAAATTCTATTTCAGGATTTAGTGATGGATATAGCCTAATAGGCAATGGGTATTACCTGGGGCTTGTCCCGCTTTCGATAGTTATATTTGTCCTATTTGCCATTATAACCGCCATATTGCTTAGCAAAACTAGCTGGGGAAGAAGCGTGTATATGTATGGAAGCAATGAAACCGCCACATTATTTTCTGGAGTGAAAAACAGCAGAGTGCTCATGAAGGTGTATTTATATGCATCCTTGCTGGCAGCCATATCTGCTATCATCATGACCTCTCGTTATAATTCCGTCAAAGTGGATTTAGGTTCATCCTATCTACTACAATCCGTCGCAGCAGCTGTATTGGGCGGAACAAACATACATGGCGGATATGGAAAGGTTATTGGTACTGTCTATGCAGTCATGATTTTCCAATTCATACGCAATGGGTTAAATTTGCTAGGGTTCCATTCTTCCCTTGTTGACGTGGTAATAGGTGCCATTTTGATTCTAGTCCTTGCGATGAATTTCTTCTCAGATAAATTTAAAAAGGCAGCGGAAACAAGAAAAGCAGAAAAGGCTGCCTAAACCGAAAGGGTATATGGCATTCATTGTAAGCGATTACGCGATTTGGATATTATCCTGGATTATCTAGGTAATATAAATTAAATCATTATAACTAAGGGGGACATGAACGATGAAGAAGTTGTATTTGTTATTAATTGCTGCTCTGTTATTGGTTGGTATTTTAGCTGGTTGTGTTGCCGAGAACAGTGGCAGCTCAGATAGCGAGGGAGAAGCTGAAGCAGGAGGCGCGGAAGGTGAGTCTGCTGGAGGAGAAGAGGGTCTGGATATAGCGGTGGTGCCTAAGTTAGTTGGCATTCCTTACTTCAATGCATCCGAATCGGGAGCAAATGAAGCTGGTGAAGATTTGGAAGGAGTCAATGTTAATTATACAGGTCCTACACAAGCAGATGCCTCTGCACAAGTAAAAGTAATTGAAGATCTTATCTCTAAGAACGTCGATGTCATAGCAGTTGCACCGAATGATCCGGCCTCTGTAGAACCGGTATTGAAGAAAGCGAAAGAGAGTGGCATCCATGTAATGGACTGGGACACTCCAGCGGATAAAGAATTAGTAGATCTTTCCGTAAAACAAGTTGATGATGAAGAGTTCGGACGCCATATGGCACAAAAACTAGTAGAAGCAATGGGCACTGAGGAAGGAGAGATAGCCATTTTGACAGGAGGACTGTCTGCAGCCAACTTAAATTTGTGGATTGAAGCAGCCCAAAAAGAATTCGATGAAAATTATCCTGGAATAGAAATAGTATCTGAAAAAATTCCTACAGATGAAAAGCAACAGGTTGCTTACCAAAAAACCTTGGACTTACTGAAATCTTATCCTGACCTTAAAGGTGTGTTGGCTGTTTCTACACCGGCTCCCCTAGGCGCAGCACAAGCAGTGCAGGAAGAAGGTTTGCAAGATGAAGTATCCGTAGTAGGTTCTGCACTTCCTACTGATTCCGCTCCATTCCTAGAAGACGGATCACTTGATACTGCAGTTCTATGGGATCCGGGTAAATTGGGCTATCTAACCGTTGCATTAGGACAAATGCTGGCAGAAGGCGAAATGCCAGAAGATGGACAGGAAATTGAAGGTGTTGGAGAAATTACGGTGAAAGAAGATGGGAAAACGGTGATTATGGGACCTCCGGCTGACTTCACAAAAGAAAATGCAGCTGACTTTGATTTTTAATTAGTACATCTAAAAGAAAAGGGCCGGCTACTAGTAATATTAATACTTTTGGCCGGGCTCTTTTTCTCTTCTGGACGTTTAATCGTGAAGGAGGAACTAATTTGAAAAAACAAAACTACGAACTTAAAACTGAAAGAATAAATAAAGCTTTTCAAAGATTGAAGGAAGAGCAGCCTGAGAAAATGGAAACCAGGTTGAACTTATCATGGAGTAACTGGGGATTCGGGCTGGAGTCCCTTGAAGAGTCTGTAAAAAGACTAAAAAACGCAGGTATTGATTACATCGAATTACACGGTAACCATTATGGTGCTGATTTTGGGTACAAAACAGATGAGACGCTAGATATTCTGCACCACTATGACATGAAAGTGTCAGGTGTTTGTGGCATGTTTTCTGCTGAAAATGATCTTTCTAGCAATGTCCCGATGAAAAGACAAGCAGCCATTGAATATATTAAGAGAGAACTAGATTTTGCACATGCTGTGAATGGGGATTACTTGTTGGTTGTGCCTGGAGCTGTCGGACGTCCCAATGCTTATGATGAGACGGAGTTTGATAGAAGTGTTGAAACACTTGGTGGCTTAGGGAATTTGTTCATCGAAAAGGGGATCAAAGCAGCTATAGAACCGGTAAGAGCAGCGGAGGTTAGTTTGGTACATACTGTCGGAGAGGCGAAAACATACATTGAGGCAATTAATCATAAAGGCATTGGTCATATAAACGGTGATATTTATCATATGCAGTCAGAGGAAGCACATATAGGGGAAGCAATTTTAGAAGCCGGGGATCAACTAGTGAACTTGCATCTGGCCGATAGCAATCGAGGAGCTCTTGGGGAAGGATTTATGGATATTGATACGATTATTATGTCACTTTATCTGATCGGATTTAATCAGCCAGGAAAGTACGTAACACCTGAACCTCTTGGACCAGGGGGAGATCCTTATCCGGCGATGAATGCAAAGCCAGATAAACAAAAACTGGATTTTTTAGTAAACCAAACTTCAAGTTACTTTAGAGAGCGTGAGAAGGAATTATTGAGCATGAATAGAGGATAGTCTCCTCTGGCATGATTTAAGTAGGAAGGTGTTGTTTCGTTTGCTGGAAAAATTAAAAGAAAAGGTTTTGCAGGCAAATATGGCATTAGAAGACTTTAATTTGGTTACTTTCACTTGGGGAAATGCCAGTGGAATTGATAGGGACAGTGGGTTGGTTGTTATTAAACCAAGTGGTGTCCCCTATAAAAATCTTACCAAAGAAAAGCTTGTAGTACTAAATATGGAGGGGCATGTGATGGAGGGTGACTTAAGACCGTCATCAGATTTGCCCACCCATATCGAACTTTATAAATCGTTTCCTGAAATTGGTGGGATTGTCCATACTCATTCTCCTTGGGCTACTATTTGGGCACAAGCTGGGAAATTCATCCCGCCGTTAGGAACAACACATGCTGATTACTTTTATGGCTCTATTCCTTGTACCAGAGCATTGACAGCAACAGAAATAAACCGAAACTATGAGCAGGAAACCGGAAAACTGATTGTGGAGACTTTTAAAGATATAGATTACCGTCGGGTTCCAAGCGTTTTGGTTAACAGCCATGCCCCTTTCAATTGGGGAGCAGATCCCCAAGAGGCTGTCCACAATGCAGTGGTTCTGGAAGAAGTATCAAAAATGGCCTTCCATTCTCTTCAAATAAACAATGGGCTGGGACCTATGGATCAAGTTCTGTTAGATAAACATTATTTAAGAAAACATGGAGTAAATGCATATTATGGCCAGTAGAGGATAAGGAGGCGCAATGATGACTGAAAAGTATGCGATTGGGGTCGATTATGGTACTGAATCAGGACGTGCAGTACTCGTCGCGTTATCGGACGGGAGAGAACTAGAAGAACATGTAACGCCTTATCCACATGGTGTTATTGATAATAAATTGCCTGTTTCAGGGATTAAACTAGACCATGAATGGGCACTGCAACATCCAGGCGATTATATAGAAGTTTTAAAAAAGTCTGTTCCGGCAGTCCTCAAAAAATCCGGAGTGGCACCCCAGGATGTTATCGGGGTGGGGATAGATTTCACGGCATGTACAATGCTTCCAATAGATGCGAATGGGGATCCGCTTTCCTTCCATCCAGAATTGCAGGATAACCCTCATAGCTGGGTGAAATTATGGAAGCATCATGCTGCACAAAAGGAGGCTAATCAACTAAATGAGATAGCATCAGAAAGGGGCGAGGCATTTTTATCTAGATACGGTGGCAAGATATCATCTGAATGGATGATTGCAAAAGCTTGGCAAATCTTGAATGAAGCTCCGGACATTTATGACAAGGCAGATAAATTTGTAGAAGCAGCAGATTGGGTAGTTTCGAAGATGACGAAAACCTTTGTCCGAAACAGTTGCACAGCTGGCTATAAAGCAATGTGGCACAAACAAGAGGGCTACCCGGATAAAGAATTCTTTCGTGCTCTTGACCCTGGATTAGCGGACTTGACGGACACCAAGTTAAAAGGGAAAGTTGAACCACTTGGTTCGAAGGCTGGAGTATTGTCAGAGGAGATGGCTGCTTTTACTGGCTTGTGTGCTGGAACTTCAATAGCTGTAGGGAATGTCGATGCTCATGCATCCGTGCCAGCGATAGGAGTAGTGTCACCAGGGAAGATGGTAATGGCAATGGGCACCTCCATTTGCCATATGCTCTTGGGGACAGAGGAAAAAGATATTGAAGGTGTGTGCGGAGTAGTAGAAGATGGAATCATTCCTGGTTATTATGGCTACGAGGCAGGGCAGTCAGCTGTCGGAGATATCTTTGCCTGGTACGTAAAAGAAGGCGTGCCTGCTTATGTTCTGGAGACAGCAGAGAAAGAAGGAATGAACGTTCATCAATGGTTAGAAAAAGAAGCTAGTAAATATAAACCAGGTGAGACAGGGTTGCTTGCCCTCGACTGGTGGAATGGAAATAGGTCAGTACTAGTAGACACACAATTAAGCGGTTTACTGATAGGAGCAACCCTTCAAACTAAACCGGAAGAAATTTACAGAGCACTTTTGGAATCAACAGCATTTGGAACAAGAAAAATTATCGAAGCTTTCCATAGTAACGGCATTTCCGTTGATGAACTATATGCATGTGGTGGATTACCGCAAAAAAACAAGTTATTAATGCAAATTTATGCAGATGTAACGAACCGAACCATTACACTAGCTGATTCTAAGCATACTCCTGCAGTTGGAGCAGCTATGTTTGGAGCAGTAGCAGCCGGAAAACAGAATGGCGGTTTTTCCACCATTGTGGAAGCTGCAAACAAAATGGCTAGAGTAAAAGAAGAAAAAATAATTCCTATTCCAAAAAATGTGGAAGTCTACGAAAGACTTTTCAGAGAATATGAAAAGCTGCACGATTACTTTGGCAGGGGACAAAATAATATAATGAAAGAATTGAAGAGTCTGAGAGAGAATGTTCCAATTTAAATAATTCGAGGAAGTGGAATAATCTCATCCCAAGAGATGGTTTTATTTCCCTATATCAACTAGTTAAGCGCTTTCGACAGGAGGTGTAGTAATGAGCAAATGCAGTATAGCCGTTGATATTGGTGCATCAAGTGGAAGGCTTATTGCTGGATGCCTGCAGGATAATAACCTTAAGTTGAAGGAAATACACCGGTTTGACAACAATTTGATTATAAAAGACGGTCATTATTGTTGGGATGTTCATGCTTTATACAACGAAATTATAACGGGAATCCGCATTTGCAGGGATAGGGGCTTACATCCTGAAAGTATCGGAATTGATACTTGGGCAGTTGATTTTGTTTTATTAGATGAAAAAAATCGATTACTTACAGATGCTATTGCTTACCGCGATGCTAGAACGGACGGAATGATGGAGGAAGTTTTTCACTTCATTAGCAAAGAGCGTCTGTATTTGGAAACTGGAATACAGTTTCAAAAATTCAACACAATTTATCAATTATACTCTCTAAAAAAGAGTAATCCGGAAGTTCTGGAGCAAGCGACCTCTTTTCTGATGCTTCCTGATTACTTCAACTACCTATTGACCGGAAAGAAAGTAAATGAATATACGAATGCTACCTCTACTCAGTTAGTAAATGCCTTTACGAAAAAGTGGGACAATGATTTATTGGATTTGCTTGGTATAAACAAAGAAATGTTCTTAGAAATAAAACCAGCAGGATCAATACTGGGAGATATGGAAACAGAGCTATCAAAAGAGCTTGGTATAGATATGAAGGTGATCCTCCCTGCCACCCATGATACCGGTTCTGCTGTGGTTGCCGTTCCTGAGGTGGATGATACGGTATATATAAGTTCTGGGACTTGGTCACTGATTGGTGTCGAGAATCCGTTTCCTATCTGTATTACAAAAGCGTTGGACTATAACTTTACTAACGAAGGTGGTTTAAGTTATCAGTACCGTTTTTTGAAAAATGTGATGGGATTATGGATGATTCAGGAAGTCAAGAGGAACTACAACGATCAATATAGTTTTTCGGAGTTAGTGGAGTTAGCAGCCAAAGCCTCCGAATTCAGAGCAAAGATAAATGTGGATAATGATCGTTTTCTGAAACCGGAAAACATGATAGAAGAAATTCAAAAGGTGTGTCGGGAGACAAATCAAGAGGTACCTGAAACACCTGGTGAGGTAGCGAAATGCGTCTTTGATAGTTTAGGAGATAGCTACCAAAAAGCTATTAATCAAATTGAAGAAATATATGAAAAAGAATTTAACAAAATCAATATTATCGGGGGCGGCAGCCAGAATGAAATGTTAAATCAGTTGATCGCTGATAAAACAGGAAAAGAAGTTATAGCAGGGCCGGTAGAGGCAACGGCGATTGGTAACCTTGTTTCTCAGCTAATCACACTAGGAAAAATAAAGGATATCGACGAGGCAAGAAACATTATTGGCCAATCCTTTGAGCTTAAGGGATATACGGCAACCGGACGAGAGGAGGAGAGTGTAACATGATTATAAAAGAGCAATACAAAATGGCGAAAGAGGCATATGAGAGGTGGGGAATAGATGTCGAGGGAGCATTAGATAAATTGCAAAAAATCCCTATTTCGATTCACTGTTGGCAAGGGGATGACGTCAGTGGATTTGAAGTAAATAAGCAGGAACTCTCCGGAGGAATAGATGTAACAGGAAATTATCCCGGTAAAGCTAAAACACCGGAGCAATTAAGGGGAGATTTAGAAAAGGCTCTTTCACTTATACCAGGGAAACACCGAGTAAACCTGCATATGATTTATGCGGAAACTAATGGAGAAGTTGTGGAACGGGATCAGCTGGAACCGAAGCATTTTGAAAACTGGGTGAACTGGGCGAAGGAGAATGGATTAGGGTTAGATTTCAACCCGACACTATTTTCTCATCCAAAAGCGGCGGATGGCTTGACACTGGCACATCCGGATAAAGAGATACGCGATTACTGGATCAGACATTGCATCGCCAGCCGCAAGATTGCGGAGTATTTCGGTAAAGAACTTGGTACACCTGCTTTAACAAATATTTGGATTCCGGATGGTTACAAGGATATCCCTAGTGACCGTTTAACTCCCAGACAACGTTTAAAAGAGTCGCTCGATGAGATATTTGCTGTTGAAATTGATGAAAAATATAATGTCGATGCTGTGGAAAGCAAGCTGTTCGGCATCGGTTCTGAAGCATATGTTGTCGGTTCCCATGAATTTTACTTAGGATACGCTTTAAAGAATAATAAACTGTGCTTGCTGGACACTGGACATTACCATCCAACAGAAGTGGTCTCCAATAAAATATCGGCGATGCTTTTGTATAGTGATCAACTGGCACTGCACGTATCGAGGCCAGTCCGCTGGGATAGCGATCATGTTGTCATATTTGATGATGAGTTGAAAGAAATTGGTTTAGAAATTGTCCGAAACGATGCCCTTGATAAAGTAAGAATAGGATTAGACTTCTTTGATGCAAGTATTAACCGAGTTGCTGCATGGACCATCGGGACCCGTAACATGATTAAAGCTTTGTTATATGCACTGCTTCATCCAAACGAGCACTTAAAACAGTTACAGGAAGAAGGCAACTTTACGGAACGCTTGGCTTTAATGGAAGAATTTAAGACCTATCCATTCGGTGCAATTTGGGATTATTATTGTGAAAAAATGGGAGTGCCTGCAAAAGAAACATGGCTGGAAGATATCAAGCAATATGAAAACGAGGTTTTGCTGAAGAGATAATATACATGCGGATCAGCGGAAGATGAAGCTGGTCCGTTTTTTGTTGGCGACTTTCAGAAGGGATGGCGTGTTCTCATAAATTCTATTAATAGAAGCTTATTTTGCAAAAAACAAATGTTTGTTTATGTTGTTTTTTTCATAGCAAATCCAAACGTTCAACTGCTGAGATTTCCGTTTTTTACGTTGCACGTGGCATATGTATCGACTGTTAAATAGGTGTATACTTATCAATCAAAACAAAAACAAACAAAAATAAAAAATACTATTCAAAAATAAACAAACGTATGTTAAGATTAAAGCAGAAAAATAAACAAACCGAACAGAGGAGGAATTAATGTTGGTACAAAATCGATGGGATGCAAGTAAAACAAATGATGAAAGCGGTTTAGAAGAATTGGTGTATCGCTCCAATTTATTGGGATCAGATCGATCTGTTGCCAACTGGGGTGGCGGAAATACTTCAACAAAATCCATAGAAACCGACTTCCGGGGTAACGAAATCGAAGTCATGTGGGTGAAAGGAAGTGGTTCAGATTTAGCCGCAATGGGCGCGAAAAACTTCACAGGATTGAAAATGGACGACATCCGCCCCTTAATGAAAAAAAACGATATGACAGATGAGGAGATGGTCAGCTACTTAGCACACTGTATGATTGATGCCAAACATCCTCGTTCCTCCATTGAAACATTGCTACATGCATTTTTACCATTTAAACATGTAGATCATACACATCCCGATGCAATTATCAGCATTGCCTGTGCAGACAATGGAAAAGCAGTCGCAGAAGAAATATATGGTAACCGTTTTGTTTGGGTTCCATACATTCGTCCTGGCTTCAAGTTGTCCAAAATGATTGCAGCAGGAGTCCAAAACAATCCTAGTGCTGAATTGGTAATCATGGAAAAGCATGGATTGGTGACGTGGGGCGAAACCTCAAAAGAAAGTTATGATAAAACAATTTCTGTCATTCAGGAAGCGGAAGACTACATTGAAGCAAAAGCAAAGGATCAAACACTGTTCGGTGGACAGAAATATCAGTCTTTGCCAGTGGATGAAAGAAAAGAAATCTTTGCAAAAGTGCTTCCAGTTGTCCGTGGCCAAGTAAGCGGAAACAAAAAGATGCTGGTTACATATGACGACAGTGAGGATGTTTTGAACTTTGTAAACAGCGAAAATGCAAAAGATTTATCACAAGTCGGTGCGGCATGTCCGGATCACCTAGTGCATACGAAACGAACGCCTTTATTCATTGAATGGGACCCCAGCAGCAAAGATGCAGACGCTCTGATAGAAAGCGTGAAAGCTGGTATCGCTTCCTTTCAGAAAGAATATGAAGCATATTTTGAAAGAAATAAATCGGAGGGGGACCAAATCGTGGAAACAGCCCCTCGGGTAGTGTTGATTCCAGGACTCGGCATGATCAATACGGGCAAAAGCTGGACTGCAGCCAATGTCAGTGATTCCCTTTACCACCGTGCGATTTCTGTGATGAGAGGATCTACCACTCTTGGAAACTTCGTATCTCTTAATGAAGAAGAGTCATTTGCGATTGAATACTGGCCGCTTGAACTGTACAAACTCAGCCTTGCACCGCCAGAAGCGGAATTTTCCCGCCAGGTAGCATTCGTAACTGGCGGAGCCGGCGGAATCGGAAGTGCTGCTTGTCATCGACTTGTCTCTGAAGGTGCCCACGTCGTGGTAGCTGATATCAATCTGGAGGGGGCAGAGGAGCTTGCCGTTCAAATCAACGATCGATTCGGTGAAAACCGTGCCATTGCCGTGAAAATGGATGTTACAAAGGAAGAAGAAGTAACGGCTGCAATTCAAGATTCCGTTTTAACTTATGGCGGGTTGGACATTGTTGTCAATAATGCTGGATTGGCAAGTTCAAGTCCTTTTGAAGAAACAACGATGGATAAGTGGAACCTGAATATGAATGTATTGGTAACCGGCTACTTCCTGGTTGCCAGAGAAGCGTTCAAGTTGATGAAAGATCAGGCAATCGGTGGAAGCATGGTTTTCGTTGGCTCAAAAAATTCCATCTATGCAGGCAAAAATGCTGCAGCCTACAGCACGGCTAAAGCAGCGGAAGTCCATCTTGCCCGCACTGTGGCTGCTGATGGAGGTCGATACGGTATCCGTGTTAATTCCGTCCTTCCTGATGCCGTTATCCGTGGTTCAAAAATATGGGATTCTGAGTGGAAAGAAGAAAGAGCTTCCTCTTATGGAATTGAGACAGACGACTTAGAAGAACATTATCGAAAACGTACCATTTTGAACGTCAACATACTGCCGCATGACATTGCAGAGTCGATCGCGTTCCTTGCTTCTTCCAAGTCAGCTAAGACTACTGGATGTATGGTGACAGTAGATGGCGGAGTAGCAGCAGCATTTACAAGATAAAGGTAACTCATGGAGGGCGCTGCGGGGTAACAGCATTTATTCCGGTGTAACCGTCCCTGTCTATCCTGCTTAAAAAAGAAAAATGAGATATTAAACTGGAAATTTGGGAGGGGCAAGTAAATGGAAGCCCCCTCTATGTCCTGTTGCGGATCCGTATTTTCCTGTTTAAAATGAGGAGTAAATTAAACCGTCGTATAGAGAGGGCATGAAAGTAGGGGTAGGAAGTGTTAGTTGCAGAGAGGCAACAAAAGATAGTAGAGGTCGTAAATGAACGTAAAAGTATCCGTGTTTCCGAGCTCAGTCGTATATTTTCGGTTACAGAAGAGACAATCCGCAGAGATTTGGAAAAGTTGGAGACAGAGCAGAAGTTGTCAAGAAGCCATGGAGGGGCTGTAAGCATAATCCCGGATGAATCTCCAGAACTTTCATTTTCCGAAAGAGAAATAACCAACGTTAAAGAAAAGAAGGAAATTGCTAATGAGGCAGCAAAACATGTCATCGAAGGAGATAAAATCATGCTGGATGCCAGTACAACTGCATGGTATTTGGCAAAAGCCCTACCTGATATTCCGGTTACAGTCCTTACGAATTCGATTAAAGTAGCGATGGAACTTAGCAGCAGGAAAGAAGTAACTGTAATCTCAACAGGCGGTACATTGCTGTCTAAATCACTTTCCTACGTCGGACCTTTGGCTGAATCTTCTTTGGATACTTATCATGTAAATAAAGCATTTATTTCTTGTAAAGGGTTCCACCTCGATAAAGGAATCAGTGAGTCAGACGAACAACAGGCAAGAATCAAGAAAAAAATGATGGATAACGCTGACTCTGTTTTTATTATGATTGACCATAGTAAATTCGGTGTGAGGGCTTTTTCCCGGCTTAGCGGTGTAGAAGCTATTGACCATGTTATAACAGATGGAAATGTGGATGCAGCAATCTTGCAGCAATTGTCTGACAAATCATTGAATTTAATTAAAGTATAATAAGTGCTCGGAAAATGGCAGTGGTTTTTTATGGATAAGAAAAAGTAAGAGTCTGTCTCCTAGGGAAATGACCACCAGCCAGCAACGGAGTTTAAGGAAGGGATATTGAGAAGTCTTTTGAATGCGTCACCATTCGATGGCAGGAGGAGAGAAAATGAAAGTTTCCATATTTATTACTTGTCTTGGGGATGTATTTTATGTGAATGCCGGTAAAGCGACGGTGGAGTTACTCGAGCGGTACGGATGTGAAGTTGACTTCCCCGAAACACAGACTTGTTGCGGTCAACCTGCTTATAATAGTGGTTACCATGAAAAGACAAAAGCAGCTGCTAAAAACATGATTACCGCTTTTGCGCATTCAAAGTATGTAGTTTGTCCATCCGGTTCATGTGCTTATATGTTCCATGAATATGAGGAGTTATTGCAGGATGAACCAGACTGGAAAGAAAAGGCGACAGCATTAAAGCGAAAAACGTATGAACTCACCCAATTCTTAACGGAGATTCTTCAAATAGAAAACACCGGAGCAGAATTTCATGCTAAAGCTACCTATCATACATCCTGTCATATGACTCGTTTACTTGGTGTGAAAGAAGCACCATTAAAACTATTGAGCAATGTTAGCGGTCTAAAGATGGTTGATTTACCTAATCGCCATGATTGCTGTGGATTTGGAGGTACCTTTTCTGTCAAGATGCCGGAGATTTCCCAACAAATGGTGGATGAAAAAGCTCTCCATATTGAAGAAACAGATGCTGATGTGCTGATTGGAGCAGATGGGGGTTGCCTCATGAATATAGGAGGGCGGTTGAATCGACAAAATAAACCAATAAAGGTGATGCACATTGCTGAAATATTGAACAGTCGGGGTGATAACTGATGCCATTGCATGTTGGAGAAAAAGCATTTAAGAGCAGAGTTGAAAAAGGCCTTGGAAATGAATTCATGCGAGGCGCCGTCCGTTCTGCACAGGGACGACTTCAGGACAGCCGTTCCCATGCAGCTGAAGAATTAGGGGACTGGGAAGAATGGCGCAATCTTGGGCAGGAAATCAGACAACACACAATGGAAAATCTCGATTTCTATTTACAGCAATTAAGTGAGAAGGTAGCAGAGAGAGGCGGACATGTTTATTTCGCTGAAACAGCTGAAGATGCCAATCATTACATCAGTGAAGTAATTGAAAAGAAAAAGGCACGGAAGATAGCCAAGTCAAAGTCCATGGTAACAGAAGAAATTGCCTTAAATGATATTCTGGAAGATCGAGGTTGTGACGTAATTGAAACAGATTTAGGAGAATATATCCTCCAAATCGATGATCATGACCCCCCCTCACATATCGTCGCCCCCGCACTGCACAAAAATAAAGAACAAATCAGGGATGTATTTAAAGAAAAGTTGGGATATCTCCACACAGATAAACCGGAAGAGCTGACATTATTTGCACGAGAACAATTAAGAAAAGAGTTCCTATCCGCCGATGTAGGTATCACTGGGTGTAATTTTGCTGTTGCAGAATCAGGCACCTGCGCCCTGGTCACGAATGAAGGGAATGCGCGGATGGTTTCAACCCTCCCTAAAACGCAAATCACTGTGATGGGAATGGAAAGAATTGTTCCTACCTGGGAAGAACTGGATGTACTAGTCAGTCTTTTGACAAGAGCTGCAGTTGGGCAGAAGTTGACCAGTTATGTGACAGCATTAACAGGGCCAAAGGAAGAATCTGATGGAGATGGACCGGAAGAATTTCATTTAGTCGTTGTCGACAATGGACGATCCAAAATATTAGGAACAGAATTCCAAGAGGCTCTGCACTGTATCAGGTGTGCTGCTTGTATCAATGTTTGCCCTGTTTACAGACATATAGGTGGCCATGCTTATGGATCTATCTATCCAGGGCCCATCGGTGCCGTACTGACACCATTATTGGCGGGCTATGAGGATTATAAAGAATTGCCATATGCTTCTTCGCTCTGTGGTGCATGTACAGAGGTATGTCCTGTTAAAATACCCTTACATGAGTATTTAATTGACCACAGGAGAAACATTGTAGAGAAAGAAAACAAATCAAACTTATCTGAAAAATTGATGATGCAAGGCTTTAATAAAGTAGCAGGTTCAGCCGGCCTTTTTAATATAGCGACGAAAATGGCTCCTTTCCTCGTTACACCGTTTGTCAGAGATGGAACTATTTCCAAAGGGCCTGGACCGCTAAAAGCTTGGACCGGGGCTCGCAATCTCCCATTGCCACAAAAAGAACGGTTCAGGGATTGGTTTAAGCATAGAACTAAAGGAGGACAACACATTGCAAACAGGGGAGATTAAAAATAGGGAAACGTTTTTAGATAAGGTTGCCGGTCAGTTGGGACGGAACCGCAGGAAAGATAATGTTATCCGGCCTAGATGGAAGCATCAGGTTCAATGGAAAGTGCTTGCGGACCTTACAGAAAATGAGCTGGTTGATGTTTTGGAGAAGCAATGTGAGGTAATCCATACTGACTTTATCAGGGCAACAGAGAAAGAGCTGGAAGCTAAGGTTTTACAAGTATTGCAGGCGTATGGTGTTAAAACAGCGATGACCTGGGATGATCCGCGTTTTTCCAGTTTCGGCTTAACAAATAAGTACGTAGATTGGAAAAACAATAATGATATTGATGTTTTTAAATGGGATATAGAAAACCCTGTGCAAAGCCGCCGTTTAGCAGAGCAAGCTGATGCAGGGATTACGTTCAGTGACATCACCCTGGCTGAATCTGGCACTGTCGTTCTTTTTAGTAGCGGCGGAAAGGGACGATCAGTAAGTTTGCTTCCTTCTACTTATATTGCTATCATTCCAAAAAGTTCTCTGGTGCCAAGAATGTCTCAGGCAGCGAGAGAAATCCATCAACAGATAGAAAGCGGAGAACAGATTTCTTCATGCATCAATTTTATTAGTGGTCCAAGCAATAGTGCTGACATTGAAATGAATTTAGTAGTCGGAGTACACGGTCCGATCAAAGCAGCTTATATTGTTGTGGAAGACAGGTGACTAGTGAAAGTAAAAACAGGCCGCTTTTAGAGCGGCCTGTTTTTGTCTAACGGTAAATTAAATACTGCTCTCTAACCTCTTTAAACGCATCCAGTTCATCCTGCCATTCGGCTTTCATTTCATCCACGGATCGGCCGCTTTCGATGCCTTCACGAATCCAGCCATTTCCGATCAAGTTGTCGAAGAAGGAGACACCGTTGCTGTTTTCGGCACGGAAGGCGAAATCGTCCGGGTACATATCATGGATCGTTTTAACCAAGTGTAGTCCGGCTTCCACTGGTTTAAATTTGTCTCTATCCATCACATGGATTTCAACACCATTTGAAAGTTCACCGCTATGCTTGGAGAAGCTTGGTGTAAACGATGCAGCCCGGAAGGTGACGCCCTGAAGTTCCAAATCATTCAAAGCTGCTGCCAATTCGGTACTATTGATGAAGGGGGCGCCGATCAGCTGGAACGGTTTTGTCGTGCCTCTGCCTTCTGAGACATTCGTGCCTTCAATCAAAGCTGCACCTGGATACACCAATGCTGTATCAAGCGTCGGCATGTTCGGTGACGGCAGGACGAATTCCAATGGCGTTTCATCATAGTACTCGTCCCGGTCCCAGCCGTTCATTTCCACAACAGTCAAATCTGCACCAATGTCATATTCCTCGTTGAAAAATTTCGCGAGCTCCCCGACTGTCATGCCATGGCGCAATGGAATGGGATAATTCCCGACGAAGGAAGCATATTCCGGATCAAGGACAGGACCTTCTACTTTATCTCCACTGATTGGATTCGGCCTGTCCAGCACGATAAAGGGAAGATCGTTTTCAGCAGCTGCTTCCATGGCATAGGCCATGGTGTAAATATAGGTATAGAAACGTGTGCCGACATCTTGGATGTCGAACAAAAGAACATCGATATCTTCCAGCATTTCCGGTGTCGGTTTCCTTGTTTCACCATACAAACTGTAGACCGGCAAACCGGTTTGTTCATCGATATAATATTCGACGTAATCGCCCGCTTGTGCACTTCCACGCACCCCGTGTTCCGGTCCGTATAATGCAGTCAATTCAACATCTGGATCATTATGCAGCAAATCTACGATACTGTTAAGATCCTGGTCGACACCGGTCGGATTGGTGATGAGGCCGACCTTTTGTCCTTCAATCAGATCTTTTTGCTCATTTAGCAACTGTTCAACTCCGAGCCGGAATTTATGCGGGTTGCCTTTTCCTTTATCTTTTCCATAGCCGTGTCCATTCCCATTGCCATTGGCAAACACGACGGTTAGCGAAGAAAGCAAAAGAACGACTGCAAACAACGAGACAACTGTCTTTTTCACAATAATCACTCCTCTGTTCGTTTTTAAAACTGCTTCTCGCATTTACATAGGAACATCGCCAGCTAAATGGGCAGATGAATTTTCTCAAACTTTTGTGGGGCGTCCGGTCCTTCTCTGCGTCCACATGGGCTAGTTCAAATTCCACTGTAGAAAAATCGTTCAGTTCGGGTGAAAATTTTTTAATAGTGGCGTTCGATCCATCCATCGCTATTTATTCGTGTTTTAATCTGTTGCCCTTTTTCTGCTATCAACTGAAGGTTGTGCACATACCAGCCTCTTCCATTGACGCTGCCATCTGTGTCGTAACGGAAGCGGACATAGCTTGTACCTTCTGGCAGTTTGACTTCACGGTGTTGCCATTCGACACTGCTTCCATTGACTGAATCAAGCTGTACCCAGTCTTCGCCATTCTTGGAAACTTCTACATAACCAAAATCGTATTCGGTTTCTGTCCGATACCAGGTATCAAAGCTTAACAAGGCTGGATCGTTTCCATCCCATTCCACTGTTAAGGAACGATCAAGCTGATTGCCATAACCGGCGAACCAGGCATCTTTTTTCCCGGGGATGGCTACAGGAATCGCATCAGCTACATGCCGGGCGAATTGACGTCGTACCGGATTGGTTGAAACGGTGTCTCTGCTGGGATGGACACGGTTTGTCAGCAGGATGGCAATTGTGTCATTGTTCTGATTGATCACCATGGAAGTGCCGGTATATCCGGTATGGCCTAGCGTCGTTCCTTCCGACAAGGCATCCATATACCAGCCTTGTCCCAGTTCCCAACCTAATCCGTGGCTGTTTCCGGGAAATTCAGGGATTTGGTTTTCGGTAAGCAATTCCACCGTCTCCGGCTGCAAAATTTGAGTGCCGCCGTACCGTCCTTCATTGAGGAACATGTGGGCAAATATCGCTAAATCATGGGCGGTGGAGAATACGCCGGCGTGTCCCGCAACACCATCAAGGGACCAGGCGTTTTCATCGTGGACCTCCCCCCAGACCAGCCCGCGATCGGGAACCGACTGATATTCCGTTGCGGCAATTCGATCTTTCAGTTCGGCTGGTGGATTGTACATGGTATCGTGCATGTTCAACGGACCTGTTATATTCTCATAGACAAATTGATCCAGCCGTTTGCCGGACAACCGTTCGACTATCCCTCCGAGTGTAATCATGTTCAAATCACTATAGGTGTACTGTTCGCCGGGAAGGGCAGTCAGTTCCGATTGATAAACAACTTCCATCCTGTCCTGACGATTTTCTCCCTCAGTATAAAGGGGAATCCAGGCGGGAAAGCCGGAAGTATGAGTCATAAGCTGTTTGATGGTAACGCTTTCTTTTCCGTTCGCAGCAAATTCGGGAATGTAATCGGAAACAGGATCATCCAGTCTAAAATAGCCTTCTTCATACAATTTCATTGCCGCAGTTGTCGTGAATATTTTGCTCAGTGAGGCTAAATCAAAGATGGTATCTTCTTTCATGGAAATGGGTTTTTCCATTTCCGTACGGTTAGCATCCGTGTAACGGGCGGCATAGCCGTATGCTTCATGCTGGACAATATGGCCACGTCTTGCGACCAATGTGACAGCACCGGGCATTGCCTGTTCAGCGATAAACCCGTTGACCATTTGATCGATGGCATCGAGCGGCTGTTGGACCATTCCTGCTCCCCTGGCGTTTCCCGGATGAATGACTGGCGGCAATTTTCCAGGTTGATCCCAGGAAAAAACCGGATGGGATTTAGGCTGTGCATGTTTGTTTTGTTTGGTTTCAATAGAAGGTGAATGTTTATCTGTGGTGTGGGGATCTGCGGTGACCATAGCGGGTATGAGAAATGATGAACAAATAACGACTGTGCAAACAGGAATAAAGTATTTTTTCATGCGGCCTCCTTTTATCGCCATATTATTTTCTTTCGGCAAAAAATACCTCCTTTCGATAGATAACTCTTCTTCATCATATTAAATGGCTAATATAGTTGTCTATACCGAATAAGTCCTTATTGATAAAAAAGCAATGGATTCTAAAGGTATATTTACGCAGGTAAAAGGGATTATTTTTTCGACATAGGCGGCGATAGGAAATAAAAAAGCAGGCCTGATTGAAGAATGGCCTGCGTAATTGATGCTATAGATAAAAGGTAGTATTTAAGAACGGGTATAAGGGGCGTTTGCATTATTCTCTCCATACATCCCGATGATGCCCGGGTCTTCGATGAATTGATCCTGCTCTATGCGATCTTCTTCGTCTAACTCCATCATTTCTTCCTCTTGTAATTCAAAATCCTCTTCCAGTTCTTTCTCATCAAAATCATCTACCAAAACATTCAACAACTTTTCAAGCATTCGTATCACCTCATTTATAGGATGGAGGGTACATTTCGTGGTATACCCATAATTTTAGCAATTTAAAATGAAGTGACTGTAAATGATTCGATAAGATCAGGTTAATTTAAGGGAAATCGGTATAAATACCCCCATACTACTTTTATTAAAGAGGCTAATCCTGAATAAATTAATCATTTTTCTTTTCAATTCTATAAGTTATGATATAGCCTACTAATCCAAAAACAAGGGCACCAATGATAATGGAATCACTCATGTTTATAATTATGTCATCTTTTCGCATATTATCTGTAATTTTAATTAATAAACCTCCAAAAGAAAATATAAAAACAACTAAAAAATATTTTTTTCTAATATTTAAATTTTTCATTTTAAAATTACTCTCCTTCATGCCAGAGTTATAATAATACATTTTTTCTTAAAATGTATAAATTACAAAGTGGAGGGTGTTTTATGAAAAGTTTTAACAGAGTTACATTGACACTTATCGGTTTGCTACTTGCATTTGGATTACTAGCTTTACCCGTCTCGGCATATTCTCTGAATGGAAATGAAGGACATGTTTCCATTATGGCAGAATCTTACCATATTTAACAAGTCAATTAATGACACCGGTTTCATATCAAATTACCAATTGGGTCAGCTAATAGATAGTTATTATAGTGGGGCCGATACTTTAGATACACTAAACGATTTTGTATTTTGTTCAGGCATTGGGACACCGGCTGGTTTTCTAAATAGCATTGTATCACGTTATTTTGCAGGAGGGCCGACGGATGAAACGTTAGGAGCCTATTTTGCGGGAAAAGATGTGTATTGGGTCTCAGTTTATGCAAGTGGTGTAAAACCAAGTTTATCAACAGAAGGGCAGGTCGTTTTTAGTGATACAACAATAAGATTTACTGATGATTATGGGTGGAGAGGACTCTAGAGAACTACTATTTAAAGACTTGGTACCTGTAGTTAGTACACGTGAGAAAGAATGTTTTAGCTACAGGTATTTTTTTATGCTGAATTTCTTCTGGGACAAAGAGATAACATGAGTAAGATAAACTTTTCAGCTAAAGAGATAAAAGCCCCTCTTACAGGCGATTCTATTGCGATTTTTATAAAGCAATGAATTATCTAGATGGAAAATTTCTCTGGCGTTTTTGTATATCGATTGGCATAGCCGGAAGCAACGAATGCTTCGGGTTTCACCACTGGTTCCCATCCGGAAGCTTTTATCCGGGCCATCATTTCCCCTGCCAAAAAACGGGAGAGCGACCGTTTTTCCAAGCCCACATCGATATGCCCTTCCATGGTAAGAGAACTGCCATGGTAAAGGTGGGGGAGGATGATATCGATTAGTTGTTCTTTTTTGTTCTCATCGAATAAATAGGCGATTTGTTCAGTCAAGGATGTTTCCATGGAAATTTTCTCATGCAAATTCATATACTTTCGTGGGAATATGGTGGGGAGAACACATCCCCAGGCTCCTTTCCCCTTCCGTTGTATGACTATCCCTGTTACAAACAGTGTATGCGACCGATATACTTGAGAATCCGTCCCGACCATCAAGCGGTAATTGGCTGCCGGATTTTGCTGCATGAAAGAAAGAATTCGTTGGAAAACCTCTTCGAAGCTTAACTTTTTTTCGGTTAGATTCATAAAGTGATGTCCTGGATGGAAAGGCGACCTGCCTTGTTTCATCTTATCCAACTCCTTTTTTGGTTAAGAAACAAATAGTGGATTCCACACAAGGCTTTTTATGTAATCATGACCATTTCTTCTTATTCTATTCTTAAAGAGATGATCGGTTTCCTGCTGTTGTACTGCTAATCCAAGTATATGAGCATTATCGATCAACATGCTTACGGCTCGTCTTGAGAATTCCGTCGAAAATATTAGGAAAATTCCAACCTTAGATGTATGACAGATTGAGAAATCCATGGCATAATGATGGAGAACAATATATTTTTCATAACAATGCACGAGTACTCCGATAAGTGGCCTCCCCGGCGATTTTCCGATAACTCGTGCATTGTTTTTGTTTTTTTGAAGGATGCGGTTAAAAGTTGTTGTTTTATCCCACAAAGTATAAACTGCGACATAGTTTGAATACACCTTCCCTGACATCTTGTATTTATTGAGAGGGAGTTCAACGCTGCGAAAATACCCTGCGCTTTCCGCGGGCGGCTGGTGAGCTTCCTCGAGCTGACGCTCTGCGGGATCTCACCGAGGCCTTTCCTCCCGCAGGAGTCTTCGGGTATTTTCTTCGCTAGGAATCGCTTTCTGTTTAGAAACCCCTCGAAATTTTTTTATTCATGGTACTCTATGCACCGTATCATCAAAAGACATTGCCAGGAAAACAAGCAGAAAAGTCCAAAAACAGGAGAAAAGACGGGAATTACAACTGTCTTTTATGAAAAGAAGTACACATTTCCTGACAAACGTTTTAAGACGGCTTGTTGTTTCTCAAGGAAAAAGTCTATGCTTCCTTTAATCAGCATGCTCCTTAGCGCAGGGAGCATACGCAGACTCCAGCGGGAACAGCATGAGCTGAAGATCCACTTGGTAAAGCGGTTTTCTTTACCAAGTTAGCTGAAGCCGTGCCCGCGGAAAGCGAAGTATGCTACCGAAGCGGTGGGTAACACACTTTTTGAATAGGCAATGGAACTTCCCATTACAATTATGTCGCAGTTTCTATCAACTGGGCCAGTTAACAGCAAAAAAGCATGGGAAAAGGGCTTTCTTAAATGTTTTTTTGCAGCTCCTGCTTTTTCTCCTCCTTTTCTCCTTTAAAATTGCGATTTACCATCCGATAAATAAAAAGAGGAAGAAATTCGTCTTTATTCGACATGGCACGATGCCGAGTGACAGTGCATAGAAGAGGAATTCACCGGCGTTCCTTTGTGCCAGAAACAGAGACATTCATTGGTTCAGTGGATAATGGCTGTTTTGGCTATTTTTATAGAGACATCAAAAACAGAGAGTTGTTTATGAAAAACAACAAGAAATCGATATGGGGGAGAATAATGGACAAGACTTCATTTGGAGGAATATTTTTAGCGATTATTGCAGTTGGCGTAGGGATGGTGCTAAAAGGAGTTAGTCCTGTAAACTTGCTCAATCCTGCCGCCCTTTTGATCATTTTTCTTGGTACCATGGCTGCCGTTTGTATTGCCTTTCCGTTGGAAACACTGAAAAAGGTTCCGGCACTATTTAAAATCATCTTTACAGAGCAAAAAACCGAGGATGTAAAAGATATCATACCGATGTTCACAGAATGGGCCAACCTGACCAGAAGAGAAGGTATTCTCGCTTTGGAAAACCATTTGGATGAAATTGAAGATCCATTTTTGGCATCTGGATTGGAATTGGCGGTCGATGGACAGACACCGGAATTCATTCGCGACGTTTTATTGGAAAAAATCGACGCAATCGAAGAGCGTCATCAGGAAGGTGCCTCGATTTTTACCCAGGCGGGAACTTATGCTCCGACCTTGGGGGTATTGGGAGCCGTTATCGGCCTGATTGCCGCTCTAGGAAACATGGAAGACACCGAGGCTCTTGGACATGCAATCGCTGCGGCGTTTGTCGCGACATTGTTTGGTATTTTTTCCGGTTATGTACTATGGCATCCATTTGCCAACAAACTGAAGGAAAAATCCAAAAAGGAATTGCATGCGAAGCGGGTCATGATTGAGGGCATTTTATCATTGACCACTGGTGACTCTTCCCAAGTTATCAAAGGGAAACTAAGCTCCTACCTCTCCCCGAAAGAATATGCCGAATTTGAGGAGGGAGAAGAACAGTGAGAAAGAAAAAGAAGCATAAGGAGGACCACATTGACGAAACCTGGCTTGTTCCCTATGCCGACTTGCTGACACTTCTTCTGGCGCTGTTTATTGTATTGTTTGCCATCAGTAAAGTCGATCAACAAAAGTTTGCAGAACTGGCCAATGTAATGCGAGGAGAGTTTTCAAGCGGTGAAGGCATCATGGAGGGCGGCACAACGATTTCCCCTGAGGAAGAACCTTTGATTGGTGAAGAGCAGGAGGAAAAAGAAGAAGAACAAGACGAAGAACAACAGGAAGATGCTGAGGATGAAGAGAAAAAAAGAGAGGAAATCGAGAAGCTTACAAAAATCCAACAAAAAATCAACGGGTATATATCCGAAAATAAATTGACAGATGTGTTGGATACAAAGTTGACAGATGAAGGCTTGTTGATTTCTATCCTGAATGATGTTTCTTTCGACTCCGGAAGTGCAGAAGTGAGCGGGGATGGAAAGGAAATTGCGAAAGAAGTCTCGAACTTTTTGTACACCAATCCTCCGCATGAAATCACAGTCAGCGGACATACCGACAACCAGCCTATACACAGTAGTGAATTCAAATCGAACTGGGAATTGAGCGTCATGCGTGCTGTCAACTTCATGCGACTACTATTGGACAATGAAGATTTGGATGAACGATCGTTCAGCGCGAAAGGTTACGGAGAGTATGAACCAATCGCTCCGAATGACAGTCCTGAAAACCGGGAAAAGAATCGACGTGTAGAAGTCATGATTTTGCCGAATTACGAATGATACGAATCCATACAAAATCCCTGCCGGAAACGGCAGGGATTTTTTTAATTGATTAGGAAGGAAAATTATCTTGGCGCTTCCGAATTTTTCTGACCCGGCAGTTCTTTTTCAGATCCAGAGATGACCACGGTTGCGGAAGCGTCTCCGACAACATTCAAGGTCGTCCGGAACATATCCAGGATTCGATCGACCCCGGCTATCAAAGCGATTCCTTCCAAAGGCATATCGACGGAGCTTAATACCATGGTGAGCATGATCAAGCCTGCTCCCGGCACCCCGGCTGTTCCGATGGATGCCAGTACCGTGGTGACCACGACGGTAAGCAACTGAATAAACGACAGGTCCAATCCATAAAATTGAGCAATGAAAACAACGGCAATTCCTTGATATATCGCGGTTCCATCCATATTGATCGTTGCACCCAGGGGCAGGACAAAACTGCTGATTTTCTTGGGAACACCCAAGTTTTCTTGAGTGTTTTTCAATGTTATCGGCAAGGTTCCTGCAGAACTAGCTGTGCTGAATGCGACTAAAGCAGCCGGTGAAATGCCTTTGAAGAAGGTGATAGGGCTCATTTTCCCATATAACCGGACTGCCGAAGAATAGACGATTGCAGCGTGCAGGATACAGGCAATTACCGCTGCAAGGATCACTTTCAGCAATGGAAGCAGCACGGACAAGCCGTATTCTCCGATGACAGGCGCCACAAGTCCCAAAATGCCAATCGGTGCCACATACATGACGATGGAAGTGATTTTATACATCACCTCTGCAAAGCCATCGAAAAATCGATAAACTGGCTGGGCTTTTTCCCCGACGAAGGTGATCGCCAATCCGATAAACAAGGCAAAAAAGATAATTTGAAGGATATTGCCGCTTGCCAGCGCTTCGAATGGGTTTTCCGGAATGATATTTAAGAAGGTATCGACAACACTTTGGGATTCTTGTGCTTCCTTAGCGGGAGCACTTTCCGAAAGTGAAACATCCACCCCTTTTCCCGGTGACATCATGAAGGCCACGGCCAGGCCGATGATGATTGCGACTGCGGTAGTCAACAAATAATAAACAACAGTTTTCAATCCTATCCTGCCCAGTTGTTTCGGATCACCGCTGCTGGCAACGCCGACGACGAGGGTCGATAAGATGAGCGGGGCGATGATGAATTTGATCAGCCGTAAAAACAAATCACCAAGCGGTGCGATGACTGCGATGGATTCTTTGAAAATAATTCCTAGAATAATAGCGAGAATGAACGCTATGAAAATTTGTGTAATGAGATTGAACTTTATTCGCACGAATACCTTCCTTCCTCTTTTCAAGTTAGAAACCCAATTATATATTATAAACACAACCACATAAAAGCTAAAGCATGGAATGGACCAGGCAATCGTTGAAAATATTGGAATAAATATGAGGAGGAAGAACTGTGGGAATACATATTATCGAATCGTTTCTGCAAGGGAAGCGCCCTGATCCTGAACTTTGTGAAGATATGATTGTCATAAATGAGGACTTTGCAGCTGTTATTGACGGTGCTACCAATGTTTCAGGCAGAATGATCAATGGAAAGTCGCCAGGAAGAATTGCTGCAGAAATCGTAAAACAAACTGTGGGACGATTGGATAGGAAAGTGACTTTGGAAGGAATGATCAAACAAATCAATCAATCGATGCAGAATTTCTATCAGGAGCAAGGTCTGTTGGAGGAGATTGATCATAAGAAGTGGTTAGCACCTTCTGCTTGTATGGCTATTTACAGAAATTACCACCGGGAGGTTTGGCAAATCGGAGATTGTCAGGCCATCATCGAAGGCGAGCTTTATAAAAATGAGAAACATCTGGATACCATCACGGCTCTCTCTATTTGGAAGCAGAGTTGAAGAAAGGGAAAACAGTAGACGACCTGCTTGTTCGCGATACTGGATGGGAATTCATCCAGCCTTTGATCCTGCAGCAGTACTATGTGCAAAATGACCCGCTAAATCAGTATGGCTATGAAGTGATAAATGGTTTCCCGATTGACTTGAGTATGATCGAGGTGACGCATGTCCCTTCCGGTAAAGCCGAAGTCATCCTCGCTTCGGACGGGTATCCTTTTTTAAAAAACAACCTGTTCGAGTCCGAAACTGTGCTTGGGAAACTACTAAACGAAGATCCGTTATGCTTTCGGACTTACAAAGCCTCAAAGGGTCTGATAAAAGGCAATGAATCATTTGATGACAGAGCTTATATAAGGATCCGGGTTTGACTCACCTCTCGCCCCGGATCTGTTTTAAAGTGTGCAAGACCGGGTATGTTAACGGTAACAAAGCTCGGAAGGGTGAAAGGAATGTCAAAGCAGATTGATGCTTATTTTAAAAATGAAAACGATGCAGAAGCAGTGCACGCCCGGCTTCAAACACTAAAGGTGAATAACGTGTCAGTCGAAGAAGTGCCGGAAGACACGGATACAAAAGTTCTCGTTCCGTTTTTCCCTGCCAATACAGGTACCGGTACCAATGGCGGTTTTGCCCCGATCGCTCCATTGGTCAACAAAAATCAGCAGAATCAATCAGGTGACGGAAATCCGGAAACAGTGACACATCTACTCCATTTCGACGTAGATGAAGCGGATTATCAGGAAGCGATGGACATTCTGAAAGAAAGTGATTGTTATGGGCAGCAATCACAAATGGACGGATCGTAAAATCAGATGAAAGCCAGAGAAGCAACTGCTTCTCTGGCTTTTTTACTTTTTCAAGCCCGCAAGGAAAACAGAAAAACGAGCAAAACAGCCTTCACCGGGCCCGTGTTTACTATTTCCTTGATTCGGAGTGACACTACCTTTTTGAAACCGTCTTGTATATTGGAAAAAGTTTTCGACAAAAAATTTTTCGCTAAGGGTAGACAAAAATTTACAATGTTATAGTATAATGGTTGAAGAAAAAGAAGTCGTTAATAATAATAGATGGGGTGTATTTACTTGGCTGAAAGCAGAAGAGCTAAAAAAACGGGAAAGTCGAAACGCTGGTGGAAAATTCTACTGGCTGTCATTGCGGTAGTCGTTATTGGCGTGGGTGTCTACGCTTTTTCTATATATCATAATGCTAAACAAACGGTTGAGGAGCAAATGCACAAGCCGGTCGACTCAATCGATACTTCAGTCGGCAAAAAAAAGGTGAAAGACAACGAACCTTTGAATGTCCTCCTTCTGGGTGTAGACGAACGTTCTGGAGATTCCGGCCGATCAGATGCCCTGATGGTTTTATCGCTTGATCCGGAAGACGATAGCATGAATCTGGTTAGCATTCCCCGTGATACTCGTACGGAAATAGTGGGGAAAGGGTACGAGGATAAAATCAATCATGCGTATGCCTATGGTGGAACAGACATGTCGATCAACACAGTGGAAAACCTGCTGGATATCGAACTTGATTATTATGTGAAAATGAATATGGAAGGTTTGTCTGAAATGGTAGATGCAGTTGGCGGCATCACGGTAGATAACAAGACTGACTGGATCGACGAGGGCTATTATAAAAAAGGCTATCATTACGAAGAAGGCAAAATCGAACTAGATGGGGCCAAAACAATGGGCTTTGTCAGAATGCGTCATTTTGACAGCGACTTTGCCAGAACAGGTCGTCAACGGCAAGTATTCCAAGCAATTGTCGATAAAGGCGCCAGTGTAGCTTCCGTGAACAAAATCGATGATATGATCGATGTCCTCGGGAATAACATGGAAACCAATATGGATTTCAGTGACATGAAAAATCTGATGATGAACTATCGGGACACCAGGAAAAATGTTGTCAGCTATCAAATGGAAGGCGAAGGCACTTATATCACGAATTCAAGCGGTCAGGATGTGTATTATTTGGTCGTATCCGATGATGAGATTCAAAAGGTGCACGATATGATAAAGAAAGCGAAATCTTGATAAGTGGGCAAAACCCAGGGGGCTAAGTGAAAAAACTCCTGGGTTTTGTTTATTTGAAATCCGTTCTGTATTATTCTCTTTAAGTCCAGCACCATGTTGCATTATGGCTCTTTCCCCTAGAGGAATGTGAGGAGTTCACCAGCAGCCCAGAAGGAGACAAAAATTGCAATTATTGTGAATGGACTCTTTTCGCTTCTGATGACAGCGTTCTTTATCCCATCGTAAAACATTCAACGGGTAAAACATTTGGTCACGGGGAATAGTTTAACTAGATGCTGACTCGGAATGGAAAGGATGGATCAGATGTACAAGAAAGTCAACGAACTCATTACCCTGCTGGAAAACAGCGGGAAATGTGAAGTGAAATTGATCAACCGGGAAAAACACAACTATGGTATTGAAACAACGACAAAGCTGCCATGGAAGCGGCATTCCAAGCGTTTCGGAAAAATCCATGCGGGGGAAAATCGATTGCGGATCGATTTGGAAGTTCCGGAGAATTCTATCCCTATGGAGGAAATAAACAATGCAATTAAATTGCCGTACCGGGAGGATTTGTCCCATCTACGCACCTCTCATTTCGGACTTACACAACATGAAAAGGGATATGATACGGTTATCATTCAAATCTACCGTAAGGAGTTAGACGATTATTCTTTTGAGGACGAACCCTTCGCCTCTTTTGTCAATAAAGTGATTGAAGTGAATACAGCAAAATAAAGTGGAACGACGCAATAATGGCCAAGCCAAAAACCGGACGTTAATTCGAAATCCTGTTCATTCGGACTCGTCCGGTTTTTTATATGAATTGACTTTGACAAATAATAGCATTCTTACATTCTCACATGAATGGTGAAAATACACCACGTGTGCAAGGTAAAAGGTGATTCCCTCTCCGCGGGCATGGATTCAGCGTACTGTCAAAGAAAGCCGCCTTACCAAGTGGAGCTTGATTCCGCGCTGTTCCCGCCTGCTTCTATGTCCTTTGCATCGGGACTTTTTATTCTTTCGAATCGGCGCCCGACAGACCGAGCTTTTTGATCAATGGTTTGATGGACAGGCCTTGCACGATCAAAGAAAACAAGACAACCGAAAAGGTCAGTAACAGGACGGTGTCACGGCCGGCGAATTCGGTTGGCAAGCTGAGAGCAAGTGCAATCGACAAGCTGCCTCGCAAGCCGCCCCAGTTCAGCAGGATACGTTCTTTCCGGTTCAAATCTTTGACAGGCAGTGTACTGATATACAAAGCGATGATTCTACCCAGGATTACAAGGATGATTGCATATGCGATGATGTCCCACTGGTTATTGAAATCAATATTGCGGATCTCCAAACCAATCAACAAAAAGATGATCGAGTTGGCCACAAGGGTGATGACATCCCAGAACGTATTGATGGTGACCCGCGTTTTTTCCGACATACCGATTTTCCCGCCATAGTCGGCGAACATAAAACCACCCGCAACCACTGCGATGACCCCGGAGACCTCCAAATGTTCCGCGATAAAATAGCTTCCGAAAAACAAGATGGCCGACAGGGCAATTTCAAATGGATAATCATCAAAAAAGCGGATGATTTGGGAGAACACAAAACCAAGGATGACACCGACCAACACACCGCCGAGACTGAATTTCAGGAATAACAGGATGCCGCTGCCAAGCCCCTCCCAGCCTAATTCGATATAAGTAAGCAAATAGATCGACGAAATTTTGAACAAGACGACCGCAATCCCGTCGTTGAACAGTGATTCCCCTTCCATGACCGTGGATAACTTTTCCGAAACACCGAGTGACTTAAATATGGATACAACACTTATCGGATCTGTGGCACTCATCAAAGCGGCGAATGTGAAAGCGACCGCTATCGGCAATCCGATAACATAATGAGTGGATAAGCCGATCACGATAAAGGAAAGAAACGTACCGGCGAATGCCATGCCAAGTACGGCCCGCTTGTGCTGGTATAAATGGTGAAAGGGAAGTTTTAACGTCGCATCTCCGAGTAGAATCGGCAAAAACAAAGATATGATGATTGCCTGGAACACTTCTGATTGAGTGATATATGCCTCTGCTTCGTCAATAAGCGGTACATGTACGTTAATAATACCAAGAATTAAACCGACCAAAACGAGTGCAATTGTATAGGGCTGACCGATTTTTTTGGCAATTCCGATCACGGCGATCGAGATAGCAAGCAGGATAAGGATTTGGATAAAAGTCTCGTTAAATTCATGCATCACGATTCCTCCTGGATTAAGTATATCTATATGTTTCTCAAAAACTGGGCAGATAAACCTGGCTGGAGTAAGTGCAGGGCACTTTCAACAGACAGGACTATTCTGATTATTGCAAAAAGTGGTTGACATGGAAAGCCATTGGTATTATGATAGGTGTCAAATTAAAAATTCTTATCCAGAGAAGCCGAGGGAACTGGCCCATTGACGCTTCAGCAACCTCTGACCATTGTCAGAAAGGTGCTAATTCCAGCCAAGATCATTCTTGGGAGATAAGAGCGGATATCGGACGATGACAGCCCTCTTTTCTCATGTTGCGGAGAAGGGGGCTTTTTCTAATGAAAAAAATCCCTCTTTCCCCGAGTCGAAACGCAAGCCCATTTGGCAGAAAGGGAGAGATTATTTTGAGTGAAATCATTATTTTATCGGGAAGTCCTTCGGCCCAATCAGGAACCGACGTGGTTTTGAACTATTTAGGGGAGTCTTTGAGGCAAAAAGGGTTTTCCACCGTACACTTATCCGTAAAGGAGATCCCTCAGGTCGACTTGTTTGAAGGAAGGTATGACAGCCAGAGTGTAACGGAAGCGGCAGCGCTCATCCGGAAGGCGAAAGGCGCGATTGTCGGGTCTCCCGTTTATAAAGCAGCTTACTCAGGGGTTCTAAAGGCATTTCTGGACATATTGCCGCAGGATGTGTTGGAAGATACTCCGGTTTTGCCACTGATGACAGGCGGCAGTCCCTCCCATTTGCTGGCATTGGAATATAGTCTGAAGCCGCTATTGGCGACATTGAAGGCACAGAATTTGAAAGGTGTTTATTTGTTGAACGAATGCATAGACAAACAGGATATCAATCAGCCGATTCACGATCCTGATTTAAACCAGCGATTAGAAAAGCAATTGGACTATTTTGTCCAGACGGTCAACAAGCAAAAACAGCCAATTTGAACCAATAAAACAATAGGAGGAGAAAATCGATGACGGATAAGCGGATATATTTGAATGCCTTTGATATGAATTGTGCGGGACACCAATCGCCAGGATTATGGACGCATCCGGACGACCAATCACACCGTTATAAGGACAGTGAATATTGGATAGAGCTGGCAAAGCTATTGGAAAAAGGGAATTTCGATGCTGTGTTTTTGGCTGATGTGCTAGGCACCTATGATGTTTACGAAAATTCTCGGGATGCGGCAGTAAGGCAGGGAGCCCAGTCGCCTGTGAACGATCCGTTGCTGGTCGTACCGCTCATGTCGGCCGTCACCAAGCATCTCGGTTTTGGCGTGACCGCTTCTGTCAGCCATGAACATCCCTATACCTTCGCCCGAAGAATGTCGACACTCGATCATTTGACAAATGGAAGGGTGGGCTGGAATATCGTTACGTCTTATTTGAAAAGCGCAGCAGTCAACATGGGTTTGGAAGATCAGGTAAGTCATGATGAGCGGTATGATATTGCAGAAGAGTATGTGGATGTTTGCTATAAGCTTTGGGAAGGCAGTTGGGAAGATGATGCAGTCCGTCTCGATAAAGAGAATGGCATCTATACCGATCCGGAAAAGGTCCATGACATCCAGCATGAAGGAAAGTATTTCAAAGTGCCTGGCGCCCATTTGAGTGAACCTTCGCCACAGCGTACACCGGTTATTTATCAGGCGGGAGCTTCCAAGAAAGGCAGGGCCTTTGCAGCCAGGAATGCAGAGTGTGTCTTTATCGGAGCTCCAACCAAAGAGGCTGCCAGGAAGTCAGTCAAAAAGTTGCGAAAAGAGACTGAACTGGCTGGGCGGAATCCAGAGGATGTGAAAATTTTGACCATGTTCACTCCCATTGTAGGGCGCACAGAACAGGAGGCGAAGGAAAAGTACAACGATTATAAAAAACATATCAGCCATGAAGGGGCACTTGCCTTGTTCGGTGGATGGACCGGTATCGACCTTTCGCAGTATGGCCCTGATGAAAGTTTGCGGTATGTTGAAAACAATGCCATCCAATCAGCAGTCGAAAACTTTACAAGGATTGATCCGAACAAACAATGGACAGTAGAAGAAATCAAAGAATTTATCGGGATCGGAGGTCTTGGCGCCTATGCAGTCGGCTCGCCCGAACAAATAGCCGATACGATGGAAGAATGGGTCAGAGAGGCTGGTATCGATGGCTTCAATATTGCATATGCGATTACGCCGGGAACTTTCCGGGATTTCGTCGATTTGGTTGTTCCGATTTTACAAGATCGAGGCCTGATTCGCTCTAGCTATGAAGGAGAAAGCTTGCGGGATAACCTTTTTGGAGCAGGACCGCGTCTTCTTGAAAACCACCCCGGGAAAAAGTACAGCAGGGCAACTCAAACTGTGTAACCAAGGATCGGAGAGGTGTACCCAGCCTCTCCGATTCTATTTTTAAAAAAGGATGAATTTCCATAGGTGTCCGGTCCTTACTCCTGGAGGTCTTAAGCAAAACCTCTGTGTCATCCATTTCGAAGCTTTGCTTACGTTTGGCGAAGGACCGCGCGTTATTGATAATGCAGGTTGCCAAGGACGTGGAGAATCCGGGTTGTATTCTTTTAAACAGTGCTTGCGCTTTTAATCTGTCTTGCGTTAAAGTAGGTATAATTATGGAAAGCTGGTAAAGGAGAGCGATCACATGGGGAAACATTTTGATACGAAATCTGTTCATCTATCTGGCATTCAGGAGAAAAAAATCAATAGCAAGACGACGCCGATTTACCAGACGTCAGCTTTTAAATTCAAAGACCTTGAAGATTTGGAGAATTTTTACCAAGGGAAGAATGATTATTTATATACGAGAGTCGGGAATCCGAATACCGATGAGCTAGGAGCTGCGGTGGCTCAGCTGGAAGGAGCGCCGAGAGGAGTAGCCGCTTCCTCGGGAACAGCTGCGATATTGGCTGGAATTCTTGCCGTTGCCAAGCAGGGGGACCATGTCATCGCGGCTGCTGATATTTACGGTGGTACATATCAACTGCTTGCCAATGAACTTCCGGACTTAGGAATCGAAGTGTCTTTTATCGACTTTTCCGATTGGGACAAAATCGCCGAATATGTCCGAAACAATACAAAGATGGTTTACTCGGAATCTGTTTCCAATCCGTTGCTGCGCAGAGAGGACATAGATGCGCTCGTTGCCCTGGCCAAGGACGCCCAGCTGGTCTTGATGATCGATAATACATTTGCCACACCTTACCTGTGCCGTCCCTATGAGCAGGGCGCCGATTTGGTTGTCCACAGTGCGACTAAATACATCGGCGGTCACAGTGACATTACAGCCGGTGTGCTTGTCGGTCACGAAGATTTAATTGAAAAAGCCAATCAAAAAATCGTGAATTTGGGCAGCAGTTTAAGTCCCTTCGAGGCCTGGCTCACCTGCCGCGGGTTGAAGACGTTGAGTGTAAGAATGGAACGGCATGTCACCAATGCACAAAAACTAGCCGATGCATTGCAAAAGCATGAGGCAGTGGAAAAAGTATATTACCCGAAGGACGTATCACCGTTTGGAAATGGAGCCATCGTAACGATGGATATTAGGGCTACCTGTGATGTGGAAACATTCTTCCAATCGCTCGGCTGGATAAAAATCGTTCCTACATTGGCTGGGGTCGAAACCTCTGTATCCTATCCATTGGCTACGTCCCATCGAGCCCTTCCAGAAGAGACACAGAAACAATTGGGAATAACGGAAGGATTGATCCGGATATCTGTAGGAATTGAAGCGGCAGACGATATCATCGCAGGATTCAATCAGGCGTTGAATCAGGCCCGACGTAGTTGAACGGTAGAAAATAGGAGGAAAAAGTATGAAGGAAGTCATTTTACTGCTGGCTGATATCGTAAACCGAATCCATGATGTATTAATTGAACTATTCGGATTGACAATGACGGATAAACAACTGCATTTTTGGGTGATCGGCATTATCGGTATCTTTGCCTTTTTCATCGTCTACTTTTTCTTTAAATTGATCGCCAGCATGAAGTGGAGCATTACCATTCTTTCTTTTATTTACACATTCACCATGATGGTGGTGCTTGTTTTTGCAATCGAAATTCAACAGGCTCTAACCGGCGGCGATATGGAATTTGCCGATGCGGTTGTAGGGCTGTGGGGATTCATCGTGTTTTTCCTCACTTATGTGGCGATTGCTTTAGTCATCCTGGCCTGTATAAAACTCTTACGCCGCAAAAAATAATTCATGAAAGCTGTCCTATCCGGCTAATGCCAAGGGACAGCTTTTTTTGTGATTTCATGTTCAGGCAGGAAAAATATATCAAGCTTCTCACACTGCGGAACGTGTCGGCACAGCCAAGAAAAGCTTGTTGTTAATGATCATTCTTTTGTCCTCTGCTGGATTGGATACTTTCCAGCAAAATCCACGCAGCGACCACCCCAGCCATATCTTTAACTAGATCTAACTGAGAAAAGGAACGTCCTGGTACATAAAATTGATGAATTTCATCCACGAAAGCATAAACGATGGTTGCAGACATGGCAGCAAGGTCCGTCAGTGTGTTGTGACGTTTGTTGACTATCAACGCTGCTGCCAGGAGAAGGTAAAGAATGGAGAACTCTATAAAATGGAAAGCTTCCCATAGAAAGTTTATCACCACGGCATAACCTCCTTGAAAAAGCGTACAATGGTTTCATGCGAGTAGCTTGATTGAATCCAGATCAACACAGCGTAAAGAATCGGAAGCAAGGTAATCAACAGCCTTTTCATGTTCGTCACTCTTTTCTTAATGGGACTCCTTACTAATTTCCCTTGCGACTTGTTTGGAAAACGTTTCGTCTGTTTATTTCATGAGTAGTGTTCTTTAGGGTATTTTAGAAACTACCTATTCTCTTCAGTAGTGCAGTGCCGGTTTTAAGAAATAACCAGCATCTTCCGCGGGCGGTGGAGAGTTTCCTCGAGTCAGCGCTCTCCAGGGCCATCTCCCCCTATGCCTTTTCTGCCGCTGGAATCTTCGCCTTATCTAACGGCAAAATCTTGTGACCGTTCCTTCCACATATTTCCGTATTGGATTTTCCGATACTAAAAGGAGTGAACAAGCGGGATTCAAACAGGATATGCCGGTAGCATCCCGTATAGCGAGCATTTTTAAGCAATTGATTAGGGTTCGTTTTATAAAATGGGGTGAGCAGGCCAGTGTTAAGTCGAAATTAATTTCTAAATCGGAAATTATCAAGCTACAACCGACAGATAAGCGTTTTCACCAACTGTTTACATATTAACCTTTGGACAAGCATTATGATAAAATGAATAACTATTAGTAAATTAACGGGATTGGGTGATAATATGACAATACTCCAAGGGACTTTACCGGCGATCCGTGATATGAAAGATTTTGAAAAGCTGCTTACGAGTGATTATGAATATATCATTTTCTTGGAGACAAGGCTTTCCCAGCTTGTTTCCCTGATAAAATATGCAAAAAGAGAACAAAAGAAAGTGTTTGTCCATGCTGACTTGATTCAAGGGTTGAAAACCGATGAAGCCGGGATTGAGTTCTTGATCCGGAATCTGAAACCAGATGGCATCATCACCACCAGAGGGAATGTCATTTCCTACGCCAAAAAACAGGGGGTTCTAGCGGTTCAGCGGCTATTCGCTCTTGATTCGCATGCATTGGAGAGCAATATAAAAATCATCAACAAGGTGAAACCAGATTATATCGAGGTGCTGCCTGGTCTCATTCCGAAATTGATCGGGGAAATTTTTGAACGGACAGGCATCCCGGTCATCGCTGGCGGGTTGATCCGCAGCCAGGAGGATGTGGAAAATGCATACCAGGGAGGAGCGAAAGCTGTCACCACTTCCCGTTCCGAACTATGGAACATTCACTGAGATGGAACATCAGGCGACAACACATCCGGATAACTGACTAGTGCGCAAAAGGTTTGAAGTTTCCGATTTATGTTAATTAGATTAGAAAATCGGAAGGAGTGCGTTTTCATGTCGGAGTTTTTAGCTGAATTAATCGGAACCATGATTTTGATCATTCTTGGGAACGGTGTCGTCGGTGGAGTCGTTCTTAAAGGAACGAAATCTGAAGGGGCAGGCTGGGTCGTCATTACGATTGGATGGGGGCTCGGGGTTGCAATGGGTGTTTATGCCGTCGGGAATGTGTCTGGTGCCCATATCAATCCCGCTGTTACCCTTGGTTTCGCGGCGATTGGAGAGTTTCCATGGACGAAAGTGCCAATGTACATTTCGGCTCAAGTGCTCGGTGCCATCATCGGGGCAGGTATCGTCTTTTGCAACTATTTGCCCCACTGGAAAGCGACAGATGATCCGGGAGCCAAGCTCGGAGTGTTTTCAACAGATCCAGCGATTCGCAGTCCGTTCTCCAACCTGGTCAGTGAAATAATCGGTACATTCGTCCTCGTGATGGGACTTTTGTTTATCGGTGCAAATGAATTCACCGAAGGATTGAATCCAATGATCGTTGGATTGTTGATTGTGGCGATTGGAATGTCGTTGGGGGGTGCCACGGGTTATGCTATCAATCCTGCCCGCGACCTCGGGCCACGGATTGCACATGCCTTGCTGCCGATTCCGGGCAAGGGATCATCCGACTGGGGATATTCCTGGGTACCTCTGGCCGGTCCGGTGTTGGGCGGAATATATGGTGCGTTATTTTACCGTGCTTTGTTTACCGGTGATTATTCGGTTTTCTTCTGGATTCTCAGTGCTGTGATGATTCTGCTGTTGATCGCTGCTGCCAGCAAAGAATTAAAAAGTGGACACTCCCAAACCGAAGAAGTGGAAGAAAAAATAATCGGTGACGATTCGTGAAAACAGCGCCGTTACAAGGACGGGGAGAAAACAAGATATGCAAGGAAACGTAAGTGCTTACAAAAAAATCACTAAATGGATTGACAGCGTTTGCAGCATGGTGTAAAGTTAAGACAACAAGTTAACGATGTGATGGAGATTCGGAGACCCACACTACAATGGCACTTCTCAGGAGAAGTGCGTCGATTGGAGTGTGGGTCTTTTTGTGTTCAAAAACACATCGTTTACTAGGTTAATATAGGAAAAGGGGTGCTGGAGATGTCCGAATTTTTAGCAGAACTAATTGGTACAATGATTTTGATTATTTTTGGCGGCGGAGTTGTCGGGGGAGTCGTACTTAAAAATACAAAGGCGGAAGGCGCCGGCTGGATCGTCATTACAATTGGATGGGGTCTTGCAGTGACAATGGGCGTTTATGCGGTCGGCAGCGTATCGGGAGCCCATATCAATCCTGCAGTGACGTTAGGGTTTGCTGCAGTAGGTGAATTTCCATGGTCAAAAGTGCCGATGTATATCACGGCACAAATGTTGGGAGCATTTATCGGCGGTGTTATTGTTTTCTTGAATTACTTGCCGCATTGGAAAGCGACCAAAGATACTGGAGCGAAACTGGGCGTGTTTTCTACCGATCCGGCAATACGCAGTCCGTTTTCCAACCTGGTCAGTGAAATGATCGGTACATTTGTTCTTGTCATGGGTCTTTTGTTTATCGGCGCGAACGAATTTACCGAAGGGTTGAACCCATTGATAGTAGGTGCATTGATTGTAGCGATTGGAATGTCGCTTGGCGGTACGACCGGTTATGCCATCAACCCGGCTCGGGACCTTGGCCCGCGGATTGCCCACGCACTGCTTCCGATACCGGGAAAAGGCGGTTCTGACTGGGGTTATTCCTGGATACCGGTTCTTGGACCGATTTTGGGAGGAATTTATGGAGCGGTTTTCTATCGTGCCATTTTTGTAAGCGATTTTTCGGTCTTGTTCTGGATATTGAGTGCTGTGATGGCTGTCATCTTGATCGGAGCTGCAAATGCAGAACTGAAAAAAGGAGAAACCACTGCTGATAAAGTGGAAGAAAAAATATCTTAAGGGGGAATTTATCATGAGTGAAACATATATTTTGTCATTAGACCAAGGGACAACAAGTTCGCGAGCGATCCTGTTCAATCGTAATGGGGAAATTGTTGAAACGGCTCAAAAAGAGTTCGAACAATTTTTCCCTCAACCAGGCTGGGTGGAACACGATGCCAATGAAATCTGGACTTCTGTTCTTGCCTGTATGTCGGAAGTATTACGGAAGGCAGATGCGGAACCATCCCAAGTAGCCGGCATCGGCATCACCAACCAACGTGAGACAGCGGTAGTATGGGATAAGAATACTGGAAAGCCGATTTATAAGGCGGTTGTCTGGCAATCCCGTCAAACCCAGGAAATTTGCAATGAGCTGAAAGAACAGGGTTATAACGATTTGTTCCGCGAAAAAACCGGCCTGTTGATCGACCCTTATTTTTCCGGAACCAAAGTGAAATGGATTCTTGATAATGTGGAAGGTGCCCGGGAAAAAGCCGACAATGGAGACTTGCTGTTCGGTACGATCGACTCCTGGCTTGTTTACAAGTTATCTGGTGGAAAAGCCCATATCACCGATTACTCCAATGCTTCGAGAACCTTGATGTTCAATATTTATGATTTAAAGTGGGATGAAGAACTGCTGGATATTTTGACCGTACCGAAAAGCATGCTGCCGGAGGTGAAGCAATCCTCGGAAGTATATGCAAAAACAGTGGATTACCACTTCTTTGGCGAGGAAGTGCCGATTGCGGGCATAGCCGGTGACCAGCAGGCGGCTTTGTTCGGTCAGGCTTGTTTTGAAGAGGGTATGGCTAAAAATACTTATGGAACCGGTTGTTTCATGCTGATGAATACCGGCGAAAAAGGCGTAGTATCCGAACATGGCCTTTTGACGACACTTGCCTGGGGCGTTGACGGAAAAGTGGAGTATGCCTTGGAAGGAAGTATATTTGTGGCAGGATCTGCCATTCAGTGGCTGCGTGATGGATTGAAAGTGATCAACGACTCTCCAGAGAGTGAAGCTCATGCCAAAAATGTAGATTCAACGGACGGGGTTTACTTCGTACCGGCATTTGTCGGACTTGGCACACCATATTGGGACAGTGATGCACGCGGTGCTGTCTTTGGATTGACCCGCGGGACGACAAAGGATCACTTTATCCGGGCGACGTTGGAATCCCTTGCTTATCAGACCAAGGATGTCGCCGATGTCATGAGTAAGGACTCCGGCATCGATTTGACAAAACTTCGCGTGGATGGAGGAGCAGTCAAAAATGATTTCTTGATGCAATTCCAAAGCGATATTCTCGAAGTGCCGGTAGAACGTCCAGTCGTACAAGAAACCACTGCACTTGGTGCGGCCTACTTGGCGGGACTGGCAGTGGGCTATTGGAAGGATAAGCAGGAAATTGCAAAACAGTGGCAGAATGAGCGTACTTTTGATCCCGCTTTACCGGAAGAGAAGAGTAAAAAGCTTTACGATGGCTGGAAAAAAGCCGTGGAAGCGACACGTGCATTTAAATAAGAAGTGGTAAGGATGCGTTTCCGAAGTGACGAAAGCCTCGGATAGCACCAATCAATACCGCGGGACCGGTTTATCGATAAGGAAGCTTTCGATCGATTGGTCCCGTATTTTTATAATGCTTAGTCGGATTTTCCCGACTTCTGTCGAAAAAATCCTTCTTACAGTAAAGGGTTTCCTTAAGGATTTAGCGAAGGTTTATCATTAGAGTGTTAGTAGAGTGAAAATAATAAAGGAGTGAAGCAAAATGAAGAAGATTATCAATAATCCGGATCAGGTAGTACTGGATATGGTGAAGGGAATAGCGGCAGCTTATCCTGACAGTCTCAAGCAACTTCCGGACACGATGGTTCTTGCAAGGAAACAGCCTGCTAGATCAGAGAAAGTTGGATTGGTAAGCGGCGGCGGAAGTGGTCATGAACCTGCCCATGCCGGATATATTGGCGAAGGAATGCTGGATGCGGCTGTATCTGGCGAAGTCTTCACCTCTCCTACTCCGGATCAGGTTTTTGAGGCGATAAAAGCAGTCGACAATGGTGCTGGTGTTTTTTTGGTAGTCAAAAACTATACCGGAGATGTCCTGAATTTCGAAATGGCAGCGGAACTCGCCGAGGCAGAAGGAATACAGGTGGAGCATGTGGTGGTGAATGATGATGTAGCAGTCGAGGACAGCTCGTTCACTTCCGGACGACGAGGCATTGCCGGTACCGTCTTCGTTCACAAAATTGCCGGGGCAAAAGCAGAGGCAGGTGGTTCACTGGAAGAAGTGAAAGCGGTGGCGGAAAAAACGGTGGCCAATGTGCGTTCGATGGGAATGGCGCTCAGTTCCGGAACGGTTCCAGCTGCAGGGAAGCCGGGCTTTCAATTGGCCGATGATGAAATGGAGATTGGAATCGGGATTCATGGGGAACCTGGAATAGAGAGAAAAACAATCGCATCTGCCGATGAAATTGCCGAGGAGTTGACCAACAAAGTTTTGGCTGACATCGATATCGCTGCTGAAGAAGAAGTAGCGGTCATGATCAACGGACTTGGAGCAACCCCTGAAATGGAACTGTACATTCTCAATGGAAAAGTCCAGGAATTGCTGGCAGCAAAAAATATACGTGTCCACAAAACGTTTGTTGGTGAGTACATGACATCTTTGGAAATGGCGGGATGCTCGGTCACCCTGTTGAAACTGGATGAGGAATTGAAAGAATTGCTGGACGCCCCGTCCGAGGCCCCAGCGTTTAAAATGTAATAGGAAGGAGCATGCAGGATGGAGTTACAACCACAAGATATAAAACAGTGGCTATTACAGGCCAATCAACTGTTTCAGGAAAACAAGGAGTATTTGACCTCGCTCGATCAGGCTATCGGCGATGGAGATCATGGTATCAACATGGCACGCGGGTTTCAAGAGGTCAAAAATAAAATAGAAGCTGCTGAATATACCAGCGTAAGCGACGTATTGAAGGATACGGCGATGACCTTGATGTCGAAAGTCGGCGGCGCATCCGGACCATTGTTCGGTACCGCCTTCCTCAAAATGTCCACCAGCATGAAAGGGTCGGACAATGCAGACTTTCAGCATTTCGCTGAAGGAATTTCGGCAGCAGCAGAAGGGTTAAAGCAAAGAGGGAAAGCAGAGCAAGGTGAAAAAACCATGATCGATGTCTGGCTGCCAATGGCTGAATATTTACAGACGGAGCAAGATTTTTCTGGTGATGAAATCGAATCCAAAGCAAAATCGGCCATGGAAGCCACCAAAGACATGTCTGCCAAAAAAGGAAGAGCTGCCTACTTGGGAGAGCGTTCTGTCGGTCATTTGGATCCTGGTTCGGTTTCCTCTTATTACTTATTTTCAACCCTGGCTGAGATAGTAAGAAAAGGAGTGTAGTCAATGGACCAGACAGGCATTGTTCTGATATCCCACAGCCCCAAAATCGTCGAAGGAATCAAGGATCTCATCCGCCAAGTGAATTCGGATGTGCCGATTGAATTGGCAGGAGGTACCGATGACGGAGATATCGGAACCAGCATCGAAAAAATCCAGGCTGCTATCGAGAACGCGCATAGTCCTAAAGGGGTTCTGCTTATTTTTGATATTGGCAGCGCCAAGATGAACGCCGAAATGGCGGTGGAAATGTCGGAATACGATCACATAGAAATTGCCGATGTCCCGATAGTAGAAGGTGCTTATGTAGCTGCTGTAGAATCCGGAATGGGGAAATCCGTTGTAGAAATAACCGAAACATTAAAGAAGAACTTTGGATAAGTTTTCTAAAGATAAAAGGCTGTCCCCTGAAAAGAACATTTTCCGGGGGCAGTTTTTTCTAAGAAGATAGAAGAGGGGATGGACGGTGTCGGTTAGACGGGATATCCTTTCTCTATCTATTTCTACTAAAGAAAAAATTTTCGGTTCTCTGTCCATGGTGGTGATGGGATTTTCACGCCACGAATCTTTCCATCTACTAGCGACTATCCTCAAGCGGCAAAGGAAATAAACACTCTTTATTCTTCACGGATGAATGAATCGTGGTGGTGATTCTTCTTCCATCCTCTTTTTATCGTAAGGCATACTCCAAGAAATGGCTATTTTCTCAAGGCCGCAGAGGAAATAAACTCGCTTTCCGCGGACGAACGTCCGAGCCTCCTCGCAAAGCCCGCTGCGGGGTCTCGGTCGCCCGTTATTCCGCAGGAGTCTCGCTTATTTCCTCTGCTACGTTACTATTTCGCTCTATAGAGCAATTTCATCGCTTGCTGCCATGAAATTTTAGGCTTTAATCTTTAAAATCTTTGATGCCAAAAGAATCTCGTTTTAAAACTTTTCTCGTATTGTTTATTCCCTCGATATACCCATTAATCACAATCATAGAGTTCTACTCAAAAAGCACTTTTTCTTTTTCCTCTATATTTCATACATCCACATGTTTATTTATAAATATCCAGTAATTCTAATAACATTGAGCGCTAATCTCTCTCTTTTTTTCCTTTGGGGTAAGTATCTTTACGGTAATAAAGAAAGAGGGAAAGAGTGTATTTTTTTGCACACTGCAGGAACACTCATCACGCCAGGGGGACGCCGACATATTCAGTAAAGAACAAAAAATTTTCGAAAAAGATGGTTTAGGTTGTGGAGATGCGGGAATAGTGCTGTAACAAGCTTTTGGGTAACAAGAATCGGGATTTTGCCACATAAAAAAAACAGACCGGAAATTCCGATCTGTTTTTACGATAATTACATACGTCCGTATCCAGCAAAGTGGCTGTTCCAGTATGGATTGCTGACGCTAGTGATTTCTACACCGCTAGAGCTTGCGTGAACGAACTGATTGTTCCCGGCATAGAAACCAACATGAGAAATACCGGATTTATATGTGCCTTTAAAGAAAATCAAATCGCCAGGCTGCGGACTGCTTACCTTGGTAGATTGATTGTAAAGGTTCGCAGCAGACGTACGACCGAAGCTATCACCAGCTTGCTTGCTTACATAATAGATAAATCCGCTGCAGTCAAAACCGCTTGGAGATGCGCCGCCCCATGCATATGGAGTGCCGACATGCTTTTTCGCTTCGTTGACAAGGGCAGAACCATTGTTGCCGCTCGTTGAAACGCTGGCAGATTTAACTTTTGTTTCTTTCTCGCTAACCTTTTCACTAGAATTGGAGGATGCTTGGCTAGAGCTGGAAGATCCGCTTACCTTAAGCGTCTGACCAGTTACAATCAAATCAGAAGAAAGGTTGTTCCAGCTTTTCAGGTTGCTTACCGATACACCATGATTCTTTCCGATTGCCCATAAAGTATCGCCGGATTTCACCTTGTACGTTTTTCCATTGGACGAAGAAGCGTGAGACTTGCTGCTGCTTTCGCCGTCGCCGGTTTCAATCACTTGGTTCGGATAGATGATGGTGCCTGATATATTATTAGTAGATTGTAAATTTTGTACAGTCGTATTATATTTTTGTGAAATGCTCCACAATGTATCCCCACTTTGCACTTTATAGGAAGAAGCTTCCACACTTGTTGTAAAAGCTGATGCCAAAACCACAGTTGCCGCTACAGAAAATAATGTTTTGTTAGACTTTCTCAATTCTTCCACTCCCTGATAATGTTTAAGATTAATTTTTCCCTTGCTATCTGCAAAAGAAAAGATAATGAAGAGTCACAAAGCAAAGGTACGTGGTTACTATTTTTTCTCTCTTTTGGAGAACTGGATACAGTATAGCATGGATTTACCAACTGAGAAGGGTTGTAATAGAACTGTAAAGGATTTTAATCTAGCTGTTAAATAAGGAAATGCTAGAAATGATTGCCAAATTACTGTCGTGACAGGTTTTAGTGTATATCATAGAAGCAGTCTGGCGGGTTGCTTTAATCTTTTTGTAACCTTGTTTTTCCCTTTTTTGATAGAATTGCCCAAGAAGTAAAGGCAATATCATCATAAAAACGAGGGGGAAAATATGTTTAATAGAGTTCATCATACCGCCATCATTTGTTCCGATTACCAGCAATCCAAGCATTTTTATACAGAAAAACTGGGGTTGGAAATCATTAAGGAGACATTCCAGTCTCATAGAGGCACATATAAATTGGACTTAGCACTGAACGGGGATTATATTATTGAACTGTTCGGTTTTCCGGATGCTCCTGAAAGGCCGAATTACCCGGAAGCGTGCGGTTTACGGCATCTGGCTTTTGAAGTAGACCAGCTGGAATCGACGTTAAAGGAACTGCAGGCAAGGGGGATAGAGCCGGAAAGCATCCGGATCGATTCTTCAACTGGAAAGAAATTCACTTTTTTTACCGACCCCGACCAGCTTCCCATTGAGCTTTATGAAAAATAAAGTGATTCCCCGGCTTTCCATGAGAGAAGGAGCAGGGGCTGTCCTGGATCATGTAATATTTTCCCGGCAAGCAGAATAATATGGTTGTATATGGTTGTTCGAGGGAGAAGGATGTTCAGTGCGCAGAGGAATAAATCCGCTAATCATATTGGTGCTGATCCTGATTTTGATCCTTGGTATGACTGGACTGGTATATTTTTTGCCGAATCGGCAGGCAAAGGCTGTAGTGGATAGCTTCTATAGTTATGAACAACAGGGAATGTTTGCAGAATCCTATGCTTTGTTTCATCCACTGATGAAGGAGAAATTTGAGAAGGGCGCTTACTTACAGGATCGGGCCCACGTATTCATGAATCAGTTAGGTTCCGAAACCTTCACTTATTCGTTAGGCGATACCGACAAAATAAAGGATTGGAAAATGGAGGAAGATGTGGAACCGCTAGCTGTTGTTTATAAAATAACAGTAACTCAAAATTATAAGGGCAAGTATGGAAATTTCAGTATTGTGCAAGACGTGTTTGCTGCCAAGGATGATGGCGAATGGAGAGTGCTGTGGAACTACCAAAAGTAGCTGAGCGGGATCGCCAAACAAGAAAAATCTTGTTTGGCAGGAAGGATATTTACTGACCGTCAGTATGTTATTTTGTCTGGCTTGTTGTCCCATTCCTCGAAGGGGCGGTTTCTTTCCTTCACTGGTACTTCCCGAAATGGAATATGTCTTTCGCTGGGTGCTTTTTCGATTTCTTCATATATGAAAGTATCACCAAACCCGACCGCTGCTGCCAGATTTTGATCAGCCGCGTAGTATACTTTTTCAAGGCGAGCCCAGTATATAGCACCTAAGCACATCGGACACGGTTCACAGCTGGTATACAAAATGCAATCAGACAATTGGAATGTTTGCTTTTCTTGGCAAGCCTCGCGGATTGCTTGTATTTCCGCATGGGCCGTCGGATCGTTGGATTTTGTGACAATATTGGTACCTTTGCCGATAATGTTCCCGGTTTTATCTACGATAATTGCTCCGAAAGGTCCGCCGTCGTTTTCGACATTGTCGAAAGCAAGTTGAATTGTTTCTTCTATATATGTTGCTTTTTTCATTTTATACCTCCTGTTCTTACAAGGGAATCTGGTCGAGTGGTCGGAAAATCAATACTACAGCAACTATTTTACATAGAAACAAACAGAATTGCTATTTACAGGTAGGGAATGGCTGATGTTTTGGAAGGTATTATTGAATCACTCTAAATAAGCAGAAAAGGAGAACTGCTATGCCTTATATGGAAATAGAAGCGGGGACGGAATTGTATTATCAGGATCAGGGAGAAGGGCAAACTGTCGTGTTTGTTCACGGAGTGATGATGAGCAGCAAGTTTTTCGGGAATCAGCTTGACTATTTCAAGCAACGTTATCGGACCATTACATTCGATTTGCGAGGACACGGGGAATCGAGCAAAGTGCCTTATGGGCACACGGTCGCGAACTATGCAAAGGACTTGAAACGGTTCATGGAAAAACTCGATTTGAACGAAGTGATCCTTGTTGGCTGGTCAATGGGTGCTTTTGTTGTGTGGGACTATTTCAATCAATTTGGCAGTGACCATGTTAAAGCGGTGACCATTGTTGATCAATCCCCATCTGATTATCTATGGGATGGTTGGGAGTATGGGGCATTCAATTTTGAAGCAATCAAAGGTGTCATGCAGGCAATCCAGGAGGATCAGCATGCTTTTAACAGTGAGTTCATTTACGGCATGTTCAAGGAAAAGCCCGATCCGGACCAGCATCGTTGGATTTTAGAAGAGATGATGAAGCTGCCCGCAGCGATAGCGAGCACTATTGTATTCAATCAAACAGCAGTCGATTATCGAGAAACGCTCTCAAACGTCACGGTACCGACACTGATTTGTTTCGGCCGTGACGACACATTCTTCCCGGTGGCTGCCGGAGAATATATCCAGCAGCGCATACCCGATTCTAGACTGATTGCCTTTGAAAATAGCAGCCATTGTTTATTTTTGGAGGAACCGGATAAGTTTAACAGGGAATTAGATGCGTTTTTTCGATCATTAAAGTGAGAAGATACAAAAGGATGGCGCCTGTAGGTAAGGGCGCCATCTTTTCTATTTTTCAGAGAAATAGTTGAAGATGGAAAGGAGGCAGAAAGCCCTCATTCTTTTCAATAAACCAATCATTGGACAAGAAAAAAGAGTCGATTTTCTTTTTTTAAGTCAAAGAAAATCGACTCTTTTTGGACTGGCCCTTGAAAATTCCACGATGAGCGGACCGTGATGACGCCTGCGGGAACAGCGCGAGCAGAAGATCCACTTGGTCAAGTGATTTTCTAGACCAAGTTAGCTTAGCGTGCCCGCGGCAAGCATACACCGACAATTTATTCGGGGAATCAACAACGAACGTTGACAGCAATTTTATAATAAAAGAACTTTTTCAGTGGCCTCGCCACATGACACTGGTTTTTTCTTATAATAGAAGAAAGTAAGGAATTCACTTGAAAGTTCCAAGGATGCTGGAAGTAACCCCCCTTTGTTGTCACATACGTTTTCTCGATATAGCATTGCGCATGTGGGTGAGTGCTTCTTTTGATTGATTGGCTTTTTTGATGCTGTAATTCACGTACAGAGCGTCGATCAAGGAGAGTTCTGCTATTCGTGAAGATAATGCTTCTGATCGGAATTCGGTTTCTTGCGATGCGGTATAAAGGCAGACATCGACCAGTTTATTCAACGGAGACTTGGCATAATTGGTGATTCCGATTGTCTGTACCCTGTTTTCAAACGCCAGTTCAGCAACTTCGAGTAAATCTTTGTTTGCTCCCGTATGAGAAATGAAGACAGCGGTATCACTACTGGTTAATTGCGAAACGGCCATTAATTGCATATGGGTATCGGTGTGTGCGTAGCTCGGCAGTCCTGTCCGCATGAATTTATGCTGTCCATCGAGAGCAATTATCCCGGAACCGCCATTTCCGTAAAAATGGACTTGGTTTGATTGAACGAGGAGCTGGACAGCTTTTTGGAAATTCCCCGGATCCTGGATTTCCCGTGTATATTCTAAAGCATTGATATTGGATTGAAAAACCTTTTGTGCAATCTCCAATTCAGAATCTTCCGCACTGATGGTTTCGTGAATATCCTTGATGGGATTTACAATTTCCGAGGCCAATGCAATTTTCAATGCTTGATACCCTTTGAAACCGAGACGTTTGCAAAATCGGAACACGGTGGCATCCGCGACATTCAAATCATCCGAAACCTGATTGATGGTAGAGTGGATGATGCCGGCAGGCTGCTCCAGTATAAAGTCGGCGATTTGCTTTTCCTTGTCACTTAATTGCTGATAAATCGAACGAATCCTCCTGGTTACGCTTACATTTTGGTTTTCAACCACGAATGCTCCTCCTTGTGAATCTCTTTTCTATAATACTAAAGGAAATTATTTTAATAATAAAGAGAAAAATGTGAAAAAATATTTCTTTTAACACTTGATGCGAAAAAAATTTCATGTATAATTGGTAAACAAGAAAAATATTTTCTTTAACAAATACTTGTTTTTTAGGGAAAAGATAATTTAGCGTTAGTTTGAAAGCGCTCTACTTAATGAAAGTTTTAAGAATGGAGGAAATCCAATGAGTGAGCAAGTAGTCATAGCCATCGATATCGGGACAACGAGTACAAAAATACTTGCATATGATAAAGCCGGAAATGCCTGGGCCGAAGAAGAACAGGAATACCCGCTTTACACCCCGCATCCTGGCTGGAAAGAACAAAATCCGGAAGAGATCTTTCAAGCTTTGAAAACCGCACTTCGACTAGTTTTGAAAGCGGTTGATAAACAAGGGGGCACTCCCGGCGGTATCGGCTTCAGCGCAGCGATGCACAGCTTGATCGCCATGGATGAAAACGGTAACCCGCTGACGGGATCGCTGACTTGGGCGGACCAGCGGTCGGTTGAGGAAACCGAAGAACTGAAAAGCGGAGAAGGTCATGAAATTTACTTGCGCACCGGAACCCCTATCCATCCGATGTCTCCGCTGACCAAATTGCTTTGGTTCCGCAAGCATGATCAGGAAACTTTTGAAAGGGCTTCAAAATGGATTTCGATTAAAGAATATGTGTTTTATCGATTGTTTGACAGGTATATTGTCGATTATTCCATCGCCTCGGCAACCGGCCTTTTCAACTTGGAAAAGCTTGATTGGGACAAGGAAGCACTTGATCTGACTGGAATCAGCAAAGAACAGCTCTCCGATCCAGTGCCGACGACATATCTAGTCAGTGGATTAAGCGCTGAAAAAGCAAAAGACCTCGGCCTGCCAACGGACATTCCGTTTGTCATCGGAGCCAGTGACGGAGTCCTCGCCAATTTAGGAGTCGGTGCGATCGACCCTGGGTCTGTGGCCTGTTCAATCGGCACAAGCGGGGCCATCCGTACAGTTGTTTCCAAACCATCTGTCGATCCGAAAGGAAGGATATTTTGTTATGCGCTGACAGACGATCAGTGGGTGATCGGTGGTCCGATCAACAATGGAGGGATAACTTTCCGCTGGGCCAGGGACAACTTGTTCCCAGACATAAAACAACAAGCAAAGCAAGCTGGAAGAGACCCTTACGATGATCTGGCTGAGATTGCTTCCAAGGTGAAACCAGGGTCGGATGGCCTGTTGTTTTTCCCTTACTTGACCGGGGAACGGGCTCCTTACTGGAATGCTGACACGAAGGGTGTATTTTTCGGACTGACATTGGATCACAGCCGGGATCAAATGATTCGCAGTGTGCTGGAGGGAGTCATGTTCCAAATGTACACGGTGGTCATCGCTTTGATTGAGGCCGGTGTGGAACCGGTGGAATTCCGCGCCAATGGTGGTTTCGCCCGTTCGGAGTTGTGGCGGCAGATTATGGCTGACATATTCGAAACGGAAATCATGGTTCCGGAAAGCCATCAATCCTCTTGTATGGGAGCTGCATGGTTGACTATGTACAAGCTGGGGATGGTCGAGCGGCTATCAGATATCAAAGAACTAGTCAAAACAAAAGTGAAACATGAACCAGTCAAAGCGAACAGTGATGCCTATAACAAATTGAAGCCATTGTTCATCCGCCTGGCCAGGGATTTACAGAGCGATTTCGAGGTGATGGCAGATATTCAACGCCAGTATGCTGAAGAACAAGCCTAAAAGGCAGTGAACGGGAGAAGTCACCGCGAAAGAGTCTGCCGGGACAGTGAATTTGTTCCGACAGTTTCTTTTGAAAACAATAGTAAACGCTTTCCTGAATATAAAAGGAAGCAATATTACATGAAAAAGGGGAATGTATATGACATCTACATCAGGATTAATTATTGTAGCAGTATTAGCAGTCGTATTATTGTTGTTTCTAGTCATGCGCACTAAATTGCAGGCGTTTATCGCACTATTGGTAGTCAGCTTGCTAGTGGGACTGGCAGTGGGAATGTCACCTGCCGACATTATTACGACCATTGAAGAAGGAATGGGAGGAACGCTCGGTTTCATTGCTGTCATCATCGGCCTTGGAGCCATGTTCGGTGAAATGCTCCGTGTTTCCGGCGGGGCGGAACGTCTAGCACTGACACTGATGGACAAATTCGGTGAAAAAAATGTTTCGTGGGCATTGGGTTTAACTGGTTTTATCGTTTCGATTCCTGTTTTTCTTGACGTCGCACTCGTCATTCTCGTTCCGATTATATACAGCTTGACACAAAAAACGAAAAAATCCTTGCTTTATTTCGGAATTCCATTGATGGCCGGTCTGGCTGTAACACACTCATTCATTCCGCCGACCCCGGGTCCGATTTCCGTTGCGTCCCTGCTTGATGCAGATCTGGGCTGGGTTATCTTGTTCGGTGCTATAGCAGGTATTCCTGCCATGATTTTGGCCGGTCCTGTGTTTGGTAAATATATCGCCAATAAAATTCATATCGGTGTACCAGAATACATGATGGAGCAAATGAAAGAAGTAGACTATGACCGCGAATTGCCCAGCTTTGGCAGCGTTGTCTCTATTATATTGCTTCCATTGATTTTGATCCTGATCAACACGACAGCAGATTTGGTGCTTGCAGAAGAAAGTACCGTGAGAGAAGTCTTGACGTTTATCGGTCACCCGTTCGTAGCATTGACAGTGGCATCCTTATTGACGTTTTATATTTTTGGCTATAAAAGGGGATACAAAAAAGAAGAGATACAGCAAATTACAACCAAAGCATTGGAGCCTGCAGGTATTATCATCCTGGTGACAGGGGCAGGTGGTGTATTCGGCGAAATGCTCATCCAATCCGGGATCGGTGATATCCTGGCCGATGCCATGAAAGATGCCAACATGCCATTGATTGTCTTCGCGTTTATTACAGCTACCGTCGTCCGGATTGCACAAGGTTCTGCTACCGTTTCGATGATCACTGCTGCAGGTTTAGTGTCGCCGCTGCTGGATTCTTTCAATGTCAGTGAACCGATGCTAGGTCTACTCGTCATTGCCATTGCTTCTGGTGCCACAGTGGTTTCCCATGTCAATGATTCAGGATTCTGGCTCGTCAACCGTTACTTTGGACTGACAGAAAAACAGACATTGAAATCCTGGACAGTCATGGAAACAATCATTGGTCTGGTAGGCTTTGGAGTCGCACTACTGATAAGTTTGTTTGTTTAACGGGAATCGAATGAAGGAGGAAACATCATGAAAATAGGACTAATCGGTCTTGGAAAAATGGGATATGAAATTGGTTCACACATGCTAGAGAAAGGGCACGAAGTAACAGCTTATGATGTGGCTGAAGAGCAAGTGGACAAGTTCCGGCAGGAGGGTGGAAAAGGAGCTGATTCGTTATCCGGATTAATCGACACTCTGGAGGCTCCGAGAACTATCTGGGTGATGGTGCCTGCCGGCGAAATCACGGAAAGTGTCCTGAATGAATTGAAACCTTTGTTGTCCCGTGACGATATCGTGATCGATGCGGGAAACTCCCATTACAAAGATACACTTGCCCAATATGAGAGCTTTAAGAAACAGGGGGTCCACTTTTTCGATTGCGGTACGAGCGGGGGCGTATCGGGAGCTCGCAATGGAGCCTGTTTCATGGTAGGCGGTGATCAGCAGCAATTTGAGCGGATAGAGCCATTATTCAGCGAACTTGCTGTAGAGAATGGTTATCACTACGCCGGAAAAGGCGGCAGCGGCCACTTTTTGAAAATGGTCCATAATGGAATTGAGTATGGCATGATGGCTGCCATCGGAGAAGGATTTGAAATCCTGGAAAAAAGTCCTTTTGATTATGACTACCAGGCAGTTGCAAAGGTGTGGAACAATGGTTCCGTCATCAGAAGCTGGTTGATGGAATTGATGGAAGGCGCCTTCTCCAAGGATGCAAGACTTGATGATATCCGCGGTGTCATGAATTCTTCCGGAGAGGGCAAATGGACAGTAGAATCGGCTTTGGATTTCGAAACGGCAGCACCGGTCATCGCCCTTTCCTTGATGATGCGTTACCGTTCACAGGAAACGGATACATTCACTGGAAAAGTTGTTTCGGCACTGAGGCACGAATTCGGCGGCCATGCGGTCGAAAAAAAGTAGTAACGGTGTGAAGGAGGAATGCAGATGAATAATGCTATAGATTTGGTGAAACAAGAAAAAATCGTCTCGATTATCAGGTTAGAACAAGCAGATCAAGTGGAAGCAGTAGCACGAAGTCTTTATCGGGCCGGCATCAAAATCATCGAGGTCACCATGAACACTCCAGGGGCACTGGAAGCAATACGTACGATAAACCATATGCCGGAAGCGATACTAGCAGGTGCGGGAACTGTCCTGGATGCTGCCTCGGCAAATGCGGCAATCCGTGCCGGCGCCAAGTTTTTGCTTGCCCCTACCTTGAATACAGAGACAATCAAGACGGGCAACCGTTACGGGGTGCCGGTCATACCTGGAGTGATGACGCCCACGGAGGCGCTTACTGCTCACGAGGCTGGTGCCAGGATGGTCAAGGTTTTTCCCGTCCGTTCACTCGGACCGGCTTTCGCCAAAGACATAAAAGGTCCATTGCCACAGACTGAATTGATGGCGGTCGGGGGCGTTTCAGCAGAAAATGCCGGGGAATTTTTCAAAGCTGGCTGGGATGCCGTCGGAATCGGCGGTTCCCTGGTCAACCCGCAGCTCGTCAGGGAAAAACGGTTTGAAGAAATTGAAACGGAAGCTAAAAAATTGGTACAAGCCAGAGACAAATCGAATCAGTCATAGAAATAGAAAGCGGGGAGGAGACATTGCATCATCGTATTTTTATCGATACAGGCACAACAAACTCCCGGATCCGGCTCCTTGACAGTAGAAACGGAAAGATAATGGATACGTATAAACTTGCAATCGGTGTGAAAAACGCAGCTGTTGCAGGGACAAATCAGATACTGAAGGAAAAATTGGCTGATGGAATCAAGCAGTTGCTCGAAAACAATCAGCTCCAAGCAGCAGATATCCGCTTCATTGCAGCGTCCGGCATGATCACCTCTGGACTTGGTTTGCATGAAGTCCCCCATGTGGAAGCACCCGCCACATTGTCCGAGGTTGCTTCCAATGCAGAGATTAAGCAGGAAAAGTGTTTTTTATCGATCCCAACTGTCTATATTCCAGGTATGAAAAACAGGATCGATGGATTAGCGGATATCAATGACTATGACGTCATGCGAGGGGAAGAAGTGGAAACCTACGGGTTGTTGCAGCAAATTCTCCCGGAAGGAAAGGGGCTGATGATTTTGCCCGGCTCCCATACAAAGTACGTATTTGTGGAGGAAGAGCAAACGATTCGTTCCTGCATGTCCACGCTGGGAGGGGAGATGCTGCAGGCAATCAGCGAGCATACCATCCTGGCCGGCTCTCTTGACAGTCAGTTAATAAAGACAGTCGATGCCGAAGCGTTGGAAAAAGGGTTTCAGGCAGCTTCTACATACGGTTTAACCCGCAGTCTTTATCAGGTAAGGCTGTTGGACTTGTTTTCCGAATGGACAATCAATCAACGAGCGAACTATCTTGTGGGGGCTGTTCTGTATGAAGATATGAAGTCTCTCCAAACAATCGTTCTTGAAAAATCACAGCTTGACTGGGTCATTGTCGGAGGATCCGACCCGCTGCGAAAGGCTTTCTCTCAGCTGTTGAACACACATTTTACCGACTGGCATGTGATGGAAGCAACCGATGAACAGGTCGACCGTTCTTCTGTCCTGGGTGCCTGGGAAGTCGCTTCTGTAAAATTTCCGGAATAAAATTAGTAGAGGAGGAATCGTGATGAAAATAACCGAATATGAACTGTTCCAAGTACCGCCACGCTGGCTGTTTTTGAAAATAAGCACGGATGAAGGAGTCGTCGGATGGGGAGAGCCTGTCATCGAAGGAAGAGCGCACTCTGTGAAAGCGGCCGTAGAGGAATTGATGGAATACTTGATCGGTAAAGATCCTCTGCAAATCGAGGATCATTGGAACGTCATGTATCGTGCAGGTTTTTACCGAGGCGGTCCCATACTGATGAGCGCCATCGCAGGTATCGACCAGGCGTTGTGGGATATGAAAGGGAAATATTATAACGCCCCGGTGCATCAGCTGATGGGCGGCCGTTGTCGGGATACCATCAAAGTATATTCCTGGATCGGCGGCGATCGGCCCTCCGATGTCGGCACAGCTGCCAAACAGGCAGTCGATACAGGATTCACTGCAGTAAAAATGAACGGAACCGAAGAATTGCAGTATATCGATTCTTATGAAAAAATCGATCAGGCGGTCGAACGAGTTGCCGCCGTAAGGGATGCAGTCGGAAAAGGAGTCGGAATCGGCATCGATTTTCACGGCAGGGTCCATAAACCGATGGCGAAAATCCTGGCAAAAGAATTGGAAGCTTACCGGCCGATGTTCATCGAAGAACCCGTACTGTCAGAAAATGAGGAAGCTTTCAAGGAGATTGCCCGCACTACCCATATTCCGATTGCCACAGGTGAGCGGATGTTTTCCCGTTGGGACTTTAAGAATCTTCTGGCCGACGGTTATGTCGATATCATTCAGCCGGATTTATCACACGCTGGAGGCATAACGGAATGCAAAAAGATTGCATCGATGGCGGAAGCATACGATGTCGCCCTGGCGCCGCATTGTCCGCTGGGACCGATAGCGCTGGCAGCGTGTCTGCAGGTAGACGCCAGTTCACATAATGCTTTCATTCAAGAACAAAGTCTTGGGATTCATTACAATAAAGAAAATGACATCCTGGATTATATCAAGGATCGCAGTGTGTTTGCCTATAAGGATGGTTATGTCGCCATTCCGGACGGTCCCGGTCTTGGCATCGAAGTAGATGAAGACTATGTCCGTCAACGTGCTAAAGAAGGCCACAATTGGCGTAATCCTGTTTGGCGGCATCGGGACGGAAGCCTTGCCGAGTGGTAAGTCTGTATAATTTCCGGTAATCGGGCGAAAAGAATAGAAGACAAAGCCGAACGATGATTCAAAATCTCAAGGATTTGAACGCGTTCGGTTTTTCTTTTCTTGCGGAAAACCTTGGCGAAAAAACCGTTCGATCCTGCTCCTATAAATAGTGCAAACATACCCTTTGGCCAGGTACTTCGCTTTTTCCTGGCGCGGTTTCCGCTAACTTGCCAAAGAAAAGGTTGACAAGTGGATTTCCATATCTCGCATTTTATTTCCGGCAGGCGCAGGAGCGGGAGAAACGCCCTTCAAATGCATTTCATCCATTGCTTGAAGTTGGAAATGAGCCCACATTTACGAATCCGTATAGACCACATGAGGAAAGAGATAAAAATATTCTCCAGAAAGTTGAAAAATACGTTGTTTCTCTATATAATTAATCTAACTACCATACTAGTATTATAATCTTCGGTTTCTTACCGATGGAGGTGAGGATGATTTCTACTATCAAACGTATCAACGGATCAACGAGAGATTTTGTCTATGAAACAGTAAAGCAGCAAATTATCAATTGGGAATTAGAGCCGGGAACAAAGATTTCGGAAAAGGAAGTGGCTGAAAAGCTGGAAGTCAGCCGTACGCCTGTCAGAGAAGCATTTATGAATCTTGCGCAGGAGGAATTGCTCGGTGTCTACCCGCAAAGCGGCACACGTGTCTCGCAAATCGATTTAAGCCTAGTGGAAGAAGGTCGTTTTGTCAGAGAGAATATTGAAAGAGCCATCGTGAAAGAGGCCTGCAAGAATTTTGAGGAAGATCAATTATTTCAGTTAGAAACGAATTTGACGATGCAGGACCTATGTCTGGAAAAAGGGACACACCACCGACTTTTCGAGCTGGACGATGCGTTTCATCGTTTGTTGTTTGAAGGGAGCGGCAAAAAACGGACATGGGAAATGATAAGAAAAATGAACACCCATTTTGATCGTCTGCGGATGCTGAGACTGGCGTCCAATCCGGATTGGGATGTACTTGTTTCCCAACATAAAGATATTTTCGGATACATTTCCAAGAAAGAGGAAGATTTGGCCGAGGAAGCTATGAAAACACATCTGCATCTAGTCGATTTTGAAAAAGAAGAGCTGAAAGAACGCTATCCAAGCTATTTTAAATAAGGTTGGTTATCCCTGAAAAAGAAGAATAGAGGATAGCTATTCTTTTATATAATTTGAAAGCGGTATCATCACTCTCGATTTAAGCGAAATATAAATCCGCACTCGCATCCACTGATGGAAGAGCTATTTTGAACTGCCATATTAATATCATGGTTGTTGTTGAATAAAATGTAAAAGGAAGGGGTTTGACTATGATTCATGTTGCGATCATCGGGACGGGGGCGATTGCGCCTTCTCATATCAAAGGGTACCTGCAGTTTCCGGAAAGGTGTAAAATCACAGCGGTTTGTGATCCGGATATTGAAAAAGCCCGAAACACAGTAAAGTCATTTGGCATATCTGCCGATGTTTATTCTGATTATCAGGAACTTGCCAAACTGCCGGAACTTGACTTGGTTTCCGTCTGTACGCCTCCCTACACACACGCTCCCATATCGATCGATTTTTTACGTCAGGGAAAGCACGTTTTAGTGGAGAAACCGATGGCTTCCTCCTTGAAAGAATGCGACGAGATGATCAAGGCGGCAGAAGCCAGCGGCAAGATCCTGTCTGTCGTTGCTCAAAACCGTTTCCGCACGGACTTGATGAAGTTGAAAGCGATCCTGGATAAGAACTTGATTGGACCGGTGCTACATACCCAGGTCGATTCCTTTTGGTGGAGGGGACACAGCTACTATGACTTATGGTGGAGAGGGACATGGGAAAAAGAAGGCGGTGGATGCACATTGAATCATGCAGTCCACCATATCGATATCTTCCAGTGGATGAATGGAGTTCCTTCCGAGATCACAGCTGTGACCAGCAATACGGCTCATGACAATGCAGAAGTGGAAGATTTATCAATAGCTATCGGTCGTTACCAAAACGGCAACCTGGCTCAGATCACCAGTTCGGTTGTCCATCATGGGGAGGAACAGCAATTGATTTTCCAAGGAAAAAACGCTCGTGTTTCCTATCCCTGGAAGGTAGTCGCCTCCCGGTCAAAAGAAAATGGTTTTCCCCTTCAAGATGCGGAGCTTGAAGAAAAAATTGAATCGGTATACAACCAACTCCCCGATTTAGAATTCGAGGGGCATACTGGACAAATTCAAGACGTGCTCTCCTGTATCGAAGAGGGAAGACAAGTATTGGTCGATGGCAAACAGGGACGGCAGACGCTTGAATTGATTATGGCAATCTATCATTCTGCAACTTTACAAAAAACAGTCAGCCTCCCTTTGGCAAAAGATGATCCCTTTTATACAAGAGACGGTGTCATGCAGCATGTTCCTCGTTTTTACGAGAAAACGACATCTGTACAAGGGTTTGATGATAATACCATTACAACATGACAACCAGAAACGGAAAAAAAGGAGGAGAGGGGTAAATGAATAAGCAGGACGGGATGAATTATGCTCCTACAGGGGCGGCCGAACAAGTAGTGGGTAAAGGAGAATTCAAGTTCGCTGCAGTCGGACTGGATCATGGTCATATCTACGGTATGTGCAACGGTTTAATCGAATCAGGTGCAGAGTTGGTTGCTGTCTATGATCCGGATTACGATAAAGTGACTGCATTTCAACAAAAGTTTCCAGGGGCAGAGGCTGCTCCATCTAAACAAGCCGTGCTGGATAATCCGGAAATTCACCTGGTGGCAAGTGCCAATATTCCGGCAGACCGTGGTGCTTGGGGTCTGGAAGTGTTGGGTCACGGCAAGCATTTTTTCATCGATAAGCCTGCTTTCACTTCCTTGGAACTGGTAAAAGCAGCCCGTCGAAAAACGATTGATACCGGGTTGAAGTGGGGCATTTATTATAGCGAACGTCTTCATGTGGAGAGCGCGGTATATGCCGGACGGCTGATCGAAGAAGGAGCAATCGGCAGAGTGGTGCAGGTGATCGGTACCGGTCCGCACCGCGCCAATCCAGCCAACAGACCGGATTGGTTCTTCGATCCTGAACGGTATGGCGGTATTTTGTGTGACATCGGCAGTCACCAAATTGAACAGTTCCTCCATTTTGCAGGTGCGGAAGATGCGGAAGTGCTTCATAGTAAAGTGGCCAACTATTCTTTCCCGAATCATCCCGAATTCCAGGACTTTGGCGATGCAACGTTGGTTGCCGACAATGGAGCAACCTTTTATTTCCGGGTTGACTGGCTGACGCCGGATGGACTTGGCACCTGGGGAGACGGCCGGGTATTTATTCTCGGGACAGAGGGGTACATCGAAATTCGGAAATACATCGACGTCGCTAGGGACGCTGCCTCGGATCATTTGTATTTAGTCAATCAGGAAGAAGAGAAACATTTCGAATTGAACGGAAAAGTGGGTTTTCCATTTTTCGGGTCGTTCATCCTCGATTGTCTGAACGGGACGGAAAATTCCATGACCCAGGAGCATGCATTCCGGGCTGCCGAGCTGTGTATCGAAGCACAACAACAGGCAGTGCACATCCATCGAGGTGGAGCAAAATAAACCGGTACATAACCAACGAAATGAAAAGAGGGATAAAGTGAAAGCATTTATGGATGAGGACTTCTTGTTGGAAACCGAAACAGCAAAACAGCTTTATCACGACTATGCAAAAGCGATGCCGATTTTTGATTACCATTGTCATTTGACAGCAGAGGAAATCGCCGTGGATAAACGTTTTTCTTCGCTGACGGAATTATGGCTGGAAGGGGATCATTATAAGTGGCGGGTACTAAGGGCTAATGGTGTGCCGGAAAAATATGTAACCGGATCAGCAGGGGAACGGGAAAAATTCGATAAATGGGCAGAAACAATTCCGCATTTAATCGGTAATCCACTGTATCATTGGACACATCTGGAATTGAGGCGGTGCTTCGGAGTAACCGACACGCTTTCCACGGCAACTGCTGACAAGATATGGGAAGCATGCAATCAGAAAATACAGTCTCCATCGTTTAGCGCAAGGGAAATTGTCCGTTCTTTTAATGTGAAGGGACTGTGTACGACCGATGATCCGGTGGATTCACTGGAATATCACAAACAAATTGAACAGGACCCTTCCATAGACTTTAAGGTTTTGCCGACATTCCGGCCGGATGCTGCGCTGCATATTGAAGGGGCAGGATTCAGGGAATGGCTGGAGCGGTTGGAGAAAGCATCGGGCGGTGACATCACCAGTTACCAGGACTTTTTGCATGCCCTGGAAAAAAGAATCGATTACTTTCACGAATCCGGCTGCCGGCTGTCAGACCATGGGTTGGATTCTCCTTTCTTTTTGACTGCAACCAAGGAAAGGTGTAGTTATATTTTTAAAAGAGCCGTCAATAACGAGCGGATCAGCACACAAGAAGCCGCTCAATTCCGAACAGCGGTGCTGGTACACTTGGGGAAATACTACGCTGAAAAAGGATGGGCGATGCAGCTTCATATAGGCGGACTGCGCAACAATAACAAAAGGATGGAAGCTGAAATCGGACAGAATACGGGATTTGATTCGATTGCTGATTTTACGTATGCCTCCGATTTATCTAACTTTCTGAATGAACTCGATAAAACAGGGAGTCTGCCGAAAACCATACTATATAATTTGAATCCGCGTGACAATTATATGATTGCATCGATGGCCGGAAACTTTCAGGGGGATGTACCAGGGAAAATTCAATTCGGGACTGCCTGGTGGTTCAATGATCATATCGAGGGAATGGAAAATCAAATGAAGACGCTAGCCAATGTCGGGGTTTTCTCCCGATTTATCGGAATGTTGACAGATTCCCGGAGTCTGCTTTCCTATACGAGACATGAATATTTCAGGCGGATATTGGCAAATTTGATCGGGGAATGGGTGGAAAACGGTGAAATGCCGGCTGATATCGACTGGCTGGGCAAGGTGGTACAGGATATTTCATACCACAATGTTTGTCATTATTTAGACATAGATTGATAGATAAGGGCGTGTTAGACATGAAAATGGTATTCCGCTGGTTTGGCGAAGGAAACGACAGTGTGTCGTTGAAACATATCAAACAGATACCGGGAGTTGAGGGGATTGTATGGGCATTGCATGATCTGCCGGTAGGTGAGGTGTGGCCTACGGATCGCATTCAAGAAGTGAAAAAACAGGCAGAGGATCATGGGTTTCATATAGATGTAGTAGAAAGTGTCAATGTCCATGAAGATATAAAATTGGGATTGCCATCAAGAGATAAGTTTATTGATCACTATATTCAAACAATCAAAAATTTGGCTGCAGCCGGAGTAAAGGTGATTTGCTATAACTTCATGCCGGTTTTTGATTGGACACGGACCGAATTGTTCCGGCAGCATGAAGACGGTTCGACGGCACTGTATTTTGAAAACGAGAAAATCCGGAACTTGGATCCATTGGAGCTAGTCGAGACAATTTCCGATAATGCCGCCTATACGATGCCGGGGTGGGAACCGGAAAGGCTTCAGTATTTAACGAAGCTTTTTGACCAGTATCGTGGGATGACGGAAACAGACTTGTGGAACAATCTGCGCTATTTTCTCGAAAAAGTAATACCAGCGGCAGAGCAACACGATATCAAGCTGGCGATCCATCCGGATGATCCACCATGGTCGGTATTCGGACTGCCGAGAATCATCACCAGTAAGGAAAATATCCGACGGCTGCTGGATCTGGTGGACAGTCCAGCCAACGGGATCACGTTGTGCAGCGGTTCTCTCGGTGCCAATCCGGATAACAATGTTGCGGACATGGTCCGGGAATTCGCCGGTCGTATCCATTTTGCCCACATCCGCAACGTCAAGACAATGGACAATGGCAGCTTTATCGAAACCTCCCACCGTACTTCCGATGGTTCTGTCGATATTTACGATATCGTGAAAGCATACAAGGAGACAGGATATTCGGGTTATGTCCGTCCCGATCACGGACGACATATTTGGGATGAAGCTTGCAGGCCAGGCTATGGCCTTTATGATCGTGCACTCGGGATTATGTATTTATGGGGCATTTGGGATTCATTGCTACGGACTAGAGAGGAGGACAATCTATATGCTGCCGGTAAATGATAATTTAAAAGGAAAGGTAGCTGTGATCACCGGAGGAAGCGGCGTATTATGCAGTGCCATGGCACGGGAACTTGGCAGGCAGGGAGTGAAAGTCGCCATCCTCAACAGGCAAATAGAAAATGGAAAAAAAGTAGAACAGGAGATTAAGGAAACAGGAGGGCAGGCAATGGCTGTCTCCTGTGATGTCTTGGACAGACAAAGCGTGGAACGTGCCGAGGAATTCATCCGTGAAAAATTCGGCGTTTGTGATATTCTGATAAACGGGGCGGGCGGAAATCATCCGGAGGGAACAACCACGAAGGAAAACTTTCGAGTGGAGGATTTAGAAAGCAATGATTTGCTGACCTTTTTTGATTTAACCATCGAAGGCTTTCAGTACGTTTTCAATTTGAACTTGATCGGAACGGTGATTCCCACTCAGATTTTTTCAAAACAAATGGCCGAAAGAAAAGGCGCAGTCATCATCAATATGTCTTCCATGAGTGCGCCTTCTCCGATGACGAAGGTGCCGGCATACAGTGCAGCCAAAGCCGGCATCGACAACTTTACCCAGTGGCTTTCTGTCCACATGGCCGATGTCGGCATCCGAGTGAACGCCATCGCCCCGGGCTTTTTCTTGACAGAGCAAAACAAAAACTTATTGACGAACAGTGATGGATCACTGACGGAACGATCAAACAAAATATTGTCGCAAACCCCCATGAAGCGTTTTGGAGAACCAGAAGACCTGCTCGGCACTTTGTTATGGTTGGTGGATGAAAATCTATCCGGGTTTGTAACAGGCACCACTATCCCGGTTGATGGAGGATTTATGGCTTATTCGGGTGTATAAGACGGTAAAAGCTCTGCCGGAGAATTCACTCCGGCAGTTTCTTCGTTTTATCGGACAATCGGCCTGTAATTTCATTTTAACCCCCTGCTGTTTATTTGACAGGGTAACAAATGCGGAACGGATAAAATAGTTGCCACTATCGCGACAGGATTGATAAGATGTCTTTAGTTAGTTCATACGTTAAACAAAGGTGAATATTTTTGAAAACGCTAACAAAAAGAAGAAAGCGGGGGAAAGGCATGCAGATAACCAATCCGATTCTTCCTGGTTTTCATCCAGATCCGTCGATTCTGCGCGTAGGCAATGATTATTACATAGCAGTTTCGACATTTGAATGGTTTCCTGGGGTGCAAATTTATCATTCGAGGGATTTACTTCATTGGGAGCTGTTGACTCATCCACTTACTAGAAGCTCCCAGATTCAATTGACAGGCAATGCTAATTCGGGTGGAGTATGGGCGCCTTGCTTAAGTTACTCGGATGGCGTCTTTTATTTACTGTTTACCGATGTGAAAAGCCGCAAAGGCGCCTTCAAAGACACACATAATTATTTGGTCACAGCAGAAAAAATTACTGGTCCGTGGTCGGATCCGATATTTTTGAACAGCAGTGGCTTCGATCCTTCGATGTTTCATGATGAGGACGGGAAAAAGTGGATGCTCAACATGATTTGGGATCATCGCAAAGGGAAGAATTCTTTTGCCGGCATTGCCCTGCAGCAATTTTCCACAAAGGAAAACAAGCTGGTCGGCCCCGTTCGGAATATTTTCTCCGGAACGGAACTGGGAGCAACGGAAGCACCTCACCTATACAAAAAGGATGGTTACTATCACTTAATGATGGCTGAGGGAGGAACCAGCTATGACCATGCTGTCACCATGGCAAGGGCGGCATCTATCACGGGGCCGTATCTTCCGGACCCGGACAATCCAATTCTCACTTCGGATAAAAGCAAGAGCGATGAACTTCAAAAAGCGGGTCACGGGAGTTTAGTGGAAACACAAAACGGTGAGTGGTACCTAGCCCATCTTTGCGCACGCCCGGTTGGAGATCACAAGTGCATTCTCGGAAGGGAAACAGGTTTGCAAAAATGCTACTGGACAAAGGATGGCTGGCTTCGCGTGGAGAGTGGGCCCAACCCGCAATGGCAAGTGCAAGGACCTGCCTTGAAAAAGGCGCCGGTCGAAGTAGAAAGCAAACATGATGACTTTCGGGAAAAGGAGTTGAAGCGTTATTGGAACGCTTTAAGACAGCCTTTTTCCGAGAATTGGATTTCGTTAACTGAAAGAGAGGGATATCTGCGGTTGAAAGGGGGCGAATCATTAAACTCCTTGCATCGTCAGAGCTTGATAGCCCGCAGGCTGGAAAGTTTTCATGCCATCGTAGAAACCGCTGTCGATTTCCGGCCGGAAACTTTTCAACAAATGGCAGGTTTGATTGTGTACTATGACACGGATGACTATGTTTATCTAAGAATCAGCCGTGATGAACAACTGGGCAAATGTCTCGGAATCCTTCATAGCAAATACGGTATATATGATGAACCGCTGCCAAAAGATATTCCGCTCCCAGACCAAGCACTTTATTACCTGCGAGTCGAGATAGACAGGAAAGACCTGCAATTCGCTTACTCTCTAGACCAGAATACATGGAATAAAATCGGTGATGTAGTGGATATCAGTCATCTTTCTGATGATGCTACTGAGCTGAATTCACTTCGCTTTACGGGGACGTTTGTAGGCATGTGCTGTCAGGATTTAAGTGGAGGGAATCGTTCTGCCGATTTTCATCACTTTTATTATACTGAACAGGACATCTAAGCATGTACTCAAACACACCACGGACACCGGCATCTAATTTGTGATTGTTCCTTATGTATGTCCTATAGGAAGGAAGGAAATGAGAAATGAAAAAAGCATTGATATTTCAAGGCGGATGGGAAGGGCATGAGCCGGCCGAGGTCGCTGGAATTTTGGCAGACATTCTACAAGAAGAAAAGTTCGAAACGAAAATCACCGGTTCGTTGCAAACGCTGGAACGAGATGATTTAAGCGGCTATGACTTGATCGTGCCGAATTGGACGCAGGGGGAAATTGACGATGAGCAGCTCATGCCTCTACTGGAAGCGGTGGCATCCGGAACAGGACTGGCAGGACTGCATGGCGGATTGGGTGACTCTTTCCGCAGGGCGACCGATTACCAATTCATGGTCGGCGGGCAGTGGGTGGCCCATCCTGGGAACGACGGCGTAGAATACATTGTTCGCATCAACGATCCAGGCCATCCACTAACCCATGGAATGAAGGATTTCACCGTCGTTTCCGAACAATATTATATGCATGTCGATCCAGCAGTGAATGTTCACGCCGTCACTACTTTTCCGGTGGCAGACGGACCGCATGCAGGGAATGGAAAAGTAGACATGCCAGTTGTCTGGACAAAAAAGTGGGGAAGCGGGAAGGTGTTCTATTGTTCTCTCGGCCATGCTGCGGATATTGTCAGGATGCCGGAAGTAACGGCAATGATGAGGAATGGGTTTAACTGGGCTGCACGATGATACAAGGAAGGGAAGGGTTCAGAATGGGAAAAATGCTGGCAGGTATTATCGGTTGCGGCAATATCAGCAGTATTTACTTTGAAAATTTGAAAAAATTCGAGGTGGTCGAAGTCATTGCATGCGCAGATTTGGATATCGAACGGGCGAGGGCAAAAGCGGAGAAATATCAAATTCCTCATGCCTATACACCGGAAGAACTCTTAGCAGATCCTGCTATAGACATCGTGATCAACTTGACTATTCCGGCTGTCCATGCCGAGGTGGCGCAAAAGGCACTGCAGGCAGGCAAGCATGTATACGGAGAAAAACCGCTTGCTGTCAGCAAAGAAGAGGGACGGGCCGTTCTGGAAACAGCCAGCAACAAAGGATTGCATGTCGGCAATGCCCCCGATACTTTTTTGGGCGGCGGACTGCAGACTTCCCGGAAGTTACTGGATGATGGTTGGATCGGCAAGCCTGTATCTGCAGTTGCGTTCATGATGGTTCCCGGTCATGAGCGCTGGCACCCGGATCCTGCTTTTTATTATCAGGAGGGCGGGGGACCGATGTTTGATATGGGGCCTTACTATCTGACAGCTTTGACGTTTTTGTTGGGTCCGGTAAGCCGGGTGACCGGATCGGCCAGCATAACATTCCCGGAGCGAACCATAACCAGTAAGCCTAAATTCGGGGAAAAAATCCAGGTAACCACTCCAACACAGATAAATGGTGTCGTGGATTTTTCCGGTGGAGCTATCGCTTCGATCATAACCAGCTTCGACACTTGGCATCATCAGCTGCCGCATATTGAAATTTATGGTACGGAAGGCAGCATGATCGTTCCGGATCCAAATACATTTGGAGGTCCCGTCTTTCTCAGAAGACAGGATGATAAACAGTGGACAGAAGTGCCATTGAGCCATGGCTTTGCGGAAAACAGCAGGGGGATTGGCGTTGCAGAAATGGCTTATTCGATTCTGGCTGGAAGGCAGTCGCGGGCGGACGGCGAAATGGCTTATCACATTTTAGAGGTCATGCATGGTTTTCTCGAGTCATCGCAAAGCGGAAAACATGTCATCATGTCCAGCAGCTGCAGCCAGCCTGATTTGCTGCCAACAGGAGTTTCTCAGCAGAACTTTGATAAAAAGATGTCAATCTAGCAGCCAAGAAGAATGAAAATGATGCTTGAGGGCAGGCGCCGGATCTGGATGAGACTGTTCCTGTAAATATTGCTCCCCAGGCATTCATTTTAGGTTCTCTGTCAAATGTGGTGGTGTGATTTTACTTCCATCCTCTTTTTATTGAAAGGCTCATTCAAAAAAAGCTATTTTACTCAGACCGCAGAGGAAATAAACTAGCTTTTTGTGGACGAACGCCCGAGCCTCCTCGCAAAGCCCGCTGTGGGGTCTTGGCCGATCGTTTTTCCGCAGGAGTCTCGCTTATTTCCTCTGCTACGCTATTTCGCTCTATAGAGCCTTTTTAACAGCTTGCCGCCATCAAGAAGCTGTTGTGGAAGTCGGCTTCCAAACTGTCAGAAGTAGGGCGACAAAAGGTGGAAAAGCTTCTACAGATCCATCCCCGTTTAAAAGAAGAAGGGAAAGAGTGTGTTTTTTTGCACAATGCAGGAATACCCATCACGACAGGAGACACCGCACATTCAGTATAGAGCCTCATTTTATAACTTCCTGCCCGCAAAAAAGCAGTACAACGATTGAAACCTCGTTGTACTGCAAATTTTACGAACCTTAAACACTTTGACTTTGCAAATCAACCTTGAAAAAGTTTTCGACAGAAAAGGCTGCCACTCCAAGTGCCGTAGAATGTGTCGATAATTCCGAGAACTGAATCTGTAAGTCTTTTTGCTGAAACCATAATGTTTGGTTGACCATTCTGTTGATCAACGGATCACGCAGCCACTTTTTGGCAGAAGCCATCCGATTTCCGATGATCACTTGCTGCGGATTGAAAATATTGATGATATTGTTTAATCCGACGCCTAAGTAGTCGCCGATTTGCTCGAACAAGCGAATCACCTGCTCATCCCCCTCATCGGCCAGGTCGGAAAGGTGCTCGAGAGATGGCTGTCCATGGGCATCGGGCAGTTTGGAAGCACTGCTTAACAATGCCTGTTCAGAGGCATAAAGCTCCCAGCAGCCTTTATTTCCGCACCGGCACTTTTTCCCATCTACTTCGATTGTCATGTGCCCGAGTTCTCCAGAGAACCCATTGTTGCCTTTATAAAGCGAACCATTCAGGATCAACCCGACACCGATACCGATTCCTGCGCTGACATAAATGATATCATCAACATCTTTTCCAGCCCCGAATTTCTTCTCGCCGTAAGCACCGGCATTAGCTTCGTTTTCTATGACGACCGGCACTTGGTACTTCCTTTCCAGTACGGCCTGCAAGTGAATGTTTTTCCACTCCAAGTTAGGGGCCAGCAAGATTTCTCCGGTATTGCTGACCGTTCCGGGGACACCGACCCCGATGCCGACAATCCCGTAGGGGCTTGGGGGAGCGGCTTGGATTAAGTAATCGATGATATCAAACAATTTCACTTTAATTTCCTCATACGTCAAGTCCGTGTACGACTCACGTTTTTCATCGCAAATATTACCTTGTAAATCGGTGAGCACGCCCAGCAGATAATTGACCCCGATGTCGATGCCGATAGAATAACCGGCAAGCTGGTTGAAAAGCAGCATGACAGGTCTTCTGCCACCGCTTGAAACGCCTGGTCCTGATTCTGATATTAGTTGTTCATCCAGCAACTCACTCACCAACGAGGAGACGGTGCCTTTATTCAGACCGGTAAGGTTGGCAGTTTCTGCCCGGGAAACCGGCGAATGATCTTTGATAGTTTCAAGGACAAGCGATTTATTTCCTTTTTTTACTACATGCTGGTTCCACGTCTGATTCATCGTCATTTTCATGTCATCATCTCATTCTTCCTTTTCTTTTCAGTTTATCACATTTAGGGAATAAAAATAAACTTTGTTTATTCAGTAGACAAACAAGGTTTGTTTTGATATATTGATAACAGAAGTTGTTATTATTCAGAAAAGAGGGGGTTTACCGATGGTAAAAAAGAAAGCGATTTCATTGTTGTCTGCTGCTTTTGCTTCGGTGTTATTGATGGCTGGTTGTTCAGGGTCTGGGGATTCAGCAAGTGGTGATTCTGATAAAAAGACGATTGAATTCATGCATTTATGGCCGGAAGGCAGTTCAAAGGATCACTACGAGATTGTAAATGAAATCATTGCCGACTATGAAGAAGAACATCCAGATGTGACGGTGGATTTGGAAGTATTAAGCAACGAACAGTATAAAGATAAAATCAAAGTATTGTCCTCTTCCGGGGAACTGCCGGATGTCGGGATGACCTGGCCTGCAGGTTACTTAGAACCATATGTAGAAGGGGAGATGTTTGCTCCGCTTGATGATGTCCTTGATGACGGGTTGAAGGATGAATTCGTTTCAGGTACGACGGAAGCTTACCAAGTAGATGGAAGTACTTACGGTCTTCCGCTGGAGCTCAATATTGCAACCGTTTTCTACAATAAAGCAATTTTTGAAGAATACGGTTTAGAGGCTCCTGAGACATATGAAGAGTTCCAAAACGTGGTCGACACCTTGATAGAGAATGACGTTGCTCCGGTAGCATTGGGCAACAAAGATAGATGGACAGGTTCGTTATGGTACATGTACCTTGCCGACAGAATCGGCGGTGCAGAGGTTCTGAACAAAGCAATCGATCGTTCTGGAAGCTTTGAAGATCCCGCCTTGGTCGAAGCCGCTGCGAAAGTACAAGAGCTGGTAAACAATGATACCTTTATCAATGGTTTTAACGGGCTGGCAGATGAAGAAGCGAAGAGCATGTTTATGAACGAACAGGCTGCCATGTATTTGATTGCGACATGGGATCTGCCGAATTATACAACCAACGAAGATGTGCCGCAGGAATTCCGTGATTCAGTCGGATTCTTCAATTTCCCGACAGTTGATGGACAAGGCGACATGAACAGTTTTGTCGGAGGACCTGGTGTTGGTTTGTTTGTTGCCGAAGATTCGGATGTGAAAGAAGAATCAATGGAATTCGTGAAATATTTTACAGAAAACTGGGGTGAAAAATCCGTAACACAGGCCGGCGTTATTCCGGCCACGAAAGTGAATCCTGACGAAGTAGACCTGCCGGATATGTATTTGGATGTGTTGGATGAATTGAACAATGCATCGAATATCACACTATTTGCGGATGTACAAATGAGTCCTGATGTCGCGGAAGTGCATCTCGATATGATTCAGTCGCTGTTTGGCGGTGAAGTGTCACCAGAAGAATTCGCCAAGAAGCATGAAGAAGCACTTGCCAATGAGGAGTAAGTAAAACAGAAATGGCCTCTCCAACAATGGAGGGGCTTTTTCTTTAAAGAGAAGTGTAATCATGACCATAAACTTTGTTCATCCACTGGACAAACGAGTGATAGTTTGCTATTCTAATAGGGAATACAGGAAGAGTAGTCCTCACAAATCGACAAAAAGTAAGCGATTTCAATCTGCTCTTTTTGCTAGGAAATCACCATTTGAATGGACACGCGATTTCGCTCCCCGCGTTATCTGGGTGGCATGATTGCAAAAAAGAGAAGGATCGTATTTTACTGCTGTGACATGTTTCCTTTCTATCTAATAAAAAGTAGGGGTTGAATGTTATGAACAAAGTGATGTCCAACAAGTTGATGATTGCGCTTTATGTATTGCCGGCGCTTTTGTTGATTGCAATATTGATATTTATTCCGTTGATCCTTACAGGTTACTATGGACTTATGGATTGGAACGGGATCGGAACCATGGAATTTATCGGACTGGAAAATTACATAAATGGGCTGCAAGATCCGAAGTTTTGGGAGAGTGCTTATCATTCTTTCCTGTTGGCGGTATTTTCTACGCTTAGTCTCGTTATTTATTTGGCTATTTCGCTGATTCTTGCTTCTAAAATCAAAGGAGCGGACCTTTTGCGGAAAATTTATTTGATACCGATGCTGTTGTCTTCCGTGGCGATTGCCCAACTATGGATCAAAGTCTATAACCCGAACAATGGAATTTTGAATAGTATTTTGATGGGATTGGGAGTGGAGCATCCACCTGCATGGCTTGCAGAACCATCGATTGTTCTCTATGCCATTTTCATACCGATTCTATGGCAATACGCCGGGTTTTACATTTTGATTTACTATGCTGCATTAAAAAACATCCCGGAATCGTTAATTGAAGCAGCTAAAATCGATGGAGCCACTCCGCTGCAAATAGCCTATAAAATCAAATTGCCGCTGATCATGGGGGTCATCAAAGTGACCATCGTACTGGCAATCGTCGGCTCGCTGAAATATTTTGATCTTATTTATGTCATGACAGGCGGAGGGCCGAATGGGGCAAGTGAAGTAATGGCCTCTTATATGTATAAATTGGCGTTCTCTACCAACGATTTCGGCTACGGGAGTGCAATTGGGTTCCTGCTGCTGATCATCACGCTTATTGTCACGGTCATTATTCGTAAGCTGACTGCTTCCGATGACGAATTACAATACTAGAATCAAAGGAGGAACAACCGATGAACCGCATTGGATATACCGTTCTTTATATTTGTCTTGGATTGGTTGCTTTGTTTCAAATATTCCCGATCGTCTGGCTTTTCTTGTTTTCGCTGAAGGATAACAGGGAAATATTTTCCGGTTCACCATTTGCACTTCCATCTGAATTAAAATGGGAAAACTATGCAAAGGTTTGGGAAGGCGGAATCGGCATTTACTTCTTCAACAGTGTATGGATAACCGGGTTGGCTATCATTCTGACAGTGCTGCTTGCAAGCATGGCAACGTTTGCGATTACGAGAATGAAGTGGAAGCTGAGCGGCTTCGTATTGGGTTTGTTCATGGTCGGCCTGATGATTCCGATTCACTCTGCATTGATTCCACTTTTCAGCATGTTTCTTAATGTCAATTTGATCGATCATCCGCTTTCGATTGTGATCACCTATACGGCGTACAATCTTCCGATTACGATGATGATATTGCTTGGCTTTTATTACACGTTGCCACGGGAAATCGAAGAGGCTGCAATCATCGACGGGAGTTCGATTCACCGGCTGTTTTTTCAAATCATCCTGCCGATGACAACGCCGATCATGTCGACCACGGTCATCATCAACATGATTTACAATTGGAACGAGTTTGTGTTTGTGAATACGTTTATTAGTTCAGATAAATATAAAACGCTTACGGTAGGAATTCAGAATTTCATCGGCCAGTATATGACCGATTGGGGTGCGATCGGCGCTACGCTGATCATAAGCGTCCTGCCGATTCTCTTGGCATTCATCTTTTTCAGCAACAAGGTCGTCGAAGGGATATCTTCCAGCGCGGTAAAAGGGTAAGAAGAGAGGCAGGGACAAAAGCATAGTGACCAAAGCAAAAGCCGAACGATGATTCGAAAAGACGACACATTCGAAATCGTTCGGTTTTTTTATAGTGGACAATTCTTTAACTGGAACTTCCATATATTCTGTTGTTTGATAAGTATCACTGCGCTTTCCACGGACACGGCTTCAACTTCCTCAGAAGGCACCAACCGCTTTCTTGCAGGATTTTCAGCACGTGGTTATCCCGTAGGAGTCTCTGCATCTTGCCTTCGCTAAGTCAGAGTGTTTTGATTTTGAAAAGAGGAGGAGTCCTGTATTGTTATACTCTGTAACTAATATGAGGACTATCACTGCAGAGAAATTCCCTGTAATGAAGTGGGCTTATGGCAACAACTCACAGTCTATGAACTACCTATTTGTGGTGGTTTTAAAAAACGGCGTGTCAGGGTCTGAACTTTACTGTGATTTTCCGGCTATCCTGCGGAATGCATGCATGCTCATCCACATGGTGATGAAGGCATAAATACTGCCGCCAAAGATGAAAAACAAGGCGGGGATGTATCGCATCACGACAAAGGTGCAGACGAGACATATCACCATGAAAAAGGTGCTGACCGGATTTACCAACATGATCAGAAAAGCATTCCGCAGCAGCCCGGGAACTTTTAAATCGAAATGGACGAATACAGGAAATAGGTAAAACAAATAGAACACAAACAACAACATAAACGCGAATAGCGGTATATAGGTCCACTCCAAATCTGTCATTTGAATATACTGGATATCTATGTAAATCAATCCGACAATAAAACAGACAAACAAGCCGAGCAAATTGGATTTCCAAAACTCTTTTTTATAATAAGACCAGAATGTAGCCATCACAGGCAGAGAACTTTTCCCAAGGAGCCACTGGCGTACAAGAGCGAACATGGCGATGGTCGCCGGAAAAAAGCCAAAAAGGATTCCGCCTGTGAGCGTGAATAGTATCCATAACAAGTTGATATAGGCAAACCGTGTAATCCATTCTAAGGTAGTGTAAATGGCACCGCCTGGATTCATTTATCGTTCCTCCATCTTCCATACTTGTATTTTGCAAAAAAGGGGAGCGTGTCCTGTTTATTATCCCAGATTCCTAACAATTTAGCATGTACAGATTCATTATAAACTTTGTTTATTTAATAGACAAACTAAAAAGAGATTGCTATAATAATGGATGAAAGCAGTTACATTTTCGAGACAGCTACATAACTATGCTGCCATGGTTCAAAGGCGTATAGTGCCGCTAGTTGCCTTATCATTCATGATATTAGGAGGTTTTCGAAATGGCTTATTTTACGGACATTAACAAAATCGGTTTTGAAGGGGCAAAGTCATCCAATCCATATGCCTTCAAGTACTACAATCCCGAAGAAGTAGTAGGCGGTAAAACAATGGAAGAATATTTGCGTTTTGCGGTGGCATACTGGCACACCTTTACGATGGATGGCTCCGACCCATTCGGTGCCGGTACCATGGTACGCCCTTGGGATAAATATAGTGGAATGGACCTGGCAAAAGCACGTGTAGAAGCCGCTTTTGAATTTTTTGAAAAGCTTGGGGTTCCATACTTCTGTTTCCACGATGTCGACATTGCACCAGAAGGCAATACGTTGAGAGAAACGAACAAAAACCTTGATACCATCGTTGCGATGATCAAGGATTACATGAAGGATAGCAAAACAAAACTGTTATGGAATACCGCCAACAACTTTACCCATCCGCGGTTTATTCATGGAGCTGCTTCCTCCAACAATGCAGATATTTTCGCTTTTTCAGCGGCAAAGGTTAAAAAAGGACTCGAAATCGGAAAAGAGCTCGGTGGCCAGAATTATGTATTCTGGGGCGGAAGAGAAGGCTATGAAACATTGTTGAACACCGACATGAAATTGGAAATGGATAACTTGGGCCGGTTCTTCCATATGGCCGTCGATTATGCCAAAGAAATTGGCTTCGATGCCCAGTTCCTGATCGAGCCGAAACCGAAAGAACCTACCACCCATCAATATGATTTTGATGTAGCGACCGGTTTTGCTTTCTTGCAGCGTTATGATTTGCAGGATCACTTCAAATTCAATATCGAGGCAAACCATGCAACATTGGCCGGCCATACGTTCGAGCATGAGCTGCATTATGCCCGGGTCAACGGTATGCTTGGTTCTGTCGATGCCAATCAGGGTGATCCGTTGCTCGGCTGGGATACAGACGAATTTCCGACAGACTTGTATTCTACCACTTTGGCAATGTATGAAATTATCAAGAATGGCGGCTTAGGTAAAGGCGGTCTCAACTTTGATGCGAAAGTAAGAAGAGGATCGTTCGAGCCTGAAGACTTGTTCCATGCTCATATTGCAGGTATGGACAGCTTTGCAGTTGGTTTGAAAGTTGCTCAGAAGCTTCTTGATGACAAAGTGCTTGAAGACGTCGTGGAGAATCGTTATAAGAGTTACACAGAAGGAATCGGAAAGGACATTGTCAACGACGCTACTGATTTTCATAAGCTTGAAGAGCATGTGCTGGACAAGACCGAATTCAAGCATCAGTCTGGTCGTTTGGAAAAAATCAAAGCGACAATCAACCAGTACTTGTTGCAAACTTTTGCCGACCAATAAATCGACTGAATGTACGAATCGAGGTGGAATCAATGAAATATGTCGTCGGAGTTGATTTAGGCACCAGTGCGGTGAAAATTTTACTGGTAGACCAGCAGGGAAGTGTAGTACATGAAGTATCTAAATCGTACCCATTGATACAAGAAAAAACCGGGTATAGTGAGCAGGATCCGCAAGTGTGGGTGGATCAGACAGCCGCAGGGTTGTCTGATCTCCTGAAGAAAGCAGATCTCGACGCGAGAGAAGTGGAAGGAATAAGTTTTTCCGGACAAATGCACGGACTTGTCCTTCTTGATGAACATTACGACGTGCTGCGTCCGGCCATCTTGTGGAACGATACTCGTACTACACAGCAATGTGAAAACATCTATCGGCAAGTTGGTGAAGATAGGCTGTTGGATTTGGCCAAAAACCCGGCATTGGAAGGATTCACCCTGCCGAAGCTGTTGTGGGTGAAAGAAAATGAACCGGAGATTTATGACCGGGCCAGTACGTTTGTATTGCCAAAGGATTATTTGCGATACAAAATGACCGGTGAATTGCATATGGAATATTCCGATGCAGCCGGGACTCTGCTTTTGAACATTGCCGAAAAGCAATGGAGTAAGGAAATATGTGAAGCGGTCGGCATTCGCACGGAGCTTTGTCCGCCACTGGTTGCCCCCGCTGCAGAAGTGGGGACAATTTCGGAGAGTTTTGCTGAAAGAACCGGGATGAATCCAGCCACCAAAGTTTTTGCTGGTGGGGCTGACAATGCGTGCGGTGCTATTGGCTCGGGTATTCTGGAAGATGGAAAAACGTTGTGCAGTATCGGTACTTCAGGAGTGGTTCTGTCCTATGAACAGGGACCGGACAAAGATTTCCAGGGAAAGGTCCATTACTTCAACCATGGAGCTGAAAACGCCTATTATACCATGGGCGTCACCTTGTCCGCTGGTCACAGTTTGAGCTGGTTTAAGGAGACCTTTGCCAACCAAGTCGACTTTGACGACTTGGTTGCGGAAGTGGGGTCAGTCCCTGTCGGGGCAAATGGCCTGTTGTTCACACCTTATTTGGTCGGTGAAAGAACGCCGCATGCAGATTCGTCTATCCGTGGCAGTTTCATCGGAATGGATAGTTCGCATCGACGCATTGATTTTGTTCGGGCTGTTATGGAAGGGATCACTTTCTCACTGAATGAGTCCATTGAAATATTCCGGCAGAATGGCAAGCAAATCGATACGATTGTTTCAATCGGCGGTGGAGCAAAGAGCGAGGCGTGGCTGCAAATGCAGGCAGACATATTCGATGCGACGATCGTCAAGCTCACCAGCGAACAAGGTCCTGGCATGGGAGCGGCGATGCTTGCTGCAACTGGTTGCGGATGGTTTGATTCACTTTCTGCTTGTGCCGATCAGTTTTTACAGGAAGCAGCAACCTATCAGCCGAAACCTGAAAATGTAGAACGCTATCGGGAATTGTTCGAGTTGTATAAAGCTGTTTACAAACATACGGCAGACATTAATCATGTATTGATGCGCTATCGAAAATAAAAAACTTCAAGACCGGCACTTTAAGCTGGGAAGGCTGTCGAAATTTTATCGGCGGCCTTTTTGTATTCACAGACTTTCAGGTTTAGGAGCATGATAACCAGACAGAAAAACGGTAAAGATTATCCTGGAAATCTCAAACTCTAAAAAACCGAAAGCAGGGGAGAAGGGAGATCCCCGGTTACCCGATCATTTTAATATTCGATTTTCAAAAGAAGATGCCTGTTACGCAGAGAATGCAGTATCAGAAATGGGAAGTTCGATTTACCTATTCAAGTAAAGTGTGAAACCCCGCTTCGGTAGCATACTTCGCTTTCCGCGGGCACGGCTTCAGCTAACTTGGTAAAGAAAACCGCTTTACCAAGTGAATCTTCAGCTCGTGCTGTTCCCGCTGGAGTCTGCGTATGCTCCCTGCGCTAAGGAGCATACTGATTAACGGAAGCGTAGACTTTTTTCCTTGAGACCTAACAAGCCGTTTTAAAAATGTTTGTCAGGAAATAGGTGCTTCTTTTCATAAAAAGAAAGATTGAATTTCCGCCTTTTCTCCTGGTCTTGGACTTTCTGCTTGTTTTTCTAGCATTGTCATTTGATGATACGGTGGATGGAGACCATGAATAAAAAAATGTCTAGTACACGCTTTTTTAAACAGGAATCTGTTCCTAGCGAAGAAAATACCCGGAGACTCCAGCGGGAGGAAAGGCCTCGGTGAGATCCCGCAGAGCGTCAGCTCGAGGAAGCTCACCAGCCGCCCGCGGAAAGCGCAGGGTATTTCCGAAGCGATGCCCCCCCCACTCAGCGAATACAGAAGAGTTAAGCGGCAGATCTATCAAATAGCAACGAAATGAAAACAAAAAGGTCCTGCAAATAGCTTATAAAAAGTTGCGAGAGGGATTTTTGCAAGGGTTCCAGCCTTCTGTGTATCCGGCGTGGTAAAGGCTTTAAACATAGAAAGTTCGGGGCTGCAACCTCTGTCCTATATTAATTTTCCATTAAATAGGGTATAATGAGGATAGAATCAGAAAGGGGATTATATTATGGCTTATTACAACAACAAGAAAGAACCAGCCCCGGAAGTAGAAACAACTATTTGGTCTTGTACAAGCGAGGACTGTGCAGGCTGGATGAGGGAAGACTTCACCTTTGAAGAAACGCCAAGTTGTCCGCTGTGCCAGTCAAAAATGGAAAAAGAAACAAAAACATTACCACAAATTAAGTAATGCCGGGCTGACACCACCATTCACGGAAAGCCTGGTTTATTTAATTGGCAGGAGGCAGGGGGAGCACGATTTGTTGAAAGCCTTTTGCTGAATGGAAACAGACTGCTGGCACTTTCGGTAGTCTGTTTTATTATGAAGTTTGGACGAAAGAGAAATTAGAATATTTGTAATAAAATGAAATCATTTGCTATACTTTATTATAGAGTCATATCTCCATGATTCCAACCTCATAAATGAAAGCGATTACAATTATCGAGGAGGTTTTGCGATGCAGTATGAAGCACCGAATACAAAGGGAGCAGTCGTGAATTTTAAGGAAAGGTATGGAAATTTCATCGGCGGAGAATGGAAGGAACCGGTCGGTGGAGAATACTTCGATAACATAAGCCCGGTAACCGGAGAAGTTTTTTGTCAGATCGCCCGCTCGTCGAAGGATGATGTCGAACTTGCATTGGATGCCGCCCACGCAGCCAAGAATAGCTGGGGGAAAACTTCTCCTGCAGAACGGGCAGTGGTGCTGAATAAAATCGCGGATAGGATGGAAGATAATTTAGAAAAACTGGCGGTCGCCGAGACATGGGATAATGGGAAAGCTGTCAGAGAAACACTTGCCGCAGATATTCCCCTTGCGATAGACCACTTCCGGTACTTCGCAGGTGTTATCCGTGCCCAAGAAGGCAGTCTCAGCCAGCTTGATGACGATACGGTCGCTTACCATTTCCACGAGCCGTTAGGGGTGGTGGGCCAGATCATCCCGTGGAATTTCCCGATATTGATGGCGACGTGGAAGCTCGCGCCAGCGCTTGCGGCAGGAAATGCTGTCGTTTTAAAACCAGCGGAGCAAACCCCAGCGTCGATTCACGTCTTGATGGAATTAATACACGATTTGCTGCCGCCGGGAGTGGTGAACATCGTCAATGGTTTCGGCGTGGAAACCGGAAAACCACTGGCTTCCAGCAGCAGAATAGCTAAAATAGCCTTTACAGGGGAAACGACAACCGGCCGTTTAATCATGCAATACGCTTCCGAAAACATCATTCCAGTTACATTGGAATTAGGCGGGAAGAGTCCGAACATCTTTTTTAAAGATGTAATGGATGCCGACGATTCCTTTCTCGATAAATCGATTGAAGGCTTTACGATGTTTGCGCTCAATCAAGGAGAAGTTTGTACATGCCCATCCCGCGCCCTGGTGCATGAATCGATATATGAGCCGTTTATGGAGAGGGCGATCAAACGGGTAAAAGAGATCAAAATCGGTCATCCACTGGATACGGATACGATGATGGGAGCCCAAGCGTCTTTAGAGCAAATGGAGAAAATCACCTCCTACCTGGATATCGGAAAGCAGGAAGGGGCAGAAGTCCTTGTCGGCGGCAACAAAAACCGTTTGTCCGGCGAGCTTGCCAATGGTTACTATGTGGAGCCGACTATCTTTAAAGGCGGTAACGACATGAGGATTTTCCAGGAGGAAATTTTCGGGCCGGTTCTGTCGGTCACCACATTCAAAGACGATGAAGAAGCCCTCCGGATTGCTAACGACACGCTGTACGGCCTTGGAGCCGGTGTCTGGTCCCGGAATATTAATACGGCATACCGGTTCGGCCGCGAAATCGAAGCGGGAAGGGTATGGACGAATTGCTATCATCAATACCCCGCCCACGCAGCCTTCGGAGGGTATAAAAAGTCGGGTATCGGCCGTGAAAATCATCGGATGATGCTCGACCATTATCAGCAGACGAAAAACCTGCTTGTGAGTTATAGCACGGATCCGGCGGGTTTGTTCTAGGCTTCAAACGATTGCTCAGGAAAGGAGTGAAAGCATGGTCGAGAAAGTTACTGCAACCGCGGAAGCAGCTGATTTAATCGAGCGCTTGAAACGGCGACACGGTCCATTGATGTTCCATCAATCGGGTGGCTGCTGTGATGGCAGTTCTCCTATGTGCTTTCCCCGCGACGAGTTTCGTGTCGGCAGTTCGGATGTACGGCTTGGGGTCATTGAAGAGACCCCATTTTATATTTCCAAAGATCAATATGAGTATTGGAAACATACTCAACTGATCATTGATGTCGTTAATGGGAGAGGAGGGATGTTTTCGTTGGAAGGACCGGAAGGAAAACGGTTTTTAACCCGGTCCAGAGTTTTTACAGACTTAGAACGAAAACAGCTTGCGGAAGAAGTATGACAATAGAAAGGCTGCTTGCTTAAAGCTGAAAACCGGACGTAATTCGAATTACTATGCTTTCGAACCCGTCCGGTTTGCTTTTTAGGTAGACTATTCCATTTTGATATAATGCCTCATTTTCCACAGGAACAGGTTGGGCCAACTGGAAATATGAAATTTCAGCTGGATTCTGAGAAGCTTGCCGAAACGAAAGAAACAATTTTCACACGAGAGAAGTCTTTAACTTCCTTCACGTAGGTCGCCCTAAAAATTCAATACCGGCAAGAACAGTATTTTCATATCCGTGAAACCGATTTCCTTCAGTGTATGAGAAAATGGAAAAAATTCTGAAAAAAACATCTTGCTTTTGCCTAAGTAACATACTATACTCAAATCAGAAAGCGTTTACATATAGTTTTTACGAAAATCTATATGTATTTTTTTCGACAGTTTAAGAAACCGGTTTCCTGATTTTCTATTTGCGGTTTCTAACAGGGAAACGGAGGTGAATTAAGTTAGTTTCCTGGCTGCATGGATAAACCATATCAAAAAAACGGGGGTAAAAAGTAATGAAAAAACTGTTTTACATGGTGGCATTTTTTTCACTGATTTTAGCACTGGCAGGATGTAGTGATGACAGCAAAGCTTCGGAGGATGGCGGATCAGGGAAAAGCGATGGCAAAGTTGAACTGGATTTTTGGGTGTTTGGGAGTGCGGGGTACGATGTATTTGTAGATGAATACATGAAAGAACATCCCGACGTGAAAATTAACCTCAATGAGGGAGAAATGTCTGACGTTCATAATAACTTGTTCACGTCTCTCTCTGCCGGAAGCGGAGCGCCGGACATCACCATGATCGAAGTAAGTGAAATCGCCAAGTTCATGCAGGCGAAGGATCAGTTTTACAATTTGAACGATTATGGCGCAAAAGATGTGCAGGATAAATACTTAGATTGGAAATGGCAACAGGCTCAAAGTGTAGATGGAGAATTTCAACTAGGCCTTCCTACTGATATCGGGCCGACAACCATGTTTTACCGTACGGATGTAATGGAGGAAGCTGGTTTACCGACTGATCCTCAAGAATTGTCAGCAGAAATAAGTGACTGGGACTCATATTACGAGGCAGCGAAACAAATCAAGGAAAAAACCGGAAAGCCGATCACCGATAGTCCTGAATTAATGTTCTCCGCTTTGCGCGACCAGGCTCCGGAACAATATTTCAATGAAGATGATGAGTTGATCATTGAATCTTCTCCTTATGTGAAAGAAGCATACGATTACACGACGAAGTTGATCGAAGAAGGCTTGGTCGGACAAAATGCTCTATGGACTCCTGAATGGGGAAGTGCCATGGCGGATGGCAGCTATGCTACGTTGATCGGTGCTCCTGCCTGGATGATTGCCAATGTAAAAGGAAATGCACCAGATGCTGGTGGCAAATGGTCCTTGACGACAATTCCGGAAGGTGCCGGAAACTGGGGAGGATCTTTCATGGCGATTCCGAAAGAGTCCGACCATCCGGAAGAAGCCTATGCATTTATTGAATGGCTTCTATCACCTGAAAATCAATTGAAATCATTCCACAATAACGGGTTGTTCCCTTCGGCTCCGGAAGTATATGAGGATGAAGAGTTTTTAGCTACTACAGATGAATACTTCAACGGTGCGGAGACAGCCAAAACGTTCGCGGAAGCTGCAAAGTCTGTTAAACCGATTTATATGGGAGTCAATTATTCGATTGTCCAGGATGAATTGATTCTGGCACTGACCAACGTGGCGGTCGAAGGAGCAGACCCGCAAAAAGAGTGGGATGCAGCAGTTAAACGGATAGAAGATCAATTAGCCAGACAGTAAGGTATGACAAACGGTCCGGGGCCATTACGGCCTGGACCGTTAACCAATGAAAGGGGATAATGTTATGGCCCAACCGCAATTACAGCCTCAAACTGAGACAAAGCCAGTTCCGGCAAAGCCTTCACCCGGAAAAAAGCGCCCTTTTTTTCATCTAAGTGAAAGGAAGAAAGATGCGTTGTCCGGTTACTTGTATATTTCTCCGTTTTATGTACTGTTTGCTGTCTTTGGTTTGTTTCCAATGTTGTTCAGCTTCTATCTCGGCTTTCAGAAATGGAACGGACTCGGAGAAATGGAATTTGTCGGTTTACAAAATTTTCGTTTTGTATTAAGCGACCCGATTTTTTGGAAGTCGCTGTTCAACACGGCAGCAATCGGAATCATCGGCACTCTGCCGCAATTGATTATCGGCATCATCCTTGCTTATGCATTGAATTCTGCACTGCTTAAGTTCAAGAGCTTTTTCCGCGTTTCGATTTTTATGCCGTATGTCACGTCTACTGTGGCAGTAGCGATTGTTTTCGGCGTCATGTTCAACAGCCAGGATTTTGGTTTGATGAATGTCGTGCTCAACTGGCTGGGATTTGATTCTGTCAGCTGGTCCACCTCGGAATGGGGAGTGAAAATAGCGATCTCCACCATGGTCTTCTGGCGCTGGGTCGGGTACAATACGATTATTTATCTGGCTGGCCTGCAAGGAATTCCCAATGATTTGTATGAGGCTGCCAAGATTGACGGTGCCAGTATCCGGCAGCAAATCCAGTACATCACCATTCCGATGCTGAAGCCGATTATCATTTTGACCGTCTTTTTGTCCACGATCGGTGCGATGCAATTGTTTACGGAACCATTGGTGTTCCTGGGTAGAAGTTTTAGAGAAGAAGGCATTACCGTGGTCCTGTATCTGTATCGGGAGGCGTTTTCCAATATGGCCTTCGGCACTGCTTCTGCAACAGCGATCATTTTGTTTATCATCATCATCGTATTATCCAGCATCAATGTATTCTTTACTAATCGAATCGGAAGATAGGAGTGTGGCAGATGAGTAATACCATAGGAAAAACGAGAAAAGTGTCCATTTCCAAACTGTTTGTCTATTTGTTGCTGTTCATAGCTGCCATTCTTTCTGTGTTTCCGTTCTACTGGATGTTCGTGATGGCAGCGAACCATAATAGTGCGATAAATGCTGTACCGCCTGCATTCATTCCCGGCAAACAGCTGGTGGCGAACTTTCAAAATGTGCTAAGCAACATCGACTTTTTTGGAGCCATGTGGAATTCGTTGATTGTGGCCACAGTTACGACTGCGGGCGTGTTGATTCTTTGCTCCCTGGCTGGGTTTGCGTTTGCGAAATTCCAATTCAAAGGGAAAAACCTGCTGTTTGTTTTTTTACTGGTGACGATGATGGTCCCACCGCAGCTAGGTTTGATTCCGCAATATTACATTATCACCAAGCTCGATTGGGTAAATGACTTAAAAGCAATCATTGTGCCCGGAATGATTGATGCATTCGGCATTTTTTGGATGAGGCAGTACATTAGCAGCAACGTGCCGGATGAGTTGATCGATGCAGCGAAAATCGATGGCTGTTCCAATTTTCGCATCTATTGGAACATTGCCGTTCCGGTGATAATCCCGGCCTTTGCAACGTTGGCGATCATCAAATTCATGTATATGTGGAACGATTTTCTATGGCCGCTGGTCGTCCTGCGTGAAGAATCTTCTTATACCATCCAGATTGCACTGCGGAATTTGATCGATAATTATGTACGGGACAACGGCATGATTTTATCTGGAACGTTCTGGGCTACGGTTCCGTTGATTGTCATCTTCCTGTTATTCAACCGGATGTTCATTCAAAGCTTGACACAAGGAGCGGTAAAAAGCTAAAACAATAGTATATCAATAAGACTGAGGGATCCCTATGAAGCTGACAATCAAAGATATTGCCAAAATGGCAGGCGTCTCGCCTGGAACCGTATCTAAAATCATTAATGACACCGGCAGCATTGGCTGGAAAACGAAAGAAAAAGTATTGAAAATAATCGAAGAAACCGGGTATCAACCAAGTTTTTCGGCAAAATCGCTGGCCACGAAAAAATCGAATTTAATCGGTTTGATTTATGCGGGAGAAATCGATGTCGATTTCAATCACCCTTTTTTCAACCAAGTAATCAACGCTTTTCGAAAAACCATCGGCCAAATGGGTTACGATATATTGGTGTTTTCGAACAATCAGTTCAGCAAAAGCAATCAGGATTATCTGGCTAGATGTAAGCATTTCCAGCTGGACGGTTGTTTGATCGTAGCAGGGGATTATATAGAAGACTCTATTTACGAATTGGATCAAAGTTCAGTCCCTTGTTCGGGAGTGGATATTGAACTGACAGGACCATCTTCCAGCTATGTGACAACCGACAATAGCAAAGCATCAGCCAAAGTAGTCGAGTATTTTTATTTACACTCTATAAAAGAAGTTGCCTTTATCGGCGGACCTGAGGATTCGGTTATTTCGGACATTCGTAAACAAGGATTTCTGCAAAGCATGAATCAGCTTGGAATGACCGTCAAGCCAGACTGGATCCAATATGGGAATTACTTCGAGGAAAGTGGCTATCAAGCGATGAAGTCAATTCTCGCCAACAGGCCATATCCGCAGGCGGTCTTTGCTGCTTCGGATATGATGGCATTGGGAGCGATGAAGGCGATCAAGGATGCCGGATTGAACATTCCTGTGGATATAAAGCTGGTAGGTTGTGATGATATTGAAGCCTGCCGCTATAGTGATCCGGCTTTGAGTACCGTGAAGCAGGATAAGGACAAAATGGGCAGATTGGCCGCTTATATGCTAAATGATTTGATCAACGGAGATACCGAACCGAGTTCGATATTGGTGGACCCTGAACTGGTGATCAGGGAATCATCTGCAGTGGATACAAAAAAACTTTCTATTTAAACGGTGGAGGTGAGGGCCATGCAGCGAACGCAAAGTACGTTTAACCGTATCATGGATATTTTCACCCATTTTTTATTGTTGAATGTCATATGGCTTGTCTGTTGCCTGCCGGTTTTTACGATTTTTCCGGCAACAACAGCCATGTTTGCCGTCGTCCGGCAATGGCAGCAAAAAGGAATGGAGTCAGGCGTCTTCCAAAACTACATAGACAAATTCAAGGAGAATTTCAGAAAAAGCTTTGTTATTGGTCTCTTGTGGCAAGCGGGAGGAGTGATACTTTATTTCGATGCCTCGATTCTTCTAAACTATTCTTTTCCGGGGAGCAGCTTCCTGTTTGGAATGACCATGTTTGGCGCAATCCTGTATGGCCTTATTATGCCCAATCTGTTTTTCATGCTGGTAAATTATGAATTGAAGATTCTGGATGTAATGAAAAATGCTTTACTGCTTTCGATTAGCAGAATTTTGCATACGCTTTCCTATGCGATCATCTTTGCAGCTGGATTGGCAATCGTCTATTATTTCCCGTTTTCTCTACTAATCATCGGCAGTCTGCTGGCGTTCATCATGTACCATATCTTTGATAAATTAATCATCCAGATCGGGATGCAAACAAAAAACGAAACTTGAGTAAAAGACACTATTATCGGGGACAGTCCCTCACCGAAGTAACGATGCGTCTTGGTAGAGTGTTAGCGTGACAGGGGCAGCGTGACAGGGGACAGTCCCTCCTAAATCAATTGGGAAGGGAGAGGTTTTATGGCGATTATTGAGTTCGGCAAAGATTTCCGGTGGGGTGTGGCAACAGCTGCATATCAAATTGAGGGAGCTGTTACAGAAGGCGGGAGAGGCCCGTCGATTTGGGATACATTTTCTCACACACCCGGAAAAGTACTTAACGGAGATAATGGCGATGTAGCCTGTGATAGCTATCATCGTTTTGATGAAGATATCCGACTGATGAAAGAACTGGGGGTAGATGTGTACCGCTTCTCGGTATCCTGGCCAAGGATTTTTCCGGAAGGTAAGGGAGAAGTAAACCGGGAAGGACTCGATTATTACCATCGACTGGTCGATGAACTGCTGGCCAATGGAATTGAACCGATGTGTACGCTTTACCATTGGGATTTGCCCCAGACCCTCCAGGATAAAGGAGGCTGGAATAATCGGGAGACGGTGGAAGCGTTTGTTTCCTATGCTGAATTGATGTTCCGGGAATTCTCGGGGAAAATCGATTCATGGATAACGATAAACGAACCGTGGTGTGTCTCTTTTTTATCCAACTATATCGGCGCGCATGCTCCCGGGAATCGGGATCTCGGATTGGCGGTCACTATCTCTCACCACTTGCTGCTTGCCCATGGCAAAGCCACAGCTAAATTCCATGAAATGAAAACAGGCGGAAAAATCGGTTTTGCCCCAAATGTCACTTGGCTGGAACCGTATAGCCGCACCGGGGAGGATGCTGAAGCCTGCCGCAGGGGAATGGGATGGATGATCGATTGGTTTCTGGATCCAGTCTTTAATGGAAAATATCCGGAGTTCATGGTGGAGTGGTTCTCCAAGCATGGGGCATCCTTGACCATCGAAGAAGGAGACATGGAATGGATTCAACAGCCGGTCGACTTTATCGGTATCAACTACTATGAATCCAACGTGGCAAGACATGACAAAGATAGCGGTATGCTACAGATAGAGGGAATCGACATGGGCTACAAAAAAACCGATATTGGCTGGTATATCAATGCGGAAGGATTTTACAAAGTACTGACTTTTATAGCTGATAAATATGGAAGCATCCCGATTTATATAACGGAAAACGGGATTTGTATCAATGATGGAGTGCAAAATGGAACAGTCGATGATCAGCGCCGTATCGACTACTTAAAAGCGCATGTCACGGCTGTGGCCCGCAGTATAAAGTCGGGAGTCAATGTAAAAGGGTATATTACTTGGTCGCTGCTCGACAATTTTGAATGGGCAGAAGGTTACAGCAAACGATTTGGTCTCGTCCACGTCAATTACCGTACCCTTGAACGCACAAAAAAAGAGAGTTTTTATTGGTATCAAAAGCTGGTGGACAATCACTGGTTGGAGGTATAGTGTCATCGGCTGCGGTTTTGCAAGACTGCAGCCCTTTTACATACCTGCTCCACCGTATTCAGGTATGTAAATAAACTGTAATAGTCTGTTTCATGCCCATTATAGACAGGGTTCTGGAATGGCGGTTTGTCCTTACCGCTTGCAATGGCAAAGAAAACCATGTATAAAGGGGGAAGAATATTTAAGAAATGAGGCATGGACAAATGAAGAAACTCACACTTTTAATGATGGCTCTCTTTGTAAGTTTGTTGGCAGCGTGCAGTGATGATCAGGACAGTGCCCAGGAGAATGATCAAAATGCCGATCAGCAACAAGCGCAAGAGGAACTGGCTAAACAGCAGCAAGAACAGCAGGAGCAAATGGAGGCTCAGAAAGTGGAAGAGGATGCGCTTGTCGCCGTAGTCAACGGTGAAGAAATCAAAGGCGACGCTTTCAACGAAGCACTGCCCCAGACATTCTCCTCTTTGATGCAAAGCGGACAGGATACAAGTGATGAGGAAATGGTGAAACAGCAAACAATTGATATGCTGGTCAACCAGGAATTGGTCATGCAGGAAATAGATAAGCAGGAAATTGAAGCTCCTGAGGAACAAGTGGATCAGTCACTGGAACAGTATAAATCTCAGTTCGAGGATGACGAACAGTATCAAGCTTCTTTAGAGGAAAATGGTGACACGGAAGAAGATTTGCGTCAGTCTCTTGCTCAGGAAGTGAAAATGCAAGTTTACTTGCAAAATGAAATTTCCGAGCCGGAAGTAACCGACGATGAAGCGAAAGAATATTATGATCAATTGGCCAGCCAGCAGGAAGATATACAAGATTATGATGAAGTGAAAGATCAAATCAAAGATTTGTTGGTACAGCAAAAGCAGAATGAACAAATCAGTGAATTGCTTGCTCAATTGAAAGAAAACAGCGAAGTGGAAACGAAAATATAATAGGGCATAAGCAACCCCTCAGACTGATGTACAGTTTGAGGGGTTTTTCAATGATTTTCATAAGTGTAGCATTTCCTCTTTTGTGACAGCCTCCCAACCGTGTTTTTCCAGTTTTTGTTTGTATAGTCGGCATGGCATCTCCTCTCGTTCTACTTGGAGTGGGGCCAAGGATACCCAACAATGTCCAGCGCTATAATCAAGTGTTACTTTGACGACTTCATAGCCATTGTGAAAGTCGGAATCGAAGCCAGGACCCGTGTGTTGCTTGCTTCAGGCTCCTGAGAAGAAGCGAGGAAAAATATCAGATTGATTTTCATGATTGTGCCTTCCTTTCTTCATGGCGTTATAACAGAAATCCCTCTTTTCGCAATTGATCCCGGATTTTTTTTGCAAATACTGGAGCATGTGGACTATCGCCATGGATACAGATTGTATCTGCCTTGATGGGAATACTATTGCCGCTCACAGTCGTGACCGTTTGAAATTCAAGCATTTGAATTACTTGATCGATGGCCAGTTTTTCATCCGTAATCAAAGCATTCGCCTCACTTCTAGGCGTCAAGCTTCCATCGTCTTGATAGGTCCGGTCGGCAAACACTTCATGTGCAACAATCAATCCAGTCTTATCACCTGCTTTTGCCAGAGCGCTGCCTGACAAAGCGAAAAGTGTTAGGCGGGGATCAAAATCGAAAATGGCTTGAGCGATAGCGTCTGCAATCGACTTGTCCTTAGCAGCCATGTTGTATAAAGCGCCGTGTGGTTTGACGTGGGAAAGACTGCTTCCGGCAGCTTTAACAAACCCAGATAATGCACCAGTCTGATAGATGATCAATTGATAAGCCTCCTCTGGTGAAATCTGCATCGTGCGGCGGCCGAAGCCGTTCAAATCGGGGAGCCCCGGGTGGGCACCGATTTTCACATCGTGCTCGATACAAAGACGGACGGTTTTCGCCATTGTCGCAGGGTCTCCGGCATGGTAACCACAAGCGATATTGGCAGAGGTGATCGCTTGAATTACATCCTGGTCGCTTCCGATGGTGTAGACACCGAAACTTTCCCCCATGTCACAATTGATGTCGGCAGACTTCATGTTTCCAACTCCCTCCATTTTTTGCCCGCAATTCTCTGTAAGATGGTTAACTCAGAGATGGTATTATTCATTTCCAGCAGGGCATCTTCTAAAGTGGTCTTTTGAAAAACAATGGGCTGCCCTGGTCTTATTTGACTTAAAGCTGACAAGTCGCTTTGGATGACTTGTCCGATTTTGGGGTATCCACCAGTCGGCTGACTTTCTGCCATCAAAACAATGGGCTGACCGTCCGGTGGTACTTGAATGGTACCAAATCCTGCAGCTTCAGTGACCAAATCCTCTTGATTTTGGCGTTTTAGAGGAATTCCTTGCAGGCGATAGCCCATGCGATTTGACTGAGGGGTCGATGTATAGTCGGTAGATGTAAAATCGGACAACGATTGTCCGGAAAACCAATGATATTGTCTGCCTTCTAAAAAACGGATGGTTGTCTGTTTTCCAGAGATATAATCAAATAACTCAGGACTTAGCCTCCAGGAAACATCAATCGTCTTCGTAGAAAAATGAATGGGAAGGGTATCCCCTGCTTTTAACTTGCCATGAAAGCTGCCGCCTAATTGGTCTTTCAAGGAGGCACTTTTGGAGCCGAGGAAATCCGGGACATCGAAGCCCCCCTTGACTGCGAGATAACAGTGAAGGCCGCGCCGGGCTGTCCGGAGCTGAAGCGTATCTGCCTTTTTGACGGAAACAGGCTTTCCGAGTTGAATGGGCTTGCCATTGATTTTTGCTGCCATGTCAGCACCTGCCAGGGCAATGACTGTATCGGATTCAAACGTAATACTCGGTCCGACATAGCTCATTTCCAAAACCGCTTGGCCCAGGTCGTTATTGACGGCGATATTGGCCAATGCCGCTGCCTTTGCATCCATTGTCCCGCTCACGGAAAATCCAGCTGCCCTGTAACCATATCGGCCCATATCCTGAATCGATGTTTGCAAGCCTTCCTCGATGATTTTCAATGCCATTCCGCTTCCTCCTGTCTGAGGTATTCCTGTTTGCTTATCGGATAAAAACGCACCTTGTCTCCAGGCTGCAGCAAAGACGGATTTCGGTCATTCAAACGTAAAAGCTGCCTGGGAGTTCGGCCGATGATCTGCCAGCCTCCGGGAGTATCGATAGGATAAACACCTGTCTGCTTGCCTGCGATTCCGACAGATCCTGCGGGTGTTTTACGGCGGGGCGACTGCTTTCTAGGAGTTGCGATTTCCGGATCCAATCCACCAAGAAAAGGGAAACCAGGCGCAAATCCGATAAAGTACACATGATAGAGCTGGCCTGTATGCTTTTCGATCACTTCTTTTACGGATAGTCCGTTCTGGTTAGCGACTCCCTCGATATCGAGAGCGAATTCCTGATCGTAACAGACGGGAAGCTCTACTGTTTTAGATTCAGAGTTATCGGGTCTTAAAGTGCTGGCTGCATGCTCGATCCGCGTGCACGCATATTGAAAGGGGTTGGAGCTTCCGACAGCCAGAGGATCATAGTAGACGGTTAATGTTGTGTAGGCTGGGACTGCTTCGGTAAAACCTGGAAAAGGTTCAGCGTTCAAGACTTCAGTCAACTGGTGGATATACATATTCTTCTCAATAGAGATTTCCTCTCCGAAATCAATCAATATTGATGATTCACTCAATGGGAAAAAGGAAAACTGCTTTTGAGTAGGATTCATACGGGTCACCTTCTTTTTCCATGTCTTTCACCTAGTTTAACGCAGGCGGGGAGGAGAGGTTAAGGAAGAAGCCTTGGCGATAACGAAAAAAGGGACTGTCCCTTAAAATATGGGGATAGTCCCTTTTGGAAGATGTTGAAAGCATTTAGGAGAAGCCTTTATTCAGGGAGGGAAATATCCTCCTCATCAAGAAGGTCTTCGACAAGGTTATAAATAGATAGTATCTCATATAAAATGATGATTTCGGCAGTGAAAAAGGTCGGACTGTCCTTTTCTTTTGGATCGGCTGCATCCTTTTTACTTTTCCAGAACTGGGTCATCAAAGACTGGATTTGGTTTCGATGTGCCTCCGAGCTGAATTTGTCTGGGTTTTTCAACGCAGTTGCCAGGCTTTCGACAGTCTGGCATACTTTTTGTTTTTCTTGGTCCGTCCATAACAGCGTATTGAGCGGGGTGTTGATCAAGTTCCCGATATGATAATGAATCAGTCGCAATGCAGCTAGCTTCTCCTGCTCACTGCGAAAAACCTTCTTGGACTGCTCGTCGAAACGGTGGTATTTTGATTCCTCTTTTTGAAATCGGATCAGCATATCTGTTTTGTCCAACTTTCTCTTCAGCTGTGAAAACGTATCCCGGATTTGTTGGTAATCCGGCTTTTTTTCCGCCAAAATTGCCTTTAGAATATTTTCCAATTCAATGCCGGTTGTCCTGGCCATCGAATGGATATTGTTGAGAATCAACTTCGAATAATTGGGCGGAAACACGAACAAATTGACAGCAGTGGAAATCAGCAGACCGATAGACGTGGTCCCCAGCCTGATAAAAAAGGAAATGAGAAAATTGCTATGGATTACTTCTATCATTGCCACCGATGTCAGTGTCGCCACCAGCAAACCCGAATGCAGTTTTAACCGGAAGCAAGTAACGATAGTACATACAGCCGCTGCTGTGTATGTAATCGGCGAATTTCCGAACAGAAAGATGAACAGTACAGCGTACGCCGATCCGATGGCGGATGCCGGAAAACGGATCAATCCTTTTCTAATCGAGTCGGCGGCAGTCGGCTCGATGGTGACAATGGCTGTGATAACAGCAAAAACAGCAGGCCAATCCAGCCATTGGCAAATCAATGAAGTCAAAAAAACGGCTATCCCCGTTTTTACAATACGGCCGCCGAAGAATCTGAATCTTTTCATCAACAATACACCCTTAATACCAATGATAGTTAAATTATAGCATACCTGCAAAAAAAGAAAGAAGGGCGTTGGGGTCAGTCCCACTAGCGTTGCATTAATGGGTTATCTTTACTTTAATGAAAGAATATGTAATCTGTTTACAAAAATAAAAATTGCTCCTATTGTAGAAGAAGACCTAACTAGTTCCCAAATCTTCTACAAAGGAG
>NZ_JBEWYY010000005.1:0-282058 GCF_041366435.1 Sediminibacillus sp. JSM 1682029
AAAAGGAAAAACCATCCAGGAATACTTACTTCCCCTTCCAAAATTGAAAAGGTTTACCACTGGAGAAATGTCATGAATTGTAAGAAAATTAGCAGGTTTATTAAAATTGTCATAAAACTAAAAGATTCTGTCGTTTTTTGTCCATATCCTGTTTATTTACTAGATCAAAAGTGTTATATTTATTTCGGACAAAGAATGACTTGTCAGAGGTCAGTTCTCTTTACATTCTGATCTGATGGGACTTTCATATTCTATTTAACTGTTTTAATACTTTTTACCTAGTAAGTAGATACATATGTTACGAAGTTTTAACTTCATCGGAGGGTAATGTTATGTCAATTAAAGCCGATGCTCGTCATTTATACCTTCAAGTTATCGATCAATTGAAGCAGGATATCGAAGAGGGAAGGTATAAAGAGAAAGAAAAATTGCCTTCTGAGTTCGCGCTATCCAAGAGACTCGGCGTATCGAGGGCTACACTGAGGGAAGCATTAAGGCTCCTGGAAGAAGAAAATATTGTGACAAGACGCCATGGTGTCGGTACCTTCGTCAATCCCAAACCCGTTTTTTCCGCAGGCATCGAACAATTGAAAAGTGTGACTGAAATGATTGCTTCCGCAGGAAAAATACCGGGGACCCAATATTTATCCACAGAATTGATCGAAGCTTCTGAAGAAGATAAAGACAGATTTGCCCCTGCTGAGATCGATACATTGGCTAAGATAGAACGGGTCAGAACCGCCGACGGGGACCCAGTCGTTTATTGTGTCGATAAAATATTACAAGACTTGATCCCGATAGAAAAAATTCATAATCAAGCCTCCATCTTTCAAGTGTTGGAGGACTATGGAAGTAAATATGTCAGTTATACAGTTACCCACATCGAACCAGTAGGTTATCATGAGCTTATCTCACCTGTTTTGGGCTGTCAGCCTGATCAGCCGATGCTGCTCTTGAAACAGATGCATTATACAGATAGCGATGAACCGGTTTTATATTCTTGCAATTATTTCAGATCTGACGTATTTAGCTTTTACGTCATCAGGAAGCGTATGTAAAGGGGAACCATTTAAGGGGGTGATGTCCGGCGCCGTTTCGCAGGTGGGTTTAGGCAATACAAGATAAAATCTAACATTTACGGGGGTAGGAATGTTGAAAACAAATCGTTTGCTATTATTGATAGCTTTGCTATTTGCAGCGGGAATTATTTTAAGTGCTTGTGGATCTTCGAACGAAGATGGAAGCGGGGAAGAAAGCGGAGGTGAAACTTCCGATTCCGGTGAAAACCAGGATGGCGGAGGAGACTCTGATTTTAAAGTAGGTATGGTAACCGATGTCGGCGGTGTAGATGACAAATCGTTCAACCAATCCGCATGGGAAGGTCTAAAGGCTTTCGGTGAAGAGAACGGGCTGGAAGAAGGAAAAGGTTACGACTATGCCCAATCGGAAAGCGATGCAGATTTCATGCCGAACTTGAACAGCTTGGTGAAAGCAGATTATGATTTGGTATTTGGTATTGGTTTTAAACTGACTGATGCGTTAAATAAGGTAGCTGGACAAAACCCGGATACACACTTTGCATTGGTTGATGCAGTGGCAGAAGAAGATAACATTGCAAACATCACCTTTAAGGAACACCAAGGTTCTTTCCTTGTCGGGGTGGCGGCAGCAATGAAGACGGAATCCGATAAAGTTGGTTTCGTCGGTGGCGAGAACAGCGAATTGATCAAAAAATTCGAGTCAGGCTTTCGGGCCGGGGTTGCTTCTGTGAATCCGGACATCGAGGTCGACGTACAATATGCCGAATCTTTCGGTGCTCCTGATAAGGGAAAGGTAATTGCTTCCAACATGTATAACAGTGGAGTAGACGTCATTTATCATTCCTCCGGCGCGACAGGCAATGGCGTATTTGCCCAAGCTAAGGATATCAAGAAGAACGATCCTTCCAAAAACGTATGGGTAATCGGCGTAGACCGGGACCAATACGAAGAGGGAGCGATCGGCGATGACAATGTCACACTGACTTCCATGGTCAAACGTGTAGATATTGCGGTCCAAGAAGTTGCTGCACAATCAATGAACGGTGAGTTTCCAGGTGGAGAAATCCTCGAATTCGGTTTAGAAGATGAGGGTGTGTCAGTAGCTAAGACGAATGAAGAGGCAATGACTGATGAAATGGTAGAAGAAATTGACAACTGGAAACAAAAAATCATCGATGGCGAAGTGGAAGTGCCAAGCACAGAAGAAGATTTAGAAGCTTACCTGGACTCTTTATAAAAAAAGCGGGAAAGTGGATAGAAAAAGGCTAGAAATGTCTAGCCTTTTTCTTCTGAAAACGGAATGTTATAAGGAAGGTTGAATCTCGACCGTATGTTAGGGAGTGACATAAACTTGGAGAATTATGTTGTAGAAATGCTGAATATCCGCAAAGAGTTTCCGGGTATCGTTGCGAATGATAATATAACCCTTCAGGTGCAGGAAGGTGAAATACATGCCCTGCTCGGGGAAAATGGTGCGGGAAAATCGACATTGATGAACGTGTTGTTCGGTTTGTATCAACCTGAAAAGGGAGAAATCCGTGTCAACGGCAAGGCCGTCAAAATCACGGACCCTAATGTTGCCAATAATCTAGGAATCGGAATGGTCCACCAACATTTTATGCTTGTCGATACGTTTACCGTTACCCAAAACATCATATTGGGCAGCGAACCGAAAAAGGGCGGAAAAATCGACCTGAAAAAGGCAGAACAGGAAGTGGCGGAACTTTCCGACCGATATGGTTTGAAAGTAGACCCAAGAGCAAAAATAAAAGACATTTCCGTCGGAATGCAGCAACGTGTGGAAATCTTGAAAACTCTTTACAGGGGAGCAGAAGTCTTGATCCTCGATGAACCGACGGCTGTGCTGACTCCTCAAGAGATAAAAGAATTGATTGAAATTATGAGATCTCTGATCAAGGAAGGTAAATCTATTATTTTAATCACCCACAAATTAAAAGAAATTATGGAAGTTTGCGACAGATGTACAGTGGTGCGGAAGGGACAGGGCATCGGAACAGTCGATGTGAAGGATACAAGCCCGGACGAGCTTGCGTCGTTGATGGTCGGAAGGGAAATCAGTTTTACGACGGAGAAGACGGCGGCCGTACCAAAGGACCAAATACTGTCAGTGAAGAGCCTTCATGTCCAGGACAGTCGTAAAGTAGGCATGGTGAAAGGGCTCGATTTGGAAGTGAGAGCGGGGGAAATAGTCGGGATTGCTGGTGTTGATGGCAATGGACAGTCAGAGTTGATCGAAGCAATCACCGGGCTGAGAAAAGTCGAATCAGGATCCATTCATCTTAACGGGAAAGCAATTACCAATCTGCCGCCCAGAAAAGTGACTGACTCTGGTGTGTCGCATATTCCCCAGGATCGTCATAAATTTGGTTTGGTTTTGGATTTTCCCGTCGGCGAAAATATGGTCTTGCAAACTTATTATAAAAAGCCTTTTGCTAAAAAAAGCGTGCTTTCCTATAAAAATATCTATTCTCATGCTAAAAGATTGATCGAAGAATATGACGTCAGAACACCAAGCGAATACACAAAAGCGCGTGCTTTGTCTGGGGGAAACCAGCAAAAAGCAATCATCGGCCGTGAAGTGGACCGATCTCCCGATTTGTTGATTGCTGCACAGCCAACACGCGGATTGGACGTCGGTGCGATTGAATTCATCCATAAAAAATTGATTGAGGAACGTGATAAAGGGCGTGCAGTATTGCTGCTATCCTTCGAGTTGGATGAAATCCTCAATGTAAGTGACCGGATTGCTGTAATGTTTGATGGCAAAATAGTGGCAAATGTCAATCCTTCCGAAACGAATGAACAGGAATTGGGATTGCTCATGGCTGGAAGTACCGTAGAGAAGGATGGTGAGCGTTGATGTTTACCAACCGTATGTTCAATATTCTGGTGCCTGTCATTTCTGTTTTATTGGGTTTGATTGCTGGAGCCATTATCATGGCTTCATTCGGTTACAACCCGTTGAATGGTTATCAAGCCTTATGGGCCGGTTCGTTTGGAGATATTTATTACTTCGGGGAGACAATCCGCCAGGTGACCCCATACATATTCACCGGGTTGGCTGTGGCATTTGCTTTTCGAAGTGGTCTGTTCAATATTGGAGCTGAAGGTCAAGTCATTGTAGGTTGGCTCGCCTCTGTGTGGGTCGGAGCTGCTTTCGATGCACCGATGATAATCCATCTCCCTTTGGCGCTTTTGGCAGCTGCCTTGGCTGGAGCTATTTGGGGCTTCATTCCGGGATTGTTGAAAGCCAAACTGGGTGTTCACGAAGTTATCATCACGATTATGATGAACTATATTGCCTTGCATGTATCGAATGCCCTGATTCGGTCTGTTTTGAGCGAAAATCAGGATTCTTCAGACCCTATCAAGGAATCTGCTTCGCTTGCCTCGAATTGGTTGATGGAAATGACAAGCTATTCCCGTTTGCATTTCGGGATCCTGATCGCCTTGTTTGCAGCAATGATCATGTGGTTTTTACTTGAAAAAACTACTGCAGGTTTTGAATTGAGATCCGTCGGGTTCAACCAGCATGCTTCCCGATATGCCGGTATGAATGTCGGTAAAAACATCATCCTTGCCATGGTTATTTCAGGAGCCTTTGCCGGGCTGGGCGGAGCAATGGAGGGTCTCGGAACCTTCGGTTATATGCCGACACATTCCGCTTTTACCAATCTCGGTTTTGACGGGATTGCGGTCGCCCTTCTTGGCGGCAATAATGCATTCGGTGTCGTACTCGCTGCATTATTGTTCGGTACCCTGAAAATCGGGGCTCTTAATATGCCGACAGCGGCAGATGTACCTTCTGAGCTAGTAGAAATCGTGATAGCCCTGATTATCTTTTTTGTGGCCTCAAGCTATATCATTCGCTGGGTGCTGCTTCGTTTTAAAAAGGAGGGAAAATAAGTGGGTATCCTGGATATTTTGCAATCAATCATTCCTCCAGCAATGTTCTTTTCCGCTCCACTGATTTTTACCGCCCTTGGAGGTGTATTCAGTGAGCGTTCAGGTGTCGTCAATATCGGCCTGGAAGGATTAATGGTGATGGGGGCTTTTGTCGGAATAGTATTCAACCTCACTTTCGCAGATGTATTCGGTGCAGCCACCCCATGGATTTCCATTTTGGCTGCAATGATCGTTTCCGCGGTTTTTTCGCTGATTCATGCAGTTGCATCGGTCACTTTCAGAGCTGATCAGGTTGTGAGTGGTGTGGCGATCAACTTCCTGGCACTGGGATTGGGTGTTTTCCTCACCAAACAATGGTATGACAAGGGACAAACCGATATGGTTTCCCAACCCTTCTATACCTTGGATATCCCGGTACTCGGTGACATTCCGGTTCTTGGTCCGTTGTTCTTCCAAAACATGTACCTGACCTCTTATCTGGCGATTATATTAGCGGTTGTCGCATGGTACATTTTGTATAAAACACCATTCGGTTTGCGATTGCGTTCTGTCGGCGAACATCCGGCGGCCGCCGATACAAACGGAATCAATGTTTATGCGATGCGCTACGTGGCTGTCATGATATCTGGAGCCATGGGAGGACTGGGGGGCTCTGTATTTGCTTTGACCATTGCTTTGAACTTTTCCCAATCAACGATTGTCGGGCAAGGGTTTATGTCGCTGGCTGCTGTAATTTTTGGTAAGTGGCATCCTCTGGGAGCAATGGGTGCAGCATTGTTTTTCGGTTTTGCTCAAAGCTTAAGTGTTATAAGCTCCAGCATTCCATTCTTGGAAGATGTACCGCAAATATATTTGCTGATCGCTCCGTATGTATTAACCATACTTGCACTCGCTGGATTTATCGGCCGGGCGGAAGCTCCAAAAGCAAATGGAGAACCATATATAAAAGGAAGCAGATAAAATTCACTTTTTACAAACCTGGTATTTGTTACCGGGTTTGTTTTTCGTTAAACTAACTATTACAGGGGGCTGCCATACCTGCGAGGATAGTTTTAAGAAAAAGTCGAATGCTATATTTAAACATCGCCAAGGGAGGAAAACGAATGGACGCTATAGAAGAAAAACGCGTGGATAAGCAGGGGTATCGTTTACATGTGTTACCCAGTAAAAAATATAAAACGACCAATGTGGTTGTCAAGCTGAAGGCAAAACTGGAGAGAGATACGATAACCAACAGAGCTCTGCTCCCTTATATTCTTCAACAAGGAACCAACAAGTATCCGAGTGCCCGGGAGCTTCGTACAGCACTTGATGATTTATATGGTGCCGTACTCGGGGTCGATGGAGCCAAAAAGGGAGAAAACCATATTATCACATTGCGGTTGGAAACGGCCAATGAGGCATATTTGTCCACAGATGAGCAAATATTGGAAAAGGCTGTAGAAATGCTCAGCGGCATTTTATTCGATCCGAAATCAAATGGGAACAGCTTCGATGCTTCTATCGTAAAAAGGGAGAAGCAGACGCTCAAGCAAAAAATCGACTCGATCATCGATGATAAAATGAGCTATGCAAATATGCGTCTCATCGATGAGATGTGCAAAGATGAGGCATATCGACTACATGTTCACGGATATGCGGAAGATTTAGAAGGAATCAATGAAGAAACATTGTATCATTATTATCAGAAAATGCTCGCGGAAGATCAAATGGATGTGTATGTTCTGGGAGATGTGTCGGTGGAAAAAGCTGAGCGCTTGATTGAATCAGCTTTCGCCGCTAAACAAAATGCGACCTCAGCAGAGTCCGACAAGACAACAGTAGGAAAAAAGGTTGAAGAAGTGAATACGGTTATCGAAGAACAAAATGTGCAGCAGGCAAAACTTCATCTCGGATATCGTACTAATATCACATTCGGCGATCCTTTGTATTATGCCTTACAGGTTTTTAACGGATTGTTCGGTGGTTTTCCGAGTTCCAAACTGTTCATGAACGTACGTGAAAAGCACAGTCTCGCCTATTATGCTGCTTCCCGTTTTGAAAGCCATAAAGGTTTGCTACTCGTTTTCAGCGGGATTGCGCCGAAGGATTATCAGCAGGCCAGAGATATCATAAATGAACAAATGGCACGGATGAAAGACGGTGAATTTTCGGAGGAAGAGTTAAAAGATACAAAGGATCTAGTTGTCAATCAATTGCTGGAAACGATGGACCATCCCCAAGGATTGATTGAAATTCTTTACCACCAAGTATTGGCCGAAACGGACGTTTCTCCTGAACAAATGCTTGAAAGTGTGAAACAAGTGACCCGACAGGATGTCTTGCAAGTCGGCGATAAAATTGAACAGGATACCGTTTATTTCTTGACTAGCAAAGGGGGAAGCGGCAATGAATAAAACAAACTATGAACAACTAAGAGAAACCATTTACTCCGAAAAGCTTGCCAACGGTCTGCAGGTGTTTCTTCTGCCAAAGCCTGAAATGGCTAAAACATTCGGTATTTTTTCTACTGATTACGGCTCCATTGATCAGACATTTGTTCCGTTGGGAGGAAAAGATTTTATCACGGTACCGGATGGAATCGCCCACTTTCTCGAACATAAATTGTTTGAAAAAGAAGACCGGGATGTATTTCAGGATTTCACGAAACAGGGAGCTTCCGCCAATGCTTTTACTTCCTTTACAAAGACAGCTTACTTGTTTTCAGCTACCAGCAATATTAGAGAAAACGTCACGACGCTGCTTGATTTTGTTCAGGACCCGTTTTTTTCTGAACAGTCGGTTGAAAAAGAAAAGGGGATTATCGGTCAGGAAATTGAAATGTATAATGACCAGCCGGATTGGCGTTCATTCTTTGGCACGATTCAGAGTCTCTATGAAAACCATCCGGTCCAAGTGGATATTGCCGGAACAGTAAAATCAATCAGTGAAATCACGAAGGATGATTTATACACTTGTTATAATACCTTTTATCATCCTTCCAATATGACCTTCTTCCTTGCTGGGAACTTCGAGCCGGAGGAAATGATGAAGTTGATCAAACAAAATCAGGACAGTAAACAGTTTGAGTCTGTTTCGGAAGTAAAGCGGCAGTTTCCTGAGGAACCTGAGCATGTAGCGATGAAAAAAAATGTCATCGAGATGCCTGTCTCTGTCGCCAAATGTATGATCGGGATAAAAGAGCAACCAGACCGCAGTTCAGACGAGGCCTTCCTGAAAGAAGAATTACTGACGGAAATGCTTCTTGATTATTACTTTTCCAAGAGCGGGGAGTACTATCAGGAGTTATATGAGGCCGACTTGATCGATAACAGTTTCCAATTTGAAACCAATATCGAGCGTTCTTTCGGGTTTTCGGTTATCGGAGGGAACACGAACAAACCAGACGAACTAGCAGAAAATGTAAAACGTATGCTTATCGAGTTAAAAGAAAAAAAGTTGACGGAACGAGAATTTGACACAATGAAAAGAAAAAAAATCGGCCAATTTTTGCGTGCGATGAATTCGCTGGAATTTATTTCGAACCAGTTCACCCATTATCATTTGCTTGGAATTGATTTATTCAAAGTACTGCCAGTAATTGAATCGCTAAATGTACGGGAAGCAAATGACTTTATGGAAAACTGGGTTGATGAAGACCGTATTTCTGTATGTCAAATCCTTCCGCAACAAGGTCAATAAGGAAGTGTCCATGAAGAAAAAAGGTAATTGTCTCATCATCGGAGCGAGCGGAGATATCGGCAGGGAAATTGCCCGGCGGGTGGTGGAAGAGGGCTATCAATTGCTTTTGCACTATAACAGTAACCGAAAAGCGGTGGATGAACTTGCATCCTCTCTGCCGGAGGAAGCAGTATTAGCCATCCTGCATGGTGATTTGCGCACAAATGAAGGTATCTCTATGTTTTTGAAAAGCCTGGATTTGCCTGTCGACACGCTTGTATTTGCGAGTGGTACAAGTCACATTGGTTTATTCCAAGATACAGAAGAGGTCACGATGGACTTAATGCTGACCGTGCAAGTAAAAGCACTGTGGATGATCGCAAGACATGTCATCCCGCATATGATTGAAAAACAAAGCGGGAATATTGTGGTCGTGTCTTCGATTTGGGGAAATACCGGTGCAAGCTGTGAAGTGGTCTACTCTTCTGTTAAAGGTGCGCAAAACAGTTTCGTGAAATCGCTGGGAAAAGAACTTGCTCCATGCGGAATCAAAGTGAACGGAATCAGCCCTGGGTATATCGACACCAAGATGAATGAACGTTTTTCATTCGAGGAAAGGCAATCCATTTTATCTGAAATACCAGCTAACAAGGCTGGAAAACCACAGGATGTCGCTAATGCAGCAGCATTTTTGCTTGATCCGCGTTCCGGTTACATTCAGGGGGAAATCATCAATGTGACTGGCGCTTGGTAAAGTGTTTAAAATTCTTCTTCAACCAATGTATAAAGTTCTGCATAAATCAAATGCTAAGCTTGAAAGTTGAGATTGAAGGAGGAAAAAAGATGTCAGTTCTCGATAATTTTGAATCTTGGAAGGACTTTCTGGGAGATCGTCTTCACCAGGCTCAAGGCCAGGGAATGGATCAAAATACAATTTCCGATCTTGCCTTTGAGATAGGTGGATACTTATCAAAACAGGTAGATGCCGAAAATGACCAGGAAGCAATTTTGCGTGATTTATGGAACAGTGCCTCCAAGGATGAACAGCGTGCCATCGCTAATATCATGGTGAAAATGGTCCAAAACGAAGGTACTGGCCAATAACAGGTGAGTAATCAAATGCCTCCCGCTACTTTCCGGGAGGTACAAAGCTTGTAGAAAAACGGCGCGTTTTCTACAAGCTTTTTATATTTTCCGCCCCATCAGACCGTGGAGGATCCCGCACGTTCTTTGCGTGGCCCCCTGCGGAAAGCGAATTTTTTCCTCTGTTTGTTTATAATGGCTATTATGATGAAGGAGCCTTTTGATAAAGAACTTGCAGGGTGAAAAATCACATCACCATAATGGACACAGAACCTTTTTTTTACCTTTTTCCCGTTTATACTAAAAAAATTGTGGAATTTATAAACAATAAACCGAATAATGTCCTTTTCTAAATGTGAAAAATCATTTATGATAAGAGTAAATCCATTTATAAACAGAATGATCAGTGCCCTGTTATAGATGAAGGAGCTTTTTCTATGGAAAAAACCGAATGGTATCTTGAGTATGAAATCCAGCACAATCGTCCTGGCTTATTAGGAGATATATCATCTTTACTGGGGATGTTATCGATTAATATCATATCGATAAACGGCGTGGAAGACTCTCGAAGAGGGATGCTGCTTTTATCAAGAAAAGACGAACAAATCACAAGATTGAAATCGATTTTGGACACCATGGAAACCATCAATGTGACAAAAATAAGAAAACCCAAGCTCAGAGACAGGCTGGCTGTCAGACACGGCAGGTACATACATAGTGATATTGACGACAAAAAGACTTTTCGCTTTGTACGGAATGAATTGGGTCTTCTTGTCGACTTTCTGGCGGAATTATTTAAAAAAGAGGGGCATAAGCTAATAGGCATCAGGGGGATGCCTAGGGTCGGCAAAACGGAGTCGATTGTCGCCTCGAGTGTCTGTGCGAACAAACGCTGGTTGTTTGTCTCAAGCACGTTATTGAAACAAACAATTCGCAGCAAACTGATCAAGGATGAATACAGCCTGGACAATATCTATATCATCGATGGGATTGTCTCTACCCAGAGGGCAAGTGAAAAACACTGGGAATTGGTGCGTGAAATCATGCGCCTTCCGGCTGTGAAGGTAGTCGAGCATCCGGATATATTTGTCCAGCAGACAGAATACAGCTTGAATGATTTCGACTACATAATCGAGTTAAGGAATGACGAAAACGAGGAAATTAAATACGAACCAATCGAAAAGTCCAAGTTTGATGACAGCGGGGGCTTTTCCATGTTTGATTTTTAGAATTGAAGGGTGATTTCGACTATGGAAATTGGAGAAAGGCTAAAGGAAGCAAGGGAGGCTAAAAATCTCTCGTTAGAAGAAATACAACAGATGACAAAGATTCAGACTCGTTATCTGCAAGCAATCGAAAAAGGGAACTTCAGCGTCATGCCTGGAAACTTCTATGTACGGGCGTTTATTAAGGAATATGCCACAGCTGTGGACTTAGATCCGGATGTTTTGATGGAGGAGCACAAAAGCGAGTTGCCCGCCACAAGTGATGAAAGTGCTGTTCAATACACAAGGGTCCAGCGTAGTCGTAAAGAAAGTCCATCGACCTCTAAAAGTCCTGCTGTATTTTCTTTTTTGCCGACCCTGATTGTCGCTTTATTGGTGATTGGCATCCTTTTCACTGTCTGGTATTTGTACCAACAATCCCAAGGGGATGATCAAGGTCAGTCGAACCAGCAGACGGAAGATCAGGACGAAGTCTATGTCGGCGATCCGGATTCCTCTGACACAGAAGAAAACAGCGATGGCGAGGATGGAGAAAGTAGTGCTGAGGATGATAGCCAGACAGAAGAGGAAAGCCAAAAGGATGACCTAGCCAATGAAGAGGAACAACCTGAACCGGAACTGAATGTTGTCGATCAAGGCACGCAGGGGAATGATCAGGTGACGAACATTGAGCTGGTCAATCCAGGAGAAGAAATCGTCGTGGAAGTGGCTTCAGAAAGTGATCATTGGCTCGAAATCACGGAAGGGGAAGATAACGAATTATATAGTGGCATGTTCGGTGAAGCAGACTCTCCTTTGAAAGAAGATTTGTCCGGAGCAGATCAATTCATGATTCGATTTGGAAACCCAGAGCCTATTGACATAACAATAGCAGGTGTTTCACTGGAAATTCCGGAAATGTCCGGTAATACCGTGCAACGAGTCTTTGTTGAAGTTGTAGACGAAAAAGAACAGCAAGAGTAAATGGTTGGACCGTCAGGGCTGTTCCCAGTCGATAACTGTCAGTGGACAGTTGTGGTAGGGGATAGTCCTTATTTTTGACTAACAGAACAGATTATGTATACGTTGAATTGGAGGATACTATTATGAATATACCCAACAGAATCACGATGTCACGCATTTTTCTCATCCCTATTTTTATCCTGCTCTTATCCATCCCGTTTGATTGGGGTAGCTGGAGCATCGGTAATCAGGACTTGCCAATTTCTCATTTTGCGGCAGGCTTGTTATTCATTTTAGCCTCTGCTACAGATTGGATCGACGGTTTTTATGCGAGAAAATACAACCTTGTGACCAATTTAGGGAAGTTTTTGGATCCGTTGGCTGATAAGTTGCTTGTAGCATCTGCATTGATTCTTTTAGTGGAGATGGGGAGCGCACCTGCCTGGGTTGTCATTGTGATTATAAGCCGTGAATTTGCTGTTACAGGACTTCGGCTCGTAGCGGCAGGGGAAGGACTTGTTCTCGCTGCAAGCCAGATGGGAAAGCTGAAGACAGTGCTGCAAATTGTGGCTATTTCCGCTTTGTTGCTGCACAATTTTCCGTTTTCTTATTTGCAGTTCCCTTTCGGAATCATTTGTCTTTATGCTGCAATGATCATAACCATTGTCTCTGGTTACGATTACTTCCGTAAAAATTGGCATGTGATGAGGGATTCTAAATAATGAAACAGATAAGTGCAGAAATAGTCGCCGTCGGTACTGAACTATTACTCGGCCAAATATCCAATACGAACGGTCAGTGGTTATCCAAACGGCTCGCAGATTATGGGGTTAACGTGTACCACCATAGTGTGGTCGGTGATAATCTGGACCGGGTCAAACAAGTTTTCACCACTGCTGCAAAACGGTCTGATATCGTGTTGGTTACCGGTGGCCTTGGCCCGACCGAGGACGATATGACACGAGACGCCTTTCAGGAAATCTATGGAGTGGATGTAGAAGTGGACGAAGCATCCCTTCGTAAGATCACTTCCTATTTTAAAAACAACAACAGGAATATGACCCCGAACAATCGTAAACAGGCTTTGGTATTCAAGGGCTCACAAGTATTGCCCAATGAAGTCGGAATGGCTCCGGGAATGGCGATGGAGACAGAAGATGCCACATGGTTTTTTATGCCGGGAGTTCCCAGGGAAATGAAGCAAATTGCCGATGAATATGCATTCCCATATATTAAAAACAAATATAAGCTTGATAGAATAATACAGTCACGGATGTTAAGATTTGTCGGTATTGGCGAATCACAACTTGAACACCAGCTACAGTCTGTAATTGCCGAACAGACCAATCCTACCATCGCTCCGTTGGCTTCGGAAGGAGAAGTTGCTGTTCGCCTGACAGCTAGTGCTCCGACCAGTGAGTCGGCAGAACGGATGATCAGTGAAGCTGAAGAACGGATTCTGGAACAGGTTGGCGAATACTTTTACGGTTATGATGAGGAATCATTGGAAGCTAAAGCTGTGGAAAAGTTGAAAAGTGGCGGATGGACAATAGCTGCAGCCGAGAGTTTGACGGGCGGAATGTTCACCAGCAGACTAGTTTCTGTTCCGGGAACTTCTCAAGTCGTGGCGGGGAGTGTTGTATGCTATTCGCCTGAAGTAAAGCGATCGATAGTTAAAGTACTTCCTGAAACGATTGACAGGTTTGGAACGGTAAGCGAGCAATGTGCCCAAGAGATGGCGGAAAACATCCGTTCGGAATTTGGTACTGATATAGGAATCAGTTTCACTGGTGTTGCCGGGCCGGGAGATTCGGAAGGGAATCCCCCTGGTACCGTGTTCATCGGGGTTTCCCAAGATCAGAAAGCGACGAAAGTCTATCAGTTCAAGTTTAACGGAAACCGCGAGGCGGTTCGCGCCCGCACAGTGAAAAAAGGATTGGAGTTAGTGTATCGGCTGGAAAAGCGGCATGATCATAAGGCTTGACTGATTCGAGCTTGCAGGAAATCATTCTTTTTCTGCAAGCTATTTTATGTTTATTTTCAAAAAAAGGAGAGAAAGTCAAAATTTTAAAACTGGATTTCCGGATAAGTGGAAAATTTATGTTCGTTCGCTTGAAAATCCAATTTTAGCAGCAAACCCCTAATAGAAAAAAAGGGAACATTTATTCGCTTTTTTACTTGTTAAATCTCATAAAACAAGTTATGATAGTAATAGCTTAATTTTAAGGAGGAAATAATTTGAGTGATCGAAAACAAGCCTTAGATATGGCGTTGAAACAGATAGAAAAGCAATTTGGCAAGGGCTCTATTATGAAACTGGGGGAACGGGCGGAGCAAAAAGTTGCCACTGTGCCGAGTGGTTCGCTGGCCCTGGATGTTGCCCTCGGTGTGGGCGGCTATCCACGAGGACGTGTTGTGGAAATTTACGGTCCGGAATCATCTGGTAAGACAACCGTTTCCTTGCATGCTATTGCTGAAGCACAGCGGCAGGGCGGACAAGCTGCATTTATTGATGCTGAACATGCTTTGGATCCGGTATATGCAAGAAAGCTCGGCGTCAACGTCGATGAATTGCTCCTATCTCAGCCGGATACTGGGGAACAGGCGCTGGAAATAGCTGAGGCCCTTGTCCGAAGCGGAGCTGTCGACATGGTAGTAGTTGACTCGGTTGCAGCTCTTGTACCAAAAGCAGAGATTGAAGGGGAAATGGGAGATGCGCACGTTGGTTTGCAGGCCCGGCTCATGTCTCAGGCACTGCGGAAGCTTTCAGGTGCCATTAACAAATCGAAGACGACAGCGATTTTTATCAACCAAATAAGGGAAAAAGTAGGAGTCATGTTTGGTGAGAATGCTGCTTGAATTACTGTTCGGGAAACAGGCGGTTTGAGTGCCGTCCCCTTTCGGACAGAAAGCAGTTTGCCGTCTGGAAAAGAAATTTTCCAGATTATCAATGCGGAATGAAACGGGGATACTGAGAAGTAAATCCGAACCGAAGGCTGTAAGTAACGAGACAGTCAGGGGCAACGCATAGAAGGTGAACCTGCCATAGGCAGAATATAATCCTTCCACGAGTCCGCATCATCTTAACGAGTGAGTCGAAGATGAAAAGATATGCTGAGCTGGGTCAGAAAAGACTGGCCGTATTCCTGTAAAGGATATGAGGGAAAGGAACCTCCAGAAACAAGAGATAAAAAACTCTTGTGATAACAAGACTGAATCCGGAAACGACTCCTGGCGGGCGTGCTTTGAAATTCTATTCTTCTGTAAGACTAGAAGTGCGCAGAGCTGAAACATTGAAACAAGGAAATGACATGGTTGGTAACAAAACAAAAATCAAGGTTGTAAAAAACAAGGTGGCACCCCCATTCAAGCAAGCAGAGGTAGACATCATGTATGGAGAAGGAATATCCCGGGAAGGTGAGCTACTGGACATCGGTTCCGATTTGGACATTGTGCAAAAAAGTGGTGCGTGGTATTCCTATAATGAGGAACGACTTGGGCAGGGACGGGAAAATGCCAAGCAGTTCCTGAAAGAGAACGAAGCTATCCGTATGGAAATCTACAATACTATTCGCAGCCATTATGATATGGATACTGCCGCACCGGATTCTTCCGAAGAATCGGAAAACCAAGAAACAATGGATATGGATATTTAAGTCGTGAATCCCCAACCGATATTGGCTGGGGATTCATTTGCATGAAAAGTCAGCCTCATCTTTATAGTTTGCACAATTTGCCAAAAGATTATGACATAAATTTGACGGTTCCTTGACAATATAAAATTCCAAGCTTAAAATTGATATGTATAATTCTTCTTATTATTATACACATTTTTGCAAACAAGCGATTTTTTATTGAAAGACACTGTACATGCCGACTAAAAGTGATTGTACAAATTTATAGCAAGAGGAGGTGAACTCATGGAAATAGTTACCTTAATAATCATCTCCATTTTGCTTACCCTTATCGTCGGTATTGTTGTTGGTTATCTGATTCGTAAATCTATTGCGGAGGCAAAGATTTCAAGTGCGGAAGAATTGGCAAAGCAAATAGTAGAAGAAGGTCATCGGAATGCCGATGCAGCCAAAAAAGAGGCGCTTCTTGAAGCGAAAGATGAGAATCATAAGCTTCGTCAGCAGGCGGATCAGGAGCTTCGGGAGCGTCGGGCGGAGCTGCAAAGACAGGAAACACGCCTGATGCAAAAAGAAGAAAATCTGGACCGAAAAAGCGAGACGCTGGACAAGCGTGAGCTGATGTTAGAATCAAGGGAACAAACTCTGACAGAAAAACAACAACAAATTGAAGAAATGGAAAGCAAAGTGGAAGCTATGTTAGGTGAACAGCAAGCTGAACTTGAGCGCATTTCCGGATACACTACTGACCAGGCAAAACAAGTGATCTTAGAGCGAGTCGAGCAAGAAGTCACACATGAATCGGCTATCATGATCAAAGAAGCTGAGAACCGCGCGAAGGAAGAAGCGGATAAAAAGGCAAAAAGCATTTTATCGCTGGCTTTACAACGCTGTGCGGCAGATCATGTGGCAGAAACAACTGTATCGGTAGTCAACCTTCCTAATGACGAAATGAAGGGACGGATTATCGGACGTGAAGGCCGTAACATCAGAACACTTGAAACCTTAACAGGGATTGACCTGATAATTGACGATACACCTGAAGCCGTTATCCTTTCCGGTTTTGATCCAATCCGAAGGGAAACTGCCCGGATTGCTTTGGAAAAACTTGTTCAGGATGGACGGATTCACCCGGCGAGAATCGAGGAAATGGTGGATAAATCAAGAAGAGAAGTGGATGAATATATCCGGGAAGTCGGAGAACAGACCACTTTTGAAATCGGGGTACACGGTTTGCATCCAGACCTCATCAAAATTCTCGGTCGTTTGAAGTATCGGACAAGCTATGGACAGAATGTGTTGAAGCATTCTACGGAAGTAGCGCATCTGGCTGGCTTACTAGCAGCTGAGCTTGGCGAGGATGAAACCCTTGCAAAAAGAGCCGGCTTACTCCACGATATCGGAAAGGCTATCGACCATGAGGTAGAAGGCAGTCACGTAGAGATTGGTAAAGAATTGGCTATGAAATACAAGGAAAATGATGTCGTCATTAACTCTATCGCCTCTCACCATGGAGATGAAGAACCGACCTCCATTATTGCTGTTCTGGTTGCCGCGGCAGATGCTTTATCGGCTGCAAGGCCCGGAGCTAGAAGCGAGACGCTTGAGAATTACATCAAGCGGCTGGAGAAGCTGGAGGAAATCTCGGAGTCTTATGATGGCGTAGAAAAATCATTCGCCATCCAGGCAGGACGAGAGGTCAGAATTATGGTGAAGCCGGATGAAATTGACGATCTGGAAGCACTGAAAATAGCAAGAGAAATAAGGAAAAAAATTGAAGATGAACTGGACTACCCGGGCCATATAAAAGTGACGGTCATCCGGGAAACACGTGCAGTGGAATATGCAAAATAAAGCGGCTACCGGCCGCTTTATTTTTGTGCTTTTGAGCGAACAAGATAAGGCTCTATACTGAATGAAGGTTTAGTGCCGACCTTTAAGGAAGCAAGGACAGGTAGATGAATGTGGTTGTGTCCCAGTCGGATGTGTTTTCCTGCATTCGTTTTAAAACGAGATTTTTTTGGCAACAAAGAATTTGAACGATTAAAGCATAAAATTTTATGGCAGCAATCGGTTAAAAAGGCTCTATAGAGCGAAACAGCGTAGCAGAGGAAATAAGTGAGACTCCTGCGGAAAAACGGGCGGACGAGACCCCGCAGCGGGCTTTGCGAGGAGACTCGGGCGTTCGTCCGCGGAAAGCGAGTTTATTTCCTCTGCGGCCTGAGTAAAATAGCTGTTTTTTGAATGAGGTTTTCGATAAAGAGAGGGTGGATGAAAAATCATACCACCACATTTGACAGAGAACCTTTTATATGAAAGGAACCTTCCGATAAAGCGATGGTTGAGCGAAACATTCATATACACATAGGATCAAAATCTACCCATAAGGCGAGTAATGCCAGGATTTGAATGATCTGTTTTGACATGGATACACATCTATGTGAAACTTGAATTAACTAACTAGATAGGATGGATGAAGCTGATGAGGATTTTATTTATAGGCGATGTGGTCGGTTCTCCGGGACGAGAAATGGTAAGCGACTATCTGCCTCGATTAAAACAAAAATACCAGCCGCATGTCAGCATCGTTAACGGCGAAAATGCAGCTGCAGGAAAAGGTATTACAGAAAAAATCTATAAACAATTTCTTGAATCGGGTGCACAGGCTGTCACATTGGGGAACCACGCTTGGGACAAGAAAGAAATATTCGAATTCATCGAGGAAGCCGAGTATATGGTCAGGCCTGCCAATTTTCCAGAAGGCACACCTGGCAGAGAAATTGTCTATGTGCGCAGCAATAAAGCTGAAGTGGCTGTCATCAATCTTCAGGGGAGAACGTTTTTGCCGCCGCTTGATGATCCTTTTCGAAAAGCAGATCAATTGATCGCAGAAGCGAAAAAAAGAACCAATCTTATATTCGTCGATTTCCACGCGGAAGCCACCAGCGAAAAACAGGCAATGGGCTGGTATCTTGACGGGAAAGTCAGCGCTGTAGTCGGAACCCACACCCATACCCAAACGGCAGATGAACGGATATTGCCAAAAGGCACCGGATATATCACAGATGTGGGAATGACCGGACCGTATGACGGAATTTTGGGTACAGACAAAGAAGCGGTACTCAACCGTTTTCTCACTAATCTTCCGGTACGTTTTGAAGTGACTAAATCGGGAAGAACACAATTAAACGGTTTTATTGTCGATATAGATGAAAACACCGGTTTCGCTAAGAAAGTGGATCGGATATTGATCAATGATGATCACCCGTTTTTTGGATGATTATTTGAATTTTTAGAATAATTACCTCATAATAAAAGGGAATATCTATCAACTCCAAGAATATAGTAAAAGTGGAACGACTTTAGTAAACGAAGGAGGTACTAGTAATGGACATATTAAAAGTTTCAGCTAAATCAAATCCCAATTCAGTAGCAGGTGCACTCGCGAATGTGCTAAGGGAACGCGGCTCAGCAGAAATACAGGCAATCGGTGCTGGTGCATTGAACCAGGCCGTTAAAGCGGTTGCAATTGCCCGAGGATTTGTTGCCCCAAGTGGAGTTGATCTGATATGTATTCCGGCTTTTACTGATATAATGATTGATAATGAGGAACGTACTGCTATTAAACTGATAATAGAGCCTAGATAAATCCCTTTACCTGTTTGCGATGGCAAGCAGGTTTTTCTTTTATAGATTTATGACGAGGAGCTATCCGTACATGGAAGGTATGAAACAGTCTGTCTGGAGGGAGAAAATGATAATAGATGCACATTGTGATGCTTTATATAAGATGTGGAAGTATGAACTGCCTTTTGAGTCGAGTGAACACCTGCAGGTGAATTATCAAAAATGGATGGACAGCCCTGTTAAAGTTCAGTGCTTTGCTATTTTTGTACCTCCTGAAGTTCCAGAGGAAGCACAATTCTCGGCAGCGTTAAAGATGGCGAATTTATTTTACGAACAAATCATCGATCCATACGACCATATCAAGCTTATTAGAACGAGCAGTGATATAGAAACATTAAAGAAGGGTGAAAAGGGTGCAATGCTCACATTGGAAGGCTGCCATGTGATCGGCTCTGATTTGTATAAGCTGAAAACCCTGCTGCGTTTAGGAGTCAAAGCGGTCGGACTTACGTGGAATCAGGCAAATGCAGTCTGCGACGGTATTGAAGAACAGAGAGGAGCCGGTTTAAGTTCCTTCGGGTACGAAGTGGTCAAACTTCTCAACGAGGAAAAAGTATGGACTGACGTTTCCCATTTATCCTACCAAGGCTTTTGGGATGTCATCGATGTAGCTGCATTTCCGATGGCGAGCCATTCTAATTCTATTGCTTTGGCTTCTCATAAAAGAAATTTGGACGAACACCAAATCCAACAGCTGATTAAAAACGAAGCATGGATCGGAGTCACTTTTGTACCGGATTTTCTCAACGATGAAAAAGAAGCAACTTATTTGGATGTCCTGGGTCATATTGCCTATTATATTAGTGTGGGTGCGGAAGACTGCCTGGGAATCGGATCGGATTTTGACGGTACCAGCGAGTTTGTAAGAGGTCTTTTCGACCCAACGGATTACCCCGCCTTTTATCAAGAGCTTTTACATAGATGGCCCGGCGACGTGGTCGAGAAGATAACCAGCCAGAATTTTATAAAAAAGTTTCCGTGCTAGGGGTAGGTGTAGCTTCTTGCCAGTCTGAAGGCAATCCTGATTGTGATGGTAAGCGTTTTCTCCTGGCGTGTTCAAATGTCCATTCCAAATAGACACAGGTTATTGATTAATATTTTTATCATGTTAAAATATGATTATATCAATCTTTAATGTATCTTCATGTGAGGAGTTGTGTTCACAGTGAATGGAACTATGAAAGCGTTAGTGAAAAACCAAAAGGATAAAGGTGCGGAAATTCAACAGGTGAAAATCCCTTCAATCGGGGATAGGGAGGTGCTGATAAAGGTAAAAGCAACCTCTATCTGTGGGACCGATGTCCATATTTATAACTGGGATGAATGGTCACAAAGCAGGGTTCATCCTCCATACGTGTTTGGCCATGAATTTGCGGGCGAAGTGGTGGAAACAGGCAGCAAAGTGAGTAAGGTTGCAGTGGGTGATTATGTCAGCGCAGAGACCCATATTGTTTGCGGACATTGCCCCCAGTGCTTGACTGGAAAATATCATATTTGCGAAAATACACAAATCATCGGGGTTGACCGGGATGGATGCTTTGCTGAGTACGTAGCTTTGCCGGAAGACAACATGTGGAAAAACCCGGCGGATATGCCTGTAGAAATCGCTTCTGTCCAAGAACCGATGGGGAATGCTGTTCACACCGTGTTAAGTGGTGATGTGGTCGGTAAATCGGTGGCTATCATAGGCTGTGGTCCTATCGGAATGATGGCTGTAGGTGTGGCGAAAGCGGCTGGGGCCTCTCAAGTGATTGCATTTGATCTGAATGATTACCGCCTCGATTTGGCAAATCAAATGGGAGCAACTACAATTATCAATTCATCAAAAGAGGATCCGGTCGAACGGGTCAAAGAGCTTACCGAAGGCCATGGAGTCGATGTCGTTTGTGAAATGAGCGGTCATCCGACAGCGATAAACCAGGGTTTTAAAATGGTTACCAATGGCGGAAGAGTGTCGATCCTCAGTCTTCCGACAAAACCGGTGGAAGTCGATATTACGGACGACATCGTATTTAAGGGGATAACAGTGCAAGGAATCACTGGCAGAAAAATGTTTGAAACATGGCAGCAGGTTTCACGTTTGCTTGATTCCAAACAAGTAGATGTAAGCCCTATGATTACCCATCACTTCTCTTTGGAGGATTTTGAAAAAGGATTTGACCTTATGAATGAAGGCAAGTGTGGTAAAGTGGTTTTACACCCATAAAAAACAGGGAGGCGTTTTGATTGAAAGGTTTTGAATATCTCCAGGAGCAATTGGAAGATATGAAGAAGGAGGGAACTTTCCGTAACTTGATTCCGCTCGAATCTGCACAAGGGGCAAGGGTTACGATTAAAGGGAAAGAGGTTATTCAATTATCCTCAAATAATTATTTGGGACTGACCTCACATCCACGGATGGAAAAAGCAGCAGAAGATGCTATTGAAAAGTACGGAGTTGGCACCGGATCGGTCCGCACGATTGCTGGAACGTTGAAAATGCATGAAGATTATGAAAAAAAATTGGCGGAATTTAAACATACCGAAGCAGCTCTTGTTTTTCAATCAGGTTTCACCACGAACCAGGGAGTACTTTCCTCGATTTTGACAAATGAAGATGTGGTGATTTCGGATGAGCTGAATCACGCTTCCATTATCGATGGTATTCGCTTGACGAAAGCCGGGCGGAAGATTTATAAGCATGTTGATATGGATTCCCTCGAACACGCATTGAAAGAAACGCAAGATTACCGGACGAGACTGGTTGTTACTGATGGCGTATTTTCCATGGATGGCAATATCGCCCCACTGCCTCAGATCGTGGAGTTGGCTGAAAAGTATGATGCACTTGTCATGGTCGATGACGCTCATGCCAGCGGAGTCTTAGGGGAGAACGGACGCGGTACCGTCAACCATTTTGGGCTGGATGGCCGTGTTCACATTCAAGTCGGGACATTGAGCAAAGCAATCGGTGTTTTAGGAGGATATGTCGCGAGTACCCAGACATTGAAGGATTATCTGATCCATAAAGGCAGACCGTTCCTGTTTAGCACCTCCCACCCACCGGCAGTGACAGCGGCTTGCGATGCATCGATCGATGTTTTGCTGGAAGAACCGGAATTGATTGAAAAGCTATGGGATAACACGAAATTCTTCAAGAATGGTTTGAAGGAGTTAGGTTTCGATATCGGAATCAGCGAGACGCCGATAACTCCGGTGATGGTAGGGGACGATGCATTAGCCCACCGTTTTTCCGATCAGTTGTTCGAGGAAGGAGTTTTTGCCCAAGGCATCGCTTTTCCTACGGTGCAAAAAGGAAAAGCACGGGTTCGGACCATTGTCACGGCAGAACATTCCAAGGAAGACCTGCAGGAAGCGTTACATGCATTTGAACGAGCAGGCAAAAAACTGAAAATTATCGATTAACAGGACTAGTTTGGCGAAAAAGACCATCGGGGTACTTTTTCGCCATTCCTTTATTTCCTTTTTTCATGCAAAAGCACTTTATTTTTAGTATTAGTAGTTGATATAATAAGTAAATTGGAGATACCTTTATGGTTAGAGGTTCCGGACAGATACATAAATCGGGACGACAGTTTTTCAAGGAAGGAGCTTCTGTAAATGAATGAACAGCAGCGGAAAGAAATGAATCAAATAAAACAGGAAAATCCAGCGGACATAAAATCCGACCAGGAGAAGAACCTGTCACGTTTAAAAAATATGGACAGCGATGAACTCATCGGGAAATATTTTCAAACAACTTATGAACCGCCAAATTTGAAAAAGGCCAAGAAACGACGCAGAGAAGATGTACAGATCCATTATGATTATCAGGTTCCGGAGGACATGCAGAATATCGGTAAAGATAAAAAGTTCTTGATCCGTACCTATGGCTGCCAAATGAATGAGCATGATACGGAAGTAATGGCGGGTCTGCTGACCGATATGGGGTATGAGTCGACAGACGAAGCGGCTGAAGCCGATATTATTTTGTTGAATACCTGTGCTATCAGGGAAAATGCCGAAAACAAAGTATTTGGTGAAATTGGCCATTTGAAAACACTGAAAACGGAGAATCCAGATGTGATTTTAGGTGTGTGCGGCTGTATGTCTCAAGAAGAATCGGTCGTAAACCGCATACTGAAAAAACACCCGTTCATCGATATGATTTTCGGTACCCATAACATTCACCGGCTGCCGCAACTATTGAAAGAAGCTATGTTCGGCAAGGAAATGGTCGTCGAGGTATGGTCAAAAGAGGGAGATATCATTGAAAACCTGCCAAAAGTAAGAAAGGGGAAAATAAAAGGCTGGGTCAATATCATGTATGGATGTGACAAATTCTGTACTTACTGTATTGTCCCTTACACACGCGGTAAGGAAAGAAGCCGAAGACCTGAGGATATCATTCAGGAGGTAAGGCAGCTTGCAGCACAAGGGTATAAGGAGATTACCCTTTTGGGGCAAAATGTCAATGCATATGGAAAAGATCTTACAGATATGGATTACGGTCTCGGGGATTTAATGGATGAAATTCGTAAAATCGATATCCCGCGTGTTCGTTTCACTACTTCACATCCCAGAGATTTCGACGACCGCTTGATCGAAGTTTTGGCCAAAGGGGGCAATCTGCTGGACCATATTCATCTTCCCGTTCAATCCGGCAGTTCCGAAGTATTACGAGTTATGGCACGCCGCTATACAAGGGAAAGGTATCTTGAGCTTGTCGATAAAATCAGGACGGCGATGCCCAATGCAACCCTTACTACCGATATCATTGTAGGTTTTCCAAACGAAACCGATGAACAATTTGAAGAGACGCTGAGCCTTGTGGAAGAAGTAGGTTTCGAGAGTGCCTACACCTTTATCTATTCACCAAGGGAAGGCACTCCTGCAGCGCGCTGGGAAGATAATGTTCCAATGGAAGTGAAAAAAGAACGTTTGCAGCGTTTGAACAAGTTGATCAATAAGCAATCAGCGGAAGCGATGAAAAAGTATCAAGGGCAAGTAGTCGATGTACTTGTTGAAGGGGAAAGCAAAAAGAATCCGGATGTGTTGGCTGGTTATACTGAACGGAATAAATTAGTCAACTTCAAAGCACCAAAATCAGCAATCGGTAAAATTGTAAAAGTTAAAATAATAAATGCGAAAACCTGGTCTCTTGACGGAGAAATGGTTGAAGAAACAGCAGAGGTGAAATGATTTGGCTCCATATACAAAAAAGCAAGTGCTGGAAGAAGCGAACAAGTTAGCTCAAATGATGGCTAATACAGAAGAAATCGATCGTTTCAAGCAGTTGGAAGCGAAGTTGAACGAGAATCAGAAAGTACAGATTTTAATCAAGAAGTTGAAAGCAATGCAGAAGCAAGTCGTAAATTTACAAGCTTACGGAAAAGAAGAGGCACAGAAAAAAGCAGAGGCAGAACTGGAAAGAATCGAAAAGGAAATTGATGATATTCCGTTAGTGCAAGAATTCAAGGATTCCCAATTAGTGATCAATGACATTTTGCAGCTTGTTTCCAACACCATTGCCCGGGAGGTAACCAATGAAGTGATCCGTTCCACGGGCGGTGATTTGCTGGCCGGTGAAACTGGATCCAAACTGGGTAATGGCTCTTCCTGCAGCCATTAAAATTCGGAAAGGACTATTCCGTTATACGGAGTGGTCCTTTTTCCGTTAGGCATGAGTTTCCGGAATTCCGGTGAAAAAAGTCAGATGAATGGGTTTAATGATTCCGTTATCCTGTTTGATTCTTCTTCTTTTGGTTTATGTACATTTTGCTGGGCACCTGCATAGGATGTTGTAGAGCTCATCATGTCAATTACCGTGATCATTTGAAAAAAAGGTTGCACTATAGGTGATTGCCATGCATACACTGACTATGAAAAAAAGAGGAGGTTTTAGTTCTTATGTCATTTCTGGATCAGGAATATCGGGAAATCATAACAAAAGCCGTTATCGGAAAAGGCCGGAAATTCATCCAGGATACCAACACGATCACCCCTTCACATAGACCCTCCAGTATCCTTGGCTGCTGGGTGATAAATCATTTATATAACGCCCGGAAAAAAGGTGAAGACACCGTAGAAATCAATGGGAGTTATGATGTGAATATCTGGTATTCTTATAATGACAACACCAAAACGGAGGTTGTCACCGAACGGATCACTTATTGCGATTTGATAAAGTTATCTGTTAAAGACGACCAAACGCTAAATGATGATTATGAAGTGTTTGCCAAGGTGATTCAACAACCTAACTGCCTGGAGTGCAAGATTGCCAGCCACGATCATAAGATACTAGTTGAAGTAGAACGGGAATTTTTAGTGGAAGTTATCGGGGAAACAAAAGTATGCGTGAAAGTGGATCCAAATGGATATGTTGCGGATGAGGACGACTGGGACTTTGAATTGTCAGACGAAGAGTTCAAGGATATTAATCCTGACTTTTTAGCGACTGAAGAGGAAGAATAAATGGAAAACGAGGGAGAAATCTCTCGTTTTTTGTTTGGTTCCCTGCACTTAAGCCCACATCCTGTATTATGATATAATGAAAGATAGATTTCGTAGTAGTGGGGGAAAAAATATGTCTACATATACACCGATGATCCAGCAGTATTTGAAAATAAAAGCTGAACATAAAGATTGTTTTTTGTTTTTCCGGTTGGGAGATTTCTATGAGATGTTTTTTGAGGATGCTCTAGCGGCTTCCAGGGAGCTGGAAATCACCTTGACGAGCAGGGACGGCGGGGCCGATGAAAGAATTCCTATGTGTGGCGTCCCTTACCATTCAGCTGAGAATTACATAAAAAACCTTGTAGAAAAAGGATTCAAGGTTGCCATATGTGAACAAGTAGAAGATCCGAAAACGGCCAAAGGAGTCGTGAAAAGGGATGTCGTTCAACTGATTACTCCAGGGACGGTGATGGAGGGGACAATGCTGGAAGAAAAAGAGAACAATTTTCTTGCCAGTATCAGTGAGTTTCCAGGCTATGTTTTTGTTATTACCTATAATGACCTGTCTACGGGAGAAACAAATGTGGCTCGTGTTTCTTCTGGGTGGGATGCAGTGCTTAGTGAGCTCTTCAACCAGCCTGTTAAAGAAATCGTTGTGTCCCCGGATTTGCCGGAAAACTATCAAACGGATTTACAGGAAAGGCTGCAAGTAACAGTATCGCATCAACAGGTATGCGACATCGAGGAAAGTTTTCATCATTTGGTCGAACAATTGGAAAAGGATAGGCAATTGTTAGAGGGATTCGGCAGGATGCTGAATTACCTGCAGAATACGCAGAAACGGTCACTCGACCACCTGCAGCCTGCCAGAATCATTCAGTTGCAGGAATTTATGTCATTGGATATGTTTTCGAAACGCAACCTGGAACTGACCCAGACAATATTGCGGAAAGGAAAGCAGGGGAGTCTGCTTTGGGTACTGGATAAGACAGTTACAGCCATGGGAGCACGTTTGCTGAAAAAATGGCTTGAACGGCCTTTGCTGAATACACAAGCAATCGATAAGCGGTTCGCGATAGTTCAGGCATTCCTAGAGCATTTTTTTGAACGGGAATCAATACGGGAGGCATTAAAAACGGTGTATGACCTAGAACGCCTGTCTGGCAGGGTTTCCTATGGAAATGTCAATGCCAGAGATTTAATCCAGGTCAAACAATCTCTTCAAAAAATTCCGGAAATCAAAAAGCTATTATCCCAATTCGCACACGAAGAGGTCCAATCGTTGGCAGAGGGAATAGATGAGATGCAAGGACTGGCTGGATTGTTGGAGGAGAGTATAAAAGAGGACGCGCCACTGACCATCAAAGAGGGCGGAATCATCAAGGACGGATTCAATGCAACGTTAGATGAGTATAGAGATGCTTCTAAAAATGGAAAAAAGTGGATTACCGAATTGGAGCAGCGTGAAAAGCAGGCGACAAATATCAAATCATTGAAAATAGGCTATAATCGGGTGTTTGGCTATTATATCGAAGTCACCCGTGCCAATTTACACCTGCTGCCAGAAGGAAAGTATGAGCGGAAACAGACGCTGACGAATGCGGAACGGTTCATCACTCCTGAATTAAAGGAAAAAGAGTCCCTTATCCTTGAAGCAGAAGAGAAAAGCGTTGACTTGGAGTATCAGTTGTTTGTCGAATTGCGGGAAAAAGTGAAAGAATACATTCCTGCTCTTCAGGCTTTAGCTGAAAAGATAAGTACAGTCGATGTTCTGCAAAGCTTTGCGACTGTCAGTGAAGAAAATGACTATACGAGACCAACTTTTAATGAAAATCGAAAAATCTCCATAAAGCAAGGGAGACATCCGGTGGTCGAAAAAGTAATGAAAGGCGAATCTTTTGTTCCGAATGATGTGTCTATGGATGAATCTTCGGAAATATTGCTGATCACCGGGCCGAATATGTCAGGAAAAAGTACGTATATGCGACAACTCGCCCTAACGGCAATCATGGCGCAAATTGGCTGTTTTGTTCCATGTGAAGAAGCGTCCTTACCTGTTTTTGACCAGATTTTCACAAGGATAGGTGCGGCGGACGATCTCGTTTCTGGTCAGAGCACTTTCATGGTGGAAATGCTGGAAGCAAAACACGCCATTACCCAGGCTTCTGAAAACAGTTTGATTTTAATGGATGAGATAGGAAGAGGGACAAGCACCTATGACGGGATGGCTTTGGCTCAGGCGATTATTGAGTATGTCCATGAGCATGTGAAAGCAAAGACACTATTTTCCACCCATTATCATGAATTAACCAGCCTGGAAAACACACTGGCTGCGGTCAAAAACATCCATGTACGGGCAGAGGAATATCAAGGAAATGTCGTTTTTCTGCATCAAATCCAACCAGGAGCAGCCGACGAGAGTTATGGTATCCATGTGGCAAAGTTAGCCGAATTGCCCGATGAATTGATTCACAGGGCCTCGGAAATTTTAAAGCAGTTTGAAACCGGGCAAAACCAAACAACCATAGCTCCTAATACTGATTCTTCCAGACAGACGACAAAAGAACCAGAAGAACAGATGTCATTTTTTGGACAAGAGGTAGCCCGTCCTATAAGTGAACAGTCAAGCTTCAAACAAGAAGATCCCTTGGTGAAGGAGCTAATGGAGCTTGATATCATGGAAATGAATCCGTTGGAAGCAATGAATACCCTTTATCAGCTACAAAAGAAAGCGAAAAAGTAACCAGTAAGGAGGGATAGCATGGTTATTCAGCAAATGCCGGACGCTCTTGCAAATAAAATAGCGGCTGGAGAGGTTGTCGAACGGCCGGCTTCCGTTGTAAAAGAACTGGTGGAAAACAGCATCGATGCGAATAGCAGTTATATCAAAATAGAGGTGTCCGAAGCTGGATTACAAAAGATAAAAATAACGGATAATGGATCAGGAATGGATGAAACAGATTGTGAGCGGTCGGTGCTCCGTCATGCGACCAGCAAAATAAGCAATGAAAACGATCTTTTTCATGTTCGCACACTAGGGTTCAGAGGAGAAGCACTTGCCAGTATTGCGGCTGTAAGCAAGCTGACAATAAAGTCCTCGACTGGAGATGAAGCAGGAACACTGCTGGAACTAGAAGGTGGGAAACTTGTAAAAAAAGAAAAGAGTGATGCCAGGCAGGGTACGGAGATCATGGTGGAAAACTTGTTTTTCAATACACCTGCACGCCTGAAATACATGAAGACGATTCATACTGAACTAGGTCACATTACCGACGTGATGAACAGGATGGCTTTATCTCACCCGACGGTTCGTTTTGAAGTTTATCATAACGAAAGACAGCTGTTCCGATCACCCGGCAGGGGAGATTTGCTGCAAATCATCGCGCAGGTTTACGGAATGAATGTGGCGAAAAAAATGGTGCCAGTAGAACATTCCACCCTTGATTTTTCCATTCAAGGCTATGTTGCTAAGCCTGAAGTGACAAGGGCATCGAGAAATTACATTTCGACTATAGTCAATGGGCGCTTTATAAGGAGCATTCCCTTGAGCAAGGCAATCGCCAAAGGATACCATACCCTGTTGCCAATCGGAAGACACCCGCTAGTCGTGTTAAATATCCAAATGGATCCGATTCTGGTGGATGTGAATGTACATCCGGCAAAACTGGAGGTGCGTTTCAGCAAAGAAAAAGAACTGTTTGAAGCAATTGAATCCACCATAAGGGAAGCTTTCCGGAAAGAGACGCTCATTCCAGAAGCAAGTCAACCAAAACCCAATCGTCTGGAAAGTGTGCAGGACAGTTTTTCGTTCCATGAACCTTCTTCCTATACTGTAAAGGAAAATGCTTACCCTCATGATGAGCGTGGTGACTATTCGCCAACGGTTCACGGTCAACTTGTCGAGTCGGCGGAAGAGGCATCAGACCTCTCTATGAAAGAGCGGTTGAAAGAGTCCGCCACTTACGATGAAGTGTTGAAAGGCCAGGTGGAAAACGAAAGTCGGTCCGGAGAGCAAAAAATTGTCATTGAAGAAGAACAAGAAATAAAATCGGACCGTTTACCCGCCATGTACCCAATCGGTCAGCACCATGGAACATATATTCTGGCCCAAAATGAAAATGGTTTGTATATTATCGATCAGCATGCTGCCCAGGAACGAATAAAATATGAGTTTTTCAAAGAGAAAATCGGGGAGGTCCCGAATGAAGTACAAGAGCTTTTAATGCCGTTGACTTTTGATTTTTCCAAACAGGAAGCCTTGCTGATCGAACAGCACCAGGATGAATTCAGGAAAATCGGTCTGTTCTTTGAACCATTTGGTGAACAAAGCTATGCAATCCGCTCGCATCCTCAATGGTTCCCAAAAGGTTTCGAAGAGGAAGTCATCCAGGAAATTGTCGAGCAAGTAATCGCCGATGAGAAAGTGAACATCAAAAAAATCAGGGAAGAAGCAGCCATTTTAATGTCTTGTAAAAGATCCATAAAAGCAAATCATTATTTGAATCATGATGATATGTTCCGGCTGCTGGAGGACTTGAGGAAATCGACCGATCCTTTCACATGTCCGCACGGCCGTCCTATTATTGCTCATTTTTCCGCTTATGATATGGAAAAAATGTTCAAGCGTGTTATGTAAAATGTATCCAGCTTGTAGAAAAGGGATTTTCTACAAGCTTTTTGCTTTGATTATTTTAAGAGCAGATCGAAAACTTGTTGTGGAGGTGGGGTTCTATAATCACCGACTCAACAAGTGCAAGTATGGAGAAAGTCCATTTTGTTTTTCTTTTGTCAATTGCCATGTTTGCTTTAAGTTTTGGCAGGGTATTTAGATAAGAACCAGAAACTATCACGTATAATTTGCGAACATAACAAAAAAATATTCTTAGAAAGGTGTGATGGAAAATGGCTGAAAACTTAAATGTGCATGTAAATGAAAACATGCCGGAAAATCAACGATTGATAAATTTTTTGAATCAAGAGTTATCTAACTTTGCTGTACTGTATATCAAACTTCATCGATACCATTGGTTTGTCACCGGTAAACATTTTTTTAAACTGCATGAAGTTTTTGAGGATCTTTATAATGAAGCGGCACAGGACATGGATGACATAGCCGAGCGGATTCTTGCTATAGGGGGCAGGCCTTTGGCCACCATGCATAAATACATCAAAGAAGCGACCATTCATGAAGCACAGGCGGATGATACAGAGGACGAAATTGTAACGCAGCTTTCCCGTGACTATCAAACGATTATTGATGAAATCAAAGGAAAAGGCGGAAAGTTGGCGGAAGAGGTGAACGATCAGCCTTCTCTCGACCTGTTAAATGAGCTGCAGGGACGACTGGAGAAACATGTCTGGATGTTGACAGCTTTCGAAGGCCATCTTAAATAAGAAAGCTCTTTTCGACGCCATCAGCTTGCAGAGAAACCTTTTGTTTCTCTGCAAGCTTTTTTTAATGAATTAGAAAACCCCTGGCTATGCCGGGGGTTCCGGAGAGCTTACAGTGTGGTAATAAAAAAACCTCACTTCATGGTAGGATAAAGTTGGTTTCCCGACCACTGCAGAGCAAACCACCAGTTCACACTGGTGGTTTTGATTATGCGTCTTTTTCTATTGTGGGAGTTTATCGGGCTCTATACTAAATGTGGTGACCCCTGTCGTGATGCGGATTCGAACTGAGCGAAAAATTACACCCATTCAAGGTTTTAGAACGAGATTCCTTTGGCGGAAAAACGGACGACTAAGACCCCATATCAGGAGATTTAAAAGGTTTGTGTCTTTCAGACGTTTACGACGGAAGTGAGCTAATAAGTTGGGCTGAGCTCGTTACACGAGATCTACGTCAGACAACGTATAGATGATTTTTAGAAGGAGGTATTTGATGGGATGAACTGCGTTTTCGACCATTATCATGACAGTATTTGTCCTTCAGTTCGTCATAAACGAAGGAAAAATCGATAAGCTCATTTATTTCCAGAAGAAGATGCTCCTTAGGGGCCACCATATCGTAGAGCCCTTCGTACTAGCTTAAATCCATGGATAATGGACGGTCTAACATCGAATCCCTCCCTATTATGTATTCCTTTCATTGAAAAGAAAAAAGAGTGACTTTCTTTTAGAAATCAAAGAAAATCACTTCTTTTCGTTTACCCTCTGTCGATTCCACGATGAGCGTTCGGTGGTGACGCCTGCGGGAACAGCGCGAGCCGAAGATCCACTTGGTTAAGTGATCTTTTTGACCAAGTTAGCTGAGGCCGTGCCCGCGGCAAGCATCCACCGATAAGCGATTCGTGAGAATCAACAACAAACTTTAAAATCTCTTCTAGATTAGAAAGGACTTTTTCAGTGGCCTCAAAAAAGGGGTGCTGTGTTTTAACAGCACCTCCTGTTCGTTACCTTCTCACTGCACGGATAATGAGACTTAGTATCAGAACGAAAATAATCGCACCGATCAATGCGGGAATGAGATAGATACCGCCTAATTCAGGACCCCATTGACCGAACAATTCTCCTCCGATCCATGCCCCGATGATACCCGCGATGATATTACCGAAAATACCAGCCGGTAAATCTTTTCCGACAATTAAACCGGCAAGCCAGCCGATTAGTCCACCGACTATTAAATAGATGATAAAACCCATATTGGATTACCTCCTTGTAGTATGTCGCTATTTTTATATTAATAAAACTTCAGCATATGACTGCTGTGTTTGTAAGACATGTACCCTTCCCAAGAAAAAACCAAACGCTTGCTTGGGGGTGCACGGACGAGAAGATTGCGAAAAATAAAAGTTAATGTATAATGGTTTATCAAAAGGATAGTATAACCAAAGCGCAATATTTAATTATAAATCTAGGAGTATAAGCATGAAACCACTTGTAGTTGCAGTTGTTGGGCCGACAGCTGTCGGGAAGACGAGCTTGAGCGTGGAAATAGCCAGGAACTTTGCTGGAGAAGTTATCAGCGGTGACTCGATGCAAATTTACCGCGGAATGGATATCGGTACGGCAAAAATAACAAAAGAAGAAATGAAGGGCGTACCACATCATTTAATCGATATAAAGCAGCCTGACGATACGTTCTCCGTTGCTGAATTCCAACAGAAAGTGGCGAATTGTGTGAAAGAGATAACGGAAAGAAATCATCTGCCGATTATCGCCGGCGGAACTGGTTTATACATACAAGCCGCCATAAATGGCTATATTTTTGCCGATGAAAAGAGGGATGATACCTACCATAAAAAGCTGGAAGATGAAATCGACTGTTATGGGATCGATACATTATACGCCAAGCTGCGATCGGTAGATCCGGAACAAGCCAAAAAGATCCATCCCAATAATAAGCGCAGAGTCATCCGTGCATTGGAAGTATTTGAGAAAACGGGCAAAACGATGAGTGAATATCAAGCTGCACAACAAGCAGACTCTCCTTATCGTCCTGTTATCTTAGGATTGGATATGGAAAGGGATCTTCTTTATCAACGGATTAACACGCGAGTTGATGAAATGGTTGAATCAGGGCTTGTGGAGGAAGTGAAGCATTTATACAATCAGGGCTTTTCAAACAGCCAGTCGATGAAAGCAATTGGATATAAAGAAATAATCCCATATCTAAATGGGGAAATGACCTTGGATGAAGCTGTCGGTTTGCTAAAACGGAATTCTCGAAGGTTTGCCAAGCGACAGTTGACATGGTTTAAGAACAAGATGGATATTCATTGGTACACGATTGATCCAGGGAAAAAGGAGGAACAATTTAAAATAATTTTATCTGAGTTAGCAGGAATGCTGCAGAAAAAATAGAATTACATAGTACAGATAAAAAGAGGAGGAAATTTTATGTCTCAATCGGTAAATATTCAAGATCAATATTTAAACCAACTCCGTAAAGAACGGATTCAAGTCACCGTTTTTTTATTAAATGGTTTTCAGTTGAGAGGGACCGTGAAAGCTTTTGATAACTTTACCGTTTTATTTGATACGGACGGTAAACAACAATTGATTTTCAAGCATGCCATTTCGACTTTCGCACCGGTGAAAAACGTAGCTTTGGATAAAGAGTGATGCCATCTGGGCACTCAATCCGGTGACGGAGTGATATTGTTTCAAACAGGGCAGGGTGTTCATACTGAACACCCTTTTTTATGGAATCAGAAAATGCCCGGGGTCCATAGGCGAATGTCACACTCCTTGTTCTTTTCACGTATAATATCGTGAATAAGGGGTGGTAATGTGGAATCTCAAGTATCATTAAAACGAAATGGCCAAATAAATATTATTTTAAATGAAAGAGAAAAACTCTCTACCTCCAAAGCACTGAGTGAACAAAAAGGATATGACCCTTTTGCCGACATCGACAATCGTTTCTCCTCTTTTGTAGGTTTAGAAAAATTGAAGGATACCATGAAAGAAATTTATGCATCGATCACCATTAATCAAAAAAGAGAAAAAGCTGGATTGAAAGCGGAAAAACAGGTTCTGCACATGCTTTTCAAGGGGAATCCTGGAACAGGAAAGACCACTGTGGCAAGGCAACTAGCCAGAACATTGTTTGAAATGAACATTTTGTCAAAAGGTCACTTTATCGAGGCAGAGAGAGCCGATCTGGTCGGAGAGTATATCGGCCATACTGCCCAAAAAACCAGAGATTTGATCGAAAAGGCTAAAGGCGGTATTTTGTTTATTGATGAAGCCTATTCACTCGGGCGCGGTGGTGACAAAGATTTTGGCAAAGAAGCGATCGATACATTGGTTAAGCACATGGAAGACAGCCATAACGAATTTATTTTGATCTTGGCTGGTTACCCAAATGAGATGGAATATTTCCTGTCGCTAAACCCCGGTCTGGTATCCCGGTTTCCCATCGTCCTTGAGTTCGAGGATTATTCAGTTGTACAATTGCTTGAAATTGCAAAGCAGATGGCTGCTGAAAGGGAATATCAATTCACAAAGGAAGCAGAATGGAAGCTTCAGGATTATTTAATCAAGCAAAAGCAAAACAACAATCATGATTTCTCAAATGCCCGCTTTGTCCGGAATCTATTGGAAAAATCGATACGAAAACATGCTGTCCGGTTGATGAGAAAACAAAACTTTTCGACAAAAGATCTGACTACCATCACCAAAAGCGATCTCTGTTTGGATTAGATAAAAAACTAGAACCTTGCTATGCGAGGTTCTAGTTTTTATTTGCTGTATATATTTGTTATGATGAAAGCAGTATCAGAGAAAGAGGTTGAGCAGATGCAGGAAAAAGTGCTAATCATAGCTGTACGACAACCAAGACAAGAAGAGGAACGTTTTCAATCTTCACTGAGTGAATTACAGTCTCTCACCGAAACAGCGCAGGGGAACGTCTTGAAAATCGTTACGCAAAATCGTGAAAAAATACATCCTGCCCTTTATATGGGGGAAGGAAAGGTAGAGGAACTTACTGAATTTGTGGAAGAATTGGAAATAGATTTGGTGATATCCAACGACGAGCTTTCTCCAAGCCAGGCAAAAAATTTAGGTGAGCGGCTTGGTGTTCGAATTATAGATAGAAGTCAATTGATACTTGATATCTTTGCGCAACGGGCAAATACAAAAGAAGGTAAACTGCAGGTTGAATTAGCGCAGTTGGAATACATGCTGCCGCGGCTCTACGGACAGGGGAAGTCATTATCCAGACTGGCAGGCGGCATCGGGACTCGCGGGCCGGGTGAAACCAAGTTAGAATCTGACCGGAGGCATATCAGACGAAGAATAGACGAAATCAAAGCCAGACTGCAAGCGGTTGTTAATCAACGTGCGCAATACAGGAGCCGGAGAAAAGAAAACAAAGCTTTCCAGATAGCGATTGTCGGTTATACGAATGCAGGAAAGTCGACTTTTTTTAACCGGATAACCAAAAGTGAATCGTTGGAAGAAAATCAATTATTTGCAACCCTGGATCCGATGACACGGCAAATTCAACTCCCATCCGGATTTGCTGCTTTGATTACGGATACGGTAGGATTCATTCAAGATTTGCCGACAACACTTATTGCTGCTTTCCGCTCTACACTCGAAGAAGTCACGGAAGCCGATTTCATTCTCCACATGGTAGATGCTTCCCATCCGGATTTGGAAAATCATCAGAAAACAGTAAATACATTATTGGAGGATTTAGGTGCGGAAAATCTACCTATGCTAACTGTCTACAATAAAAAAGACATTTTGCAAGAGGACTTTATTCCTTCCGTTCATCCCTCCATGACGATAAGCGCCCACGATCCTATCGATTTAAAGCGGGTGTTGCATGAAGTAGAACAGATATTAATCGGTGAATGGGAAGCATATCAGACATTTCTCACGCCAGATGAAGGAACGTTACTTGAAACGTTGAGAAGAAGGACTATTGTCACTGATCGTTATTTTGATGAAGCGAAAGAAGGTTATCGGGTAAGCGGTTATATTAGTCCGGATCATCCTTTAAAATACAAGGTGAAGGAGCAGCACGAGACAGAATGATTGAATCAACCATCAAAGAAGCAGAACAGGATATCCAGAAACAAATTCAAACAGCGAACAACATTTCGGAAACCAATCAACGTAATGTTTTGAAGGCATTTCAAAAACACCGAGTAAGTGACAGTCATTTCAATCCTACAACCGGGTATGGTTACGATGACAACGGACGGGAAGTCCTTGAGGCTGTTTATGCAGAGGTGTTTGGGGGAGAGGACGCTTTGGTGCGTCCTCAACTCGTGTCGGGAACTCACGCGATTACCACCTCCCTATTCGGACTGCTGCGCCCGGGGGATGAGTTGCTTTACATGACCGGAAAGCCCTATGACACTTTGGAAGAGGTAATTGGCAGCCGCGGTGAAAACAATGGCAGTCTTAAGGACTTCGGTATCGACTATTGTGCGGTGGATTTAAAGGAAAATGGAACCATTGACTGGGATAACGTAAAAAAGTCAATTAAAAGAAATACAAAAGTGATAGCCATTCAGCGATCGAAGGGGTATCATGAGCGCCCGTCATTTTCAATCGACGAGATAAAAGAAATGATTCAATATATTAAACACTTGGACAAGGACCTGCAAATATTCGTAGATAACTGTTACGGAGAATTTGTTGAAACGAAAGAACCGCTGCACGTGGGAGCGGATTTGATCGCCGGTTCACTGATCAAGAATCCCGGAGGCGGAATCGTCCGCGCCGGGGGATACATTGCCGGAAAAAAACATTTGGTAGAACAATGTGCCAACAGGTTGACCGCACCTGGTCTGGGAAAAGAAACCGGGGCGAGTCTTGGCATGTTGCAGGAAATGTTTCAGGGATTGTTTCTGGCGCCTCATGTAGTTGGGGAAGCGGTGAAGGGCGCGATTTTCACTTCTCGCTTCTTAGAAAAAAGTGGTTTTCATACGACACCGGACTATCGAGCCTCCAGAACCGACTTGATCCAATCAGTGAATTTTGATACTCCGGAACAAATGATTGCTTTTTGCCAGGCAATCCAACAAGCCTCTCCCGTCAATTCTTTTGTGACACCGTACCCTTCTGCAATGCCCGGGTATGATAGTGAAGTGATCATGGCTGCCGGGACATTTATCCAGGGGGCAAGTCTTGAACTCACTGCAGACGGGCCGATCCGCCCGCCTTATACTGCTTATGTCCAAGGCGGATTGACATACGCCCATGTGAAAATAGCAGTGACAGAAGCGGTAAAAACGTTACAACAAAAAGGGTTCTTAAAGCGATATTGATAATAGAATCAGCTGTTGATGTTCAATGGCTGATTTTTTTATGGCCACATTTAAGAAGCACACGCAACCTGGCAAATCAAGATGTCTCTGCGTGATTTATGGTCTGTCGGTGTTGCTGAAAACTTCATATTGAAAGTAGAAAGAGTCCCTGTCACGAGGTGCTATTCCCTCACTCTTTATTACCCTAAAGCTGCGGCATCAAAAGTAATAAGAGATAGATAGGAATTATTTAGAGGCATTGGGGATTTTAAAAGAGTGGATGTTTGGAATGGAGGGGAAAGAGGCAGCAGGCGGTTAAAAGGCAGATTCAAAAAACATCGCCTTCCCGAACAGCCCGTCTTATTGGTTTGTTTATAAAAGAAAGAAAATTCAAGGAATTTTTTATTTTTTGATGTAAAGAAAGCTTACACGCCTTGACAATTATTATTCCAATTGTATAATAGAACTATGGAAAAATAACAGGGAAAGGGGTTATACCATGAGCGATCTGGATAGACGTTCCATGCCGTTATTTTCCATAGGTATCGTTAAGTCACTGACCGATTTGACAGCAAGACAAATCCGTTATTATGAAGAACATAATCTGGTTCATCCGGCCAGGACAAACGGAAACCAACGTTTGTTTTCATTCAATGATGTCGATCGACTGCTCGAAATCAAAGAATTGATTGAAAAGGGGATAAACCTGGCAGGAATCAAACAAGTACTTAACATAAAAGACCTCCCAACGACAAAACAGTTGAAGGAAAATGAAAAAGCCCCGGAACTGTCTGAGAAAGAATTGCGGAAAATGCTGCAAAAAGAGCTTCACAGTACCGGCCGCATGGGAAAAACATCGTTGCGCCAGGGAGAATTATCACGATTCTTCCATTAAATATATAGGAGGAGAGGAATAAATGGCTGCTAAATTTACGAAAGAAGAGATAATGCAAAAAATCAAGGAGGAAAACGTACGGTTCATTCGTTTGCAGTTTACCGACATGCTTGGAACGATTAAGAACGTTGAAATCCCTTTGAGCCAGTTAGAAAAAGCATTTGACAATGAAATGATGTTCGATGGCTCTTCTATCGAAGGGTTTGTTCGCATAGAGGAATCCGACATGAAACTTTATCCGGACTTGGATACATTTGTTGTTTTCCCGTGGACTTCTGAAAAAGGAAAAGTCGCCCGTTTCATTTGTGATATTTACAATCCTGACGGAACGCCTTTTGAAGGCGACCCTCGTTACAACTTGAAGCGCAACTTGAAAAAGATGGAAGAGCTGGGCTTCTCCGCTTTCAATATTGGTACAGAACCAGAATTTTTCCTTTTCAAATTGGATGAAAAAGGTGAACCATCGCTAGAATTGAATGATAAAGGCGGTTACTTCGACTTAGCACCTACTGATTTGGGAGAGAACTGCCGTCGCGATATCGTGCTTGAATTGGAAGAGATGGGTTTTGAAATCGAAGCTTCCCACCATGAGGTGGCACCGGGACAGCACGAAATTGACTTTAAATATTCCGATGCTTTAAAACACTGTGATGATATCCAAACGTTTAAATTGGTTGTCAAAACGATTGCCCGTAAACATGGTTTACACGCTACTTTCATGCCAAAACCGCTGTTCGGTGTGAACGGCTCCGGGATGCACTCCAATATGTCGTTGTTCAAAGATGGCAAAAATTCTTTCTACGATCCACAAGGAGAACTGGAACTTAGCGAAACGGCATATCAATTTATCGCAGGCATCATCAAGCATGCGACCAGCTTCACAGCTGTAACAAACCCGACAATCAACTCTTACAAACGTCTTGTTCCAGGATATGAGGCACCTTGCTATGTAGCTTGGTCTGGATTGAACAGAAGTCCGCTTATCCGAGTTCCTTCTTCAAGAGGACTGAGCACACGAGTTGAAGTTCGAAGTGTCGATCCGGCGGCAAACCCTTATTTGGCTATGTCCGTCATGCTTGCCGCAGGACTTGACGGTGTGGAGAACAAAATGGAAGCACCAACAGCGGTCGACCGCAATATTTACGTCATGGATAAAGAAGAAAGGGAAGAAAACGGTGTGCAAGATTTACCGGCCACCCTTTACAATGCAGTTGAGCTAATGAAGAAAGACAAAATCATCGTAGAAGCGCTCGGAGAACATCTTTTCGAACACTTCGTCGAAGCAAAAGAAATCGAATGGGATATGTTCCGTACACAAGTACACCCTTGGGAACGCGAACAGTATCTGCAAACTTATTAATCTTACAATCCCTTGGCGCACAAGCGTCGGGGGATTTCTTTTGCTTTGACCAAGTGTTCTGATTCTGATCACCCACCACAGCACCCACGAAACACCCACAAAAATTAATCGCCTTTAGGGGAAGTGATTTGATCAAAGTATGCTTCGTATCTTGCCATTGATTTTTCATCAAGGCGCTTGGAGATATGTGAATACACATCAGCGGTTATTTGGTAGCTTCCATGTCCCAATCGCTCCTGGATGAACTTCATATCGTTTTCTGCTTCGAGCAAAAGTACAGCGTGTGTATGGCGCAATGAATGTATGGGTAGGCTCGGTATTCCTGCTTGTTTTAATATTCGTCTAAAGGCATTGAATAAACTTGATTTGGGCATGATATATCCATCTTCTCGACAAAAGACCAGGTTAAGATCATGGCGATAAATATCGTTTAGGTTTTGTTTGTTTTGGTTCTGCCATTTAAGATGATCTTTTAGCTTGCTAATTATGTTCTTAGATAAAGATATTGTTCTTTTTGATTTAAAAGTTTTTGGATCACCAAACAACTCGTCATCAGAATCGGCCTGAAAATCTAATGTTTTATTAACTGATACGGTTTTGTTCTTAAAATCGATATCAGACCACTGAAGAGCGGCAACTTCACCTTTACGCATACCAGTATCTATCATGAAACCAAAAAACAGCCAATAAATATAACCATATTGATATGCTGTTTTCATAAATATAGGAATCTCTGTCGAGTCAATAAACTTAACTTTTCGCTCCTTTTCTTTCCCCTTAATTACCGCTCCGATAGTAGGGTTCCTCTCGAGCATGTTTAGGTGAAAAGCTTTTTCCAAAGCATTGCGCATGGTTCCATGGATTATTTCTATTGTGCGCTTGCTGTACTCTTTTTTGAATAAATGAGTTAAGAACTTTTGGTACATTGTCGGAGTGATAGATTTTAACTCTATTTCTTTGAAGTAGGGAATTATCTGCTTTTCTATATTTCGCTTATGAAGGTCATAAGTATTCTTTCTCACTACGCCGTTCTTATATTCTTCTAACCAGTTATTTAGGAACTCCCTTAAGGTGGTGTTCTGACTAGCCAATTCAAAATTATTTAATAATTGGTGCTCCACTTCCTGTGCTTCAAATCGGGCTTCTGGTTTTGTTTTAAAGCCTCTCTTTGATTTCTCTTTGTACTTTTTAGTAATAGGGTCCCTATACTTAATACGGTATTCCCAAGTGCCATTATGTTTTCGGTAGCTTATTCCCACTCCCAAAACTCCTTTCTATATTTGGTAATCCGGACGAACTACAGGCATCACCTCCTTAAAATGGGAATATACGTTCTGCTTTAAGAATAAAATTTTTTATGAAGGAGTTGTTCAGGAATACCATAAGATTCAGTAGCTTCATGTATGGTTATAGGTTGAACAACTTCCTTCGATAACAACAATTCAACAGCAAATTCATTGGCTTCTTGTTCAATCTTGCTAGTAGAGTAATATGTATGTGATTGCAAAAAAGGTGCATTAACTTCTGGGTGTAAAACAGCATGACCTAACTCATGGCCACATATGAAAATTTTTTGTTGAGAGGATGCGTTTTCATTAATATGTATAATTGAAACTCTGGATTTTCTAGCATGAAAACCTAATATTTTTCCTAATGGAACGTTTCTGATAATCATCCCCTTAGCTTCAGCAATTTTGAATGGATCGTTGGTGCCATGTTTCTTAACTAATTGATTAACTTTCTTACTAATTGCCCCCATGTCATCACTCCTAGTTCCTGTGTTTTTTAGGGGTGAATTTTTGCTTTGCTATTCTTTTTGCTATACGGAGAGATTGTTCCAGAGATGCAATTAACAATTCTCTATCTTCTTCATCCATGTCATCAATCGTACTACCGTCAAAAGCAGCAAATCCAGAATCACTGTTCATGTTTTCCAACATACTCTCAAGCTCTTTTTGAATATCGCGTTCATCTTTTTCGGTCAGATCATAGTATCTTTTTTTGTCGGTACGGCCTAAAAGGTAGTCGGTAGAAACATCAAAGTAATCTGCTACTTTTTCAATTTTCTCTAAGCTAGGTGTTATTCTTTTCCATTGATAGATGGTATTCTTAGGAATTTCTAATTCTTCTTCCAATCTACTTACCGTAATACCCTTCATTTTGCACAATTCTTTAACACGTTCTAACGTAGCCATATTAAGATTTCCTTTCAATCGTACATAAACTAAAAAATAATTTAGTTATTTTGTTGACAGCTAATAAATTATTTAGTAATATGTACGTAAGCTAATTTGTTAGCTAAAAAAGACAATAAAAAATACGGCCTATAAAATACAATTTTTGGCGTTGGGGAACGGATAAAATGTATTGTAGCAGGCTTTTTATAGGCTTATTTAGCTATGCCTATATACTAATGTATTTTTTAGTTTTCGTCAATAACTTTAGCTAACATTTTAGCTTAAAAAAGATGAAGGGGTGGTGTGTCTTTTATGCCGGAAGAGTTAGCAATGAAAGTACGATCAGAATTATTTAAACGGAAAACAAGTCAAGCGTGGTTGGCCAAAGAACTTGGCATATCAAATGCTTATCTTTCAGACATCATCAATGGTCGGAAAACAGGACCGAAAGCTCAGGAGCATATAAAGCATATCTGCAAAATTTTAAACATTTGAGAAAGGCGGTTTCATCATGATCGAGGTGAATGTCGATCAATCCTTTGTAGAAGATATTTGCCGGGAGGAAGTTCAAAAGCGTTTGGATAAAGCGGAGTTTGACCTGGTCATGTGGGATAAAAATGAATTGGTTCGGCGCACTTGTATGAGCTGGTCAAGTATTCAAAGGACTTTCTTCTATGAACGCGATTTTCCAAAAGTGAAGTTGGGTGGCAAGTGGTATTTCCCAGCTGCAAAAACTACAAGGTTCTTGCTCGACTACTTAGATAGGATTGCTCAATCGAATTAAAGGAGGATAACGAAAATGAACGCGACTGTTGAACAAATGACGTTTGGAGAAATGCATGGTTACACAAAACGATTCAATGAAATCATGGCATCGAAAGCACCGCAAGACATCAAAGATGTTCGCTTGGCATCACTTATGGACGACTTGGAAGCTGCTTATCAGATTCCTCTTATCAGCGGCAAAAGACTAGCTGATTTTGAAGCGAACCATCCAGAGCTTATGCAACTGTATCGTACTGTTTCATTGGCTAGAAGCTTATAAAGGAGTGATTGAACATGGAAGGGTACGAAAATTTAACTGATCAACAGCGGGCCATTTTTGCAAGAACGCATGTACAACATCAAGAGGCGATGGGGTTAGAAAAATCCAAAGAATATGGTATTCAGAATGTAAAAGAGCTTCGCTGGGACGATGAAGAAAATTGCTTGAAAGTCTACTTTGCCAATGGCGACTGGTGGCATTATACGCCAAATGGTCAGTGGTACTGAAAGTGGGTGACAAAATGAAATGTCCATATTGCAATAGAAAGCCTAGTGATATTCCGGAATACGCACAGCAGGCCAAGGTGGAAGATATGACTCCAAAAGAGTATGTCAGATTCCGAGAAGGCACTTATCATATTGAAACTGATTTGTTTTGCTGCACTGATTGTTACTTGAAAATTGGGATGCCTTTAAACATCGAATTGGTTCAAGCCTATAGAAATTTCAGGGAGTATGTTGAACCACTTGAAAGGGGGTGATGAAGTTGTATGACGCAAAGGATTTCCAAGTTAATTTGTTGGGAGCAATAGTCATCACTGGAATTCTAACATTACTTTTTATTTGAAGGAGGAAATTTCACATGAAAGCACTTGGTATTGTAAGGAAATTAGATGATCTTGGTAGAGTTGTCGTTCCGAAGGAAGTAAGAAAGGTAAATGGGTGGAAGCCTGGCACACCTCTTGAAATGCTAGCTTCAAAAGATGGATTGTTCATCCGAGCATATCACCAATCGGAAGATAAGAATGCTGCTCTTGAAAAACTGCGACGGATTGGAGCAAATGCTCAAGATAAGGAAACGGCAAACTTAATCAATGAAGTAGCCAATTACATTGAAGGGAGGTGAACGGAGTAATGGAAAATTTGTTTACACCATCAAGTAGAGTGAAAATCAATGCCATTGAGTCACTGCAAAATTCAGCTGATAACTTGCTTCAACAAAAAAAGCTCTTGGGGCGTAAAGATGATGTTTTGAAAAACTCTTACACTCTGACAATCAATGAAGTGCTGGAATCAATTCAGCGTGTTGCATCAAAGATTGAAAATCCAGAAACAGAAGTCAGTGGAGAAATTGGAAAATAAAAAAGACCACTCTGCAAAGTGGCCTAAAAAGAAACTATTTTCACAGACATTATAGCACGGATTGAAGTGATGTAAATGGAATTATTTCCGCACCAGGATAGAGCGCTGGATGAAACATACCAACATAACCGTGTTGCTTACTACTTAGATATGGGCCTCGGTAAAACCTTTGTCGGTTCAGAAAAAATGTGGGAGCTAAACACACCTTACAATCTAGTGATTTGTCAAAAGTCCAAAATAGCAGATTGGAAACAACACTTTGAAGAACATTATCCGGAGTACCAGGTGATTGTTTTTGATCAGCAGGCCATTGAACGTGTACCGCCGGAAAGTGTACTGATTATCAACTATGACAAAGTTTGGCGTAGACCGGAACTGAAAAAACTGCAGCACTTCACAATGATGTTGGATGAATCATCAATGATCAAGAATGAAAAGTCCAATCGGTCAAAGTTCATTCTGCAGCTACACGCTGACAATGTGATTTTGCTATCCGGTACACCAACCGGTGGAAAGTATGAAGAACTTTGGAGTCAATTACATTTGCTTGGTTGGAACATCAAAAAGGACCTGTTCATGAAACAGTTTGTCGTCCAGGAATGGGATGACCGGAACCAACAGATGAAAATCACAGGATATAAGAATGTGGACAGACTTAAACGAAAGCTTCGCAAACATGGTGCAGTTTTCATGAAGACAGATGAAGTCTTTGACTTACCAAAAGTGAATGATCAGATTGTCAAAATTGCAGGTACCAAAGAGTATAAGGAATTTGCAAAGCATCACATTATCGAGTTAGGCGATGAACTTTTAGTTGGTGATACGGCTGCAAGCAAAAAGTTGTATTTGCGACAGCTCGCAGGTGTCTATAACCAAAACAAGCTGCAGTATGTGAAAGACCTGATTGACAGTACCAATGAACGAATCATCATCTTTTACAACTTTAAAAAAGAATATGCAGCATTGACTGAAATGATAGATGGGCCGACTGCATCAATCAATGGAGATATCAAAGATTTATCAGCATATGAAGAACAAGAAAATAGCATAACGCTTATACAATACCAGGCAGGAGCTATGGGCTTAAACCTGCAGAAAGCAAATAAAATCGTTTATTTTTCACTAACTGATAAGAGCGAGCTGTTTGAACAAAGCAAGAAACGGATCCATCGAATAGGACAAGAAAAACCGTGTTTCTATTATTATCTGTTAACTGCAGGAAGTATTGAGTGGCGAATGAAGGAAGTCCTGGACCAACGGCGGGATTATACGGACGAGCTATTTGAAGAGGAGGAAATGTGAGTGGAGGTTTACTTGGTCATTTACTGTGAAGACGAAGTAGGTGCAGGAGCAATCAAAGGTTTATTTGATAGTGAAATCAGAGCAAAAGTCTATCTTGCTGACTTTGCAATTAAGAATACAATCGATACAAGTTATCTTGAATTAGTGAAAAGAAAGGTTGAGGTGAGCAAATAATGGGTGATATGGCAGACTTAGCTGCAGAAGAATACTATGCAAGTTTAGCTGAACAAGAGTATGGACTTCAAAAGCATAAAAGATCGAGATTATATAAAACAGAGGATGTACTAAACCGTAGCAATTGGGTGGATGGACAAGGCGCAGTACATGAACTAAAGGATATGGATAGAGACCATTTACAAAACGTTTTGTTTTTTATTTATAGAAGGCGTGACCGATATTGGTTAAATTGCAAGGATGTAAGTTTAATTGAAAAGTTTAAAGATGGCGATGAGTTTTTCCAATCCGTAATCCGAAGTAGCACCATTTGGAAAGCGATTATAGCAGAACTACAAAGGCCAGTAGAAGGTTTCAATTTTGAATATACGGTGCCAGGAGAGGACAGATCCAATTGGGAGAAATAGCAGAAATGGTTTTTGAAGGGATCTTGTGTGAAACATGTGGGGTTTATATAGATGATTCCAATGGAGGTTATCCAAGAAAATGTGAGGAGTGTGAAGCCAATGAATGAACTGCAGGTCAAAACAATCAATCTAGCACCGGCAAAAGTAGAGTTTAATTTTGAAGAATTATCTGCTGTATTGGATGAACAACTTGTTAAATATCAAGGTTTGGAATTCACCGAAAAAGATGCAGCTGCATGTAAGAAAACCATTACGGAATTGAACAAAGGTAAAAAAGCCCTGGACACTTACCGAAAGGAAACCAAAAAAGAGCTTACTGCTCCGGTAACTGATTTTGAAAACCAGTGTAAGGAACTTGGAAAGAAATTTGATTCTGTTATCAACCCATTGAAAGAGCAGCATGATCAGTTTGAAGAAGAGCGGAAGGATAAGAAGCGGAAACAAATTGTGCCGATAATCGAACAGCTAATAGCTAGTGAAGGTTTGAATGATAAATACAGTGATCAGCTGCATGATTTCCCTAAAGAGTATTTCAATAAGAGCAAGACGCTTAAGTCCATTGAAAGTGAGTTAACGGAACGCGCTAAATATCTAGGATCTCTACAGGACAAAGAAGATGCTGATCAAGAGATCATTAAAAGTCATGTCGATTTAATGAATGCAAAACACGGAACTGATTTACTCGGTATCACTTACACTTCACTGCTAGATCACGATGTTTCTGTAGAAGAAATTAAAAATCAGATTGATCGTGATGTGAAAATCGTCGAGAAGAATAACCAAGTTCCGTTAAGTAGTGCTCCTGGTCATGTTGAAGATGAAAAACGTTACGTAGAAGTATATCGCGTAGAAGGAACTGAGTCGGATTTAGAAATGTTAGAAGAGTATATGAGCAGTAACGGAATGGCCTGGAAAGTGATGGAGGAATGAAAGAGTCAGCATTTCAAAAGAAAGTCATTAAGTTCTTGAAAGAGCATGATACCTGGCACGTCAAATATTGGGCGGGAAGTCAGTACACCAAAGAAGGCATACCAGATATTCTTGCTTGCATTGAAGGAACATTTCATGGAATCGAATTAAAGACGGATGTGGGTACACCTTCCAAGCTGCAGCTCTACAACATTCGTAAAATTAAGGACTCGGGTGGTCAGGCTTATATCTTGAGGCCGAAAGATTTTGAAGCCTGGAAAGAGAGGTGGTTTTCATGAGTGACAAAAAAGTATTAATGGACCTGGGTAATGTCCGCATTAAAGAATATGACAGCCTAAATGTCGTTGTTGAACGGTATGAAGATGTGTTTGTACCTAAAGACAAGAAAACTGTTAAGAAATGGGTATTTAAAGGCTATTCTAGGAACATTTTATCGGCCATGTTATACATCCAAGCAACTGAATTGTTGATCGATAGAAATAAAGTAAATGACCTGGAAACACACCTCAAACAAGTTGAACAGTCAAACGCTGAATTAATGGAAGTGATGAGGGAGTGACTCAATACTCATACAGCCGCGTATCGCTTTTTAATGACTGTCCGTACCACTTCAAGCTAAGGTACATCGATAAATTAACTGAATTACCAAAGTATGATGCAGCTAATCCTTTAATCATTGGACATGCTCTTCACAAAGGCATTGAGACTGATGTGCTTACGGCCGTTCAGGACTATTACAATAGCTTCCCTGTCATCAATGATCGCCAAGTAGAAGAAGCTATGAAACTAGAAATCTTGATACCGAAGGTCAAAGCTTATTTGGAAGAAATGTTTATCGGTTTTGAATTCATTCATGAATATGAGATTGATAAACCGGATTACAAAGGTTTTGTCGATTTAATTGCAATTGCTCCAACCAACGAATGTGTAGCGATTGACTTCAAGTATTCCAATAACATTAAAAATTACTTGGACTCGGGGCAGCTGCACATCTACAAACATTACCTGGAGCAAGATGGATTTGATGTAAAGAGAATGGGTTATGTGTTCGTTCCTAAGACAAGTATTAAACAAAAGCAAACCGAGGATCTCTTTCATTTCCGGAAACGAATCGTTGAAACAGTGGAAGCCAGTAAAGTTACTTTTGTTCCAATTGATTACGACAGCATGGAAGTCATCTATTTCCAAAATACTGTCAAGAAGATTGAAGCTGCAGAAGATTATCCGAAAAACGTGAGTGGCAATTGCTTCAGTTGTAATCCACGTTTCAGGCCCAATTACTTAGAGGCCATAGAAAATGAAAAAGGAGAGGTTGAAATGGTATTACCGAAAAATGAAAGACGAGAAAGAACGATTGATACGAAGCCGGATTTTTGGATTTATGCGGATTCTTATGTGGGGAAATCGACATTTGTCGACAATGTAGAGAACGTTCTGTTCTTGAACACGGATGGAAACACAGATAACACCACGGCACCAGTCATCCCAATTAAAGATGAAGTAACCAAAACAGGACGTATTACCAAGCGGAAGCTGGCTTGGCAGATTCTTTTAGACACTATCTCCGAGCTGGAAACAGAAGAGAATGAGTTTGAAGCGGTGGCGCTCGATTTAGTAGAAGATATTTACGAACATTGCCGAGTTTATGTCTATGATAAAAACGGATGGGAACACGAGTCGGACGGATCCTATGGTAAAGGTTGGGACAAGGTTAGAACAGAATTTAACAATACCATGAAGCGGATCAAGTCTCTTGATTACCAACTCATTTATATCAGTAAAGAAATTGTTGAAGAGTACACCTTGAAAGGCGGAGCAAAACGAACCACTTTCAAACCAAATATTAAAGATAAAGTGGCTAACTTCTTAACTGGTACTGTGGACCTTACCTTGCGGGCTTATATCAACTCAAGTGACGAGCGGTTCCTGCAGCTGGCCAAAAAGCAAAACGTATTTGGTGGCGGACGGTTTAATTTCCAAGTGGATGAAATTCCACTCGAATACGATCGATTTATTGAAGAACTGACTGCTGCCCAGGAAGGTAAAACGACTAAAAAGAAAACGGATAAGCCAAAGCGTGAAAGAAAGCGAAAGGACCAGAATCCGGACGCCGAAGCAAACACAGAGGAAGAAGCACCTGTTGAAGAAAAGCCAAGGCGTGAACGTAAGTCACTTAAAAATCGGGATGTTGAATCGGAAGAAACGGAAACCGAGGAGAAGGAAGAAAAACCAAAACGCCAACGCAGACAGCGTAAACCTGTTGAGGATGATACACCGCCAGGTGAATCAGATGATTCCGAATCTGAGGATTCTGCAGATGAAACCCAGGAAGAAGAAAAGCCGACCCGTCGCCGTCGTCGCAGGACTCGTGTGAATAATTAATTTTAAATATATTGGAGGATGATTAGTTATGGCAGTAAAGGAATTGAACACGAAAGAGCAGCATTACGCTGACACTCGTGATGAAGCAGAAGAAATTGTAACGGAAGCAAAGGAAGACATGTTCCTGACCAAATGGGGCATCAATGAAAAGCATAATAAGTATGGAACTTACTTTGTTGTTGATCTTACTTTCCATTTCGATACACCGAAAGAAATCATGGAAAGTGCTCCTGCAAAGGATGACGAAATTGAAGAACCACATGACGGAATACCGTATAGCGTTAATCAAGATGGTACAGCTGCAGTTAAACAAAATGAGGAGGATGAATAATTATGGCATTTGATTGGAGCAAGTTTGATAGAGACGTAGATTTGGAAGCTCTTGAGGAAGATGTGAAAGAGGTAGAAGAGAATGGTTTCGGTGATTTTCCTGAGATTCCTGATGGCCAGTATGAAGTTGAAGTGGAAAAAATGGAGCTCAAGGAATCCAAAAAAGGTGATCCGATGCTCACCATCTGGTTTAAGATTCTTGAAGGTGAGTTGGAAGGGCAGCGTATTTTCTATAACAAAGTGATGCAACCACAGAATGATAAAGCGTTTGGTTTCCAAGTACATCAAAATAATGAAATGCTGCGGGCACTTTGGGACTGTGAACATGACGATGTGAAGTTTACTGGTTTCCAAGATTACGCGGAGTTAGTGCTAGATATTCATGAGGACATCGATGGTAAGTTTGAATACTTGCTAGAAAAAGGGACTAACAAAGATGGCTATGATACTCATGAAATTGCTGAGATTTTTGAAGTTGAATAAATGAATAGGGGAGTCTTGATCGACTCCCTTTTAATTCGTAAATATAATTCGATATGTCATCTTACTATTTTTTTTAAGGGTATGTTCATCGAATTCTTCTTCATCTCCAATGCCAATATGTGTATTTCCGTTTAAATCATTCAACTTGTAATCTAGTAGCCTAACCCTACAATGAAGATAATATTTTGCTGCCATTGAACTAGAACTATTATTGACTGCTATATCGAAAATATCTGGATAGGACATTGTTACTGGATTACCATTATTGTCTTTTAAGTTAAGTATCAATGTTGTGCCATGAACAGTATCGTAACTACTATGACTTACTAAAGTATATTGAACTTCATTATCTGGAATATCTGGCACAAATGATAAGGTTAAATATTTCCAACGGTCCAATTCCTTTATAAAAGATTCCAATGATACAGTTGTTGACATGCTATCTCCTCCAAAGATTAATTTTTTACCATGTCAATAGTAACATAAATATCCAAAAATTTCTTGCTTTATAATAAGGAGTGATTTCAATTGCTCTTCTATGACTTTGAAGTGTTTGCTCATGATTGGTTAGTAGTAATAACCGATTCGTCCAGTCAATCAGAGATTATCTTCCACAACGATGAGCGTGGCTTAATCAAATATTACAATGACCACAAGAAAGACATCTGGATCGGATATAACAGCAGGCATTACGATCAATACATTTTTAAGGCGATCATTTGTGGATTTAAGCCACAAGAAATAAATAAATGGATTATTGTTAAACGCATGCCAGGCTGGAAGTTTTTCAAAGATTTTTGGAAAATACAGCTTTTCAACTATGATGTGATGACAAATAAAACACGATCACTAAAGCAGCTTGAAGGCTTCATGGGGCACAACATTAAAGAGTCGGACGTGTCATTTGATATTGAGCGGCCGTTAACGGAAGAAGAGATCGAGGAAGTCATTAAATACTGTCGCCATGACGTACACGAAACCATGCACATATTCTCCGAGAATATAGAAGAATTTGAGTCACAGGTTGAGCTTCTAAAGATGTTCAATTTGCCGCTTAAATATATTTCCAAGACAAAGGCCCAACTGTCAGCAGTTATTTTGGAAGCCAGACAGCCAAAGGTACCAAGATGGGATGAATTCGATTTTTCTTTTCCGCCAACATTACGAATTAACAAATATACCAAGGTCTTGGACTTTTACAAGGAAAACCGAGATTATAACAAGGTTTTGGAACTTGATGTAGCAGGTGTTCCGCATTTATTTGCCTGGGGTGGACTTCATGGAGCCAGGAACAATTACATCGATACCGGCCACTTTATAAACATTGATGTGGCAAGTTATTATCCAGCCTTGATGATTGAATATGACTATCTGAGTAGGAATGTAAAAGATGCTAATAAATTCAAAGAAATCCGAGATACCCGATTAAAGTATAAGGCTGCTAAAGATAAACGCCAGGCTCCATTGAAGATTGTCATTAACGGTACTTATGGAGCGATGAAAGATAAATATAATGGTCTATATGATCCAAGGCAGGCGAACAATGTATGCATAGGTGGTATGACTCTGTTATTAGATTTAATCGAAATGTTGGAGCCGCATTGCCAAATCATCCAAAGTAACACGGATGGTGTCCTGGTTAAGCTGTATAAAGAAGATGACTATGAGTTAATTGATGATATCTGTTATGAGTGGGAGCGGCGTACTAAGATGGAGCTTGAGTTTGATGAATTTACGAAGGTTATTCAAAAAGATGTGAACAATTACATCTTAGTTGCTCCAGATGGATCGTATAAATCGAAAGGTTCCTATGTAAAGAAACTGAATTCGTTGGACTACGATCTACCAATCGTAAATGAAGCGGTGGTGAATTACTTTGTGAAAGGCATCGATCCAGAGGAAACGATTTTTAACTGTGACGAGTTAATCAAATTCCAAAAGATAATTAAAATCAGCAGCAAATACAGTTACGCCAGGTATGGTACCCGGCGCTTGAATGAAAAAGTGTTTAGAGTATTCGCTTCAGTAGACAAAAACGATAAAGAGCTGCGAAAAGTGAAAAACGATACAGCAGAAAAGATAGCATATGCACCAGAACATAGTTTTATTGTTAATGATGACTTAAAAGAAAAAGAGATACCAAGTAAATTAGATTACTGGTGGTATCTCGATCTGGCCAACAAGCGTATTAATGATTTTTTAGGTTGTTGAGTCAAACCATATTTCAATCGTGTTTCTTAGAGGTTCAATTAGGTTCCAAAAATACTCTATATTTGAACCAATTATAATTAATAACATGATGAGAATAAAAGTGATCGATTCTTTTAAGCTATACACTTTATGTTTGTTTCTATTAGTAACTAAAGAAACAATGAAATAATAAATTAAGAAAAGAGTAACAAGAACACGAGAAATTACGTTCAAGGCACTTAACATTGAATCATAAAATAGGTTCCAAATAAATTTGATATTGTATAAAAAAGAGTCTAATAAGCTTTTGAACGAATCAATCTGTAGTGTTTGGACTTGAACAATAACATCTTCTACTGATTTAGGAATGAAGAAAAGAATAATAACAAAAGTAATATATGTAATTTTTTGTAACGCCCATTGAACTTTTGCCTTTTTATTCTCAAAGGGGATCTTAGTATCTCTGTAAATAGTAATACTAAGAATTAATAAACCAATTGATGAAATAAATTCATAAGTTAAAGAGTAAAAGATTAATAAAATACATGTTATTAAAAGCCCAACAGCACCACTTAAAAAAGCATTTTCAAAACCATTATCACTATAATTCTGAAGCGATGGATAATTTATAGTGGTAGAGGTACTTATTGAGGTGGAATTATCAAAGTAAATATTATCTCCACTAACATTTTTTTGTTGAATTTGTGTAGTAGATTTTGGTTTAATAAACTCCTTTGTAATTTGAATGATTGTGAAAATAGCAGCTATTGTAGTAATAATAGTGCTTAATAAATTAATTTCCAATTTGATACACACTCCTTTTAATATCTATATCGGTTAGACAAGGAAAGTTTTAACAGAAAGTAGGTGATAAACATGTATAAGGGTTACCTAAAAGGAAACGGAAAACATGCTGCGTCCAAGTTCAAAGATGGTGCAAAACTATTATCCTATCATACGGCCAGGAAAGAAGATTCTTATGTCGGCATTTTAGATGATGATTACATCATGGTTGATGTGGATGATATAGAAGAAGCAGAAATTTTGTTTGAAATCGTAGAAGATAAGGATTTAAAGTGCTCGGTCTTGGAGACTGACAACGGAATGCATTTTTATTTCCGAGGTTACGATTTAACCACCAATAAAATCAAATGGTATTCCAACATCGGCATATTTTGTGATTACAAGTTGGGTATCAAAAATACTGCTGATCCATTAAAGATTAAAGGAACAACCAGGAAGTGGATCCGTAAAGTAGACCAACACGAACCAATGCCGGTATGGTTATATCCTTACAATAAGAAAAATCCCAATCTAAATAACATGGGTGAAGGGGATGGCCGTAACAATAAACTGTTCACTTACATTCTGAAAATGCAATCGCAGGGAATGGCCAAAAATGATATTAAAGAAACCATCTCAATCATAAACAAATACATCCTGGATGATCCGGTTGAGAAATCAGAGTTGAATATCATTTTGCGTGATGATTCGTTTATGAAGGAGTCCTTCTTTGTGAAGGGTTCCTTCCAACATGAAAAATTTGGTGATTTTTTAATCAATGAACATCATATCTGTAAAATCGCCAACATTCTTCACATTTATATGGGCGGTGTCTATTCAGATGATCAAGCAGATATAGAAGCTGCGATGATTAAGCACATACCTAGTTTGAAACGAATGCAGCGGCAAGAGACCCTCTTTTATTTACAGTTAAAGGCCAAAGAAAAAAGCTTTGCTTCTACCAAGTACATACCAGTTAAAAATGGTGTGTTTAACCTGGACACTTGGGAGCTGCAAGACTTCAGTCCAGAGATCATTACAACGAACAAAATACCGGTACCATATATCAAAAATGCGTATTATGAACCTACTGATAAAACGTTAAATAAAATGGCCGTTCACGACAAAAAAATACGGGCTGTGTTGGAAGAAATACTCGGTTATATTTTGTTCAGAAGAAATGAATTTGCCGCAACCTTTATCCTTACTGGCGATGGTTCAAATGGTAAATCCTCATACTTAAAGATTATTAGAAAATTAGTCGGCAATGATAATACTGCTTCCTTGGATTTAAAGGAATTGGATCAACGATTCAAAACCGCGGAGCTCTTTGGAAAACTGGTGAACATCGGTGATGACATTTCAAAAAGCTATATCAAAGAGTCTTCTGTCTTTAAAAAGCTTTCTACTGGAGAGACATTGAACGTGGAGCGAAAAGGGAAGGATCCGTTTGATTTCTCCAACTATGCCAAATTAATTTTCAGTGCCAATGAAATGCCGAGGATCAATGACTTTTCGGATGGACTAGGAAGAAGGCTTCAAATCGTGCCATTTAAAGCAAAGTTTTCACCAGATGATCCGGACTTTGACCCGTTTATTACGGACAAGCTGCTGTCCGATGAATCAATGCAGTATATATTGAATCTGGCATTGAATAGCCTCAAGCGATTGCTTAAAAATAATAAGTTCACTAAGTCGAAAGCTGTCGAATCGGAGATTCAGAAGTATAAAGAAGAAAATAATCCGATCATAAGCTTTGTCATTAATGAGGATATTGAATTGGAACGAGCTGTAGTAGGTGATTTGTATTTGCAGTATAAAGTCTATTGTTCAGAAAATGGGTACCAGCCAGTAAGCAATATCAGTTTCAGTAAAGGTGTTAAACAGTTATATGGATATGAAACACGGGTTCAAAAGATTGATGGGAAATCAAAAAGAATCTTTGTCAGTGAATAATTTTTGCTGCTGACCAAAATCGGTCAAAAAGAGGGGGGATTTGACCATTTTTGGTCACAAAAACGGTCGAAAATCTCTCTAAATTTGACTATTTTAAGCAAAGTTACAGGTAAATGCGTAACCAGTTACAGAAAGTCGTAACCGCTGAATATCAGTCCTATCAAGGGTTTAAAGCACATGGTTACGCGGTTACAGATAAAATCACTTTCTTTTAAAATATATATAGAAAAATAAAATAGTTAAATAAATAAAGAAAAATAGGGGGTAAATGCGTAACCGGAAGACAATGAAAAAGCATTTAACCCAGTCATATCACGGTTTCCAGCTGGTTACAGAAGGTTACAGATAGTTACGCATTTTTCTCTAAAAGGCAGGTGAGCATGTTGTATGAATGGCTCAAAGATTATATGAGGATGGAAGAGCAGATCGAATACTTAGATTTAGAACTCAACCGTTATAAAAGAGAGTTAGATAGATGGATGTACGGTGACTTAAATGAGGTAAAGTTAAAAGAAAACTCTAAAGCAGCTAAACTTGAAGAGATCATTGCTGTTAAAGAACATGAATTAGCACACAAGATGAATGACTTATATGATGCCAAAAGGTTGATCAGTAGATTTAAAGGGCTAGAAAACAAAATCCTCTTTAAGAAATATGTGAATGATATGACACTCGAAAGTATTGCAGAAGAGTTGAATTACAGCGCCAGTTATATATACAAAAAACATGCTGAGTTAATGAGATTAATTAAGTTTGCTGATCGATTGAACTTTCACTCTACTTACCGTAAGTCATAGACATGTTTTCTATTGAAAAAACCATTTATAGTAATAGCATAAGAAAGTGAGAAATGGGTGGCTGATTCCAGCTGCTCATTTTTTATTATGCGAAAAGGAGCTGGTTCATGTGAAAGTTAAAGTTCGAAAGACTGCGCAAGGAACAGAATACTGGGACACGGAAGAGAAGAAAACAATTTTTGTAGCTGCAGGTAAAAAGCCTGACTTTGAAGTAACTGAGAATCCAAAGAGCATGTTGAAGGCGCAAGATAATGATCCGAACGTTAATCAGGACATTAACCTTGATGAAATGAATACTGATCAGCTGCGTGCATTTGCAGAGCAAAATAATATCGATGTACCAGGTAATATGTCTAAGGAAGACACAATCCGGAACTACATTAAGGAACAACTGACTGCAGCTGATGCATAATGCGCTATTGTGGTGAACAAGGGTGTAAGCAATTAATAGCTAAAGGTCGATACTGTGAGGACCACAGGCGAAAGAAAAGAAAGAAGGTTGTTTACTCAAAGAACAAATCATTCTATCGAACGCGTGACTGGAAAGACTTAAAGGCCTATTGTTACCAGCGCGATGGAGGATGCTGTCAACGATGCGGTAAGTTTGTGTTCGGTAAACGATCACACCATCACCACATTGTTCCGATACAAATAGATCCATCATTGAAGTTAGATCCGGATAACATCATGACTTTATGCAGCAAGTGTCATCCCATTGTGGAGAAAGAAACCATGGAAGAGTATTTTCCGAAAAAGAAAAGTGACTTTGACTGGAAGCTGTAGCCCCCCTGTCGAAATGAAATTTTTTCTTCGCTTGGGAGGATAGGTAGCGTGGGTGCTTCCGTGCACCTCAATGAAAATTTTTGAATTTTTTTGTACTGCAATGAGGGAGGTGAATAGGGTTGGCTAGAAAAAGAAATCCAAATCGCCACAAAGCGTTTGAATTGTTTAAGGAACATGGCGGAAACATTACGAACCGTGAAATTGCGAAACAATTAAATGTTTTGGAAAAAACAATATCAGCTTGGAAAAGTCGCGATAAATGGAATGAAAGAACAGGTGTTAAAAATCAAAGTAGTACTTCAAAAAAGCGTAGTACTACAAAAAACAAAAATGCCCGTACTAAAAAGCAACAGGAAGTTATTGACGCATTAGTTGAAGCTGGTACCTATTCACCGGCTCTTGATTTATTGATTGAAATTTACTTGGACGCATATGAAGAATACCAGGAAAGCAAGACTGAAAAGCTCCGGAAAGAATTAGCCAAATATCTTGGCCAACTTGGGTTAGATGGGAAGAATAAGGATCTGATTAAGCAAAGTGGTACCTTACTTGCGAAAGGTGAAAGTGAGGAACCGAAAGCGGAAAAGGATTCTGAACCGGAAGAAAATAACAAGTTAATTCAATTTAGGCAGCGGATGAACCGATGATTGATTTTGAAACAAATTATGCGGATATATTTGCTGCAGAAGTAGAAAAGAACCCGAGGCTTTACCCAAAGACAATCAAGTTGGCTATAAAACGGTATCGGAAATGGCAAAAGAGAAAAGATATTTGGTTTGATGTCGAAAAAGCAAATGCAATGCTTTACTTCACCGAAACGTTTATTCGACATGCCAAAGGTAAATGGGCAGGTCAACCTCTTATCTTAGAACCATGGCAGCGATTTTTCTTTGCGAACATTTATGGTTGGCAAAAGTATAATGCAGATGGCAATGCGGTACGAGTAATTAGAACGGCTTATCTCCAAGTGCCAAAGAAAAACGGGAAAACAATAATGGGTGGATCACCTGTCATTTATGGTATCTATGGAGAGGGAGTAAAAGGTGCCGACATGTATATCTCGGCCAATACGTTTGAACAATGTCAGAACGCTGCCATTCCAATTGCGCTAACTATTGAAAACAGTCCTGATTTACGTCCCGATACTAGGATCTATCACGGGAAAGAGGACACTGTAAAATCGATAAAGTATTCTTTTGTGGAAGATGGCATTAAATATTCTAATACCGTGAAGGTACTATCCAAAGATAATGCCGGGAATGAAGGTAAAAACCCGTATATCAATTACTTTGATGAGGTCCATGCTCAAATGGACCGCGAACAATATGACAACTTACGGTCAGCGCAGATCGCCCAAGAAGAACCGTTGAATATTATTACCTCAACAGCTGGTAAACAGAGCGGATCCTTAGGTGCGCAAATTTATGGGTATGCAAAAGAAGTCGTAGAAAATGATAATGATGATTCCTGGTTTGGTATGATCTATGAGCCTAATAAGAAGTTTGATTGGGAAGACCGTAAAGTTTGGTTGATGGTCAATCCCAATATGGGCGTATCTGTTAACATGGAGTTCTTGGAGAACGCCTTTAAAGAAGCCCAAAATAATAGCTTTAATAAGGCGGAGTTTATGTCCAAGCATTTAGATGTTTTTGTTAATTATGCGGAAACCTATTTTGAGAAAGACCAACTGGACAAAATGCTTGTTGATGATTTAGGAGATGTTTTGGGTGAGACTGCAGTAATTGGAGTAGACTTATCCAGACGGACCGACTTGACCTGTGTATCTATTAATATTCCAACTTTTGATGAAAATGGGGAACCGATGTTAAAAGTTAAGCAAAAATATTTCATTCCGGAGTTTGGAATTGAGGAAAAGGAGCTGCAACGGAATGTTCCCTATCGAGCACTAGCTGAAGCTGGGTTTGTTACGTTGTGTCCTGGGAAGACAGTGGATGAGGATTTGGTAAGTGAGTATGTCGAATGGGTATTTGAGAATTTTAACCTGGTCCAAATAAATTATGACCCTGCTCTTGCTGAAAAATTAGTAGAGCGGTGGGAAATGTTAGGTATCCAGTGTATAGAAGTTCCCCAATATCCAACACATATGAATGAGCCATTCGATGATTTTGAAGTGCTTTTGTTACAGGAGAGAGTAGTGACGGATAACCCACTGCTCATTTTTTGTGCCTCCAATGCAAAAATCATCACGAACATAAACAACTTGAAAACACCATCAAAGCGAAAATCTCCAGAGCATATTGATGGCTTTGTGGCCATGCTCATCGCTCATAAAGAAACATTAAATATGATGGGTGAAAGTACGGATGGACTGGATGATTTGATTGGGGATATTTTTAGATAAGAAAAAGAGTGGATTTTATCCACTCATGATAAACCAAGTTTGGATTTTAAAAATGCACTACCTAATTCAAATAATACTGGGACAGATGCGCCTGATACTGTAGATGCGGCTTGTTTAGTATCTTTCCAGATACCTTCATCTCTGACTGTATCTAAAAATGTATGGCCGTCATAAGTTAAAGAGCTAATTGCGATATAAGGTCTATTGTCTAAGTAATAGTCTAAGCTCCCTTTCAAATAACCAGCTTCATTCAATTTTTGAGCTGTATAAATGATAGTGTCATTATCATATTGCTCTAATTCTGAGAGAGATAATAATTTATCATGGTATAGGTGATCATCTATATTAGTATGTTTTTCTACAGCCAATAGTAAATCTCTTATACAATCATGGTTTAGTTGCAAAACTTCCACCTCCCTTCTTAGGGGAATTATACCATATATTGAAAGGTGGTGATCGATTGGGATTAAGAGATAGATTCTCAAATTTTTTATACCGTCAAGTTGAAAAACGCGGCTCAACGGAAGATGTGCCCAGTGGTACTGTCCGTTTTCCTTCCATATTTTCAAATGATGAAAATATTCTGGAGTCCTCGGATGTCTATGAGTTATTGCAAGACATATCTAATCAGTTAATGTTGGCGGAAGTTGTGGTAGAGGATGGGGCCGGAAATGAAGTCAGAAACAATCGGGCATTAAGAGTTCTTCGTAATCCAAATGATTACTTAACACAATCTGAGTTTATGAAGCTCATGACAAACAGTTATTTATTGTATGGTGAGGTTTATCCGTTGCTTAATAATAATCAGCTACATCTTCCAGATGGGGTTCATACTGAACTAGATGAAAACCTGAAAGAACATTTCAAAATTGGGGAAACAGAAATTCCTTCTGCCATGATCAGACATATTAAAAATATTGGCACTAATCATCTGACTGGCGTTGGAATCTTAAATCTTGGTAAAAGAACATTGGAAGGGGTAATGAACGCGGAAAAAGTATTAACGGACAAATACATTAAAGGCGGTTTGTTAGCTTTTCTGTTGAAATTAGATGCTCATATCAATCCCCAGAATGGCGCACAATCAAAAATGATTAAAGCCATTCTTGATCAGTTGGAGCAAATTGATGATTCTAGGACCGTCAAAATGATACCACTTGGAAAAGGTTATTCGATTGATAGTTTGGATAGTCCGATTGATGATGAAAAAACACTTTCCTTTTTAAATGTCTACAAAAAGGATTTAGGTAAATTCCTAAATATTAATGTAGACACTTATCAATCGCTTGTAAAAAATGATTTTGAGAAAGCAATGATGTATTTACACAATAAAGCAGTGAAACCGATCATGCGAAACTTTGAAGACCATTTGAGTCTTCTTTTTTTCGGTCCAAATTCCAAGCAACGAATTAAATTTAAGATTAATGTCCTTGATTTTGTTACTTACAGTACGAAAACCAATATTGGATATAACATTGTGCGGACTGGAATCACCTCACCGGATAATGTGGCTGACATGCTTGGTTTCCCTAAGCAAAACAAACCTGAAACTCAAGCGGTTTATATATCAAATGACCTATCCAAAATTGGAGAGAAAAAAGCAACTGATGACTCTTTGAAAGGTGGTGATGCAAATGGACAAAATGGAAATGAGGGAAATAGTAACGGAGAAGATTGAGATCCGTGAAGACGAAGATGGAAAGAGGACTTTAAGCGGATATGCTGTAAAGTGGGAAAAGAAATCTCATGTGTTAGGTATGTTTTTTAAGTTCCGTGAACAATTCAAAAAAGGTGCTTTCGCTGATTCATTGAAAAATGACGATCAGCGTTTTTTATGGTCGCATGATGTATCGAAAGTGTTGGGAAGGACTAAAAACGAAACATTGCGCCTTAATGAAGATGATATTGGTTTGCGATTTGAACTTGACTTACCCAACACATCACTTGGAAATGACACTTATGAAAGTATTCAGCGTGGAGATGTTGACGGTGTCAGTTTCGGGTTCCGGAAAGAGGATGACGAAATTGAAGAACCTGAAGACGATTTACCTCTAAGGACAGTAAAGAAAGCCAAACTATTAGAGGTATCTGCAGTGGCATTTCCAGCTTATCCTGATTCGGAAGTTAGTGCCAGAGGTTTTGACAGAATGAAGCAATATGATGAGGAACTGAAGGAATACCGGGATGAAAAAGCAGCAAAAATAAAAATTTTAACAATATTATAGGAGTGATTTAGATGGATAGAATCAAAGAAATCGAACAAAGACTTGCAGAAATTCGTGCAATGATGGATGACGAAGAAAAACGCGGTGATGTCAAATTTACTGATTTAGAAAAGGAAGTACGTGAACTGAAGGAAGAAAAAGCTGAACTAGAAGCACGGCAGCGTATGCAGAAAGAAAATGAGGAAGAAGAGCGTGACAATGAAAATCCTGAAGAAGAGCATGAGGAAGAGGAGGAAGAAGCTCGCGGAGAAGAAATCGATGATGAAACGCGTGAGAAAGTAGATGATGCAGTTGGTAAAGGACTATCTTCCCGTGGCCATAAATCATCTAAAGCTAAGGAAAAAGAAATCCGTCAAGCGTTTGGTCGATACGTTGCTGGTCAAATAACTGAATCAGAAGCTCGTTCTCTTGGCATTGAAACTGGTAACGGGGCTGTAACTGTACCAAAGGAAATTGCAAGAGAGGTCATTGCTTATGCTCAAGAAGAGAACCCTTTACGGAGATATGGTAAGAGGCACAGAACCAAAACAACTCAAGGGTTCCCCGTCTTGGTTAAAAAGGCAGAAGCGCAAGGTCATAAAAATGAACGTACTAAAGATAATCCTATGCCAGACACAAGTATTGAGTTTGATGAAATTGAACTTGAACCGTCTGAATTTGATGCCCTTGCGACTGTCACTAAGAAACTACTAAAACGGTCTGATATCGCAATTGAAGACATTGTGATTGAAGAATTGAAAAAAGCTTATGTACGAAAAGAGGCTCAGTACTTCTTCCGTGGAGATGAGACAGGAAATATTAATGACGGTGCTCTTGCTAAAAAAGCAGTTGCATTTACACCAGCTTCGGCTCCTAATCTATCCAGTGGACAGGCAGTATATGATACATTGGTTAAGTTTAAAAACACTGTTAAAACAAGCGTTCGTAAACGTAGCATGTTCATGATCAATGACGCTGCACTAACTCTTATTGAAACTATGAAAACAGATGATGGTTTTCCTTTGTTTAAACCATTTGAACAAGCCGCAAATGGATTCGATGGTAAAATTCTTGGTTACAATGCTGTTGTAACTGAATTCGCTGATAAATCTGAGGCCGACGCAGACACGCCGATTTTATATTTTGGTGATTTCAAATCTTTCCATTATCAAGACGTAATTGGCAGTATGGAAGTTAACCGTTTGAAAGAACTGTTTGCTCAATCTAACCTTGTGGGTCTTCAAATCTACAATATAGTGGATGGACAGTTGATTTACAGCCCACTAGAACCAACAATGTATAAGTATGAGGTCGTTGGTGCTGATACTACAACCTCATAAGGAGTGATTCCACGTGACTGATCAAGAACTTGTCACCAAATTAAAAAGTCACTTGCACTGGGAAGAGGGTATGGATGATTCCATGCTCTCTTTTTATGTTACCCGTGCTAAAAAATATGTAAAAAAGGCAACTGGTGGTCAGGACGACTGGCTGATTATTATGGTTGCTGGAATTATGTACGAGTATCGTGTATCTGAAAAGGAACTTGGCGAGGCGTTAGATGCAATGACACCTTTCTTTATTCAGGAGGCGTTCGACGATGCCGAAACGACAGACGAACAATCGTAAATGGAATGCTGATTTGCTGAAGATTGGTGAAACCATTGGCCCGGATACGGACCGAGTGGTTATTGATTATTTGTTTCATCGAATCTTGAAGTATAACAACATAGGTGTCACAGCTGCAGATAAATTCACCTTCAAGGATGCCCAGGAGATCATGAAGAAAATTGAAGTTCGCTTAGATCGGGAGGTAGAAAAGAACCAGAATGATTACCGAGTGAAAATTGGCGAACGAATTTATGACATCGAGCGGATTTACGTCCGGGAAGAGGACCGTATCATGGAGGTGTCTCTATCTTATGCAGATTAACTTTCAGCAATTAAGAAGCATTATGAAAGAGTCCGGTTTGCCGGTGTATCGTGATAGTGAACCAAGCGCTGCCACTTACCCTTATATTGTGTATGAGTTTGTCAACGAGCAGCATAAAAGGTCTTCAAGCAAAGTAATTGCTGACATGCCTTTATATCAAATTGCGGTTATTACAAATGGTACCGAATCTGATTATGAACCATTAAAGGATGTGTTCAACAAATATGGTGTCTCATATAGCCAATTTGAAGGTTTTCCTTATGACGAGAACGATTCCACCATAACGCAGTTTATCACAAATGTGAGGTGTGTAAATGGCTAAAAACAACAATGGTTTTGCTGAAGCTTTAGAGGACATAAATACTTTGCTCAAAGTTGATAAAAAAGTTGAAATTGATGTCTTGGAAGAAGCTGCCGAGTACTTTGTGCAGAAATTAAAGCCCAGAATTCCCAAATCTAATTTCAATAAAGAGCACATGAGGGATAGCTTGAAAGTAGTTGTTAAAGATGATCGCGTGTCAGTTGAGTTTGATGATACGGCCTGGTATTGGTTTCTGGTCGAGCATGGGCATAAAAAGGCTAGCGGCCGCGGGCGTGTAAAAGGAGCACATTTTGTTCAAAACACTTGGGATGCAGACGCGGACAAAATCAACGATATCATGGCCGACAAAATTATCAAGAAAATGGGAGGATGAATGTAAATGACAAAAGCACAAGAACTGCTATATGTGGTTACGATTGAGTCGCTATATATGGCTTTTATGACAAATCAAAAAGACAGTAGCGATGCAATTCCGGAATATGATAGCAAAATATACACTTTCCCCAATATCGTGGAGCTTGGGATTGCCGGTAATCCGACTACCGTTACGAAGTGGGCTTCGGGGAAGATGTTCGTTAATGCTTCTAAGAACACGAACTTTACCCTGAGCTTAACTCATGTAGCGCTGCCGCAAGAGGTTAAAGACAAGATCGATGGCGTAACTCCGGAAAAAGGCGTGGCGTTTGAAACTGCAGACGCTAAAGAATATCCAATGTTTGCAATGGGATTCACAGCAAGACTATCTGACGGATCCCGAATCGCTCGTTGGTACCCACGTGTTCAGAAATCGCCTTCTGAAGAAACGTTTGCCACTTCAACAAATGAAGAAGAAGTTAGGGATGTCTCTGCAACATTTACCGCGACACCGCTATTGTTTAACAACGTAACAAAAGTTGACTTTTCGGAAGTACGTGAAAGTGCTGCAGGTATTAAAGCTTTCGACTTTATGAACCAGGTCATTGCCGACAAATCTCAACTAGCAAACTTCTTTCCTGGTGAAGGGATAACAGTTGATACGAGCCCAGCTAACGCAACAAGCCCGGCAGGAGAAACAAAACAATTTACGGCAACAGTAACCGGAGCAACTGACCAATCTGTAACTTGGTCTTCGAGTGATGAAACAGTAGCAACAATCGATGAAAATGGATTAGCGACAGTAGCGGCTGATGCTGCAGTTGATGATTCAGTGACGATCACGGCAACTTCTGTAGAAGATCCGACTGTAACGGGTACATCAACACTGACTGTAGTATAGGAGGAACAATAAAATGGCCAAACTCAGTGAATTAGTTAACGTAAATGCAAATAGGGACACCATTAAGATACAAGGCGTGGATATCCCTGTCATTTTTACTTTTAAATCTTTTCCATATGTTGAAGAAGCATATGGGAAATCCTATGAGGTATTTGAAAAAGATATTAACCGCATGCTTAAACAGGGAAAGATAACGCTTGGTAAAAAAGAAATCAAGTTAATGAACGCGCTAATCTATGCCATGGTTAAAAGTGCCGGAACGGATTGCACCCCTTATGAAATAGAAAATGCAATACCAATTGATGATTTACCGGACATATTTACAGTGGCATTTGATTTGTTTCAGGGTCAAAGCTTTCAAAATTCTGATATGGAAAAGCTAAAAACAGAAAAAAAAAATCAGTAGCAGCAACTTCTGACGAAGAGTCCCAGTCCGAGGAATTGGATTGGGACTTTTATTTTTATGTAGGCAATACCTTACTGGGATTAAGCATGGATGACTTCTTTAACATAACGCCCAACCACTTGTTAAAGCAATACATCATGCATTTGAAATATACCCAGCCTGATGCCCTAGTACAGGAAAAATCTAAGCAAGTCTATACACTTGATCAAACGCCTTTTTTATAGAAACGAGGTGAGGAAATGGCAGACAAAGAAAAGAATGTCGTTCTCAACTTTAAAATGGATGGCCAGGTGCAATATGCCCAGACACTTAAAGATATTAATAGGGTCATGAATACAGCGGCAAAAGAGTATAAAAACCATATTGCTGCTATGGGGAAGGATGCCAATGCCACTGATAAATTGAGAGCTGAGAAGAAAAAGTTAGAGATCCAGATGGAAGGTGCTCAAAAGCGTACAAAAATGTTGCGTGATGAATATGAGGCTATGTCAAAGGACACCAATACCTCTTCCAAAGAACTGGATAAAATGTATGGTAAATTGCTAGATTCTGAACGAGCTGAAATTCAGCTGCAAAAGTCTCTGGACCGTGTAAACGATGGATTATCAGATCAAGCACAGGAAGCGCGTGCTGCACAAGATAATCTGGATAAGCTGAAAGCAGAAAGTAAGCTGCTTGAGTCAGAGCAAAAATCATTAACTAGTTCATTTAAACTTCAGACCGCAGAACTAGGTGATAATGCCACAGAAGCTGAGAAGGCTGAACTTGCTCAAAAACAGCTGCAAGCTCAAATGAAATTAACCGATCGCACGGTCGAAAATTTAGAGCGGCAGCTGGAAGAAACAAAAAAGGTTTACGGTGAAAATTCTGTAGAAGTAAATCAACTAGAAACAAAAATGAATGATGCCAGAACGACGATGAAAAAGTTTGAAAAGTCTTTGGATGGCGTTGAGGATAGTACTGCCGACGCCGGGGATGGATTGGAAGAATTAAACGGCAAGATGGACTTGAACAACCTCCTGGAAGCAGTTGAACTGCTTGAAGGTGTATCGGACGCCTTGTTCGATGTAGGAAAATCCGCTACCGATTCATATTTGGAATTTGGAGACTCTCAAACGTATTTGCAAGCTAATTTGGGTTTGACTGCTGATGAAGCATCAAAGTTAAATGAGGTTGTCAATGATGTTTTTCGGCATGGTGTAGTGGGCTCCATGGAAGAAGCATCGGAAGCAGTAATGCTGGTAAAACAATCATTTGGCAATTTAAATGATGCAGAACTAGAAAAATTAACAAATAATATTACTACTATAGCAAAAAGAACAGGCACAGATGTTAATGAAAATGTACTTGCTGCTAGTAGATTAATGGAAGAGTTCGGACTTACCGGCGAAGAAGCTATGGATTTAATTGCAGCAGGTTATCAAAACGGGTTAAACAAGACAGATGATTTTTTAGAGACATTAAACGAGTTTAGTCCTCATTTTGAATCTGCAGGTTACAGTGCCAATGAAATGCTTCAAATTCTAAGTAATGGGTTAGAAAATGGATCGATGAATGCCAATAAGGCTGCAGATGCAGTTAAAGAGTTTCAAGTAAAACTTGGAGACGGATCAGTTGAAAAGATAATAGGAAATTATTCAAAAGAAACACAGGAAATGTTTAATAAATGGAAAGAGGGTAAAGCAACAACAGCAGATGTTGCCACCTCAATTTCTAAAGATCTGAATAAAATGTCCCCGAATGAACAGCAGGTTGCTATATCAGAGTTAGCAAGTCAATTTGAAGATTTAGGTGTAGACGGCGCAGCTGCTCTGTTCACTATAGGTGAAGGGTTTGACGATGTAAATGGTAAGGCTGATGAAATGTCTCAGAGAGCGCCTGGTGAGAAGTTAATAGGTGGTCTTAGAGATATAGGTATTCAACTCCTGCCTGTTGGGCAACAATTAGCTGATCTTGCTGAGGACGTACTACCACCAGTCGTGGCTGGCCTTCAAAAATTGAACGATTGGTTTACAAATTTACCTGGACCACTCCAAACGTTCATCACTGTATTTGGCGGATTGATGGCCGTAGCGATAGCATTAACACCAGTTATCATCGCTCTGGCAGTTGCTATAGGCTCACTGGAAGTGGCTTTATTACCTATCATAGCGGTTGTGCTGTTGGTGGCCGCAGCCATAGCCGGAATTGTGGTGGCCATTCAAAACTGGGGATCGATTACAGATTGGTTTAGCGAAAAGTGGAATCAATTTACCGCCTGGCTGACAGAAGTTGTGCCAAAATTAGCAGCCGACTTTATTTCCTGGTTTTTAGACATGAAAAATGGTGCTGTCCAAAAGTTCAATGAATTAAAAGATGGTGCTATTGGAAAAGTAAAGGATTTGAAAGATGGTGGAATAAAATTACTGAAAGGCTTTAAAGATGGAGCAATCGATAAAGCTAAACAGATGAAAGACGACTTTGTGAACAAAGCTAATGAACTGAAAGATGGTGCTGTAGACAAATTCAACGACCTGAAAAAACGAGGTACCGATGCAGTCATCGGCTTTAAAGATAATGTATTTGGAAAAGTGTCTGATTTGAAATCCGCTTTTGTTGATAGAGTAAGTTCTTTGAAGGATGGAGCCATAGACAAATTCAATAATTTAAAAGATAGAGCTGGCCAAGTAATGCAATCCGCGAAAGATAAAATACTGTCACCAATTGAAACAGCTCGGGATAAGGTTAGTGGAATCGTAGATAAAATAACAGGTTTCTTTTCCGACATGAGATTAAAAATCCCCAAACCTTCCCTGCCAAGTCTGCCTCATTTCAGTCTTGAATGGGGAAGCAGGACAATTATGGGCAAAACTATTTCTTACCCATCTGGAATAGATGTAGATTGGTGGGCAAAAGGCGGTATTTTCACGCAGCCGACGATTTTTGGAGCATCCGGTGGAAGATTACAAGGAGCAGGTGAAGCTGGACCGGAAGCCGTATTACCATTAAACGATAAGACGCTTGGTTCCATTGGTGAAGGTATTGCCAAAACAATGAATCAACAAGAACAAAAACAGCCTCTTATTGTACAAATGATAACACCTGATAAGCGTGTACTTGCTGAAATGGTCGTTGATGATGTATCTGATATGCAGGCTCGCAAACAAAGCCGAAAGAGGAGGAGACCTCGTGGCTCATAGAAGTATGACATTTAATGGTATAAGAAAACCCTATATTTATTTGCCGGAGGGGCGTGAAAAAGCTCCCTTTTCCCCTTTAAACCGAAATGTTGTAAAGTATCCTGGTGGATATAGATTGAAAGATACAGAAGCAGACTTACTGTCTATTACTCAACCCATTGAATATATCGTGAGGAATGACGAAGAAGATTTGGAACTTAAAGATGATATTGCATCCTGGTTAGTAACAGAAGATTTAGCTCCATTGACTTTTGATGATGAGCCTGGGCGGACTTATTATGCTGAGGTACGGCAAATAAGAAATTTTTCAAAAGAAATTGACCTGGTTAGAAGTGGGTTGATTGAATTTGTAAGCTATTACGCTAGCGGGGCAGAACATGATCTAATTATTTCCACCGAGTACTCCACTAAAAATATAGAGGGGCAAAAAAAGGTACCGTGGACTAGCAAGACCACATTTGATGTAGATGCAAGTCAATATGTATTGGAAACGAATAAAGGCGGACGGGTTGTTCTGAACTTTGACTTTATAGCTACTGATTTATTGGAATTTGATTATCATAAGCGGAAAGTAACTTTAAACGGAGAAAATTTAGCAGAGGCAATTGACCTACAGACAAACTGGTTTAAATTGGAACCAGGCGAAATGAGCATTAGAGCCAGTCATCAAACAACTATTACTTATACCGAGAGATACCATTAACGTTGAAAGAGGGAAGAGGTGAAATCATGGCAGAAATATACGTGTTCAGTCCAGACGATAAACTACTAACCGTGTTAGCACCTGAAACTGGTCTTATTTCAGCTCCATTCCGTGAAAAGATTAACCAATTGCCGGATAAACCTTTCTCTTTTACCGTTGAGGCAGACACTGCAGAAGCGCAACATGTTAAAAATGAGAACCAAGTTGTCTTTCGTGATAAAGACGGGGATTTGCGTTTATATGTGATTAAAGAGCTTGATGATATTGATAATGAAGAAGGCCCTATGACAACCGCTATATGTGAACCTGCTTTTATGGAACTTAAAGAACATCTAGTATTGGACAGGCGATTTGTTGATAAAGAAGCCCAGGAAGCACTAAATGCAGCATTAGAAGGAACACGTTGGGAAGGAATAGTGGAAGTTTCCCTTGGTTTACAAACAACTAATTTTTATCATATAACCAGTGTTGATGGAGTCTGGGAGATTATCCATACTTGGGGTGGAGAGTTCAAGGATGTTGTAGAGTTTAGTGGAAATAAAATTACTCGTCGGTTGATAAAGATTGTACAGCGGCTAGGTACCGACAATGGTCATCGCTGGGAAATTGACCATAACATAAAAGAAATACAGCGAACGGTGCTATCTTATCCGAAAACCGCCATGTATGGCTGGGGTGCATCACTTCAAACTGAAGGGGGAGGTAACACCCGGTACATTGACTTTGCTGATGTTGAATGGTCGGTAGCGAATGGAGATCCGGTTGATAAGCCGTTGGGACAAAAATGGGTTGGCGATCCGGAAGCATTAGAGCAATATGGTCGATTGTATGATGGCCGGTTGTTGCACCGAGAAGGTGAATATTCAAACCAGAATATTGATGATCCAGAAGAATTACTTAAGGCGGCGTGGCAATCAATCCAAGATAACAAAAAGCCACAAATCAATTACGGATTGACGGTCCATTTATATGAGCAGTTGGCAGGATACGAACACGAAAAAGTAAGTCTGGGTGATACATCACGAGCGATTGATAGGCGCTTTTCCCGTCCAATCGAAATTCAGGCTCGTGTTATTTATTTGGAATATGACTTGCTTGATATAGAAGGAACAGCTGATGTGGAGATCGGCGATTTCTTGGATTTTGACGATGACCGACTAGATGAAATTGAAAAGGATATTGAAAAAATTAGAAAGCGTCCTGTAGTGATATCTGACGATAGTTTTCCCGATATAGTGCCGCCAGTACCTGAAAACCTTAAAGCCACTGGATTATTCAAAACAGTTAAGGTTAGTTGGGATTACAATGCTTCAGCAAGTATTGCAAGCTACGAAGTTTACGGGAGTCAGGTTAAAAACTTCGAACCATCAGAAGCCCAGTTGATTTGGAAAGGAAAAGCTGGTGGGTTCATTCATGAAGTTGATGTCAATGAAACGTGGTATTATCGTGTCCGAGCAGTTAACTACCATGAAACTCCAAGTGACTACACTAACCAGGTACAGGCAACTACCCTTCGAATCATACCGGAAGATTTCAATCAGGACTTAGTGCCGGAATTTATTGATTCGGGCATAATTAAGCAAACAACCGAGCCAACAGGAACAGATTTCAAACCCGGACAGTTTTGGATTAAAACGACTAGTGAAGGGCCGGATGTATGGTATAGATGGACCGGTACTTCATGGAAAAAGCTAACCAGCACAAGCGCAGAAGAGGTAGGAGCGTACACCAAAACAGAAGTTAACACGGCGCTGGAAGGTAAGGTTTCTGTAACTAACTATGTAACGGATCAACAAGGGATTATAGAGAGGTTCGAGCAGAACGAATCAGCGATCGAACAAACAGAGGAAGCGATTAGCAGCACCGTTTCTAAAACGGAATTCGAAACAAGCGTGGACGAACTAACACAAAAAACATGGGGTACAATCTTATATCAAGATTTTAACGAAGAAGATCTACGCCATTGGAACCATTCGAGCATGTGGGAGCCGACGGACGACAAAAGGGCAGGGGCTAACGCGATAATAATGACTGGAGGAACCGCGGATGAGGATCCGGTGTTTGGAAAAGTACCTAAAAACGGATTGGAAAAAGCAGTTCATAAAAGTATTGCGGGGCGTAGAATTCGGATAGAATTATGGGCAAAGCAACCAGACACAAACGCAAGCCAGGAATTTGCAGTGAACTACTATAAATACGACCCCATGAACTACACCGGATGGCAAAGGTTCCAACCGACAACAGAGTGGACAAAATTCTCATTCGAATGGGACGTACCTGCGGAGATAGGACCAGACGATTCCGGAGGGGTGATGATTTGGCCCGATACCAGCGGGAATGGCGGGAGCGTAATCATAGATGAGCTAACCATTAAAGCAGACGCAGAAAACATTGATTTCCGCATGGCTGGAACTTCAGCAAAGATGACAGATATGCAGAGTCAAATATATCAACAAGCGGATGAAATCAGATTACGCGTTGAAAAAAATGGTGTCATTTCATCCATAAACCAAACAGCGGAAGAGGTAAAAATAGACGTAGCGAAACTAGCTATTAACGGAGCCCTAACAGTAATAAACGGACAACTGCAGGTTAAAGATGGCGTGATAACCAACAGCATGATAGCCGGAGACATAAGCGCAGACAAGATCCAAACAGGGAAATTAACTTCAATTGATATAGAATCAGTCAATATATATGGATCCACCATAGAAGGAACAATACTGCGGAGTTCCGATACACAAGATTATTTTGATCCCGACTTCACGCTGCGAGCGGAAATATCAAACGGCGAGCTAACTATCCAAAATCAAGTATTTGGACGTATCACGGATTTAGAATTGGGAGCAAACGGTATGAAGGTAGCGTTTGGCCCAGACGACGCCATTTATGTGCCGCCAGGGTACGAGGATAATAACAAGCATACATTTTACCAGGATGGACGAATAAGCGCCGTTGCTAATACTAACGGTGAATCTACTATGTTGATATCCGCGAGCAGAGTAGGCTTTGGCGAAGGGGGCATAGTAGGGGAATTCTACACCAACGAAGGTGCAGACAACATCATGGACCTGGGGAGATCACGTTTTAACGCATTACATGATATGGATCTATCCGGAAACGATTTAGAGATACGACGATCGGACAACAATGAGTTAGCCACTGTAAAGCTAGGAGAATTGCGATATAGCAGCATGGAATCTTCTGACGCTTCCGGAAGCTATTTCGATCATTTTGGAAATCTTCATGCCAAGTACTCCGTATCTAGTGGGGCATATTGGAATATAAAAGACTATGTCGGAGACGTAATATTGAAGGTTCCGTGGGGAAGCAACGGCGGCGACTTGGAGTACAGGGGCATGAACTTAACAGGTATAAACAAGCTATGGAGCGGGGCCATATACATGCAAGCCGGACAGGAATGCAATCCAAGCAAAAATTTGGACGAATGCGCGCACGGATGGATGCTTTTATGGTCTGACTATAATGCAGGAGACGGAGCCCAGGATTATAACTATGTAGCTACATTTATTCCGAAATCATACCATGAGACGGCTTCCAATGGATCCGGCTTGTACCAAGTAACACCACACGCTTTCGCGGCTTCGTATGCTAAATATGTTTACGTATATAACGCGTTTTTCAAAGGGAACGACGATAACAAAACATCACCGTTGGACGATGTGGTTTTAGTAGCTGTATATGAATACTAGAAAAGGAGATGTAAGGAAAATGCCTAAGATTCATATAGAAGTGGACGAGAACGGAACCATAATCGGATTTGCGAGCAGCCCTTTTTCTGAAGATAGTTTCGAGGTGGAAATAGAAAATGAAAATGAAATTCTCCATGGATCCCACCGACCGGAAATTTTCGAGTATAAGAATGGAAATATTGTAAAATCAACCGAAAAAGAACTGAAAACAGCTAAAAGATCTAAAAAGAAATGGTTATCCAATAGATGCGAGAGGGAAATATTAGGTTATTTCAATGTTGAAATAGACGGAACGGTTTATCAGTTTTCCAATGACGAAAAGGCACAGAACAACAGGAACACCGATTTAATGCTCATGGATAGAGGAGTAACCACCCAAACGGAATGGACAGCGCACTATAACGGAGAAGATGTCCGTATCACATTAAATCAAACGCAGCTTCTGCAAGTAGCCGCGGCTGCAAATTCCCACACTAAGAAAATCATTTCGCGTTTTCGTGACGAGCTAAAACCAAAAGTGGACGCTGCGGAGACATTAGAAGAAATAAACGCCATAGATTGGTAACGTTCGATAAAATAGGACGCAGCAGAATAAAAGAAACCCTAAATGGAGGTAGGAAAATGGCGGATAACGAGAAATTAAAGGTTAACTACGAGATGCAGGATGTATTAAATTTCACAGCTGATGAAGCGGCAGTCCAAACAAAGCAACTTCTTCAGCAACTTGGCCATGCGAAGGCCGCTAACAAGGCGTATGCTGCACGTCTAAAACAGCAAGTGGAAGAAAACGAAACGATTGAGAAGGAAAATAAAGAGTTACGAAAAAAGATAAAAGAATTGCAAAACAGCGCCGAATAGGCGTATTTTTATGTCGATAATTGACGAACGAAAAACATAGGAAATCCCTTCCTTTTTGTCGAAATTAATCGATGGAGGGAGGTGATAAGGTGAGCGTGGAAATATCGGAAATTGTCTCCTTGCTAGAAAGCGGTGACTACGTGATTGAGATATTTGTAGATGATCTTGTGAAGGATGATGTAGTATTGGCCGGGGCTATTTACCCGAAAAATAATAAAACTGGACTAAATCGCCAAGAATTTGCCTTCAGAAAAGAAAGTGATAAAGAAACACTTATGAATCAATTATCTAAAGTTTTCACTCAATTTTAAAAAGGAGCATCCCCGCTGGGGATGCTTTTTTATGGATTAGATAGAGATAAATGTTGGGGGGAGGGCCAATAGAAATGGAGGAGATTACAGTGGATACTGTACTACAATATTTTTTAACTCAAGGGCCTTTTGCGGCTCTTTTTGTTTGGTTGTTGATATATGTCATGAAGGCTAATCAGGCAAGAGAAATGCGATTGCAAAGCTTATTAGAAAAGTTCAGTGAGAAGTACGATGTCGTTATAAATGAATTAAAGGATATCAAAGACCGATTGCCCCCCAGGTAGTCGGTTTTTTAATAGGCTAATAAGGAGGTGAGAAACATGGAAGACGTATTGATTTTTGCAACTGTCATTTTGCCAATCGTGACAGCCTTGGTAGAACTGGCTAAACGAACAGTGACTATCCCGAAAAACATTGTCCCAGCTGTTAGCTTTGTTGTCGGAATCGCTATTGGTGCAGCTGCTTACCCGTTTACTGACTTGGAGCTTGTACTGCGACTGTGGGCCGGTGGCTTTGCAGGTCTTGCTGGTACAGGTTTGTTTGAGCTGGCGGTAAATAAACGAGAAGGAACAACAAAATAAAGGAGTGTGTAAGTATGGTAAAAGTAGCAATTGACATCGGGCATGGAGCTGACACATATGATCGTACTGGCGGCAAAGGTGTAGTCGTTGATGGCAAGGTGTACGAGGAGCACGACTTCAATTCTCTCGTCGGGCAAGAACTAGACAAGTTGCTACGAGCAAACAACATTGACACCTTGATGATCCAGGAACCATTCTCTCCAGAGGTTGGCTTAACACAGCGCACCAACTATTACAACAAGCAGGACGTTGACCTGGTGTGGTCTATTCATGCAAATGCCAGTTCATCTAAAGACGCTAGCGGCCGTTGTGCATTTTACTGGCACACTGCAGAGGACTCTAAACGATTAGCAAAGTTGTTTGTCGAAGAAGTAAAGGCTGCAGGTTATAGTACACATGGAAACGGACTACATGCATCTAAGCCGGGCAGCTGGACTAACCTTCATATATGCCGTGAAACGAACATGACAGCTGTTCTGACGGAGAACGGCTTTATGACAAACAGTAAAGAATTTAAACTGATTTTCGGCAGCAAGCAAAATGAATATGTTAAAGCGGTAGCGCGGATCCATGCGAAAGCAATCACGCGCTATTTTAATGTCGATTTTAAAGACCAGGAGACTGGCGAAGTTGTTAAGCACAAACCGGCCAAGAAGCATAAAACCAAGTCATCTAGTGTATCGAAACCGAAAAAGCAAAAATTGGTCGTTGATGGTGTATGGGGCGAGCAAACCACCAAGGCTTTGCAAGAGGTGCTAGGTACGGTTGTCGATGGTGTAATCAGCAACCAGCTGCATAACAGTGTTACCAAGATGATTGTTAGTGGCATTACCTTTGGCAAGGGTGGCAGTATGGTTATCGAGGCTCTGCAAAGACTTATCGGCGCTACAGTTGATGGTTACCTTGGACCTAACACAGTGAGGAAGCTGCAGCAATATCTTGGCACGCCGGTCGATGGTGTGATCAGTGATCCGTCCATGATGGTGAAAGCATTACAGCGGCAGCTTAATACAGGTAAGTTGTAAAAAAGGAAGTTAACTCCACAAAATAGTGGAGCGATAGCAATTAAAAAAAAGCCCCTCTAATAAGAGGGGGAGAGACTAGAGAGGTAGAATCTCTGTTGGCAATATCAGTATTTGTTACAAATCGAAAAATATACTTGAAATAAATGTAAATGTGCAATACAATTAATGTAAATCGACAAGTATTTAAAAGCCCCTCACTGATTGAGGGGCTTTTTTATTTGATTTCAAAAGACATATCATTAGGATTCTCATTTCCAACTAATACTTGCCCGTCAAAGGTATATGAAATGTTAGCAGTGGCCATTAAATCACCAAACTTCTTATCATTATCCTTTTTATGAATATAAAGCCACATACCATCCACGTCTTTTTTCTCGTATTCTTTTTTGACTTCTTCTGCAACCAACTCTAATTCCTTTTCTTTAGTTGACTCTGTAGTAACACGGATAGATAACGTATTAGTGTTTGCAGATCCCGTTTCTTCCTCTACCACTTCATAATCAACCGAGGGTGTGATAACAATCCCCACAATAAATAAGATTAACGACAGTATAGTTACAATACCACCACGATATTTCTTCTTTTTAATGAAACCTAAAATTATCAATACGATCCCAGCCACAAAACCCACTAGGCCGATCGCACCCAAAAAAGCTCCCATAAATTTATTCCCCCTTATTTTGTCCAGTTAAATATTAGCACAATTTGCCAATGTAAAAAAGCACTTACTGTTCAGGTAAGTGCTAAAAATAAGAGAGTAAATTCACCCACGAACGCACCCACGACACACCCACGGATTTTTAAAATAGTTGGTTTAAATTGATTTAAGCATTGATAATAAAGGTTGTTTTACTAATCATTTGAAGTGTTTTTACCGAGTTTCTACCTATTAAATCGTAGTCCGTACACAAGTACACCCTTGGGAACGCGAACAGTATCTGCAAACTTATTAATCTTACAGCCTTCCGGCACTTTTACGCCGGGAGGCTTTTCCTTTAAAATTCCTACGCAAAAGGGCGGCCGGCAGCATTCTCCACATTGATTACCACGGTTTAATAGTTATTTCTTCGCACTTCTAAAAGGCCTGAAACGTCATATAAATAATGATGGGGTGCTTCTAATTGGAGAATGTATTAATGTTTGCTACTGTTTTATTTCCGATTGTATCTGCCTTGGTTGAATTGGTGAAAAAGACATTTGCGCTGCCTAAAAATATCATTCCAGCCATTAGCTTGGTGATCGGCATGATAATTGGAGGAATCGCATATCCTTTTACGGAAATGGATATCGTTCTGCGCCTTTGGGCGGGAGGGATAGCAGGACTGGCAGGAACAGGTCTGTTCGAGTTAGTCAAAACAAGAGACGGGAACACCAAACAAGACGCTCCCTGAGCGTCTTGTTTGGTGTCAAATATTTCGTTTTCAAAGATGACACAATCCAGCCATTGGGGGTTGAGGTCAGGTATTAAAGGGAAAAAACTTTGGACATTTTCTTGGAAATTTAATAAAATCATAAAAGGGAGGTGTTATTTATCAAGTATGTAGGTTTTGTACTGATAGCCGCTTTGGTTTTGGCCGTCACAAAGAATTTTCAAGAAATATATGATTTTTCATCCATATGGTTATTTGTTTTCAATGTTTTACTGTTGGGGTATTTCGCATTCTTGGTAGTATTTCCGCTTCCTGAAAACAAAAAGCGAAACACTGCTAACTAAATTTATGGATATCGGTAAAAACATATAGATGGTAGTTCAAGTAGACAGAAAAAACCAAATCCTAGGATTTGGTTTTTTCTGTCTACTTGATATTTTATTGGATATGTCGATATAAACCTACCACTTTCCCTAAAATTGATACATTATTGAGGATAATCGGTTCCATTGTTGCATTTTCGGGCTGGAGTCTGATATGGTCTTTTTCTTTGAAGAAACGTTTGACGGTAGCTTCTCCTTCTTCTGTCATGGCTACGACAATTTCCCCGTTTTGAGCAGTTTGTTGTTGTTTGACTATGACCATATCTCCATCCAATATACCAGCTTCCACCATGCTTTCACCTTCGATGATCAACACGAAAATATTTTCATCTGGATTGGCTATCGTGCCAGGGAGCGGCACATATTCTTCTATGTTTTCCACAGCTGTAATAGGTATACCTGCGGTGACCTTTCCGATAACCGGGGCGAAAGTCGCTTCACCGGCAGGAATTTCAGGAGTCTCTTCTAAATTAAGCACTTCAATGGCACGGGGTTTCGTAGGATCTCTTCTGATAAATCCTTTCTTTTCCAGTCTCGATAAATGGCCGTGGACGGTTGAACTCGATGCTAGTCCTACAGCCTCTCCTATTTCCCTCACAGAAGGTGGATAACCTTTATCCAAAACCTGCTCTTTAATATATTCTAAAATTGCCTGCTGCCTTTTTGATAGTTTTGTCATTTGTGTAACACCTCGGACATAGTATTTATTGTGAATATTATATCATGGTTGACATGCAGATACAAACACTCGTTCGAAAAAAACATTGACAAGAACCTATGTTCGTATATAATAGTAATATAAAAGCGAACATAAGTTCTAATTGTTTAGGAGGCGGACAATATGTTTCAAAAACTTTCGAAACTAGACCTTTTCTATTTAACTCTATTTATTTTCACTTTAGGATTAATGTATTATGCGATGGTCACCATCTGAATAAATGGCGATGAAAAGGAACATAAGAGGTGTCAGCTTGTGAAGACAACAAAACAGCAAAAAGTAGTAATATATTGTAGAGTTAGCACGGTTAAAGAAGAGCAGGAAACCTCTTTGCAGCGACAGAAGCAGGAGTTAACAGATATGGCTGCCAATCATGAATTAGACGTTGTATCGATTATAGAAGAACAAAAAAGCGGCTACGAGATAGACCGGGAAGGCGTGTTCCAGATGCTCGATTTATTTTCCTCAAAAAAAGCCGACTGTCTTCTCGTTCAGGATGAAACACGGCTTGGGAGAGGCAATACAAAGATCGCTTTGTTTCATCAGCTCAACAAATTGCAAATCCCTGTATATTCACTGACGCATCGAGGACAGTTGGAATTATCCGAGTCCGATTCCATGGTTCTGCAAATCGTCGGCATTGTAGAGGAATATCAAAGAAAAATCCATAATTTGAAAATTAAACGCGGAATGCGTAAAGCAATGGAACGTGGGTATGATCCAGGGAAAAACCTGGCGAATCAGCATCAAGCCTCAGGAAGAGATAGAATAGAGTTCCCGATTGACGAGGTGGTCAGGCTAAGGGCGAATAAGCTGACTTTCGAAGAAATAGCGGCTACTTTGAAGGGGCTTGGATATCCTGTTTCGAAAGCGACCGTCCATCGTAGGTTTCAAGAGTATGTTTCACTTGATTCCGATCCGGAGTAGCGATAAGATATGTACAAGACAAGTTCGGTTCTGTCAGGACTTGTTTTTTTGTTTCAAAAAACTGTTTTATGGCAAAACAAGAACTATAAATTATTTTAAAGGAGTTTCTTATGCTTTCAAAAGATAAGTTGAATAGAATCAACGTCCTTGCTAAAAAAGCAAAAGAAGAAGGCTTGACGACTAATGAAAAGCAGGAGCAACAGTCATTGAGGGAGGAGTACTTGAAAAATGTACGAAAATCCTTTAAAAACCAATTTAAAAGCATGACAGTGGTTGATCCGGAAGGAAAGGACGTCACTCCCCAAAAAGTCAAAGATTTAAAACATCGGGAGAAAAACAATCATTGAGAATGAAGCCTTTTTGACAAGCATTCCAGCATGGAATTATAATGGACATGCTGAAATGCTTGTTTGATTTGTCTTTTCATTATAGGATATGAGGTGTACATAAACCGTAAATCAGAAAGGGGTTACAACAATACATGGTAAACCAAACAGAAAAACTATCCATTAATACAATTCGTACCTTGTCAATCGATGCCATTGAAAATGCGAACTCCGGTCATCCGGGATTGCCGATGGGGGCTGCTCCAATGGCATATACCCTTTGGACCGACTTCATGACTCACAATCCCAAGAACTCACACTGGTTCAACCGAGATAGATTTGTTCTATCGGCCGGACATGGGTCAATGCTGTTATACAGCCTTCTCCATCTGTCCGGTTATGGATTGACGATCGATGATTTGAAAGGCTTCCGCCAATGGGGATCCAAAACTCCCGGTCATCCAGAAGTCCACCATACAGAAGGTGTAGAAGCCACTACAGGACCGCTCGGCCAAGGCTTGGCGATGACAGTCGGCATGGCGATGGCAGAACAACATCTAGCTGCCAAGTACAACAAAGAAGGATTTCCGGTGATTGACCATCACTCTTTTGCTCTTGTCAGTGACGGAGACTTAATGGAAGGAATCTCGCACGAAGCAGCATCCCTGGCTGGCCATTTAAAACTTGGCAAGTTAGTCGCTTTGTATGATTCGAATGATATATCCCTGGATGGGGAGCTGTCCCAGTCCTTTTCTGAAAATGTAGAGGATCGGTTCAAAGCATATGGATGGCAGGTCATCCGGGTGGAAGACGGCAATGATTTATCTGCAATTCGGGATGCGATCAAAGAAGCGAAAGCAAACACGGATCAGCCTACCTTGATCGAAGTGAAAACCGTTATTGGTTATGGTTCACCGAACAAGTCTGCTTCTTCTGCTTCCCATGGCGCTCCTCTAGGGGCGGATGAAATCAAACTTACCAAACAGGCTTATGAATGGGAGCATGATGAATTTCACGTACCGGAAGAAGTCTATCAGGATTTCGATCAAAAAATCGTGCAGCAAGGCAAGCAGGCTGAAGATGAATGGAATGCTCTGTTTGAAAAGTATAAGTCTCAATATCCAGAGCTTGCCGAAGAATTAGCGAATGCAATCAAGGGAGAACTGCCGGCCGACTGGGCAGATGAGCTGCCGAGTTACGAGGCGGGAAAAGATAAGCTGGCCACTCGTGCTTCTTCTGGCGAAGTAATTAATGCTATTGCCAATAAAGTACCTTACTTTTTTGGGGGCAGCGCGGATTTAGCTGGTTCGAATAAAACGAATGTAAAAGGAGCAGGGGATTTTTCGAGAAATAACTATTCTGGCAGAAATATCTGGTTTGGTGTTCGTGAGTTTGCCATGGCTGCAGCCTTGAATGGAATGGGGCTGCATGGAGGATTGAAGGTCTATGCGGGTACTTTCTTTGTGTTTAGTGACTACTTGCGCCCGGCTGTTAGATTGTCTGCCATCATGAATCTTCCGGTAACATATGTGTTCACTCACGATTCCATCGCAGTGGGAGAAGATGGACCAACTCATGAGCCGATCGAACAGTTGGCATCTCTTCGGGCAATGCCGAATTTGTCTGTAATTCGTCCGGCTGATGGAAATGAAACCAGTGCAGCGTGGAGGCTATCGTTAGAATCCACAAAAACTCCAACAGCACTGGTTCTTACCAGACAAGGCCTTCCTACTTTGGAGGGAACCAAAGAACAGGCGTATGAAGGAGTCAAAAAAGGCGCTTATGTCATCAGCCCGGCTGACGGCGACCAAGCGGACGGTTTGCTTCTTGCTTCTGGATCGGAAGTACAACTGGCAGTAAGCGCCCAGAAAGAACTGAAAAACAAAGGCATCGATGTCAGTGTAATCAGCATGCCTTCCTGGGATCGCTTTAAACAACAGGATAAAGCATACCAGGAAGAAGTTCTCCCAACTACCGTGAAAAAACGCCTGGCAATTGAAATGGCTTCTCCTTTCGGATGGGAACGTTATGTAGGGGATGAAGGCAAAGTGTTGGGCATAGAGACTTTCGGTGCTTCTGCCAATGGAGAAAAGATTTTGGAAGAATACGGATTTACCGTTGAGAATGTGGTCAATCAGGCTGAAAACCTTATCAAAGGTTAATGTCCTTCCCCCCCAGGCTGCCGCTATCGCTGGGGGGTCTATTATGGATTCATCTTTTTCTTGTTCGACAATATTCGAAGAATTCCACTCCATCGTTTGACAACAGTTTCGCATTGGATTGTGTATACTTGTCCCTAGCAGGGAGGGACAAGCCATTGCCTAATTACTCCATATTTATAGTGAACAGTGAATTCGCGAATCATTATTTTTATCGATCAGAAATTTTATATCGATTTTTACGAAAGTTTGATGTTTATCCACGAGATAGTATCACATATAAACAATCAAGATATGTAACGTCTGAGATTCCTGTACGAGAATTGATGGACTATCTGGCATTTTCGCATTCTGGCAAATCAGAGTTCGAGAAGGACGGGAACAGATTGCGTATAAAAGATCATCGGTCGGACGTTGCTGAGTTACTGATTGACGTAAGGTGCATACATGGGTTTTCCACCAGCTTTTCTGCTATGGAAAATCTGTTGTTTCAATATCTCAGGCGATTTGACAGCCGCTTTTTTATTATCGAATGTGATTCAGACAATTATGGTTGGATCTCACCGATAGGTAAACGGCATAAGGACTTGAATACAAGGCTATTGTATTCTCTATTATGATTTACTATACTGTATTAGAGACAACTTGAAGGAGGAAGACGTGACATGGGCACGATTTGGGTAGTATTGATTGCCATTATTGCTTTGATTGCCGGTGTTGCTCTGGGGTTTTTCATTGCGAGAAAATATATGATGAATTACCTTAAGAAGAACCCGCCGATTAATGAACAAATGCTTCGCACATTGATGATGCAAATGGGACAAAAGCCATCGCAGAAAAAAATCAATCAAATGATGCGGGCGATGAACAACCAATCGAAATAATGAATGAACCCACTTATTAGCGGTCAATGGTATCTAAAATAGATTCTATTTGATAACTATACATATAAATCCCTTGTCACTTAGCGGCAAGGGATTTATATGTAAGAAAGTGAAAATTTCACTTAGTTGTCACAATGGCGGATTTATCTTCTGCTACACTAAAAAAGACGGAACTATCTGCTTTACTAATAAAATCCGCTAGAGTTAGAATAATTAGGTTGAGCAGTCGCTTTTCAAGATGTTGTGGGCTGCAGTGTTCTGGTTTCTTTTCTATTGCCGGTCCGGATTTCTTGGTCATCCGGATTTTGTACACAAGTTGAAACATAGGTATTAAGCGGTTTTCCAGTCATTATAGAAGTGAATATTTTGTATTAAGCTACAATAGAGATGACTAAATGAAGGAGGGGGAAAAATGGCGGCAGAATTAAATATATTTATTGCCTTTGGAGCAGGTTTCCTATCGTTTATCTCTCCATGCGTCCTGCCATTATATCCGGCTTTTTTATCATACATAACCGGAATGAGTGTAAACGAGATAAAGGTTGAAAACGGAATGTTGAATAGCAAAAGCATTATCCATACTGTGTTGTTTTTGCTTGGATTTTCAAGCGTTTTCGTTTTACTCGGTTTTTTCACCACATTCATAGGGGAATTTTTGTTGACCTGGCAGGATGCCATCCGCCAGCTTGGTGCGATTTTGATTGTATTTTTTGGATTGGTTATCATAGGAGTATTCAACTTTCAATTTCTGATGAAGGATCATAAAATCGTTTTTCGCAACAGGCCGGGTGGTTTCATCGGTTCCTTTCTAATCGGAATGGCTTTCTCGATGGGATGGACGCCTTGCACAGGCCCTATCCTCGGTGCCGTTATCTCGTTATCCGCAGATAATCCGGAGCTTGGAATGGTGATGATGACTGCTTATTCATTGGGCTTTTCTGCTCCATTTCTGATTTTATCCTTCTTTGTCGGAAAGATGAAATGGATAAAAAGGAATGGTCCGCGGTTGGTGAAAATCGGCGGTTATGTCATGATATTTATGGGAATCGCTTTATTCTTCGACTGGATGACGGACCTCACATCTTACCTTGCAGGCTGGTTTAACTTTTACGGGTTTTAACCAATGGAAATCGCTGCATATTTATATTATGATAGAATTACGGACATGAAAAAGGAGTTATGAAGATGCACGGAACAAATGACTTGATTTTAAGAACGGCGACAGTGTTAATATCATTCATTTTATTCGCCTTCTCTATCTATTTATTTCTTGCGGGGCATAACGCTCCTGGAGGTGGATTTGTCGGCGGTTTGATGACTGCTTCAGCGATTGTACTCATGTATATGGCTTATGGTGAGAGGGCTGTCAGCAAAATCATCCCCGTGAATTATCGTTTTTTAATACCGACTGGACTTTTAATTGCATTGTTGACAGGCGCCGGTTCTTTCGCATTTGGCGAACCGTTTTTAAATCAAACTTTTGGCCACTTCCATATTCCGTTACTTGGCGATAAAGAACTGGCCACAGCGCTTTTATTCGATTTAGGGGTATATCTTACGGTTGTAGGAATAACTATGACGATCATTCTTTCGATTGCCGGCGATCGTGAATAGTAAGGGGGAATTTGATGGCAAACATATTAGTGGTTGATGATGCAAAGTTTATCCGTGTAACTTTAGCGGGAATTCTGGAAAACGGAAACCATATCGTTGTAGGAGAAGCGGAAGATGGTGATCAAGCGGTTGAGATGTACAAACGGTTGTCACCGGATTTAGTTACCATGGATATCACCATGCCAGGTAAAAACGGCATGGAGGCAATGCAAGAAATAAAAGCTTTTGACAGTCAGGCGAAAGTAATCATGTGTTCAGCGATGGGGCAACAAAAACTGGTGGTGGAAGCCATTGAAAAAGGAGCAAAAGATTTTATTGTAAAGCCTTTCGATGAAAACAGAGTACTTGAGGCCGTAAATCGGGTACTGAGCTGACCATATTCGGTACATACATATAGACAAGATGGAAGAGTTGATATTATGCTGATAACAGCAACCACAATCGTAGGAATTCTGATGGCAGTCACCATGATATTTGTCAGGATGAAAGCTTCGAGGAGGCCGGCAAGCAAAGCAAGAATCATTTTGCCGCCTTTGTTTATGAGTACGGGTGCTTTTATGTTTTTAGTACCTGCTTTTCAAGTATCGTGGGCCCAAGTATTGGAGGCTTTTTCTGTCGGGGTGGTATTTTCTCTATTTTTGATCAAAAGCTCGAATTTCGAAGTGAAAAATGGATATATTTACTTGATTCCTTCCAAAGCGTTTGTATTTATCTTATTCGGATTATTAATCGTCCGCATCACCTTAAAGGTGATCATCGGGAAAACCGTGTCTGTTGGAGAAACGAGCGGCATGTTCTTTTTACTGGCATTCGGAATGATATTATCTTGGAGAATTGCCATGTTATGGAAATTTACCAGGATTGAAAAACGCCTGAATGGTTCTGTCACTTCATAAAAGGAAAGGATAAACCCCGCAGTTGGTTAGGTTATTGACTGCGGGGTGTTGACTTAGTGGCAGGAACTCTCTCCGACTCAAATAATTCTGCATAAGGTTCCATATCGATTTGTTTCTCATTCAGTTTTTTTTGTAAAAATTTATGATCCCGCTTAGGTGTGGCGATGATATATCCTTCGATTAATATGTCCTGCGTGATCTTTTTCCGTTTCTTTTCCAAAGCAATTTCCCCAATTTTCCCCGCTATTTTTTGTCTCGCGATATCCCGGAATAATTCGGGTACGGGAGAAACGAGTTCTTCAAGCAATGTCAATTCTTTTTTGCCCCACATATGCCGTGTTTTATTTACATAATATTCTTCCCAATCAAGTATGGATTTGCCATCCTCTTTAGGGAGCCGTTTAAGGAATTTGCGGAACATAAAGAAACCGCCAATCGCCATCAAACCTACCAGCAAGAACACCCAGGCAACGATGAAATAAGCAAAACCGCCTGTCATGTCGATCACCAATCTTTCTGTTTTTAGTCATATTGTTAAAGTAAAGAAATATAGTGGAAATGGAGAAAAAATAGTGCAAAAGTTTAATTTTTTTGATATTTATAGTAATATTACTAATAATTGTTTAATCATATTTCGGGATTGAAGGATCGCTCTGATCAAGTTTCACTAGCAAACCTTTTATCATCGGAATCAACTATGGTAATTATAAAAGGATATTTTTATAAATACAAGTTTTCATACTGGATAAATGAAAAAGATAGAAGAAAGGCGGACTTTTTGAGATAATCATCCTAGTAGTCGGTACATGAGATAGGGGGACAAAAGGAATGGATTCAGAAGAAAGAAACAATGAGACGAATATCCATCTTACGCATACTATGGAATTAAACGATCATCATCCTGCTACTGATTATTTGCTGACCAGATTGCCGGATAGCATGCTCGAATGGATTGAGAACAACGGATACGATTTAATCACTGTATGCAATCTGGATGGCCGGGTCTTATACATTTCTAAGTCAGTGTATCATATGCTCGGCTATAAAGCAGAAGAATTGATCGGAATCTCTGTGTTGGAACTCTTATCGCCGTATGACCAAAGCCTTCTGAAGTCTAAATTCAGCCAATATTCCGCTGATTCTCAAAAGGTTCATTTGAGTATCCGCAATAAAGAAGGAAAATATATTTGGGCAGAAAGTGTAATTGGCAGATTACGAGATGAAGAGCATGCAGCCGACTTAGTGGTCTCTGTAACCAAAGATATACAGGACAAAAAGGAAGCAGAAGAAATGATGATACGCTCAGAAAAAATGTCCGTGGCTGGGCAGCTGGCAGCAGGTGTCGCTCATGAGATACGTAACCCGCTGACATCCATCAAAGAGTTTCTCCAATTGCTCCAGGCTGGTATCGACCGGAAAGAGGAGTACTACAAAATTATGGTGGATGAGATAGAAAAAATAGAGACCATCACTTCCGAGTTGCTTTTCATTTCAAAACCGATGACTGATGATAAAAAAATGGAGATGATATCAGAATTGTTGAATGATGTCATTGTTTTGCTTCGTTCTCAGGCCAAGTTGAAAAATGTCGATATATACATGGACCTTGATAAAGAACAATGTGTATTTTGTGATCGTTCCCAAATTAAACAGGTTTTTATCAATTTAATCAAAAATGCAGTGGAGGCAATGAAAGACGGAGGAAGCGTCTTCGTGCATGGGAGAACGAACAAAGGATCGATTGAAATAGATATTGTCGACGAGGGCCCCGGCATACCGGAAAACATTCTCCATAAATTGAAAGAGCCTTTTTTCACGACCAAAAAAGATGGCACAGGTCTTGGTTTGATGATATCCAACCAAATCGTCGAAAAGCACCATGGCAGACTGGAAATCTATCGTAACCCCGAAAAAGGGAGCACCTTCAGGGTGATCCTGCCGACCAAACAGGAATACTGAATAAAAACCCCCTGCAAAACGTCCTGTAGAAAGTGCATATGACTAAAGAAACGACAAGACTTTCTACAGGAGATACCCGGTAGCAGCTTTCCCCGTAAGTTATGAAGCTATATTGTACATAAGGCTTGCATGTCGTTTCCTGCCTAAAATCCTTACATACTCGCAATCTTCAAAACTAAAACTTTCTAAAAATATGATCAAATGTTTTACTTATAAATCGATTTCATTTAAAATATATTGTGGATTCAATCTATAGATTTTGTCGAAGGCTGTTAAATAGGGGATTGGAGTATCCTTCGACGATTCATAATCTTTAAAGGGGGTAACATAAAGTCTTATGGTAGCAAATAATACTTATAATGCAAAAAAGCAATTCGAACTGAATGGTAAAACGTATAACTTTTATCAATTAAAAGCCCTGGAAGACGCAGGACTAGGCGATATTACCCGCCTTCCTTTTTCTATCCGCGTGTTGCTTGAATCCCTGGTTAGACAACACGATGGCTTTGTTATCAAGGATGAACATGTCGAAAGCCTTGCGAAATGGGGGAAAGCGGAAGGGAAGGATGTTCCGTTCAAACCATCTCGTGTCATCTTGCAGGACTTCACAGGTGTACCTGCAGTGGTGGATCTCGCTTCCTTGCGAAAAGCAATGGTCGACATGGGAGGAGCTCCTGATAAAATCAATCCGGAAGTCCCTGTTGACCTGGTTATCGACCATTCTGTCCAGGTAGACAAATATGGGACACCAAATGCTTTGCAAGCGAATATGGATTTGGAATTCGAACGGAACATGGAGCGATATGAATTTTTAAATTGGGCTCAAAAAGCATTCGATAACTATCGTGCTGTTCCACCTGCAACAGGTATCGTCCATCAGGTCAATCTTGAGTATATCGCGAATGTTGTCCATGCGCTTGAAAATGAAAGCGGTGAATATGACGCTTTCCCTGATACCCTTGTAGGGACGGACTCCCATACTACCATGATCAATGGATTAGGGGTTCTTGGCTGGGGTGTCGGCGGTATAGAAGCAGAAGCAGGAATGCTCGGCCAGCCTTCCTATTTCCCGGCGCCAGAGGTTATCGGTGTCAAATTCACCGGCAGCTTCCCGAATGGCACAACCGCCACCGACTTGGCTTTGAAAGTGACGCAAGTGCTAAGGGAACGCAATGTTGTCGGTAAGTTTGTAGAATACTTCGGACCTGGATTGAAGGATATGCCTTTGGCCGATCGTGCCACCATTTCCAATATGGCACCAGAATATGGGGCTACCTGCGGGTTCTTCCCTGTCGATCAGGAATCTTTGAATTACTTGCGACTGACCGGAAGAAGTGAGGACCATATCGCCCTAGTGGAGAAGTATTGTAAAGAAAACAACCTTTGGTATTCCTCTGATCAACCGGATCCGGAATTTACTGAATTGGTTGAAATAAACCTGTCAGAGCTTGAGCCGAATTTATCTGGACCAAAACGTCCTCAAGATTTAATTCCGCTCTCCAAAATGAAAGAGTCGTTTAACGAGGCAGTAACAGCACCAGCAGGCAATCAAGGTTTTGGTTTGGATGCAAAAGAATTCGAAAAAGAAGCATCGATTGATCATCCGGATGGAAAATCATCCGTGATGAAAACAGGTGCAGTGGCTATCGCGGCAATTACTTCCTGTACCAATACTTCCAATCCTTACGTCATGCTCGGGGCAGGACTACTAGCCAAAAAGGCTGTAGAAAAAGGGCTTGAAGTGCCGGCGTATGTTAAAACATCGCTTGCACCTGGTTCCAAAGTAGTTACGCGTTATCTGGAGGATTCCGGGTTAATGCCTTATCTTGAAAAATTAGGTTTCAGCCTTGTCGGCTATGGCTGTACGACTTGTATCGGTAACTCCGGTCCATTGTCCCCGGAAATTGAAGATGCGATTGTGGAAAGCGATCTCACCGTTTCTTCCGTGCTATCCGGAAACCGTAACTTTGAAGGGCGTATCCATCCACTGGTAAAAGCAAATTACTTGGCTTCTCCTCCTCTGGTGGTAGCTTATGCACTTGCCGGCAGTGTCGATGTAGACTTGTACAAAGATCCAATCGGTACGGACAATGATGGAAATGCTGTTTATTTCAATGATATATGGCCATCCATTGACGAAATTAAACAGGAAGTAGCCAATGCGGTAACACCAGAAATCTTCCGGAAAGAATATGAAAGCGTATTTGATTCCAATGAGAAGTGGAATGCAATCGAAACGACTGATGAACCACTGTATAAATGGAATGATGAATCAACCTATATCCAAAATCCGCCATTCTTTGAGGGATTATCTAAAGAAGCCGGAGAAGTCCATCAGCTAAATAACTTGCGCGCCATTGGCAAATTCGGGGATTCGGTAACCACGGACCATATTTCACCAGCTGGGGCAATCGCGAAAGACATGCCTGCTGGTAAATATCTGCAAGAAAAAGACGTTTCTCCTAGAAACTTTAACTCTTATGGTTCTCGCCGTGGTAATCACGAAGTAATGATGCGTGGGACATTTGCGAACATCCGGATCCGTAACTTGCTGGCTCCTGGTACAGAGGGCGGATATACAACTTATTGGCCGACAGAAGAAGTGATGCCGATTTATGATGCAGCAATGAAATATCAACAAGATGATACAGGGCTATTGGTCATTGCCGGCAAGGATTATGGCATGGGCAGCTCTCGTGACTGGGCAGCCAAGGGTACAAACCTGTTGGGAATTAAAACGGTCATTGCAGAAAGCTTTGAAAGGATCCATCGTTCCAACTTAGTGATGATGGGAGTGCTTCCTTTGCAGTTCGCCAAAGGTGACAGCGCTGAGTCTCTAGGATTGACTGGAAAAGAAACATTTGATGTAGATATTGATGAAACAGTCAAACCGCATGACCTTGTCAAAGTGACTGCGACCGACGAGCAAGGCAATAAAACAGAATTTGAAGTGATTGCACGCTTTGATAGTGAAGTTGAAATCGACTACTATCGTCACGGCGGTATCCTTCAGATGGTGCTTCGTAACAAATTGGAAACGAACTAATTTGAATCTAAACAGTCCGGCGATGCCGGGCTGTTTTTCGTTGGAAGACTCTCCTCAAGCACAGCACTTAATAATTACAAAATTTCTAGTCAAAGACAGAAAAGGATCAGCTACTGGGTGTTTGGTAAAGTATTCATTTTTATCTTGTCTGCCTCATTGGGAGGCAAGCGTTTTTACCAGAAGGATGAATAACTATAGTTTGAACAATTACCCGTAATCCTTTACATCTAATTAGAAACAAATTAAGATAACAGAGGAATACTGCTTCTAAATCTTGGATGCCCGACATAAACTAAGACCATAATGACCAGGTACAAGCTTCCAAATTTTTTGAGGAATGATGTAAATGATAAAAAAAGTGACTGCTGTAATTTTATTATTAACGTTAATTGTCATTTTTATCTATAATGTGACTGATAATGGAGAGAAAACAAATATGGACCAACTGGCCAATGACCACGCTTCTGCAAACAATTTGAAAGCAGGACAGGCTGCTCCCGATTTATCATTGCCGTCACTTGAAGAAAAGCAAATAAAATTATCCGATTTTAAAGGAAAAAAAATTCTGTTGAACTTTTGGGCAACCTGGTGCGGTCCTTGCAAAGAGGAAATACCTGCCTTAGAACAGTTGAAGCAAGAGTATGGAAACGAAGTGGAAATACTGGCAGTCAACGCTACTGCGACTGAACTGGAAGGAATCGAAAAAGTTAGATCATTTAAAGAGCAGGCGAACGTTTCTTTCCGAATTCTTTTGGATAAGGATTCAAAAGCCGTGGACACTTACCGTGTCTTGAATATCCCGACTTCTTATTTTATCGGCAGTGATGGCAACATCAAGGAAACAGTGACAGGGCCGATGTCTTATGAGTATATGGAAAACACACTAAAATCTTTCGATTAGCTTATATTTTTTGAAAAATTGGGCAATCCTCCTATTAATGCTATCGGAGGAGGGGTTGACCATTTCTTTAAGAAAACGAAAGTCACTCGAAGATTTGATTAAGGAAAACAGGGATGCTATTTTAAATGACAGTAAGTTACTGAACAAGATTGAGGACAGAATAGAAAATCGAAGGAACATCAATTTAGGAAAACGGGATGACTGATTTACAGGTCATCCTGTTTTTGTATAAGCGAAACTATTTAGCCAATAATAATTGTATCCTTTTGAAAGGGGGACTCAAGTTGGGTAATCCTAAAAAGGACAGCAAACATTTCCGACCCAGGCATCTAGGGACGCAGCCATTGGAGGCTGGAGGTAATAAAGGGAAACAAATGCAGGTAAAAAGTGACCAGAAGCCTCAAGTGATTCAAACCAAAGGTGAATAGGAGGACTTTGCCATGGTGAAACATCGACCACAGCCGAATCCTGATGATCGCTCAGACAATGTGGAAAAGTTGCAAGATATGGTTCAAAATACAATTGCAAATTTGGAAGCAGCTCATGAAACAATGAAGTTTGCTTCAGGAGAAGAAAAGGAACAAATCAAAGCGAAGAATGCGCGCAGAGAAGAATCAATCCGTGGTTTCAGAGAAGAAATCAAAGACGAATACCGTGACAGCCAGCATCATTAACAAAGGAAACGCTGGGACAAAAGCAGAAACCGAACGATTTCCATTCGTTCGGTTTTTGCTTTTGTGGTCATGCTTTTGTCCAGTCACTTCTTTTTTTGGACATACCCCTTTTAAAGGCACAAAAATCTACAACGACGAACCGCTGTGTTAAAATAAGGCTTGGATAGAAGGGAGCGGATACAAAGTGGCACGTACTGACAGAGATTTCACATCAATTTCCGGCCAACTTGAGCAATGGACGACTATCAGCCAAAATCCTCCATTGAGTGAATTAGAGGCACTTCGACTTATCAATGATTGGCAACAAGGAGTCATTGATATACCGGATTTTTATAAAGCAGTTGTTTATATGATCGTTGTCTTTCACCGTTTAAAACGGAACCAGGAAGATGACCACATTGTCGATTTTCTTCTGAAAGAAACCGATGAATTTACTGAGAAGCCGGAAGCCTTTCAGGATTTGAAAAATATCAAAACGTATTTGAATTTTTATTCCGATTTAGAAAAACTTCCCTTGGCGGACTGGGCTATCAGGGAAACTGACTTCGATCCTGCTAAATTGAAAAAAATACGTGAACTGGCACATGAGATAGAGGGATTTTTGGAAACAACCCATTTGACTAAGGGAGAAAACGACGACAAACCCCTTCCGCAAATAAGTTCGCAAATCATCGAGCGTTTAAATCAATTATCGGAAATGCTGAAAGATACAGGAAATGCAATTGAAAATAAAAAAACTGGACTCCCGGTTCAACAATTGAACCAGCAAGTAAAAGACATTGTAGAACGAAGATCGGAACTGTCATCGCTTTTTCCTGAAGCGTTTAAAAGAGATAAACAAGAGAATCCCTTGAAATTGCTGGATGAACTGACTGGAATGAAGGAAATCAAACAATATATTCATCAATTTTATCATTATTTAAAGTACCAAAAAGAACGAAAAGAGCTTGGATTCCATATGGTGGATGAACCCGGACTCCATATGATCATCAGCGGAAATCCCGGAACGGGTAAAACAACGATCGCCAGACTGCTGGCCGCTATCTATCATGAACTTGGACTGCTGGAAACAAACCAGGTAACCGAGGTGAACCGTTCCCATCTTGTTGGTTCTTACGTCGGACAGAGCGAAGAGAACACTGTCAATTATGTTCGACAGGCGGTAGGCGGAATATTATTTATTGACGAGGCATACAGCTTGAAACGGGATGGGCAGAGCGGGAATGATTATGGACAGGCAGTTATCGACACGTTGGTATCCAGTATGACCAGTAAAGAATATGCGGACAGGTTTGCCGTAATCCTTGCCGGTTATCCAGAGGAGATGCGACAATTTCTTTGGGCAAATCCCGGTTTGCGCAGCCGTTTTCCCGAACCAAACCATATTACACTTCCTGACTTTAAAACCGGCGAATTACTGCAAATCGCCGAGAAAACAGCATTAAATAACGATTACTTTTTTACAGAAAAAGCGTTGCATAAATTTGAAGGTTTAATAGAAAAATCCAGAGTAGATGAAACGTTTGGTAATGCCAGAACAGTCAGAGACTTGGTACTAAAGGCTATTTTTCAAAAAGGGGCATATAAACAGCATGCATCAGAAGATAACTGGCTGGATCATATGAGAATTGACGAGGAGGATTTGGAAGAGTTAAACGAATCAACGGAAGATCAAAATCCTATGGAGCGTCTAGATGAACTTATAGGATTGGAAAACGTGAAACAAGAAGTGAAAAAGTTATCCTCTTTCGTCAGGATCCAACAACAAAGAAAACTACAGGGGCTTCCTACCGTCCCGATTCAATTACATGCTGTTTTTTCAGGGAATCCCGGCACTGGTAAAACCACCGTCGCCAATATCTATTCCCGAATATTGAATGAATGTGGCTTGTTGAAAAGGGGGCATCTGGTCGTTGCTTCACGAAGCGATCTGGTCGCTGGATTTGTCGGTCAAACTTCCATTAAAACAAAGCAAAAAGTCAGGGAGGCCCTTGGCGGTGTATTGTTTATCGATGAGGCATACAGTTTATATCGCGGGGAAAAAGATTTTGGCAAAGAAGCAATTGACACCCTTGTAGACGAAATGACTAAGCACAACGAAAATTTAGTAGTGATTCTGGCAGGATATAGCAGAGAAATGGAACAGTTTATTTCCAGCAATCCAGGGCTAGAATCCCGTTTCAAAAAGTATTTTCACTTTCCGGATTATCGATCCGAGGATTTAATGAAAATTACCCGAGCACACCTTCAGGATTACCACTATATTTTGGAGGAAGACGCTGCCCGATACTTGAACGAGCAATACCAGGAACATGAAATGGATGGAAATGCAAGGTTTGCGGTCAATTTAGTTGATGAAGCTGTTCAGTTTCAGGCCCTTCGGATTATGGAAGAACAACCCGAAAACATTGAGGTGGACCAACGTTTGACAAAAGAAGACTTTGCCCAAGCATGGAGCACGATTAGGGGGAAAAGACCGTGAAAATAGCAAAAACACCGATTAAGGTAAGGTACCAGGAAACGGATCAAATGGGAGTGGTCTACCACGCCAATTATCTCGTTTGGTTTGAAATTGGAAGGACTTCATTTATCGAAGAGCTAGGATTTAAATATCATGAGATGGAGAATTTAGGTGTCGTATCCCCGGTGGTAGATGCCGATTTGTCATTCAAACAACCGATTCGTTATGGTCAAGACGCGTTTGTTGATACTTGGATAAAAGAATACGATGGATTGAGGGTTTCATACGGTTATCGGATTTATAATCAAGAAGGCAGCACAGCAGTCACAGGTTCCACCAGGCATGTTGTGGTGAAAAAGGATTCTTTCCGTCCGGTTTCCATAAGGAAATTTCTTCCGGATTGGCATCAAGCATATTTGGATGCCATGAAAGGAGAATGATTGAATGGCTTTTGGGCTGAAAAGGGAAGAGCTTAATCAATGGAAAATGGAGGTCGAAAATGGAAAAGTAGCTTTTCTTACCCACTATTGGTTAGACTCCAGATTCCCTGGTTGTGATACTGTTACGAAAGCAGGATGCAATGATTTAGATAAATTGATTAAATGGGGAAATCAGTATGGACTTGATCCGAAATGGATACATCATGATGATAAATATCCGCATTATGATTTATTCGGTGAAAGACAGAAACATATATTGATTGCCGAAAAGCAATGGAGTCAGTTGGACAGATTCGGTATATAAAAGTGCGATTTCAACCAAAAACCAAACCCCGCCGGTTTGGTTTTTGGTTTATCAAGGCAAAAATGATTTTATTAACAGAAAATAAAACCACTCAATGGCCATAAAAATGGAAGCCCCCCAAAGTATTTAATACCCTGTTGGTTGTGCTGTCCTTCTGACATGGAGCGGCCCAATCCACCTCGATCACTTGTAATTAAATTGTGGCTCCTCGGCTTCCTGTTCGATTTCGACTTCAAGGTCCGCTCCGTCGAAATACCAAGAATCATCCTCTTCGACAAAAAAGTGAATGCCATTCACCTTGGAATCAACTGTCGGATTTTCCGGCTCTTCTCTTGTCACGCCAAGTGAGAACCCAGGCTGATGACCACCCATCCCTCCATAGCGGACAAAAAAACGTACATATTCATTTTCCTCTAAGTCTAATTCCTCGGCATACCATTGTGCTGCTGTCTCTGAAATTTGCAAGTCCATCCTCTACACTCCTTTCGATTCTCTTATCCATTGTATTAACGAATCTACTTGTCCTAAAACGTCCTATCCGACTTTCGAAATTTGCAGAAATATGTAGAAATGGAAAGGTGTTTTTTATATAAAAGAAGAATTATGAAGGGGAGTATTTTATTTTTTTGTTTTTTACTGCCTCGCACTAGTGCTTTTGCTTGTCTGTCCGTTACGCTAAAGTTCAAAAGAAGGAGAGGGTGAGACCAATTTTTGATTTGTCAGTTCTGCAATGGCTGATTGTGATTTTTTGTGCAATTTTCATTGGATTTGCTAAGGCAGGAATCCCGAGTCTGGGAATATTGGTGGTTACGGTCATGATGTTCGTCTTTCCTGCCAAGCAATCTGTCGGTATTCTGGTACCAATGCTGATCATAGGAGATATATTTGCTGTTACTTACTATCGCAAGAATGTCGTTTGGAAATACTTGATTTCTTTACTTCCATGGGTAGTAATGGGCATCGTGGCCGGCTACTTCGTCTTGGATCATATAAGCAGCAGTCAACTTAAACCAATGATTGGGATCCTTGTTCTTTTCATGGTTCTATTACATGCCTTTCGCAGTAAAATGGGGGAAAAGTTCAATCAGTTACTACCCGAATCCAGCTGGTTTACAGTTTTTATGGGAATACTAGGCGGCTTCACAACCATGATGGGGAATGCGGCAGGCGGAGTGATGGCTGTCTATTTATTGGTGAAAGGATTGCCTAAACATGAATTCATTGGAACAGGGGCTTGGTTCTTCCTATGTGTAAATCTCATTAAAGTTCCCTTTTATATATCCTTAGGATTGATCACCGTGAATACTGTATTGTTCAATTTATGGATGATGACAGCGATCATCATCGGCGCTTTTCTTGGTGTCTATCTATTGAGGTTAATTCCGCAGAAGACATTTCAATTTCTTACTTTAAGCTTTGCCGCACTCGGAGCTGTTAAATTGTTGTTTTAGTTGATTTTCGAAAATGGTTTAAAGGAGTAATTAAATTTATGGAGCATTTCCAAAACGATAGGAACGACAGTAAGGTTTTTCATGTAAAGAAAGTAGGAGACGGAAAGCCTGTTGTATTTTTACCCGCGGCTGGATTTTCCGGACTCGAAGGAATGAATATTGCAGAGAGGCTCAGACCAGCCTTCCAGACCCATCTAGTCGACCTTCCCGGTTATGGACAAAGTGAAGGCATTAACAAAAAATGTACAACCCAAAGATTGGCAGACTGGTTGAAAGAATACCTTGACCAAGAAAAAATAGATTGTGCTGACATTGTTGCGCACTCTTTGGGCGGAGCGATCGCTTTGTCCCTGTCTGTTCATTATCCTGAAAGGGTAAAGCAGCTTATTCTATTGGATTCGGGCCATAAGCCTTATCCGAGAATTCCTTTTCAAGAATTTGGTCCCTTTGCCCTTTTGTTTCCTTTATTGAATGTAGGTTATCATCTTTTCGGCATTTCGTTCATGGCAAGATTGGCCGGGTTATTTTCCGGCAACAGCGCTGAGTCGGAAAACAAGGAAGAGGAAATCGAGCGTTTTTGTCATACAGTTGGAATTGATAACAGTGTTTATGTCCAGGAAGCACTGCGCCATCCTCCAAAAATGACTGCTTCGGGTATGAATCTTTTATTCGGTTATTATAATATGAACCTTCCTGAGCTTGTCAAGAAGCTGGAGCTGCCGACTTATCTAATTTATGGCACATTTGCAGACCGTGATAAGAAACAGTATAGGCTGACCAAAAAAAGTATAGAAAGATTGCAGCACCACAAACAACTCCCTGTAGAGTATTTGCCGGTGAACAGTGGACACTATGTACATTGGAGTAGTGAGGAGGTTGTCGATAAATTGGCTCGTATTTTAGACCAACCTTCAAATAGGGAAGATAAAGGAAATCAAAGAATGTTGTATGGGTCAAACTAGGGGGCATTAATCGGAATCGTATTCTTACATAGTTCCTAAATTGGAACATTTGAGCAGGAAGGAAAAAAGAATTTTTATATCACTCGTTACCTTCATAACGAGAGAATAAAAAAAGGCTGTTTTTTTTGGAGGCCACTGAAAAACTGAAGGTCTTTGAAAAGTAGAATGAAAAAAAGCGGTCTGTATGGAATTTAATTTCCATACAGACCGCTTTTTATCTAATTTCAAGTGATTTGTGCCCTCTATTCCTTCATTCGTTTAACGATTCGTTTCACATTAGCTGTGAAAATCGGCCATCGCACCTTGCATGCGCATGCCTTCGAGACCCAAAGATGTGAATATCACTCCACCACCATTTGACAGAGAACCCTTCAGTTTTTGGATGGACTTGAGTAATTTGCCTGGCTGGTTTCGGGTGGGAGAGTGTCAGGCGGTGCGGTACCATGAATATATGCTGGAGCAGGCTGCAGTTGAGGGTTTTGTCCCATCGCTTGTGGACGTGATACATATTCAAAGGAACCTTGGCCGTCCATGCTTTCTCCTTTCGCCCATCTGCCGTTCGAACTTTGTTCACCCTCCGAGAAGTTCATGAACGCATAAGAAACCTCTTGTTTTTCAAGTTCTTGCGGAAAGGTGCTCGGTACAATAGCTTTTTGATTGGCTTCCAATTCTTCAATAGCGGCCATCCATTGATTTTGATGCATTGTGTCTCTTGCGATTAAAAAGGAAAGCATATCTCTTACTCCAGGATCTGTCGTCGATTCATAAAGGCGGACGACCTGAAGGCGGCCCTGTGACTCTGCGTTCAAGTTGGCCCGGAAATCGGCAAGAAGGTTGCCGCTTGCTATTGTGTAACGCGAATTCCACGGATAACCGACGCTGTCTGTCGGAGTGGCTCCCAAGCCGGAAACAATTACATGCTGGGGATTCATACCTCCCAGTACTGCCTCGACAGCAGGATTTTTAGCTGCCGCCTCCTCTTGCTCTTTTGCTGGAGCACCGTCTAACAATTGAGCAATCATGGTTGCAATCATTTCAACATGTGCTATCTCCTCGGTTCCTATGTCGAGCAGCATATCTTTGTATTTTTGTTCTGCCCGACAATTCCAACCTTGAAACAAATATTGCATCATCACCGTTATTTCCCCGAATTGGCCACCGAGAATTTCCTGGAGCTTTTTGGCGTAAACGGGATCTGGGCTGGTCGGTTTTGCATTGTATTGCAATTCTTTTCTATGAGTAAACAACACTATCCCTCCATTCAGGTTTAACGTTATTATCCTTCACCTATTCAGAAATATTCCGGAATGAATAGTGACCAGGAAAAATGCATAATCAAAAAAGCAAAACCCGAACGGAGTATGTAAATCAACTCCGTTCGGGTTTTATTTTGGTCGAGATGCTTTTATCCCGGGCACTATCTTCGTTCATCGCTTTTTTTCTCGGGAACCGGATCAATTCCTCCCGGATGGAAAGGGTGACATTTCAACAACCTTTTGATGGTCAAAAGTCCACCTTTTAAAACTCCGAATCGTTGCAATGATTCTAATCCATATTGTGAACAAGTCGGATAAAACCTGCAAGTCGGAGGCTTCAGTGGACTAATTATTTTTTGATATAGCTTAATGAAAAGAATAAACAATCTACTCATCTGCGTTTCCTACGCTTCTTGATTTTTGTCATAGGATAACGAAGCTACCGCATCATGTAAATGGATTGATTCTTCATTTCGGCAAGAAACCTTGAATTTTTCTACAAACGGAAGCTCGTACAAGTCGGCAGCAACCAAACGGACGATATCTTCCACAAAACGCGGGTTTTCATATGCCTGTTCTGTCACCATTTTTTCATCAGGACGCTTAAGCACAGGATGAATCCTTGCGCTTGCATTGCTTTCGGCAGCTTCCAACAACGCTTCCTTCCAATCTGTTTCCTTCTCATCAAAATCTTGAGAAAGGACTGCAGTCATTTCCACTGTACCACGTTGGTTATGCGCGCTATACTCGCTTATTTCTTTTGAGCAAGGGCAAAGGGTCGTGATGGTTCCTGACAGAGTGACCTCGATTTGATGGCCCTTGTCCTGATCGTAAGTCACTTTGATGGCTGCATCGGCATGATTTAAGCCGGCCAACCCTGAGGAAGGCCCTTTTCGTTCAAAAAACCATGGAAAACCAACTTCCATTTGGGCATCCTTTTGTTTCAATCTGACGGCTAAATCCTTCGTAAACCTTTTTAAGGTGTCGATATCGATTGTATAACCATTTTGGTAATAGGCGTCAAGCTGTTCTGTAAATCGGCTCATATTCGTTCCTTTGCTATCTTTGTCAATACGGGAAGTAAAACGGAACGTACCAATGGTCGTTTGGTTATTTGGTGCTAAATGGCTTGTTATGTTTATCGGATTTTTAACGTTGGCGATGCCAACAGCGTCAATATCGAATAAAAAATCTTTTTTAGAATTTTGAAGATCTGCCATTTTTTCTTTATCGACAGGCTTTGTTTTCGGACCAGGGGCGACAGATCCGAATAATTTATGACGTTCAGCCTTGCTTGGCAATGTTTTCTTATTTTTAAGTTCTGTATTGTTCATAGCAGTGGCTCCTTTCAACCATTCAACTAATAAAAGTATAGTAAATGATAATTTATTATTCAATTTTTCAGCTTGTAAGCAAATTAATTTAAAAATTTTTATCAAGATGTAATGATTATAAAGTAAGAGGTTGAAATACAAGGGAAAAGGACCCGGCTGGAGCCTGATCCTTTGCATTTTCACATCCAGGTGATTTTGGGTTCTGTTTTATTGATGATCCGCTTAATGTTGGCTCGATGACGGTAAAAAACAAAGATAGTCATCAATGAAGTCACAATTAACAAACCGGTTTCCTGGAAAATGATAGTGAGCACAACTGTGACAATACCGGTGATCATGGAAGATAACGATACATATTTCGTTAAGAACAGACTTAAAAAGAAAGTTGCCAGCATGATGATGAACAACAGCGGGTTTACTCCGAGAATCACACCTCCGGAAGTAGCCACTGCTTTTCCGCCTTTAAACTTCGCAAACACCGGATACATGTGGCCAAAGACCGCAAACATACCAATGATCAATGCATTGACATCAGCATTGAGAACTTGGGGAAGAATAACCGCCAAGGTCCCTTTGAGAATATCGGAAGCCGTCACGAGCAAACCAGCTTTGAAACCAAGGACCCGAAAAGAGTTGGTGCCTCCAAGATTGCCGCTTCCATGTTCACGGATATCGATTTTAAATCCGAGCTTTCCGACGATTAATCCGAAAGGAATTGATCCGATAAGATATGCAATAACTGCAAAAATAATATAACCCATTTGCAAAACTCCTTTTTAACAATGCACAGCTTGTAATTTCATTTTATCATGAAGGGGAAACAGTTACATCAGAAACTTTACCTTTTGTTCCAAGAAGGGTGTTAGCGGGACTCTGTCTCAAGGTTTCAAAGCTACTTTCGGGACAGTACTCCCAACAAATTTTGTCGGAGGTGAATAATGTATTGCGCTTTTGCTGGCAGGATACAAACTATAATTGTTTTCAATTGTATCTGCCAGGGTAAAGGAAAATAATCCAAAAATTTAACAAGGGAGAATAACATGATTCAATTTGATAATGTTTCCAAAATTTATCCTGACGGCACTACTGCAGTTGAAAAGTTGAACTTGACTGTTGAAGAAGGGGAATTACTCACCTTGATCGGTCCAAGCGGCTGTGGAAAAACGACAACGATGAAGATGATCAACCGACTGATTGAACCGTCTACAGGGACGATAAGCATACATAACAAAAATATAAGTGACTATAATATTCATGAACTCCGTTGGAATATTGGGTATGTGCTTCAAGAAATAGCACTTTTTCCACACTTGACGATCGAAGAGAATATTATGATCGTGCCCGAAATGAAAAAATGGGGAAAACAAGAAATTCGGCACAGGGTAGATGAATTGATGGAAATGGTCGGCCTTGATCCGGATAACTTCAAAAAAAGAAGGCCGCATGAATTATCAGGCGGCCAACAACAGCGTGTCGGGGTTTTAAGAGCTTTGGCAGCCGACCCGGACATCCTGTTGATGGATGAACCGTTTAGCGCTCTTGACCCTATCACAAGAGAGCAGCTGCAAAGCGACATCCGCTCCCTCCAAAAGGAAATCAAAAAGACCATTGTTTTCGTCACTCATGATATCGATGAAGCGATGGCTCTCGGTGATCGAGTTTGCTTAATGAAAAATGGCGAAATTGTACAAGTTGATAAGCCGCAGAAGTTGATTCTCGAGCCACGTACTGATTTTGTGAGAAATTTTATTGGTGAAAAGAAATCACCATGGCAGACTGCTGTGGACGTAATTATGGATCAATCCAAAACCAGGATGATTTCCCGTTTGCAATATGAGCGGAAAAACTTCAACCCTAATGGCGTTTATATTATTGTAGATGAAGAAAATCAGTACATAGGAACGTACAAAGATGGTCAAAAAATGGAACATCCCGAGCTGCCCAATGACATGCAGTTGGTGCAGACAACGGAAATATTTCTCCGGAATGAAATCGACATATTGCCTGTCGTCCAGGACAACCGAGTAATCGGTACATTGTCTTACGGAGACATCGTCCATTATTTGGACAGCAAAACGAAAGTGGAAAACGGGGTGATTCATCAATGAATCATTTTTTGGATGTTTTCCAGTCACGCCAAACCATGTTATGGGAAAAAGTTTGGGAGCATTTACAAATCTCTATTATTTCCTTGTTGATTGCGGTAGTAGTAGCGGTGCCGCTCGGTATTGCACTCACCAGATCGAAAAGGCTGGCTGAGCCGATTATCGGCATCACTGCTGTTCTGCAAACCATCCCGAGCCTGGCAGTACTCGCATTTCTCATTCCGTTTTTAGGAATAGGAAGACAGCCGGCGATTGTGGCATTGATAGCCTATGGCCTTTTACCGATTTTACGAAATACATATACCGGGATAAAAGAAGTTGACCCTGCACTGAAAGAAGCAGCTACCGGTATGGGGATGAATACATTTCGCCGACTCTCGAAAGTCGAGCTGCCTTTGGCCATGCCGGTCATTATGGCGGGGATACGGACTTCGATGGTATTGATAGTGGGAACAACGACGATTGCCGCTCTCATCGGTGCAGGAGGCCTTGGAGAGCTCATATTGCTGGGAATCGACCGGGGCGGTGAGATCAATTTGATCTTACTTGGGGCTATTCCGGCTGCATTGTTAGCAGTAATACTGGATTTTATTTTAAGAATAGTAGAAAGGGCTTCTGTTAAGGCAGGTTTCCGTTCCTTGGCAGCAGTGCTTTTGGCTGCAATTTTAATCATTGTCGGTCCCTTTTTGGCAAATACGCAACAACAAACCGATTTAGTAATTGGAGGAAAATTGAACGCGGAGCCTTCCATCTTGATCAATATGTATAAAATCCTTATCGAAGAAGAGACGGATTTGAACGTGGAACTGGAAGAAGGGCTTGGTAAAACGGCATTTGTATTCAGTGCTCTGCAGGAAGGCAGTATTGATATCTATCCTGAATTCACGGGTACTGCCATTGTTACCCATCTTGAAGAACAGGCAGAGAGCAATGACGCCAGGGAAGTCTATGAACAGGCGAAAGAAGGGATGCTGGAACGGTACGACATGGCATTCTTGGAACCGATGGCATATAACAATACGTACACTCTGGCGACTACCCGGGAATTTGCGGAAGGGAATGATCTGCAAACGATAAGTGATCTGAAATCCATTGATGATGAAATCACTGCTGGATTCACGCTGGAATTCAATGATAGAGAAGATGGCTATCAAGGCATTCGTGAATTGTATGGAATTGAATTTGGCGAAGTCAGGACCATGGAGCCGGGCATCCGTCAGGGAGCTATCGAAGATGGCCAAGTAGATTTGATCGATGCCTATTCGACAGATAGCTATATGGTGGAATTGGATTTAATCGCTTTGGAAGATGATAAAAATTTGTTCCCTCCATACCAAGGCGCTCCATTGATGAGACAGGAAACGCTTGATCGTTATCCAGAGCTCGAAGACATTCTAAACCAGCTCGCCGGTAAGATTACGGATGAGCAAATGAGGGAAATGAATTACCAAGTGGATTATGAGGAGAAGAGTTACGAGGAAGTGGCAAGAAATTACCTTCAGGATGAGGGATTAATCGACTAGAGAAAGGAGAAAAAATATGGCATACCAAGCGCCAGGTAAACAGGAAATGAGAAGTATACTGGAGGAAGCGGAAACCATTGCAGTAGTCGGTCTTTCCGACAAGCCGGAAAGGACCTCTTATCAGATTGCCAAAGCTATGCAGGAAGCTGGTTACAAGATTATCCCTGTCAATCCGGAAATTGACGAAACACTGGGCGAAAAAGCATACGATACACTTGCCGAAGTGGAGGAAGACATCGATATAATCAATGTTTTTCGTCGTTCTGAATTTCTATACAGTGTTGCAGAGCAGGCTGTTGAAACAAATGCCGATGTTTTTTGGGCACAGCAAGGCATTTTTGATGAAAAAGTATATGAATTTTTAAAAGAGAAAAATTTCACCGTTATCATGGATATGTGCATCAAGGTGGCCCATTCCATAACGATTGGAAAATAAACGTTGATTAAATCCCCCTTTTTTAGGGGGATTTTTTAATCTTCACAAGTTGAAAAATGACACTTGATTTGAATTCGACTTCCTGTCTTCCTACATGTATTGTTTAGGATAACGTGTTCCCTCTCTGAGGAAAAAAATTTCTCGGAAGCTGCTCTGTCCCATGGGTATGCATTTTCCGTTCTGATAGATTTCTGAAGAAAGGTGAAGCTATACTACAACATGTCTAACATCCCGCCCTCCTGATCCAGGTGAGAACCCCCTTCTAGCAGTAGCGGAACACGGAGAAGGCCGAAGACACCGGACGATGGGTCTGCATCTCCCTGTAAGGCTCCGCAGCGGGATTCCTCGGTCCAAGGAGGCGTGTTCAAGTAGAACCCTGAGTGAGGCCGTACCCATGGAAAGGGCGAAGTGTGCTGCTGCAGCGGATATATATTGACCTATCCATCATCACAATAAAAGAGTTAGTTATCAGTTTCTTTCAAATCCGTATATATTTGTTGAACAATATCTTTTTTTAATGCTGCCAGGGAGCTTCACTTTGTTGGACATTTCACCTGTATCAGTACGCCAGGGATTGACTTTGTCGCTACTTTTTCCTTAGGATATAAAAGAGTATGGAGGGTGATTTTCCCCTTGGCGGTTTGCGAATTTGGAAAAAAAGGCTAAAATAAGAAAAGCGCTTAAAATTTCTTCGGAAGCGAGACGATCCAGAAAATCGGACCAGGGCCGTTTTCTAAGCAATTCTTTACAGTGGCAAACATTTGTTCTATTATAATGCAAAGAGAGTAGTTGAAAGGAGCCGGTGTTCGATTGGTAAAAGAATCAATGCAATACTCGGATGAATCCATACAAGTCTTAGAGGGGTTGGAGGCTGTCAGAAAAAGACCGGGAATGTACATTGGAAGTACCGATTCCCGCGGCCTTCATCATCTCGTCTATGAAATCGTCGACAATTCTGTCGACGAAGTGCTGGCGGGCTATGGAGAGCAAATCCGGGTAACCATACATCAAGACAATAGTATTTCTGTGGAAGATAAAGGGAGAGGGATGCCGACCGGTATGCATAAAACCGGGAGACCTACGCCCGAAGTCATTTTCACTGTTTTGCACGCTGGAGGAAAATTCGGCCAGGGTGGATATAAAACAAGTGGCGGACTGCATGGTGTGGGAGCTTCGGTGGTCAATGCGTTGTCGGAGTGGCTGGAAGTGACGATATATAGAGACGGCAATATTTATACCCAGCGCTTTGAAAACGGAGGTGTGCCTGTTACTTCCCTGGAGAAAAAAGGGACGACACGAAAAACAGGAACCACCATTCATTTCAAGCCAGACCCTACTGTGTTCACTTCGACGACCTATCAATTCGAAATGCTTTCAGAACGACTGCGTGAAGCAGCCTTTCTGCTAAAAGGTCTCCAAATAGATATTATCGACAAGCGCAGCGGGGAACAGGAATCCTATCAATATCCTGATGGCTTGGAATCATTTGTGGCTTATTTGAATGAAGAAAAAGATACTTTGCATCCGGTAGTGTCATTTGAAGGGGAGCAGCAGGAGATAGAAATTGATTTTGCTTTCCAATTCAATGATGGATATGCCGAAAGCATGCTGTCATTCGTCAACAATGTACGCACAAAGGATGGCGGCACACATGAGTCAGGTGCAAGAACAGCTATAACCCGGGTGGTAAACGAGTATGCTCGCAAAAACAACCTGTTAAAAGAAAAAGACAAAAATCTTGAAGGAAACGATATAAGAGAAGGCTTCACCGCCATTGTTTCGGTACGAATACCGGAGGACAAGCTGCAATTTGAAGGGCAGACAAAAGGAAAGCTGGGGACGGCCGAAGCCAGGTCCGCCGTTGATTCGGTTGTTTCAGAGAAGCTCTCCTACTTCCTGGAGGAGAACGCGGATATAGCAGGAATGTTGATTAAAAAAGCCATCCGTGCCAAAGAGGCGAGAGAAGCAGCCCGGAAGGCAAGGGAAGAAGCGAGAACCGGAAAAAAGAAAAAACGGAAAGATGCCCTGTTAAGCGGGAAATTGACGCCTGCTCAGTCTAAGAACGCTGCTAAAAATGAGTTGTACTTAGTTGAGGGAGACTCTGCAGGAGGATCGGCGAAGCAGGGTAGAGACCGTAAATTCCAAGCAGTATTGCCTTTGCGCGGAAAAGTCATCAATACTGAGAAAGCGAAACTTGAAGATGTCTTTAAAAATGAGGAAATTTCTACAATTATTCATACCATTGGCGCAGGGGTTGGCGGCGATTTCAATTTAGAAGATGTGCAATATGATAAAATTGTGATTATGACAGATGCAGATACAGACGGTGCTCATATTCAGGTACTCCTTCTGACATTTTTCTATCGATACATGCGACCGCTGATTGAAGCAGGAAAAGTTTATATTGCACTGCCTCCGCTTTATAAGATTTCCAAGGGGAAAGGCAAAAAGGAAACCGTCCGATATGCCTGGAATGAAGAGGAAATGAAAGTGGCGGCAAAAGAATTGAAAAACGGATATATTTTGCAAAGATATAAAGGACTCGGTGAAATGAATGCCGACCAGCTATGGGAAACGACGATGAACCCAGAAACCAGAACGTTGATCCGAGTCACGATCGAAGACTTGACCAGAGCGGAACGAAGGGTGACAACCCTGATGGGGGACAAAGTCGAACCGCGGCGCAAATGGATCGAGTCCCATGTCGAATTTGGATTAGAAGAAGAAACGAATATATTGGAAAACGAAAATATTCACACGTAAAACCAGTCGTTTGAAACGGGGGGAGCCTACTTGGCTGAAACAGAACAATATTTAGATTTACCCTTGGAAGATGTTATCGGGGACCGGTTTGGAAGGTATAGCAAATATATCATCCAGGATCGGGCACTTCCTGATGCCAGAGATGGATTGAAACCTGTACAAAGAAGAATTCTTTATGCCATGCATGAAGAACGGAACACCCATGACAAACCGTTCCGTAAATCCGCAAAAACGGTAGGAACGGTGATTGGTAACTATCATCCGCACGGAGACAGCTCTGTGTATGAAGCAATGGTAAGATTAAGCCAGGAGTGGAAGGTACGCAATTTATTGGTGGAAATGCATGGGAACAATGGGAGTGTCGATGGCGACCCACCTGCAGCAATGCGTTACACAGAAGCCCGCCTGTCGAGCATTGCGTCTGAGTTAATAAGAGGCATCGAAAAAGAGACGGTTGATTTTGTTCCTAATTTCGATGACACCATCAATGAACCGGTTGTATTGCCGGCAAAGTTTCCGAATTTGCTTGTCAATGGTTCAACCGGTATTTCCTCTGGTTATGCCACCGAGATACCACCGCATAATCTCGGAGAAATTATTGATGCTGTCATCCGCAAAATTGACAAACCTTCTGTCACGTTGGATGAATTGATGCAAGTAATCAAAGGGCCGGATTTCCCGACTGGTGGAATCATCCAGGGTGTAGAGGGATTGAAGAAGGCCTATGAAACAGGTAAAGGAAAAGTTATCGTTCGCGGCCGGGCAACTATCGAAAAGCTTCGGACCAGCCGCGAACAAATAGTAATCGATGAGATTCCATACGAAGTTAACAAAGCAAGTTTGGTTAAACGGATGGATGAACTGCGAATCGACAAAAAAGTCGAGGGGATCGCCGAAGTTCGAGATGAAACGGACCGAACCGGTCTTCGGATCGTGGTCGAGTTGAAAAAGGACGCCGATAGCGAAGGAATCCTGCACTATTTATATAAAAACACTGATTTACAAATTTCTTACCATTTCAACATGGTGGCAATCAAGGATAAAACCCCAAAGCAGTTAAATCTGCAAATGATGCTGGAAGCTTATATTGATCATCAAAAAGATGTGGTGACCAGGCAGTCACAGTTTGACTTGCGAAAAGCCAACGAACGTTCGCATATTGTCGAAGGTTTGATTAAAGCAATTTCCATTCTTGATGAGTTGATTGCTACGATCCGGGCCTCTAAAGACAAGCAGGACGCCAAAGCACGTATCAAGCAAGCATATGATTTTTCAGAAGCACAAGCAGAAGCAATTGTGAACTTGCAGCTTTATCGGCTGACCAATACAGATATCACATCATTGGAGAAAGAAGCTGATGAGCTGAGGGCCAGGATCAAAGAACTGGAAGAAATCCTGGGGAACGAGAAGAAACTATTAAAAGTCATCAAAGATGATTTAAAAAGCTTGAAAAAGAAATATACAGAGCCAAGACGAACAGTTATTCAGCAAGAGATCGAAGAATTGAAGATTAATTTGGAAGTGATGGTAGCCAGCGAGGATGTGCTTGTGTCCGTTACCAAAGAAGGTTATATCAAACGGACAAGTCTCCGTTCTTATGCCGCTTCGAATGGAGAGGATCTGGCAATCAAAGATGATGACCATCTCATCGCCCTGCAGGAAATCAACACGACAGACAAATTACTGGTATTTACGAACAAAGGCAGGTATTTGTATTTGCCTGTCCACGAGTTGCCTGATATCCGCTGGAAAGATCTTGGCCAGCATATATCCAATATCGTATCCATTCAAAAAGATGAAACTCTTGTCAAAGCAATACCTGTCCGGGATTTCAATACCAATCAATATCTGGTATTTTTCACGAAAAACGGTATGGTCAAACGCAGTGAGCTAAAGTTATATGAGGCACAACGTTATTCTAAGGCACTGGTTGCGGTTAATCTTAAAAAAGAAGACTCGGTACAAAGCGTCCATCTTACGGATGGCAATGCTAGCATTTTTGTTGCTTCGAACAAAGGATATGGACTCTGGTTTGAAGAACAAGATGTTTCACCAGTTGGCCAGCGTGCTGCGGGTGTTAAAGCGATGCAGTTGAAAGATGGGGAAATCGTTGTCGGGGGGGAAGTATTCACACCAGCTTCCGATCCCAACATTGTTTTATTGACACAAAGAGGCGCTTGCAAGCGAATGAAGTTGTCTGAATTCGAACCGGCCGGCAGGGCGAAAAGAGGCTCGGTGATGCTTCGTGAATTAAAGAAAAAGCCGCATCGCATTACCGGTTTTTATCTTGTGGAAGACAACGAAGAGCTCCAGTTTAAGACAGCGAATGGTTCAATCCAGTCCGTATTGCCGCTCGACCTGCCTAAAAGCGACCGGTACAGCAATGGTTCTTATGTCGTTGATTCGGACGAAAAAGGAGAAGTTGTAGAAGTTTGGCCATCTACCAACTATCAACAGCCATTCACCGAGTTAGATAAACCATAAAAAGATTATGTAAACTAATTGGTGCAATGGAACATTATATTTCCAAAAGTGGATTATCATTATTGCGTCATCGTCATGAAAAGATAAAAGAACTTGCAAAGAAATATAAATCAGATAATGGTTATGGGAGGACTGTCTTACAAGTAAGAATACTTGTAAGACAGTCCTTTTGCAGCTTCAAAGGTTCCTTATAAATGGTAATTGTATTTTTACCGATTTATGATAAAATGCTAATTATGAGGGGATGTCGTATGCCTCACCTGTTTATGTGCCGTTTCAGCGGCAACTCCTCCTCATCATTACCTCACCATAGATTAACATACCACCATTTTTTTTCATCATTTTAGTAAGCGCTTTCAAAAACAAGAAGAAACAAGGTTCACCTGATTATTGAAAAAGGGGGAAACTGGATGGATTTTGACCTAACAGAAGAACAACAAATGACACAAAAAATGGTTCGGGACTTTGCCCAGTCAGTCATAGCTCCCAGAGCAGAAGAAATCGACACTTCTGCTGCTTTTCCAGAGGATGTATTTGACGAATTAGGAAAATTGGGCCTCATGGGAATTCCTTTTCCTGAAAAGTATGGCGGGGCAGGCGGAGACACTATCACTTACACACTTGCGGTAGAGGAAATCGGAAGGGTATGCGGCAGTACTGGTTTAAGTTATGCAGCAGCAGTATCTCTGGGTGCCAGTCCAATTTTTTACTTTGGCACCGAACAACAAAAAGAGAAATACTTACCCCCTCTTGCGGCTGGTAAAAAACTAGGCTCGTTTGGATTGACAGAACCCGATGCAGGGTCTGATGCAGGCGGGACATCGACGACCGCTAAATTATCGGGTGACAGCTATATCATCAATGGAGAGAAATGCTTTATTACCAATGCTTCTTACGCCAGTACGATAATTGTGACAGCGGTGACAGGAAAGGATAAAAAAGGGAAAAATATCATCTCTGCTTTCATCGTTCCGGCAAACACCCCGGGAGTCACCATCACGAGCAACTATCAAAAGCTGGGCGTCCGCGGTTCCAATACAGCAGCGATTGTTTTGGAGGATGTGGAAATTCCAGCCGATCATTTATTGGGCGATCCAGAAAAAGGGTTTAAACAATTCTTATACACATTGGACGGCGGGAGGATTTCGATTGCAGCCTTGTCATTGGGAATTGCACAGGCATCCTTGGACAAAGCACTTGATTATGCTAAGCAGCGAAAACAATTCGGAAAACTGATTTCATCTTTTCAGGCAATCCAATTCAAGTTGGCAGATATGGCGATGGAAATAGAACTTGCAAGAGGAATGGTGCGCAAAGCGGCATGGTTGAAAGATCATAACCGTTCTTTTGCCAAGGAAGCCGCTTTTGCCAAACTGTTTGCCAGTGAAACTGCAACACGGGCGGCGAACCAGGCTATCCAAATACTTGGAGGATATGGATACATGCAGGAATATCAGGTAGAACGTTATCTTCGTGACGCAAAATTGATGGAAATCGGGGAGGGGACTTCGGAAATACAGCGCCTTGTAATTGCGCGACAGCTGGGTTGCTAAGCAAATCGTCATTAGGGAGGTCAAATATGTTCCATAAAATATTGATTGCAAATCGCGGAGAAATTGCAGCCAGAATCATCAAATCCTGCAAAAAATTAGGGATTAAAACAGTTGCGGTGTACTCTGAAGCAGACAGGCAAGGGGAATTTGTCCAAATGGCCGATGAAAGTTACTATATCGGACCATCTCCCGTCAGTAAAAGCTATATGAACATAGATCGTGTGCTGGAAGCTGCAAATCAGTCAGGCGCGGAAGCAGTACATCCCGGTTATGGGTTGTTGAGCGAGCAATCTGTTTTTGCTGAGAGGTGTGAAAAGGAGGGTCTGATTTTTATCGGTCCGAAGTCCTCCGTTATCGAAAAAATGGGCAGTAAGGTGATGGCCAGACAAACCATGCAGGCTGCTGGCATTCCGATTATTCCAGGAAGCAGCGCCCCTGTTGCCAGTGTTGAAGAAGCTGCCGCGATTGCCGGGGAAATTGGTTATCCCGTGATGATCAAAGCGTCAGCAGGTGGCGGTGGTATAGGAATGGTCTTGGCAGATAATGAAGAAACGCTGAAGGCAAAGTTCGCAGATACCAGCAAGCGGGCTTCCATGCTATTCGGAGATGGGACGATGTTCGTAGAAAAGGTTATCGACAAAGCGAGACATATAGAAGTCCAGCTGTTGGCAGATTCTTTTGGCAATGTTGTTCATTTATTTGAAAGGGAATGCTCCATCCAGCGCCGTCATCAGAAAGTTATTGAAGAAGCTCCTTCGCCTTCGGTTCAATCAGCTGTCAGGGAAGAATTGGGGAACGCGGCGATACAAGCAGCACGTGCAATCGGTTATGAAAACGCAGGGACCATTGAGTTTTTGATGGACGAATCCCAAAATTTTTATTTTCTTGAAATGAATACACGTCTTCAGGTGGAGCATCCGGTTACGGAAGAAGTAACTGGAGTGGATATCGTCGAGGAACAAATTAAAATTGCAGCCGGAAAAAGGCTTGACTTCAGTCAGGATAAATTGAAAATCTTGGGTCACGCTATCGAAACGAGAATTTATGCAGAGGACCCAAATACTTTTTATCCGTCTCCAGGACGGATCAGCAGCATGGAAGTGCCAAAAGGAAAAGGAATCAGACATGAATTGGCTGTTACAGGCGGTACGGAGGTGACCCCTTTTTACGACCCCTTGATCGGTAAACTGGTGATATCGGCACCTTCGAGAAGAGATGCTATACGGAGGTTGAAGGAAGCACTGGACCAGTACCGTGTAGAGGGTATAAAAACCAACATTCCAACATTAAAGGAAATCGTTTGTCATGCTCAATTTGAAAAAGGAAATACACTGACGAGTTTCATAGATGACTATTATCTTCATAATCGTAAAACAAAGGAGAAAAGCAAATGACAGAAATTCATGCAGCAATGGCAGGAAGTGTATGGAAAATAATCGCCGAAAAAGGAAAAACGATTAAATCGGGGGAGGATATCGCCATACTTGAATCGATGAAAATGGAAATCCCTATTTCCAGTACAACAGATGGCATCCTGAAAGAGTGGAAAGTCGCTGAGGGAGATTTTGTCGATGATGGAGATGTAATCGCTGTCATCGAATGAAAGAAAAATTCAGGAGGTTGGGTTGATGAGTGTTGTGCCCAAGAAAATAAACGTAAAGGAAGTGGGCCCGCGCGACGGTCTGCAGAACGAAAAGCTTCTGTTACCGACTGAAGACAAAATCAGTTGGATCAATGCTTTGTCCCGTACTGGTTTATCTTATATTGAAATAACCTCATTTGTTCATCCGGATTGGATTCCCCAGTTAAAAGATGCACAGGAGGTGGCTGATGGGATCAATCGCCATCCAGGTGTTACTTATGCTGCATTGGTTCCCAACCAAAGGGGGCTGGAACGGGCATTGTCGGCTGGAATCGATGAAGTGTCTGTATTTATGTCAGTAAGCGAAAGTCATAATCGGAAAAACATCAACAAATCCATTGAAGAGACCTTTCCAGTATTGCAAGACGTGGTGGACACCGCCAAATGCGAGCGAAAAAAAGTCCGGGCCTACTTGTCGACAGTTTTCGGTTGTCCTTATCAAGGCCGGGTGGAAATACAGGATGTAATGAGAATTTGCGACCGTTTGTTTACTATGGGAATCGATGAGCTATCTTTGGGGGATACGATTGGGATTGCCAATCCAAAACAAGTAGATGAATTGCTTGCAAAATTGCTGCCCCGTTTCAGGGAGGGAACCATCGCTTTACATTTTCACAATACTCGAGGGATGGCATTAGCCAATGTCTGGTCTGCCTTACAGCACGGAGTTGCGACATTCGATGCTTCTTTGGGTGGCCTGGGTGGCTGCCCTTATGCCAAGGGAGCATCCGGCAATTTAGCGACGGACGATTTGGTGTTCATGCTTGAACAAATGGGTATCAATACTGGCGTTGACGAAGCAAGGTTACAGAATGCTGCAGCCTTCATTGAAAAGCGTCTCGGAAAAACGCTTCCAAGCCAGCAAAGGCGACTGCAAACTGCCACGCAGGGAGGTGATTCGTTTGTCAGATGATTTGATAACCCTCCAAAAACGAAATGAACGAATAGCAATGCTTGTAATTAACAGGCCGAGAGCGGCTAATGCTTTTTCCAGGGAATTACTCCATCGTTTTAATGAGGTCCTGACCAAGGTGGAAAGCGATCCTGCTATACGCTGTTTATTAATATCTGGCGCTGGACAGAAAGCTTTTTGTGCTGGAGCCGACCTGAAAGAAAGGAGTCGAATGACAGAAAGTCAAACAAAAGAAACGGTCGATTTAATCGGCAGCACCACCCAGAGAGTGAGTGAACTTCCGATTCCGACCCTTGCGGTTATGAACGGAGCCGCATTTGGAGGAGGCTTGGAACTTGCCCTTGCATGTGATCTGAGAATTTCTGCTTCACACAGTAAAATGGCTTTGACCGAAACCTCCCTTGGTATCATTCCAGGAGCAGGCGGTACCCAGAGGCTAAGCCGTCTGGTAGGACTGTCCAAAGCTAAAGAACTGATATTCACGGCAAGACCAATTACAGCTGAAAGTGCAGAACGGATCGGATTGGTCGATTATGTTTATCCATCGGAAGAATTAATGACGAAGGCGGAACAGTTAGCTGAACAGATTTCCCAAAATGCGCCAGTCGCTTTAAAACAAGCCAAATTAGCAATCAACAAAGGTTTCGAGATGGGACTAGCTGAAGGGCTGGCATTTGAAGGGCAATGTTACCAGCAAACCATCAACACAAAGGATCGCCTGGAAGGACTTAAAGCCTTTAAAGAAAAACGCTCTGCTGTTTTTACCGGAGAATAGAGAATTGGAGGAATGATCATGCAAACGCACAAGGCAGAAAAAAGCTCTTCACATCAAGCCCGGATCAAAGAAGGCGGGGAAGAAAAATATCATCAAAAAAACACTGCAAAGGGCAAGCTATTTGTGAGAGATCGTCTAAAAGAACTGTTTGACGACGATATGGAATTGGAAGACGGCTTGTTTGCCAATTGCCTTGACCACACACTGCCCGCAGACGGGGTGGTTACCGGCATCGGCAGGATCCACGGCAACACGGTATGCGTCATGGCCAATGATTCTACAGTCAAGGCGGGGTCATGGGGGGCGAAGACGGTTGAAAAGATCGTAAGAATACAAGAAACTGCCGCAAAGTTGAATGTGCCGATGCTTTATTTGGTAGATTCCGCCGGAGCCAGGATAACCGATCAGGTCGAAATGTTTCCCGGTAGACGAGGTGCAGGCAGAATTTTTCATAATCAAATCAAGCTTTCCGGAAGGGTTCCGCAGATTTGTTTATTATTTGGACCATCAGCCGCAGGAGGTGCATACATACCGGCTTTTTGTGATATCGTCGTCATGGTCGCCGGAAATGCTTCCATGTATTTGGGATCGCCGCGAATGGCAGAAAAGGTGATCGGCGAAAAAGTGACCTTGGAAGAGATGGGCGGTGCTGCTATGCATTGTACAGTATCCGGGTGTGGGGATGTGTTAGCTGATTCTGAAAAGGAAGCAATCGAATTTGCCAGGGATTATCTTCGCTATTTCCCGGAAAACTATCAGGGCCAGCCCCCAAAAACAGAGGCGCTCCCACCGAAAACAAGTGAAAAAACCATCGGTCAGTTGATTCCGGAAAATCAAAATGCCCCGTTTGATATGTATGAATTAATCGATCACATCATCGATGAAGATTCCTTTTGTGAAATCAAGCGGCTGTTCGCAACAGAGTTGATAACCGGTTTCGCCAGAATGGATGGGGAGGCGATCGGGATAATTGCCAACCAGCCGAAAAGTAAAGGCGGTGTATTATTTCCTGACTCTGCAGATAAAGCGGCGAAATTCATCCAACTTTGTGATGCCTTCCATATCCCTTTGCTATTTTTGGCTGACATTCCAGGTTTTATGATAGGAACCAAAGTGGAAAGGGCGGGAATAATCAGACATGGTGCAAAAATGCTTGCTGCGATGAGTGAAGCGACAGTACCCAAAATATCAGTCGTCATACGGAAAGCATATGGCGCGGGATTATACGCCATGGCAGGTCCTGCGTTTGAACCGGATTGTACGTTGGCTTTGCCCAGTGCACAAATTGCAGTCATGGGGCCTGAAGCTGCTGTCAATGCGGTCTATGCCAACAAGATTGCAGAACTCCCGGAAGATGAGCGGTTATCTTTTATCCGCGATAAGCAGGAGGAATATAAGAAAAATATCGATATTTACCGACTGGCCTCCGAAATGGTTGTCGATGCTGTGATTGAACCGGATAGATTAAGAAGAGAACTTATTACAAGATTTGCTTTTTATCGAAGTAAAAGACTGCAGTTCACTGAACGGAAACATGGTGTATATCCAGTTTGAGGAATAAGGAAAAAGGCACTCCCCCTTCGTATCAAATTCTGATGGGGGAGTGCTTTTTTACGAAACAAACACTGGTCTACGCATCCATTCTTGTAACCTTCGATTCATCCTCCAGGAGCAATAGTATTTTCAAAACTGATTTCAAGTTTGCTCTCAAAAAGCAAAGCTGGCGGGGAAGCACAGTTTTATTCCTTTTTTCGAAGTGCAGCTATTTCTTCCAGGATGTCTGGATTAACGAGAGCGCTCAGGTCACCACTGGACTGACCGAGAAACGCTGTTTTCAAAGCACGCCGCATCACTTTGGCGTTACGCGTTTTCGGTAAATCGGAAAGAAAGTAAAGCTGCTTGGGAGCCAGCGCTTTGCCTAAGCGATTTTTCAGATGGGTGAGTATTTCTTCTTTTTTTTGTTCGGTCGGTTCCATGTAACTGTGTACTACCACGAATGCAGCAGCGGTTTCTCCCTTCAGTTCATCGGGCAATCCTATCACTCCGGCTTCAGCAACCGCAGGATGACTTACTAAACAAGATTCTATCTCAGTAGGTCCGATTCTTTTTCCAGCAATATTCAAGGTATCATCCGACCGGCCGGTTATATTGAAATAGCCATCTTCATTTTTAATCACCCAGTCTCCATGAACCCAAGTGTCTTTCCACCGGTTCCAGTAAGTCGCTTCATACCGATTGTCATCCTTGTAAAATCCCTTTGTCATCCCCACCCAAGGCTGTTGCAATACAAGCTCTCCAACTTCTCCGGTTACTGACAGTCCTTCCTGGTTGAAAACATTTGCGGCCATACCAGGGAGCGGCGCATTGAAATTAGCGGGTTGAATCGGTTTTACCAACACATTCCCCAAAATACCACCGGATGTTTCTGTTCCGCCTGAATAGTTAAAAATGGGGATTTTTTTATTTCCGATATCCTCGAAAAGCCAAGTCCATGGTTTTTCGTTCCAAGGCTCGCCAGTAGAAGCGAATAATCGCAGACTACTTAATACATATGGTTCGGCGGGCGTTGTCCCGTACTGCATTAAGCTGCGGATTAAAGTAGGAGAAACACCTAAATGGCTTAACTGGAGCTCTTCCGTCAGTTGCCAGAGTCGATCGGGTCCTGGATAATCTGGTGTACCTTCAAACAAGACGATCGCTGCCCGGTTCAACAATCCTCCATAAACCAAGAACGGACCCATCATCCATCCCATATCGGTAAGCCAAAATAATTTATCATCCGGTCTGACGTCCATACAAATTCCCGCATCGAATGCTGCTTTTATCGGAAATCCTGCATGGGTGTGTACTGTTCCTTTCGGTTTCCCGGTTGTACCAGAAGTATAAATAATCATGAAGGGTTCAGAACTGTCCATTATATCAGCTTTGAATTCCCTCCTATTTTGGGTAATGGTTTCCCAGGCCACGTCTCTGCTTGTTATCCAGGATGCCGTACCGCCGATTCTTTCCACTACGATCACTTTCTCAAGTGAGTTGGATTGATCGGCTGCTTTATCTGCTTCCTGTTTCATATTTACTACTTTTCCTCGTCGGTAGTAACCGTCTGCAGTAATTAAAAATTTTGCACCAGAAGCTTCGAGTCGCGCCGATACAGCATCTGCCATATAACCGGAAAAAGCAGGTGTGAATACAGCTCCGATTTTCGAAATCGCCAGCATTGCAATTACCGTTTCTGGAATCATCGGCATATATAAAAAAATGACGTCTCCATGCTTTGCCCCTAGTTGTTTTAGTCCGTTCGCTGCTGCATTTGCTGCCACATTCAACTGCTCATATGTATAGACCTTTTTTTCTTGATCGTCCCCTTCCCAGATGAGTGCCGTTCGGTGACGGGTCGATGGGTCGTCCGCCCACTTTTCAACAGCATTATATGCGACATTTACCTTTCCTCCCACAAACCAATCGGGATACTGGACCCCTTTTGATAAATCAAGAGTGACGCTAGGGGTGGAAAACCAGGAAATATCCAGTTCTTTTACAGCCTCCCGCCAAAACCAGTCGATTTTTTTTATTGATTCTTGATGAAAAGAATCATAATCGGTAAATCCAAGCCTCTGCATCCAATTCCCAAGCCGGGACTTTTGCAGAATATCTTTTGATGGAATCCATGCCGCCTTTGTCGTATTTGCCAAATCAACCGCCCCCTAAATGTAAGTGCTTACATAAAACATTATACATGAACGAGAAAAGTTTATCAGCGGTATTTTCCAAAGGAATGGAAGGAAAAAGCTTATGGATCGTCTGAGGAAAAAGCAATATTATTCCAACTGCGATATTTCCATGATACGCTATAAATAGAGACGTCCTTTTTTGGTCTGCTAAAGACTGAACCGTTCATCGACAAAGGAATGAAAAACAAAATAAAAACCCGAGGTGTTAAGATGAAAATCAGCGAGTTTATGATCAGAGACGTAGTGAAAATTGAAGAAAACGTAACAATAAAGGAGTTATTGGAAATCCTTGTTGCCAACAAAATCGGCGGTGTTCCCGTCGTTGATAAACAGGGAGTGCTGCAGGGAATGATCAGTGACGGAGATGTCATCCGCTTTTTGCAGCCGCAGGGAAGGACCATATATGATATTTACACACTTGTCCTAGTGAGTGAACGCCAGGATTTGAAAGATAAATTGAAAAGCTCGATTCATCTGCCAGTAGAGGATATGATGAGAAAGCAAAAGCTTTATAAGGTAAAGCCTGATGATAATCTGGAAAAGGCACTTGAGATTCTTGCGGAGAATGGTTTTAAGAAAATACCAGTTGTCAATGACGCCGGCAGAGTGGTAGGTGTGATCAGCAGGGGAGACCTAATCCGCTATATATCCAATCAGTTAATCAAGGAATTGGAATAGAACATAAAATCGATTGTTCTGCGCGGTGGTTTTACTGCTTGCAGAAAAACTGAACAAAAAATCTAACAGAAGAAAAGGAAATATAAATGAAAAAAGTCACCACAAGCTTTTTGGAGTTCAGAGGCAGCCACGCTCAGTTCGGCTTTGAACAAGGAGAAAGACTGAAAGACTCTGCTTTGCAAAAGAACTATTCACGGGTCAATCAACCCAGGAAAAGACCTCGATATATTGTCGACTTTCATAAAGCCAAGAAAACGATCAAAACATACATGCCTCACTTGTGGGAAGAGCTGGAAGGGCTTTCGGAAGGTCTTGAGCTCCCGCTGGAGGAAACTGTGCGAGATTATAGCGGTTATCAGCAGGAGTGGCACCCTTCTGGCTGTTCCATCCTGACTGGGCGTGATTACCTGGTTCGCAATTATGATTATCATCCTAAGACATATGAAGGCCGTTTCGTTTTGTTTCAACCTGTAGACGGCTATGCGACGATTGGTCCCAGTCAACGAATTACCGGGAGAGCTGACGGGATGAACGAACATGGTTTGATTATCGGCTATAACTTTGTACATCGGAGAAAACCAGGGGACGGCTTTATATGCAATACGATCACTCGCATGGTATTGGAACCTGCAAAAACAGCGAGGAAGCTGCTGATATGCTGAGACAGCTCCCTCACAGACATTCCTTCAATTATGTTTTGTTTGATCAATTCGGTACCTCCAAGGTAGTAGAAGCAACACCAAGAGGAGTCGTTGTCAAAGATGAACCTTTAAGCACCAATCATTTTGACATCTTGGAAGGGGAAAACCGCTACCATTTAGCCGACTCAAAACGGAGGAAAAAGCTGTTATTAGAAGAAAAAAGCAAGCTGACTTCTCCGTATGAAGCATTCCGGTTGTTCAATGATAAAGCCAAAGGAATTTACTCGGAAAAATATACAAACTGGGCCGGTACACTGCACACTTCTGTCTATCTCCCAACGGAACTGTCAGTATGGTTTGCGGTTGGGAGCGACCGGGAACCGTTCATTTTGTCTTTTAAGGATTGGCTGCTAGGAAAGGACACCAAAGTAAAACAGTTAATCGGACACTTAAATACTGATGAAGAGCTGCCGTTTATGGAATCATGACTCGGCAGGATTTTATTCGCTATGGTCATTTCGATTGATTGCACGTATAATATCTTTGTCAGATTTATAAGGCGTTTTTAAAATGGATTATCTAAAAGATTATGGTATGTTCAAGCTATCTATATTACGAACTCACATGGTCTCCTGCCTATCCTTTTGAGAATGATGGGTAATACAAGGTATGGCAAACATTCGCTTTCCGTGGAAGACGCTTAAGCTTCTATCCAGCGAAATCTCGCTGCTGGCTGCCTGGCTAGAATTGGATGGAGTACTAGCTGTTGAAAGTAGGATGGACTGTAACTGCGTTTAGAAAATCGGAAGTGTTTCTGACGGAGTGCCTGCAACGCCGTACTAACCCTCTTTTGTTCGAGAGTAGAGAAGACCATCGAGTTTCCATCATTTGCGCCGATAGGCAAGCAATGAGGTGTATACTCACCAGTATTACTGTGTTGTACACTTCTAAATCCAGCAAAAAGGGAGCATAAACACAAATGAACAGCACAGTAAGTCAGTCCACAACTCAGTATGTTGCAGAGTTGTATGCCAAATTCACAGAAAATGGAGAACAGGAATTAGCAGATAAAGCGCTTGACTTGTTGGAGAAGATTGATTCCCATGAGTTTGCCATTTGTTTTGCAGGGCACTTTTCGGCAGGTAAGTCAACGATGATCAACGAGTTGCTTGGAGATGACCTGTTACCCTCCAGCCCGATTCCGACCAGTGCCAATGTCGTTAAAATACAAGCCGGGGATGGGACTGCCCGTGTGTATTTTAAAGAGGGCGCCCCATTGCTGTATAAAGAGCCTTATGATTTCGAGATCATTCAAGCGCATTGCAAAAACGGGGATGAAATAACACGAGTCGAAATAGCTTCCAAGAACGAGCATCTCCCATCAGGTGTGGCCTTGCTGGATACACCAGGGATCGATTCATCCAACGATGCAGACAGAGTAATAACAGAGTCATCTTTACATTTGGTGGACGTGCTTTTTTATGTGATGGATTATAATCATGTTCAATCAGAGGTCAATTTAGCGTTTATGAAACAAATCCAGCAGTCAGGAAAGCGTTTTTATGTCGTGGTCAATCAAGTCGACAAACACCAGGAAAAAGAATTGACATTTCAACAATTTCAAAACAGTTTGCTTGGTGCTTTGGAAAAATGGTCTTTGAAGCCCGAAGCCATTTTTTATACCAGCTTAAAGGATACGGAACATGCCTTTAATCAGTCGCAGGCATTGCGGGAAGAAGTGCAGCTATTGATGAAGGATAAAGATGACTTGGTAGAGGAAACTGTGGGGGTTTCCGCTAAAAAACTGGCATCCGATTATCTGTGTTCCTACAAAGAAAAAATAGACCAAGAGAAAGCGGAATATTACGCCCAATTATATCGTTTGGACGGTAAGGGAGAGGCAAATTCGGCAGAAGAGGCCAGAAGGGAATTGAAAAGGCTGGAAGATTTGCCCGATCAGGCGGAGAAGAGCCTGAGAAATGCAGTGGATTCGACGTTGAAAAATGCTTACTTGATGCCATTCGAGCTCCGTGAACAGGCGAGGGCTTTTTTGGAATCGATGCAGCCAAAGTTTAAACCGGGGATGTTTGCCGGCAAAAACAAGATCGAGCAAGTTCGCGAGCAGCGCTTGTTTGAATTTGGCGAGTCACTTACCAAAACAATCGAAGCAGCCATCGACTGGAAAATACGTGATAAATTATTGGAAACGGCAAGACAATGGGATATAAATGACACTTCCTTCATTAATTCAATCCAGCAATTCTCGGTACACTTTCCAATAAGGCAACTGAAGGACATAATAAAGCCAGGGGCTACGTTAAATGGTGAGTACTTGCTGGTTTATACGGAAGATGTCTCTCAAGCAATCAAGCATTCGGCAAAACAGTTGGCAATGAGCATTATTGCAGAATTTTCATCCTTGGTCCGTCAACAAGTAGAAACGGATCAACGCCAACAAACCCGAATAGTCGAACGGGCGGAGGAATATCATCGTTTGGAAGAAAAGCTATTCAAACTGGATGAACGGTTCCAATCAGAGAAAAACAGCATGTATCAAATAGGGAACGACCAATCCTTTCTCCGGCAAACAATCGAGAAGATGAGGCGGCAAATTCAGGAGAAGAAAGATAGCATTCTCTTTCGGGAGCAAGAGGGAGTAACTGTCCAGCCCGAACATTCCGGGACAATCCCCGAACTTCCTTCCGTCGAAGAAGTCAGCCAGCCTGGCAATCAGTCGGTGAAGAAAACTGTCGAAATCATAGAACGGACAATGGAGCAAATCAAGGATGTAACAGGGTTCCATGCAATCTATCAGGATTTATCTCTGAAACGTGAGAAACTGGCAAAACATGATATTACGATTGCTTTATTTGGAGCGTTCAGTGCTGGTAAGTCTTCATTTGCTAACGTGCTATTGGGCGGACGTGTCCTGCCTGTTTCACCAAATCCTACCACAGCGGCAATCAACAGGATTTGTCCTCCGACGGAAGAATTCCCACATGGTAGCGTGAGAGTTAAATGTAAGAGTGAGTCGGAAGTTTTCCATGAATTGAAGGATATTTTGGAAGGATCAAACGAAAAGAAACCGGAGTTTCACACACTCTCGGAGATAATTGTCTGGCTGCAGCAAAATGGCGGAGTCAATCTGAATGGCTTGAATGAAATGCATCGATCATTTTTGACAGCGGTCGTAGAGGGATACAGAAAAGTAAAATCGCAGCTGGGTACAGTGCAGTTGGTATCGTTATCGGAATTTCCTTTGTTTGTCTCAGACGAATCGCTTGCCTGTTATGTGGAATGGATGGACTTATTCTATGATTGCCCATTGACCCGTCAAGGGATCACGTTGGTCGATACTCCGGGAGCTGATTCCATAAATTCCAGGCACTCGGATGTTGCCTTTCAATACATTAAGCAAGCAGATGCCATTTTGTTTGTAACTTATTATAACCATCCCTTTTCAAAAGCTGATCGCGATTTTTTAATTCAGCTTGGAAGAGTGAAGGATGCCTTCAGTCTTGATAAAATGTTCTTTCTCGTGAATGCAGCAGACTTAGCAAGCAGCCAACAGGAATTGCGACTTGTAACCAACTATGTTGCTGAACAGCTGCTCGATTTCGGCATTGGAAATCCTCGTTTGTTTCCTGTGTCCAGTCACCTGGGCATGAAAGAAAAGGAAGGGAAAGGGGAACGGTCAATTAATTCCGGCATGGATGAGTTTGAAGCGGCATTTTATCAATTTCTGAAAGAAGAAATGATGCAGTTGATGATCCATTCGTCGGTACATGATATAAAACGTACGGAAAATCAACTTGCAGCATACATCGAATCGGCGAATTTGGATCACCAGGAAAAGCAGCGGAAAAAGCAACATTATCAAGAAGATAGAGACGAAATGAAGAAGATCGTGGATACGGCAGATTCTCAACTTGTAAACAAAGAGATTGACCAAAAACTGAAAAAACAACTGTATTACGTGCACGAACGGATGTCCATTCAATTCACTGACCGTTTCAAAGAATCGTTCAACCCGGCGACGATTTCGGGGGATGGCAAAGCAGCAGACCATGAGTTGCAACAGGCATTGAACACATTGCTGAAAGACATAGGTTTTGAACTTGCACAGGAGTTACGGGCGGTTTCCCTGCGGATGGAGCGTTTCATGAATAAAAAAGCCGAGGAATGGAGCATGCAGTTACAGAAGGCATGTTCCACTATCCAGTCTGGTATCGTTTTTTCTGACATTACAGAATATCCATTTGAGACACCTGCTTTTTCACCCATGGAAGAGGTGGATATGGAGCAGTTTAAGCCCGCACTGGCCATGTATAAATCAGCAAAGCACTTTTTTGAGAAAAACGGGAAAGAAAAGGTCAAACAGCGTCTCCAGGAGGCGCTTGATCCAATGGTGGATCACTACCTTTTAGACAACAAGCAAAAAATTTCAGATTGGTACAACGAACAATGGGACACCTGCTTAGCGAAGATTAAAAAAGAATACTTGGAGTCGATTTCCCAATACTTCGAGGGATTGCTTTATAGTTTGGCGGATGACGTTGACGTCGATGAATTGGAAAAAAAGAAACAAAAAGTTACCGCGATGTTGCCTTGGTGATGGTCAATCTTGCTTTAAAAGGTTTAAAAATTGGAAAGAACGTAAATGTAATAAGTGGGAAAGATTATATCATCAAGGAGGCAAACCATGGCTGACAAAGATAAAGAAACAAACGACCAAAGCAAAGAACTATCAGAAAAAAATTATAAAGGAGAAACCTCCAAGGATACCGACGTAGAAAAAGGCCTGGATAAGACACATAAACAAGTCGAGAGCGGGCTTACGGACGGTACAATAGACCGCAGCGAAGAAAAAGATAAACAGGGAAGAACCAAATAAACGACCAAAAAGTGGCCGGGACAAATGCATGGTCACCAAAGCAAAAACCGAGCGGATTTGAAAGGATGATCAAATTCGTTCGGTTTTGTTTTTTGAAACAGAATTTATTTACAAAATCCTTGAGGAAGAGAGTAACTAAGGTCTGGAAGCCTCTGAAAGCCCCTCGCAATATGGTCGGCTTGGTGACTATCGGAACCTGGCACTAGGGGAATCCCTAATTCATAAGCATGGCGGATAAATTTATCGGTAGGATAAATGGATCGACAATGCTTTTTATATAAACCAGCTGTATTGATATCCAGTTCTATTCCATTTTCGGCCACTTTTTCAAGAATGTCCTTGATTTCCCGATCGTATTCCCGAGAGGTCGGAAAAGTTTGTTTGAATTTTTCCACGAGGGTGATATGGCCGAGCCGTTTTGGCTTATAACGTCCCAAATCACTGGTTATGGCCAAGACAAGTGCATGGTAGTAAGCTTCATATACGGCATCGGTGGAACCGAAAAAGGAGACGATTGCGGCAAATTCCTCGACACTGTAATCCAGACAGACAAACTTGCCCTCAGGACTACGCAGCATGTGTACCGAAAGAATCGCATCATCAATGTAGGGTCCCCATTTTTCCAGCAACATACGAGTCTCTTTTTCAAACCCGACTATAAAGTCGACTTCAAACCCGACCTGAATAATTAATTTTTCTCTGTATTTATGTTTCAGCTCCCGTGCTTCCCGCAAATAATCTTCAACAGAATTCGCCGGCATACTGCTGTCTTTCATAGGAGCAGGATCGGCAAAGGCAGCTGGAAGCGGTGCATGCTCCGTGAAAGTTAAATGAGTAAGTCCGGACTCTATCGCCTGTTTTATATAGTCTTCCATCTTATCATTGGAGCCATGCGGGCAAAATTGGGTATGGAGGTGAAAATCTCCGCGAATGTTCATTTGTTACCGCCTCTCTTGAACTTATATTATAGCTTTTTCATCCTGATAGCGTAGCGCTTGTTTGCTTTTGGTTGTCCATGCCGTCCTGTTGACGCGCCCTCATAAGTGTGATAAATTCATGTTAACAAGATACTTTACTTAAGTAAAGTGGTAGAGTGGTAAAATAATAAAGGAAATAACAGAAAGTGGTGTTCATATGTTTTTGCCTGCTGGAAGTCAGGACGAAGTCGGGCAACAAATAAACAAACGATTTCGGGCTTTTGAAGTTTTTACGGAAATTACCGAACGACGGAATTATCAACCGATTTCAACACCGGTGGTCGAATATGCCCAAACGTTTACTAACGGCTACACAGGAATGGCCTTGCAGCCGATGTTAAAATGGTTTAACCACGAGGGGGAAATCGAGGTGCTTCGGCCCGACTGGACGACCGCCGTTGCAAGGGCGTTAGTGAAGCAGTCCCATTCAGAACATAAATGGTGCTATCAGGGGTCTGTATTCCGCAGTGATAAACCAGGAATGGAAAGCAGGCAGGCGGGAATTGAAATTGTCTATGCTCCCTCATTCCTGGGGGAAAGTGAGTCCTTGCTGACAGCGGCCGATTACTTACAGGCTTTGGAGGTGGAGGACTATTTAATCGAATTGGGACATTCAGAAATTTTCGAACTGTTGGCAGCGCCTTTAAAACTTGATTCTGTACAAGCAGAGAGACTGAGACAGGCAATGCATGATAAACGAAAGGATGAAGTTTTTCAATTGGCGAATCACGCAGGTTCCCGGACGATCGCAGAACAACTGACAGAACTGGTGGATGCTTATGGGTCTGTGGAAATATTGGAAGTCTATGAAAAACACTGGAAAAACAATCAACATCTTCTCGAAATCGTAGAGCATTTGAAAAGCCTTGTGAAGCTATTGAATGACTGCGGTATAAAGGGGATTTTGGTAGACTTGGGCAGGGTAAAGAACCTTCCTTACTATTGTGGAACGATGTTCAGAGGATACCTTAGGGAGAATGGCTCCACATGCTTCTCGGGAGGCAGGTACGATAAACTATATGAGCAATTTGGTGAACGTCATTCTGCTGTGGGACTTGCGTTCGATGTGGATATATTAGCTGATCAAATAAAGCCTGCTCAAAAGCGGGAGAAAATCTGCCTCTGTGCAGAACCGGAAAGCCACGCATTTGCCGAGCAGATTCGCACCGATTTTCCTGACAAGATTGTGGATATACGCTACGACTTACCGGAAAAAGAATCAAAGAATTATGACCGTATTTGGGAGATAACAAGAAAAGGGAATGGTTGGAAGGCGGTGGAACGATGAAACCTTGCATAGCTTTAACAAAAGGACGTTTGGAAAAGCAATTTTTGGAGTTTTTTCAATCTTTAGATTACGATATAACCTCTTTGGTGGACAAAGGAAGGAAGCTAAGGGTCGAAACGGAAGAGTTCCAATTCGTATTTGCCAAAGGGGTGGATGTCACCACCTATGTAGAACATGGGATTGCCGATTTGGGAATAATCGGGGAAGACATCCTTGCCGAATTTCAGCCCGACGTCTTTAACTTGCTACCTCTTCCATTCGGTAAATGCCGGATGGCTCTTGCCGCCGAAGCGGGGATCAACTGGCCCGAGCGCAAACGGATCATTGCCAGTAAATATCCCGGCATTACGAAAGAATATTTCAGGAAAAAAGGTGAGTCGGTCGATATCGTGAAGCTGGAAGGCTCGGTTGAACTCGCTCCGATTCTCGGATTGGCAGACGGTATTGTCGATATAGTGGAAACCGGCACGACGTTGAGAGAAAACGGGCTGGTCATAAAAGACGAGTTCCATCATTATAGTGCGCGGTGCATCGCCAACCGCTCTTCTTTAAAAATAAAGAAGGAACTCCTCTCCCCTGTTGTAGAAGCTATGCAGAAAGGAGTGTCTGTTCAATGATACCCACTTATTCAGCGGAGGAATTCTCCGAACTGTTCTTGCATAGGAAGATGGGCAGTCGGCTTGATGATGGCATTTTGCAAACAGCTAAACAAGTGATTGATGATATCAGGTCGAATGGAGATGAAGCATTAAAAAGATACGTGAAAAAGTTTGACGGGGAGGTACCCGACGCTTGGCTGGTGGAAAGTGATGAAAGGCAGCGAGCGTGGGAAAAGGTATCTGACGAGGTCATCAGTTCGTTGCGAGCCGCTGCCGACAATATTAAATCCTTCCATGAAAAACAGTTGCAAAATACAAGATTCATGGACATGACAGAAGATATAATGTCCGGCCAATTGTATCGGGCCATTGAGCGGGCCGGAATTTATGTTCCTGGCGGGACAGCAAGTTATCCATCAACTGTACTGATGAATGCGATACCTGCTGTTCTGGCGGGCGTCCAACAAGTAATCATGGTAACTCCTGCAAGAAACGGGGAATCCATCTCTCCGATATTGTTGGTTGCCGCAGACATCGCCGGTGTAGATTGCATCTATAGAATCGGAGGGGTTCAGGCGATAGCAGCCCTTGCCTATGGAACAGAATCCATTCCATCTGTAGATAAGATCGTCGGTCCCGGCAATGCCTATGTGGCTGCCGCCAAGTCACTGGTGTTTGGAGATGTAGGCATTGACATGATCGCCGGACCTTCTGAAGTCTGCATAATTGCTGATGACACGGCTGATCCGGCATATGTAGCAGCAGACATGATTGCGCAAGCAGAGCATGATAAAGCGGCCAGGGCGGTATTGCTCACTACTTCGCAGAGTCTGGCCGAAAAGGCAGACATACAGGTGAAACTGCAATGTGCCAGCCTGCCAAGACGGGAAATTGCGGAAGCATCACTAAGAGAAAACGGGGCAATTGTCCTGGTGGATGATGTAGATGAGGCATTTAAACTGGCAAACCGGCTAGCCCCTGAGCATTTGGAAATCCAGACAGTTGCACCGCTTCAACAACTGGGGAAAATTCGGAATGCGGGTTCCGTATTCCTCGGCAGCTATACGCCAGAAGCGTTGGGCGATTATTACGCAGGTCCCAACCATGTATTGCCAACAGCCGGTACAGCAAGATTTTCTTCCGGCTTGTCTGTAGACGATTTTATAAAAAAAACAACCTTTCTTTATTATTCGGAAAAGGCTTTGCAATCAGCGTCCACCCATGTGTGCAATATAGCGGAAAAAGAGGAGCTCGAGGGGCATGCCCGAGCAGTGAAACAAAGAGCAGGCATGAAAGAAGGGAGCGGAAACAATGAGAACAGCCAGTAGACAAAGAAAGACCAATGAAACGGTGGTCGACGTCAGTTGCAATCTCGACGACGCGGCAGTTGTGTCCATCACAACGGGAGTCGGGTTTTTTGATCATATGCTAGAATTGTTTGCCCGTCATGGAAGAATTGGCCTACGGGTAGAAGCAGACGGTGACTTACATATTGATAGTCATCATACTGTCGAAGATGTGGGAATTGTTTTAGGGCAAACCATCCGGACAGCCCTGGGGGACAAACAAAAAATCAATCGGTATGGCCACGCTTATGTACCCATGGATGAATCGCTTGGATTTGTGGCCATTGATATTAGCGGAAGGCCGTTTCTAGTACTCGATGCAGCTTTTTCTTCTCCGAACTTAGGAAACTTTGACACAGAATTAGTGAAGGAGTTTTTACAGGCATTCGCCTTTCAAGCAGGGATAACTTTGCATGCGAAGGTACTCCATGGCTCGAATACGCATCATAAGATAGAAGCGATTTTTAAAGCACTCGGAAGAGCTTTTGCTGAAGCGATCGCCATCAATCCGGCTATTGATGGAGTGAATTCGACAAAGGGGCTTATCGAATGATTGCGATAGTAGATTACGGCATGGGGAATGTGGCAAGTGTATCGACAGCGTTCCGTAAGCTCGGATACGAAGTGACGATTACTGATGACAGGGAAACTTTGCAGAAAGCCACACACCTCATTCTTCCGGGGGTCGGGTCTTTTCAAGCGGCCATGAAAGAAATAGAAGATCGAGGTTTAAAGAATCTGCTGCAAGAAATGGCAAAGAAAAAACCTTTTTTAGGTATCTGTCTGGGAATGCAACTACTGTTTTCTGAAGGTTTTGAAGGCGGGAAAACAAAGGGGCTTTCTATCCTTCCGGGCACAATTGAAAAAATGGAAACAGAACATATTCTGCCGCATATTGGATGGAACGCCTTGAAGGCAGAAGGAAATGGTAATCCATTTTCGCAATTCAAAGGAAAACACGTTTACTTTGTCCATAGCTTCGCTGCAAAAACAAATGCAGCTTATATCGCGGCAACAGCGGAATACGGAATGACTGTGCCGGCTATTGTGAGAAGGGAGAATGTATATGGCATTCAGTTTCACCCGGAAAAAAGCGGAGAAGTCGGCGTCGACATATTAAAGACATTTCTTCAGGAGGCAGTAAGATGAAAATTATCCCGGCAATAGATTTAATCGATGGAAAATGCGTCCGTTTATATCAAGGAGATTTCTCTCGTTCCACCCAAGTAGGCCTGGACCCGGAAGCACAGCTGGCTGAATTCATCCGAGATGGTGCGGAGATGATTCATATAGTAGATTTAGAAGGCGCTCGGAACGGGAAAGGCAGCCAGCTCGACCTGATCACTCGGCTGTGTGGTTTATCTACCGTCCCAGTTGAAGTCGGCGGAGGAATCAGAACAATGGAAACGGTCGAGTGTTTAATAAAAGCAGGTGCTTCCAGATTGGTTCTAGGAACATCTGCTCTTGAAGATGATGCATTTTTGCAAGCAGTCCTGGAAGCATATCCTGAACAAATTGTTATCGGAATTGACGCGAAAGACGGGAAGGTCGCCGTAAGAGGTTGGGAAACGGTATCGGGTACCGATTTTATCGACTTTGCGGGAAGAATGGAAGAACTGGGAGTTAACACAATCGTTTTCACCGATATTTCAAAAGACGGTACATTGAGCGGTCCCAATTTACAAGCGTTACAACAACTTTCCAAAGCAGTGGACTGTAAAATAGTTGCTTCTGGAGGAATCAAGGATATGGAGGATATCCGCAACCTGGAAGCCATCGGAATAGAGGAAGCAATCGTCGGTAAAGCGATTTATGACGGGCATGTTTCTTTAAAGGGGGCTGCCGATTGATCGTCAAACGGATCATCCCATGTTTGGATGTAAAGGAAGGCAAGGTAGTGAAAGGAACTAATTTTGTTTCTCTTAGAGAGTTGGGCGACCCTGTGGATATGGCTTCTTCTTATTCTCGAGAAGGAGCGGATGAAATCATCTTTCTAGATATTTCAGCTACCAATGAAGGAAGGCAGACAATGATCGATATTGTCAAAAAGACAGCAGAAACGGTGTTTGTACCCTTTACAGTAGGGGGAGGGGTAAAGTCGATCGATGATGTTACCAGGCTTCTACAGGCCGGAGCGGACAAAGTGGGGATGAACTCAGCCGCTGTTGCGAATCCTTCTTTGATTCGTGAAGCTGCTGACCGTTTTGGTTCGCAATGTGTGGTCGTAGCCGTGGACGCGAAACGTATCGGAAATAGTTGGCATGTCATGACGCATGGTGGCAGCAGGGATAGTGGTAAAGATGCTTTGAAATGGGTAAAAGAAGCAGAACTGCAAGGTGCAGGAGAGATTTTACTGACAAGTGTCGACACGGATGGAGTGAAAGACGGCTTCGACTTGGAACTGACAAGGGCTGTAGTTGACTCTGTCCGCATCCCTGTCATAGCTTCAGGCGGTTGCGGAAAGCCCGAGCATTTTGGAGAAGTGTTTCGTAAAACCGGTGTTTCCGCCGCTTTGGCTGCATCCATCTTCCATGAACGAATATACTCGATTGATCAAGTAAAGCAAAGCTGTGCAGAACAAGGAGTGGATATACGTGAAGCCGGACTTTTCTAAAGGACTGCTTCCTGCAGTCATCGTAGATGATTTGACAGGAGATGTGTTAATGGTTGCTTATATGGATGAAACAGCTTATCAAAAAACAATAGAGACGGGGCAAACATGGTTTTATTCCCGTTCCCGTCAGGAATTATGGCATAAGGGCGCTACTTCTGGGAATTATCAGTCTGTCCGGTCGGTATTTCTGGATTGCGATGGCGATTCACTTCTGTTACGGGTTACCCCCTATGGGCCTGCTTGTCATACCGGAAAAAATAGCTGCTTTTTCTATGAAGTGACAGGTGATGAGATAAAAGAAAAGCGGAAGGAAATTAGGCAAGGAAACGTTTTTGATCAAGTAATGGCAGAAATCCAGAGTCGGAAAGAAACCCGAGTTGAAAATTCTTATACGAATTATCTTTTTGATAAAGGGATTGATAAAATCGGGAAAAAAGTAATCGAAGAGGCCGGTGAAGCGGTCATAGCAGCTAAAAACAACAATAAGCAGGAAGTCGTAAATGAAATTAGCGATTTACTGTACCACAGTCTCATTCTCCTCGCAGAACAGGATGTTTCACTTGATGCTGTAAAAGAAGAGCTGGACAGACGAACGAACAAAAAAGGGAATAGCAAAGGCGACCGTCCAGAAATTGAAAATTGGTAAGTGACAAAAAACACGTTTGGCCAGAATGGTCGACGTGTTTTTCTGTGTGGTGGATTGGCTATTTTGGATGGATGATAGTAAACTAGACACACCAAAATATAGAACAGGCAGGTGGATTCTGCATGGAGATGAAAATCGGGGAACACTCAGTATTATGTCGTAAATATAAACCGGAAGATTTCAACCAGATCCAGAACTTGAATGCAAGTGAAGGGTGGGGAAATTTAGTAGAAGATCGGGAAGCTGCAAAACGGGGATGGGAGGGTTCGCAAGTGACTTATGTACTGGAAGACAAGGAGAAAGTGGTCGGATATCTCAGAGGTTTGACGGATTCAGCAATCACATTGTACATTTGTGAATTGTTGATTTCTAAGCCATACCGCGGGAGAGGTCTTGGTAAAAAGTTGCTGGCCCACATCCACGATATTTATCCGGAGACAAGGATGGAAATGCTGGCCACAAGCAGCTCAAAGGAGTTTTATGAAAAGAATGGTTTCCGGGCGTTTTATGGATTTAGAAAAAAGATAGAGGAATAATACTATAAAGCATTTGAAAAGGGAAGGTGACAGCAATGAGGTTGAGTGTATTGGACCAATCCCCCGTTTCGCGAGGAGAATCACCGGCACGAGCATTACAACATACAATCAGGCTTGCCCAGGAAACAGAAAGTCTCGGATATACCAGGTACTGGGTTGCAGAACACCATAGTACCAGCGGGTTGGCTAGCACTTCGCCGGAAGTATTGATCGGCCAAATTGCCGCAAAAACCGATACAATCAGAGTAGGGTCTGGAGGAGTCCTCTTACCCCAATATAGTCCGCTTCATGTAGCCGAAAACTTTAAGACGTTGGAGGCTTTTTATCCTGGCAGGATCGATATTGGTCTGGGAAGGTCCCCGGGAGGTAATCAAACAACAAGATTGGCACTTACCGACGGACAGCAAAAAAGTCTTAGTTCCTTTCCAAGGCAAACTTCGGATTTATTGGGTTTTCTACATAACTCGCTGCCAGCAGAACATCCGTATAAAACTGTCAAAGCTGGTCCGCGCATCGATAGTGCACCGGATATGTGGATATTGGGTCTTTCAGAGCGGGGGGCAAAAAACGCCGCCAACCTTGGGGTTGGTTTTACGTACGGCCACTTTATCAATCCCGAAAACGGCAAATCTGCCATCAAAACATACCGGGAACGATTTAAGTCATCGACATGGCAACATGAGCCAAACGTAAATGTCTGTGTATTCGTTGTTTGCGCCGACACCGAAAGCAAGGCGGAAGAATTGGCGATCAGCCAGGACGCATGGCTATTGAATGTAGGGAAAGGAAGGGATACAAAGGTTCCTTCAATCGAGGAAGTGAAAAATAAGTCTTTTTCAAAGGAAGACCAAGAAACAATAAGAAAAAACCGAAAACGGGCGGTTATCGGGGACCAACAACAGGTAAAGCGCCAGCTGGAGAAGTTGGCAGATGAGTACCAAACAGATGAGCTGATGATCATTACCAACATCCATGATTTTCAAGCCAAACTTCATTCTTACAAACTGTTGGCAGATGCCTTTTCATTGATAGATTGATTAGAACGTGATGCAGTAAATCATAATCATATTATGTAAACTATTAGAGGAGAAAGGAATAATAGGCAATAATATGGCCACCGAAAAAATGAATCTCATCAACGTTGAATCACAAATTGTTTTGGTTACGGTTTGATACAAGCTTCTATGGCGAAGAAACTTGTTTTCGTTTTAAACGATAAAGTAACACCCTGCCATATATATTAATGAAAGGCCACACCGGTTAAAAAGAACGGTGCGGCCCTTCAAACTTTATCGCTATGGTCCAACTGGCATCTTATAAATGATCATGCCCTTCTGGTTAGAAGTTTTCAACATATAAGCTTTCTTCATCTTTTAGCTTTGCGAAAAAGACGGTATCAAGACCAGTGATTTTCGATGAATTCGTCTCTTCCGGATTTAGCCCTGTCTTCCTGGTAGTATTTTTTATTTTTCTTATAGAAGTCCTGATGATAAGTTTCTGCACGATAAAAGGTGCTGGCAGGAAGGATCTCTGTAACAACTGGCTGCTGAAACCGGCCACTGTCGATAATCGCTTGTTTCGATTGTTCTGCCAATTGCTTTTGCTTTTCATCATGGTAGAAGATGGCGGCGCGGTACTGGCTGCCCCTGTCATGGAACTGTCCTCCATCATCTGTCGGGTCAACCTGTGGCCAGTAAATATCCAGCAGTCGCTGGTAAGGAAAAATATCCGGGTCAAAGCTTATTTGAACCACTTCATAATGGCCGGTCTCGCCTGTTTTCACTTGTTCGTAGGTAGGATTTGTGACATGTCCCCCCATATATCCTGAAACAACTTGATGGATGCCCTCGAATTGGTCGAATGGTTTGACCATGCACCAAAAGCAACCACCTGCAAATGTAGCCAAAGCTGTTTGTTTAGTCATGTTCTGCCACCTTCTGTCTGCTGAATTGTAAAATTAACTATATCACAGAGAAATGAAATCTATCAATTTTGTTGTTTTTTAACCAACCTTTCTACAGGATGAGTTTTGTGTGTTAAAATATAGAATGATAAGCTTCATTTCACTGTAAATAAGGGAGTAAATGATATGGATAAACAGCATAATGTTTTATTAGTCGATGGAATGGCATTGTTATTCAGAGGTTTTTATGCCACTTCCTTCACAGGCAATTTCATGGTTAACAGCAAAGGGATACCGACGAACGGTATTTTTGGTTTTTTAAAATATTTCTTGGATGCAATTGCCACTTTTCAGCCAAGTCATGTCATCTGCTGCTGGGACATGGGGAGTAAAACTTTCCGCAATGAGCTTTACGCCCCATACAAAGCCAACCGAGGAGAGCCGCCAGTAGAGCTGATACCCCAATTCGATTTGATTAAAGAAGTAATGGAGGCTTTTGATGTTCCGAATGTCGGCACTAAAGGGTTTGAAGCTGATGATTGTATCGGTACACTCGCACGGCAGTATGGCAAGGAACATCAAGTCACCATCTTGACCGGAGACCAGGATATCCTCCAGTTGGTGGATGATCAAGTTTCCGTGGCTATCATGAAAAAGGGACAAGGTAATTACGCAGTATATAAAAAGGATACGTTTTATCAGACAAAAGGAATTTCCCCTTATCAAGTGATTGAGATGAAGGCCTTGATGGGGGATACATCAGACAATTATCCAGGAGTGAAAGGGATAGGTGAAAAAACAGCCTTGAAATTGTTGGCGGAATTTGGTTCTATTGAAGACATTCTTGCCAATCTGGAAAAACTTTCGAACGGTATCCGAAAAAAAATAGAAGAAAATTTGGACATGCTTCATTTATCCAGAAAGCTGGCGGAGATTCACTGTGAAGTACCAATTGAATGTGCACTGGAAGATGCAATCTGGAAAGTGAACACAGAATTGATTCAACATAAATTTGCAGAGCTGGAGCTCCGTGGTTTTTCCAAAATGGTTAATCAAGTCGGATAGATCAGATTCCAACCGATTGTGTGAGGGATAGGAGGGCAAACAATATTGATCGGTAATCATGAAGTCTACGGCAAAGTGATCGATACAGCCACTAGATGTGAACACTATCACTCGGAGCTTGATATCATTGCGATCAAATTTGCCTGTTGCCATGCGTATTATCCCTGTTATCGTTGCCATCAGGAAACAGCCGGACATGACGCTAAGGTATGGGCCAAAGAGGAGAACAAGAAGAAAGCTGTGTTATGCGGAAGTTGTCACAAAGAATTGACGATTGAAGCTTATAGAGCAGCCGATACTTGTCCTTACTGTCTTGCTGCTTTTAATCCTGGCTGTCATCTGCACCATCATTATTATTTTGGATAAATCGACAATACTTCTGCCAAGCTAAAGGTGGAGGTGTTTCCCAATGGCAAAAGAAAGAAAACGAGGCAGAGGGCAAGCAGCACCCAGTGTCACCCCTCAAGGTCTGACGGAAGATACTGCAGATCAAAGGCCGCATTCTGATTTGGAAGCAAAAGCGAAAAAAAGCAATACAAAAAGATAGAGCCCTATAGGGCTCTATCTTTCTGTGACTATTCACACGCATAATATAGAAGAAAGTATATGAATCAAAAGGGATGTAAAACAAACCTGCAAAAGCAAAAAAACGGATGATGGTTCGATACCAGGAGCATCATCCGTTTTTTGCCTCTTCTTTTATCAGCAGAATTTATCATGTGCTTTGTTTGAACATGAAATACTGTGACTTAGCCAGCAAAGGATGCGGAACTTCATCTTGTTCCCTGCGGGAGAGGGAATCTGTTTCAAAAGCCTTCGGCTATCTTCGCTGCAAAGTTGTTCGCTATCCCCTGTCACAGACAGTCTATTCGTGTTTTTTACCTTTTTCAAGGCTTGAACAGATTTACTGAAATTGCTCCAACACAGAAAAGAAGTCCTGAACAAACTGGTAAAAAACTTTTTCCGAAGGAGCGAGATTTCTTGTTGCTGGTTTGATGATTCCGACAGTACGACGCAAATGTGGTGTATCAATCGTTATTTTTTTCGTGAATCTTGGGGTGGATTCGGAAAAAACACTTTCCGGAAGGAGGGTGACCCCGATTCCGGCCGATACCAGCCCTTTAATTGCGTCCAAATCCTCGCCTTCTGAAGAAATTCTTGGCGTGAAGCCCGCCTGACGGCAACCGTCCATCGCTATTTTCCTCAAAATGAACCCTTCAGGGAATAGTACAAATTCTTCGTTCCTCATATCTCTTAAATGCAAGCTCTGCCTCTCGGCCAAACGATGGGAAGCAGGCACAAGGGCCGAAATGTCTTCAGAAAAAAGAATTCGTCCATCTATTTCCGGATCGTTCGTTAACACAGGCCCCAAAAAGGCTAAATCCAATTCGCGTTTCTTCACAGCATCAACCAGATAATTATAAGAGCCTTGTCTCAGCTGGAATGCGATATTGGGGTACTTCTTCTTGAATTCCGAAATCACGGCTGGCAACAAGTGGCTGGCCAAGCTGGTCGGAAATCCGATTTTGATCGTCCCCCTCTCTGGGTCAAGGTGTTCATCGATTTGTTTTTTTGCATGATCGATTGCTTTCATTGCTGTCTTGGCGTGTGTCAAAAAAACCTTGCCGATTTGAGTCAATTTTACATTTCGTCCTTCACGTTCGAACAAAGATACTCCCAGTTCCGACTCCAGATTGGCGATTTGGCGGCTGATGGCTGACTGGGCAACATGCAGGTGTACAGCAGCTTCTGATACGTGTTCTCTTTCTGCGACTTCCATAAAATAACGTAATTGTCGTAGTTCCACAGGCTCACCTTTTTTCATTAATCTCGAAATGAGATAGTTTTAATCTATATTATATATTGTTTGGATGAATAAGAAAACCTACAATAGAAATAAGACACCTTAATTGGAATAGAGTAAACGGGGGCGTATATTATGACTTTTAATCAGATGCCTGAAGCACAAGGCTTATACAATCCTGCATTTGAACGTGATGCATGTGGAATCGGATTATATGCTCATATCAAGGGATTAGCGACACATGAAATTGTAAAAAAAGGATTGCAAATGCTTTGCCAGCTTGACCATCGCGGCGGTCAGGGGAGCGACCCGATGACTGGTGACGGTGCTGGGTTGATGGTTCAAGTGCCGGATGCTTACTTCCGTAAGGTATGTACGGATATCCAGCTGCCAGAGACTGGGAAATATGGCGTAGGCATGGTCTTTTTTTCTAAAAATGTACATGAACAGGAGCAAGTGGAAGGTTATGTGAACCACATTATCGAACAAGAAGGGCAGAAGCTGCTCGGCTGGCGTGATGTACCTGTAAATGTCAGAAATATCGGAATAAAAGCACAAGAAACTTGTCCGGTGATCAGACAGGTATTCATTGGAGCCGCAGATGACTTAGTAGATAATCTGGCGTTCGAACGAAAACTTTACGTCATCCGGAAACAAGCGGAAAACTGGGCCCGAGAACAGGAGTATCGATTCTACTTTGCCAGTTTATCCAGCAGGACGATTGTCTACAAAGGTTTGTTAACACCTGAACAAGTGGATGAGTTTTATTTAGATTTACAAGATGATTCGTTTGTGTCTGCCTTTTCATTAGTCCATTCACGTTTTAGTACAAATACATTTCCGACTTGGGAAAGAGCACACCCCAATAGATATTTGATCCACAATGGAGAAATCAACACAATGCGCGGAAACGCGAATTGGATGAAAGCCCGCGAGAAACAATTCGCTTCTGAAGCATTCGGCGAAGATTTACAGAAAGTCATGCCGATTCTCAATGCCGAAGGAAGCGATTCCGCTGTTTTGGACAATGCTCTGGAATTTTTCACCCTGGCAGGTAGAAAACCGGCCCATGCAGCGATGATGCTCATTCCCGAACCCTGGAAAAACAATCCGCATATTTCGGATGAAAAACGGGCGTTTTATGAATACCACAGCACCTTGATGGAACAATGGGATGGTCCGACTTCGATCACCTTTACAGATGGTAAGCAGATCGGAGCAATCCTTGATCGAAATGGTCTGCGACCTGCCCGCTACTATGTGACGAAGGATGATTACATCATTTATTCTTCGGAGGTAGGGGTCATCGATGTCGAGGAAGAAAATGTATTATACAAAGACCGGCTGAGCCCGGGTAAAATGCTGTTATTGGACTTGGAAGAAGGGAGGATCATCTCTGATGAAGAAATCAAGTCAGAGATGGCTCAAGAGAAACCTTATCAGGAATGGTTGGATAATCAACTTGTAAAAGTATCCAATCAAGTCGAACAAACAACGACTGATCCGGAAGCCGATTTATTCATCCGTCAGCAAGCGTTCGGCTATACGTATGAGGATGTCTATAAATACCTCGTGCCAGTTGTGAAAGAAGGAAAGGATCCGATTGGATCGATGGGTAGTGATATGCCATTGGCTGTACTGTCCGACAGACCGCAGTCTTTGTTCAATTATTTCAAGCAATTGTTTGCCCAAGTAACCAATCCTCCAATCGATGCCTATCGGGAACAAATCGTGACATCGACCATGACATTCCTGGGTCCGGAAGGGAATATTTTGCATCCTGACCAAAGCAGTTGCCGTCGGATTCAATTGGAAACACCGGTGCTGTCCAATTATCAGCTGCAGGAATTCTCGGAAAATAAATATGAAGGTTTCAGAAGCAGAGTGATTCCTTCCCTCTTCGAAGATAATTTGGAGGAAGGATTGCAAAATCTTTTCCAAAAAGCAGACAAGGCAATAGCAGAAGGGATCAACCTGATTATTTTGTCAGATAGAGAAATGTCAGTACGAAATACAGCGATACCGGCACTACTTGCTGTTAGTGCCTTGCACCAATATCTGGTGAGACAAGGCAACAGGACAAAAGTGAGTATATTGATAGAGACCGGGGAAACTCGCGAGGTCCATCACTTTGCAGCATTGATCGGTTATGGCGCCGATGCGATCAACCCGTACCTTGTTTACGAAACATTCAAGCAGGTGATTGCTGAAGGGAATCTGGAGTTAAGCTACCAGGAAACAGTGGAAAAGTACATCGCAGGTGTAACGGAAGGCGTAGTCAAAGTGATGTCAAAAATGGGAATTTCCACTGTGCAAAGTTATCGTGGAGCGCAGATTTTCGAGGCTGTCGGGATTAGTAAACAAGTTATCGATGAGCATTTCACCGGAACAGCTTCCCAAATCGATGGTGTTGGACTGGGTACGATTGGTTCAGAAGCAAAAATGCGGCATGATGATGCCTTTGCTGAAACCATTGACGAAACATTGGATTCCGGAAGTGATTTTCAGTGGAGAAAAGGCGGCGAACATCACGCATTTAATCCCAAAACCATCCATACGCTGCAGTGGGCGTGCAGGCGAGGGGATTATAATTTGTTCAAGGAGTACTCCAGAGCCGCCGATGGAGAGAGACTGAACTTTTTAAGGAATTTGTTCACCTTTAAATCGGACAATAGGGCGATCCCTATCGAGGAAGTCGAATCTGTCGAGGCGATTGTCAAAAGGTTTAAGACAGGTGCCATGTCTTTTGGTTCTTTAAGTCAAGAAGCACACGAGTCACTGGCTATTGCGATGAACCGTTTAGGCGGAAAAAGCAACAGCGGGGAGGGCGGAGAAGACCCCCGGCGATTCACCCCGGATGAAAACGGAGATCTTCGCAAGAGTGCAATCAAGCAAATTGCTTCAGGTCGTTTTGGCGTAAAAAGCCATTATTTGGTGAATGCAGAAGAACTGCAAATCAAAATGGCCCAAGGGGCAAAACCGGGAGAAGGCGGCCAGCTTCCGGGAAACAAGGTTTATCCTTGGGTTGCAGATGTCCGTGGGTCTACACCAGGAGTTGGGTTGATTTCACCTCCACCACATCACGACATCTATTCAATTGAGGATTTGGCCCAACTCATCCACGATTTAAAAAATGCCAATCGGCAAGCAAGGATCAGTGTCAAATTAGTCGCCAAAGCCGGGGTGGGCACCATTGCCGCAGGTGTGGCCAAGGGTGCTGCAGATGTCATATCCGTCGTTGGATATGACGGCGGAACGGGCGCCTCTCCTAAAACAAGCATAAAACACACCGGGCTGCCTTGGGAGCTTGGACTGGCAGAGGCCCATCAAACCTTGATGCTCAATGGACTTAGAGATCGTGTAGTATTGGAAACCGATGGCAAGTTGATGACAGGAAGGGATGTCGTCATGGCTTCCCTGCTAGGTGCTGAAGAGTTTGGTTTCGCTACGGCTCCTCTTGTCGTATTGGGGTGCGTTATGATGCGTGCTTGCCATCTGGACACTTGTCCTGTAGGTGTTGCTACTCAAAACCCCGAACTTCGGAAAAAATTCATGGGCGATCCTGACCATATTGTGAACTATATGCGATTTGTCGCAGAGGAAGTACGCGAAATTATGGCGGAATTAGGTTTTCGTTCTATCGATGAAATGGTCGGAAGGACCGAAGTTTTAGAAATAAGTGAACGTGCGAATCAGCATTGGAAGGCAAGAGATCTTGATTTGTCGCGACTCATCCACCCGGTTGAAGGGGTAAGGACTGCCCAGACTGCTCAGAATCATAAATTGGAACAATCATTGGACATGACTAAAATCTTGCCAACTGTCCAACCAGCAATAGAGCGTCAGGAAAGGGTGGATGTCTCCTTCCCGATCCGCAACATCAACCGTGTTGCAGGTACAATTACCGGAAGCGAGATTTCGAAACGGTACGGAGAAAAAGGCTTGCCAGAGGACACGATTACATTGAGATTTACCGGCTCGGCCGGTCAAAGCTTCGGAGCTTTTATACCGAAAGGGATGTCCATGCTATTGACTGGCGATGCTAATGACTATGTCGGAAAAGGGTTGTCTGGTGGCAAGATCGTTGTTACAGCCCCGAAAGAATCGACAGTCTTTGCCGACAGCAATGTCATTGCCGGCAATGTGGCTTTTTATGGAGCAACGTCCGGGGAAGCCTATATCAACGGTCTCGCAGGCGAACGATTTGCAGTGCGCAACAGCGGTGCAAAAGTGGTAGTCGAAGGAATCGGAGACCACGGATGCGAATACATGACAGGCGGACGTGTCGTCGTTCTCGGGGAAGTCGGAAAGAACTTCGGAGCAGGTATGTCAGGTGGTATCGCCTATGTTTATACAGAAGACAAAGAGCGATTCGAGTACTTGACGAATAAAGAAATGATCGAATTCGACCACCTTTCTCGTTACGAAGAAATCGCAGAAGTGAAAGAGATGGTGGAAAACCATCACCATTATACTTCCAGCAGCAAAGCGGCTGCCATTCTGGCTGACTGGGATCATGCAGTCGATAAGTTTGTCAAAGTCATACCGAAAGATTACAAACAAACGTTGGAACATATCGAAGGGTTGAAAGCTTCCGGATTATCGGAAGAAGCTGCAAAAATGGAAGCATTCAATGCCAAAAAAGGCAAAAAGGTCATACCTGCACAGAAGAACAAAAAGCAAGTGGCCGTACACTAAGAAAGGAGATTAGAATATGGGAAAAGCAACTGGTTTTATCGAAATTAAGCGGGAAGAAGCAGCTGAACGTGATCCGAAAATACGCTTAAACGATTGGAAAGAATATTCTGCTCCTTTCTCGGATGAAGTAATGAGCAGACAAGGAGCGCGCTGTATGGATTGCGGAACTCCTTTCTGCCATATCGGCACTGAAATCAACGGGGCTACCTCTGGTTGTCCTGTCTACAATTTGATACCTGAATGGAATGATTTGGTTTACCGCGGAAAATGGAAAGAGGCTCTGGAACGACTGGAAAAAACTAATAATTTCCCGGAGTTCACTGGACGGGTGTGCCCTGCTCCTTGTGAAGGCTCCTGTACCGTGGCTATCTCTGATCCAGCTGTCACGATTAAAAACATCGAAAAGGCAATCATCGACAAAGGATTTGAAAATGGTTGGATCACTCCCCGCATTCCAGAGAAGCGGACTGGTAAAAAGATCGCAATAGTAGGTTCAGGACCGGCTGGAATGGCGAGCGCCGATCAACTAAACCAGGCAGGCCATACTGTTACGGTGTATGAAAAGGCTGATAGAGCAGGCGGGCTCCTGACGTATGGCATTCCTAACATGAAGCTCGAGAAAGAGGTAGTAGAACGAAGGATTGAATTGTTAAGGCAAGAAGGAATAGACTTTGTTACCAATACCGAAATTGGCAAGGATATCACGGCTGATGAACTGAATGCCCAATATGATGCAGTCATCGTCTGTACAGGTGCTCAGAAGCAGCGTGACTTGCCATTACAAGGAAGAGAAGCTGAAGGGGTACACTTTGCGATGGACTATTTGACGGCTTCCACAAAGAGGCTGCTCGGTACAGAATTGGAAGATGGAGAATGGATTGATGCAGAAGGAAAAGATGTCATTGTGATTGGTGGAGGTGATACAGGAGCTGATTGTATCGCCACCGCATTAAGGCAAAATTGCAATAGTATTGTGCAATTTGGCAAGCATCCGCAACTTCCTTTGGCTAGGACAGAAGATAATGCGTGGCCGGAATTTCCAAAGGTTTTCAGCGTGGATTACGCCCACAAAGAAGCAGAAGCGAAATTCGGTGAAGATCCTCGACAATATTCCATTCAAACGAAGAAATTCGTCAAGGACGAGAATGGCAATTTGAAGGAATTGCATACGATTCAAATGAAGAAAGTGACCGATGAGACCGGCATGTTTGTCTACGAAGAAATTCCTGGAACAGAAAAAGTATGGCCAGCTCAGCTTGTACTGATTGCAATCGGATTTGAAGGGCCGGAACAATCAGTGATACAGCAGTTTGGCATTGATACGGATAATCGGAAAGTCAAAGCTGCTTATGGTGACTTTTCAACGAATGTGGAAGGTGTTTTTGCTGCCGGAGATGCACGCAGAGGACAAAGCTTAATCGTTTGGGCAATCAATGAAGGCCGTGAAGTGGCCCGGCAGGTTGATCGCTTTTTGATGGGAGCTTCCTCGCTTCCAACTGTAGCAGCTATGTAAAATGGCACAACATTGAATCAAGGCCTTGTCTCCTGCTGTGGAGCAAGGTCTTTTCTTACATAGATGACGCTTATAAAGGATCCAGCAAGAAAGCGCTTGATTAAAAAAAGAATAGATTTCGGTTGTTTTTCCCATCCATTTCGTACTAAAATGTTTTTTACAAACTATTTTGAAAAAGGTTCTTTTTGAATAGGTTGTTAAAGTCGGCTGAAATGATCTGCGACCAGAACAAGATAGCTTTTCTCTCTTTTTTCTTTTGCAAGTGAGCGTAAAAAAATGACAATTGGTTATCACACATATAGTCGCATTTTTTCTCAAGATGGCAACAATACAAACCGAACAAAAATTGCCTTGAACAATAACTACATACAAGCGGGGAGTCTTGAACATGGAAAAAATTAAAATTACTAAATCTGAAACAAGCAAATCAAAACCAACGACTGATCAGTTGGAGTTTGGAAGAATTTTCACAGATCACATGTTTATCATGGATTACTCTGCAGATAAAGGGTGGCATGAGCCGAGGATCATTCCTTATCAGCCTCTTACATTGGATCCGGCATCTATCATTTTCCATTATGGCCAGACGGTATTCGAAGGGTTGAAGGCCTATTTGACTCCTGAAGGTAAGGTGAAACTGTTTCGCCCGGGGAAAAATATGCAGCGTTTGAACCGTTCGAACGATCGAATGTGCATGCCCGCCATTGATGAAACGTTAGCCTTGGAGGCGATCACTACGTTAGTCTCGTTGGATAAAGAGTGGGTGCCTTCGGCTGAAGGTACATCCTTGTATATCAGACCGTTTGTCATTGCTACGGAACCATATTTAGGAGTGGCTCCGTCGAAAAATTATCAATTTATCATCATACTTTCTCCTGTAGGTGCTTATTACAAGGAAGGAATCAACCCAGTAAAAATCGCCGTAGAAAATACATTCGTCCGGGCAGTGGCCGGAGGAACGGGAGAAGCAAAAACGGCAGGGAATTATGCTTCGAGTTTGAAAGCACAGGAAATGGTAGCAGATAAAGGCTTTGCTCAAGTTCTGTGGCTCGATGGAGTCGAAAAGAAATATATTGAAGAAGTCGGCAGCATGAATGTCTTCTTCAAGATTGACGGGGAATTGATCACGCCTGCTTTGAACGGCAGCATACTGGAAGGTGTCACTAGAAGTTCGGTCATCGATTTGTTGAAGCATTGGGACTATCCCGTAAGTGAACGGCGAGTTTCGATGGAAGAAGTCTTTGAGGCTGCAAAACACGGTAAACTGGAGGAGGCCTTCGGGTCAGGTACTGCCGCCGTCATTTCTCCAATAGGTGAACTATCTTGGAACGGAGAAAGCATTGAAGTAAACGGGGGAGCAACAGGCCCTGTTGCCAGAAAGCTTTATACAACATTGACCGGGATACAGACTGGAAAACAGTCAGATCCGTTTAATTGGACGATAGATATCGATTAACGCTAAAATGCCTTTATAAAGGTTGAAAGGAAATATAGACAAGGAAGAAGGACAACAATGAAATTAAGCATATTGGACCAAGCGCCTGTATTCCCCGGCCATACAGCAAATGAAGCTTTACAGGCTGCCGGTGAGCTTGCGAAGCTGGCGGAGCAATGGGGATATAGCCGTTATTGGATGGCAGAGCACCATGATATGAAAAACATTGCTTGTTCTGCCCCGGAATCGATGCTGGGATTTTTGGGGGCTGTCACGAACAATATACGGGTTGGCTGCGGGGCTGTTCTGCTTCCTCACTACCAGCCATACAAGGTAGCGGAAAACTACAATCTGCTTGCCTCTTTATTTCCGGGAAGAGTAGACATTGGCATCGGCCGTGCACCTGGTGGATCTACGGAGGCATCTATCGCTCTTTCTGGAAATTTTTTAGAAAATGTCAAAAAGATGCCAGAAAAAATTGTTGAACTGCTGCACTTTTTACGGGATGATTTTCCTGAAAATGCTTTTTATGCCGGAACGAAAGCAACCCCTGTTCCAGAAAAGCCTCCGGTACCGTGGATGCTTGGAACAAGCATAAAAAGCGCCGAATTGGCAGGCAGGAACGGTACAGGGTATGTCTTTGGTCAATTCATGAGCGATAACGATGGACAGGCAGCCGTCAGACAATATTTGAATCATTTTGAACCGGGACCCGAATTCAGCTATCCATATGCCATCGTTACCGTGAATGCCCTGTGCGCAAAAACTCAGGAAAAGGCGGAAGAGATCGCCTACTCTGTCTTGCAAAATAAAGTGATTGCAGAAAAACAGCTGGTAAACAAGAAAGCTGCTTTGGAAATCGAAGACGAGCAGAGGATAAAAAAAGAGTTGAAGAAAATCATAGCTGGAACGCCGGAAATGGTAAAAGATAAACTGAAAGAAGTTCAATCGTCTTTTCAAGCAGATGAAATCATGGTGGTCACTTATGCTAGTAACTATCAACAGCGTTTAGATTCCTACCGGCTCTTGTATGAAAGTATATTGAAAATTGACGGATAACGATTGAAACAGAAGATACTCGGACAAAAGCATTGTGGCCGAAACAAAAACCGAACGAGTTTGAGGCCACTGAAGAACTGACAGTCTATGTAAAGTATAAGTATAAAAAACGGTCTGTGTAGAATTTAACTTCCATAGACCGTTTTTGTCTAATTCAAGAGGTTTGTTTGCACCGTCTATTCCTTCATTAGTTTAACTATTTGCTTCACATTAGCTGTGAAAATGACTTCGACAAGACGTTCCGAATAATCCAGCTCAGCTTCAAGCGTAACTTCGGTTTGTTTCTCAGAAACTTTTTCTTCATGGATTCATCGATAGAATAAATCATTTTACGGACGTTCTTGGAACGGTTACGCTTGAGGGGATGTTTGATTGTATCGAGCCTTGGTATGCGTCGTATCAAGGATGAGAGACTTCGATTGTATCACGCCTTTCTCAAGAGCAACCTCTTTTATGTATTCCTTTCATTGTACAAGAAAAAAGAGTGATTTTCTTTTAGAAATCAAAGAAAATCACTTCTTTTTCGTTTACCCTCTGTTGATTCCGCGATGAGCGTTCGGTGGTGGCGCCGTGCCCGCGGCAAGCATCCACCGATAAGCGATTCATGAGAATCAACAAAAAACTTTAAAATCTCTTCTAGATTAGAAAGGATTTTTTCAGTGGCTTGTTCGGATTTTGGTTAAAAATGCCAATGATTCTACCCTTCTCTAACGAATTGTGCAAGGCTCCACTCGTGTGAGACGAAACATGCATCAAACAACTGACAAAAGAAGTTCATCTAAGAAACATACACATAAAAACCGTGCGAATTCGATTAGCGATTAGAGTTCGTTCGGTTTTTGCTTTGGTGGCAGGCTATTGTCACCACCTCATCCTTTTTGTTTGCTTTCCATTATAACACGGACAAGTTAAAGTCTATCTTTCCACAAGGGCTTCAAATGTTAAAGACATAGTTGAAAATCCAAATTTTCTGTTCCTGTCATGGCAGTTTTTCAAACAAATCAGGAAGGTTTTTTTCTTTCTATATGTTTAACAAGTTTAATCAGTGGTAACTAGTATTTAAGGTTACTTTTACTAGAGTGACCGCCAACTACATATTTTGGAAGGAGGAACAAGATGGCGGAAAATAACAGCAATACAAAGATGTCACGCCGGAAATTCATTAAAAACTCCGGCTATGTAGCAGGAGGTGCTATCGGGGGCGGTTTGCTGGGGACATTGGTCACGACCAGCGTCACCAACAACGGAAGCCAGACAGCGTCCAATACAACGGATGGAGGTTCGAATAAAACGAACTTCAATAAAGCCTTGATGTACTTTGCCAGACAAAAAGATTTCAACATACTTAGTGCAGCAACGGAAAGGATCTTCCCGGAAGATGATAATGGACCAGGCGCCATTGAATTGGGAGTTCCTTACTTCATTGACCACCAATTGGCTGGTGCATATGGACATAACGATAAAGAGTACATGCAAGGGCCATTTTATGAAGGCAGCAATTTTCAGGGTTATCAAACCAGACTGAAACGCCATGAAGTTTTTGATGTAGGAATAAAAGCAATTGAACAGCAGAGTCAAAAAGACTTTGACGCATCCTTTGTCGATTTGGAAGGGAAACAACAGGACGAAATCCTACAAAAATTCCAGGATGGAGATGTGGATTTAAAAGGGGTCACCCCAACCACATTTTTCGAGTTGCTTCGCTCGGCAACCATTGAAGGAGCCTATTCTGATCCGTTATATGGCGGAAATGGAAACATGGCGGCCTGGGAAATGAAACAATTCCCGGGAAGTCAAATGAGCTACCTCGATGAAATCAAGAAGGAGGAGTTCATCGAGAAAGAGCCTAAAGCATTAAGAGCGCATATTTCATCATAATGAGCATAGGGGGATGAACAATGGCAAAAAAATTGGACAAAGTTGAAGTAGTAACTGTCGGAGTAGGCTGGACAGGCGGCATTATCGCAGCCGAACTGGCAAAGGAGGGTGTGAAAGTAGTCGGTCTTGAGCGCGGGAAAGAACGATCCACGGAAGACTTCCAAATGGTGCATGATGAATACAGATATGCCATTCGGTATGATTTGATGCAGGATTTGTCCAAAGAGACACTTACATTCCGAAACAACAGAGATGAACGAGCATTGCCGATGCGGCAGTTGGGTTCCTTCCTGTTGGGAGAAGGTTTGGGAGGAGCCGGCGTACACTGGAATGGGCAAACATGGCGCTTCTTGCCGTATGATTTGCAAATTAAGTCGATGACTGAAGAAAAATACGGGAATAAACTGGGTGATGATTATACCTTGCAAGATTGGGGCATTACCTATGAAGAATTGGAACCGTATTTCTATAAATTTGAACAAACGGCAGGAATCGGCGGGGAAGAGAACCCGATGGGCGCTCCCAGAAGCAACCCTTATCCGAATCCGCCAATGGTAGATACGCCGATTACGAAAAAGTTTAAAGAAGCTGCAAAAAACTTGGATTTACATCCTTTTCAACTGCCTTCCGCCAATATGACAGAGAACTATGAAAACCCTGACGGACAGAAAATGTATAAATGTCAATATTGCGGTTTCTGCGAACGGTTCGGATGTGAATATGGTGCCAAAGCCTCGCCTAACGTAACGGTTATTCCTACTGCCCAAGCTACAGGGAATTTTGAATTGAGAACCGACGCAAATGTCACAGAAATCCTGCATGACGGAAATCGCGCCACAGGAGTTAAATATGTCGATGTTCAAACAGGAGAAGAATTTGAACAACCAGCAGATATCGTTGTTTTGACCAGTTATGTAATGAACAATACTCGATTGTTATTACAGTCCGAGCTCGGTCAGCCTTATGATCCGGAGACAGGGAATGGCGTAATCGGCAAGAACTATTGCTATCAAATCCTTCCTGGGGCTACAGGCTTCTTTGAAGAAGAGAAATTCAATACGTATATGGGTGCAGGAGCACTCGGGGCTTCTGTCGATGACTACAATGGCGACAATTTTGATCATTCTGATCTTGATTTCATTCACGGAGCTTCCGTTTCTATCACACAGACCGGTAAACGGCCGATCAACAATAATACCGTACCGAGCGGGACACCGAACTGGGGACAGGAGTTCAAATCCCAATCGATTAAGTACTATCACCGTACCCTTTCTGTAGGGGGACAGGGAGCATCCATGCCGCACAGGGAAAACTATTTAAGTCTTGATCCAGATTACACGGACGCTTATGGCAACCCATTGCTTCGATTGACATACGACTATACGGAGCAAGATCGAAAACTCCATGAGTATATATCTGAAAAATGTGCCGAAATAATGAAAGAAATGGGTGCTGACAACGTAGAGCCCCGTTCTATCAGCGATCATTATAACATTGTGCCATATCAAACAACACACAATACAGGCGGAGTTATCATGGGGGATGACCCAGAAACGTCAGCAGTCAACAATTACTTGCAAATGTGGGATGCAGACAATGTTTTCGTCGTAGGGGCTTCAGCCTTTGCTCATAATGGCGGTTACAATCCGACCGGGACTGTCGGAGCGCTTGCATATCGTGCCGCTGAAGGTATCCTCAAATTCAGAGATGAAGATGGTCAGTTAGTACAAGCAAAGAAAACCAGCCAGTTAGCATAAGAGAGTAAGCTCGAATAAAGCAATCAAAAGGAGAGATGGACAATGGGTTTCACAAATATCGGAATACCCGGTTTGATTATTATTTTGGTTGTCACCTTGATCATTTTCGGACCGAAGAAATTACCGGAAATCGGTGCAGCTTTTGGACAGACTTTATCGGAATTTAAAAAGTCTGCCAGCCACCTGATGAGCGACAATGATGAATCCACTAACAGCAAAAAAACGGTTGATGCCCCCGAGGAAGAAAAGAAAGACTTACCATCTTAATGAATCAAGGGGAGAATGACCATGCAAGAGGCTCAGATTGAAGAACAAACGCTCGTCGAGCATATTTCTGATTTACGAAAAGCAATCATAAGCTCTGTCGTTTTTTTCGCTGTATGTTTTGTTGCGATCCTGCTATCCATCAATCAAGTTGTTCCGCTTTTGACCGATCAGGAAAAGCTTGTCATGCTTGGACCGCTGGATGTGGTCCGGTTTTATACTGGGATTGCCGGGAGTCTTAGTCTCGGCTTTTCCGCTCCGTTTATCGGATATCAAATTTGGAAATTTGTAAAGCCGGCCCTTACGGAAGAAGAGAGCAAAACAGCGATAACATTTATTCCCGGGATTTTTCTGAGTTTTGTTGCTGGACTTGCTTTCGGATTTTTTGTTATATTCCCTACCGTATTCGGATTTTTAATGAATTTGGGGACGCAAAATTTCGATATGATGATCACCGCAAAAGAGTATTTTTCTTTTATGCTGATGACCTCCATACCGCTCGGGTTTTTATTTGAAGTCCCGTTGGTATTGATGTTTTTGACGGCTGTAGGGCTGGTCACACCGGACAAGCTCGGAAAAGTCCGTAAATATGGTTACCTGCTGATGGCAGTGGTTTCTGCTTTGATCACTCCACCGGATGTTATATCGCAGATTATCGTATTAGGTCCGTTGATTGCCCTTTATGAACTGGGGGTAGTACTGTCCAAAGTGATGTATAAGCGCAGACTACGGACAGAAGCAGAAAAGGAAGCATCTTGATTATCGCTAAGTTAATTCATTAACTTATAAATGATTCACAAGGAGGAAGAGCTAACATGATGAAAAACAAAAAGTTTCTACTGATGGCTTCACTATTCGCATTAGCATTGCTGCTGGCAGCCTGCGGAGGCGGCGGTGGCGAGGACAGCTCCGGAGGTTCAGACTCGGGCGGCGGGTCAGAAACAGCTGAATCCGGAGATCCTTCAAATGGTAAGACCGTTTTTGAAAATAACTGTTTATCTTGCCATGGTGAACAAGGCCAAGGAGCCAGCGGACCGAACTTGCAGGAATCTGAAGTAGCACAAGACCAAGGAAAAGTCGAAGATAAGGTACGCAACGGCGGAAACGGCATGCCTTCCTTTGAAGGAGATCTTTCCGACTCTGAAATAGCCGATGTGGCAGCTTACATTACGGAAGAAGTCGCACAATAAAGTAAATTTAGAAATTAATGAAGCTTGTAGGGGGAGATCATAAATCTCCCCCTACAAGCTTTTTTGTTCAAGTGAATACGAGTGGGGTGGGATTTATGCCGAGTCTTACCTGGTAATTTTTTTTACTCATAATAAAAGCTCCAGTCCCCATAATAGATAGCAAAGTAGAAAAGGAGTGTGTCAAGCCCAGTGGCAACTAAATTACACAAAGGCCCGGCCATTTTGGCAATCAGTTCCATTCCGCTTATTATGACGCTTGGCAATTCAATGCTTATCCCGATATTGCCCAAAATGGAATCGGAACTTGGCATCAACAGTTTTCAAGCAAGTTTGACCATAACGATTTTTTCCATCGCTGCGGCTATTTCGATTCCAGTCCTTGGCTATTTATCCGACCGCTTTACAAGGAAAAGTATCATTTTACCGGCATTGACGCTTTACGGTCTTGGCGGTCTCCTCGCAGGTATGGCAAGTGCCTGGTTCGACAATGCCTATATGTGGGTGTTGATCGGGAGAGCATTACAGGGAATCGGCGCTGCCGGAACCGCACCTATCGCTATGGCTTTGACAGGCGATTTATTCAAGGGAGGAGAACAAAGCAAAGTGTTAGGCCTAGTAGAAGCATCCAACGGATTTGGCAAAGTGCTGTCTCCGATTGTCGGATCCCTACTTGCTTTGGTTGTGTGGTATGGGCCTTTCTTTGGCTTCCCTGTATTTTGTATCATATCGGTTTTATTACTGTTGTTTTTCGTGAGAGAAAAAAAGAAAAAGCAAAAGCCACCGACTCTCGGTAATTATTTGAAAGGGTTATTCACCGTGTTCAAGCATGAAGGCCGCTGGTTATTTACTGCCTATCTAGCAGGAGCAACCGGGTTATTTACATTGTTCGGCCTGCTATTTTATCTTTCCGATGTCCTGGAAAGTGAATACAACATCAACGGTGTGCTTAAAGGCTGTGTACTGGCAATTCCGTTATTGTTCCTGATGTCCACCTCCTTTACAACCGGTAGTAAAATAGGGAAAAACCATCGGGTCATGAAAATGCTGATCGTATTGGGGTTATTGCTGATGACAGCTTCCTTTGCATCACTCGTATTCTTCACCAAACTTATTCCATTTATTGCCGTGCTGGTAGTCAGCAGTATCGGTACGGGGCTCGTCCTGCCATGCCTGAACAGTTTTATCACTGGATCTGTCGGTAAAGCGAGAAGGGGGTTTGTCACATCCCTGTATGGTTCTGTTCGTTTTCTCGGCGTTGCAGCCGGCCCGCCGGTATATGGCTGGCTGATGAACTGGTCGAGGAATGGCATGTTCTTAACGACAGCTGGATTGACATTACTGGTCGCTTTGTTATGTCTGTTGCTTATTCATGTAAAAAAGAAAAAATCGGACGAGGATCAAACCGCTCATACCTTGTTCAAAAAGCTACAATTAACGGCGGAATGAAAGAAACCGAAGGAGGAGTCAGATTTGCAACTTTACTTTTCACCTGAATTTTTAAAAGAAGAGGCACAGGTTTTGAATATTGTCGATGACAGCGAAAAAGCTGTCGGTTACTTAGCGTTTTTACTGGAAAACGAGAAAATGTATGTTTATGGGCAATTGGAGCATGAAGGGGTTACGGAAGATTTCAAGGATTTGGTGAAACCATACTTACAAGGACTCAGTAAATTAAAGCCGAATTTAGAGGTGTATTCCTATTTGACGATAGGCGGCAAGAAAGTCGAATTGGATGAAGAAAAGGACAGTTAGCACAAACTGCTGACTGGGTGAATATCATATCCTATCTCGAAACGGGGGGATAGGATTCATGGCTTTTATCGGAGAGATCTTCGAACTGCATCATCTATTGTACTTGGCTGCAGGCTTATTGACCGGTATCATTGTTGGCGCACTGCCAGGCTTGACCCCGACGATGGGTGTTGCCTTGACGATTCCCTTCACTTTTACACTGGGACCGACAGAAGGGTTGATCCTGTTAGGAGGGATTTATTGCGGAAGTGTCTTCGGGGGCTCGATTCCCGCGATTCTGTTTAATGTGCCAGGTGCTCCGGCTTCTGTTGCGACTACTTTCGACGGATATCCCATGGCCCAAAAAGGACAAGGGCGAAAAGCGCTTGAATTGACTACGATCGCTTCAGTGATCGGCGGATTACTCGGAATGTTGTTGCTTGTTTTTTTCGCCCCGGTTTTTGCTGATATCTCCTTGCAATTTGGTCCAGCCCAGACTTTCTGGGTTGCTGTATTCGGAATCACTGCGATTGCTGCCATTTCAGATGGAACAGTCATCAAAAATTTGATCGGCGGCGGAATCGGAATCGGACTTGCATTTGTTGGTATCCATACGGTAACTGGATTACCAAGATTCACTTTTGGAATAGACAGTTTTGTCGGGGGCTTTCATATTGTCGCTGTATTAATTGGCTTATTTGCACTTCCACAGGCGTTTCGTCTGGTAGAAAAGCTGACCGAGCCTGACAATCGCCATCAATCGCCATTACCAATGAAACCTTCGACTATCGGACAGTCTTTCAAGGATGTATTGCTCCGCCCGAAGTCTGTTTTGATCGGGAGTGGGGTTGGGTCATTTATCGGCATGATACCTGGAGCCGGAGGAAATATAGCCAGCATCCTTGCTTACAATGAAGTGAAACGTTTTTCAAAGAAAAAAAACAATTTCGGAAAGGGAGAAAAAAAGGGCATTATCGCCTCTGAAAGCGCGAACAATGCCATGGTGGGCGGTTCATTGATCCCTTTGCTGACGTTAGGTATCCCAGGCTCGCCTACAGCCGCCATTTTTCTCGGAGGGTTGTTGATTCATGGAATTTGGCCGGGAAGGAATTTATTTGTAGACCATGCAGATGTTGCATATACTTTTCTTTTCAGCATGGTAGCAGCTCAAATTTTGTTATTGTTTCTCGGCTTGGGACTGATCAAGTACATGACAAAGTTGGCCCTGATCCCCACTTTCTTGATGGCGCCTGTTATACTGTCTTTCTCTATTATCGGCGCCTATACGACTCAGAACAACGTATTCGATGTGTATACTGCTGTCGTTATTGGCTCTGTCATGTATTTTCTGCAAAGATATGACTTTTCGGCGGCTCCGATTGCACTTGGATTTATTCTGGGGAGTATTGCTGAAGAAGGGCTGCTTACTGGTATTCAAGTAGGCATTGCAGAGGGTGGAGCCTGGCATTATTTCTTTTCAGGAGGTTGGAACCTTGCCCTGATTCTATTAATTTTCGGAACAATCGCTGCTTCAACCTTTCAGGGAATCAGCAGCCACAGGAAGAAAGAAAGCCCCTCTCGAAACACAGAATTCGGTGTGAAGCTTAAACGTCGAATTCTTTGGATCTTATGCGCTGCTTTTTGTTTGCTCGCTGCTTTTTTGGTGAACACTCTTCAGTTCGAATTACGGATCATGCCGCAATTCACCCTGATTATTCTGTCCTTGCTTTCCATGATAGAAGCAGCGAAAAAAAATATAAACGTACCGAATAACCAATATATCCTGCCGAAGAAAATGGTACCACTGCTGCTGCTTATCCTGTTTATCCTTTTTTCCGTCCAGTTGATCGGTTTTTACTTTCAGGTGTTGCTGCTTATGCTGCTCATACCCGGATATGCAATTAAAAAAAGATGGCAAACATTTTCTTATAAACAATTACTCGCCGTATCGGTGGTTTTCACGGGGATTCTTTACCTTGTCTTTTCGTTGATATTTCAGGTACCGCTTCCTGCTTTAAGCTGGCTATAGAACCGTCAATCAACAATGTCAATCGATTTCAAAAGCTCCTTGTAATCCTTGGATCGACGATCTATTTCTTCTTTTATTTGCTGCCGGTCCATCACCAGCATGTCGGCACCGGCTTTCTCCATTTCGTCCAAAAATTCCTGATCCTCCAATAGTGCAAGGAATGATTTTTCCAGTTTTTCAATAATTTCTTCGGGAGTTCCTTCCCTTGCCGCGATTCCACGGTCCGTACTCATGATGACTTGCGGAAAACCAAGTTCTTTGAAAGTGGGAACATCCGGAGCAAAAGGATGCCTTTCCTCAGAAGCGATTGCTAATGGTCTTACCTCACTTCCCAGTCGGTAAATATCGGATAAATTTCCGGCAAGTATATCCGTGTGACCGCCAAGTAAGGAAGAAATCGCTTCGGAAGAACCTTTGAACGGAATGTCCTCCACGTCGATTTCAGCAGCGTTTTCCAAAAGCAGGATAGCGAGATGCTGGCCGACAAACTTTCCGGCATTACCGATCGTCATGGTCCCTGGCGATTCTTTCGCAGCATTTATTAAATCATCGAGTGTTTTCATTTGGCTGTCATTTCGCACTGCAAACACAGTAGGATCGCCACCCCAGTTAACAATCGGTTCAAAGGTATCTATGTCGTAGGAAGTATTTCCTACCAACGGCTGGGTGATGATATGAGGTAGATTATATGCAGAGAGAATATATCCATCAGGCTTAACCGATGAAAAATAGTTCCAGCCGACTTGCCCTCCGCCCCCTGGTTTGTTTACAATCACGACTTCCTGTCCCAAATATTCCTTTGCATACTTGGCAATAATCCTCGCTTGTGTATCCGTGGCAGCCCCGGGTGAATAGGCAACAACCATCTGGACACTTTTGTCCGGGTACTTATCCACGTTGCTTTTACTACTACAGCCTGTGAGTAAAACAGGACATATACAAAAGAGTAATAACAGGCAAGTGCTTTTCATATTGTGCGCTCCTTTCTTCTTCAAGAAAGCATATGCGCGACTAAAACAGTTTAAAAATTGTCCCAACAGATAAATGCGGGCTTTTACTTCCGGATTCTTCCTTATTGCCTGAATTTTCGTGTTCAGTGAGTAAGGGGTCTTGCCGGATCATTGACCTACGTTTCCACCCTTAACACAAAGGATGACGGGAAGCCATGCAAAGTGGTTACTTCTTCTTTCTGATTGACAATAAGCCTGGCAGAAAGGAAAGCCTGGTGGTAAACAGGAGATCCACCATTTTTGTAGATACCCATTGGCAAACGATGGCTTGGATAACGATTCGCCAGTCGATGATCGATGCGGTCAATAAAAAAACAGAACCATTAAGAAACAACAGAGGTTTGCCAGGAGGAATGTTCCGATATTTTGCCGTGATCAGGGCAATGACTCCCATTCCGCCATTGGAAACACCTTGTTTTAACAGGATTCCGATTCCGAAACCCAGAATCAGCGATCCGAGCAAAAGGTCGAGCCATGTGTTCCCGGCATGCAAAAATAGGGGATTATCAAAAAATTGGACAGCCAGCGAGGTGATTGTGATGGCATACATCGTCCCGAGCGCGCTTGCATTTCCAAGCCAGTGAATTGCCGCAGCCAACAAAGAGAAATTGACAATCCATAATGCAAGGCTGAGAGGCATTTCGAACCAGTAGTTAAACAAAACAGCTATCCCGCCAGCTCCTCCCGATGGAATGAAATGGGGAAATAAAAACACGGACATCGCATAGCCTTGAACAATGGCTCCTATTGTAACCAAAGCGAGCACTGCACCTTTATGCGCCATGATTGCTATTTTCCTTCTGAGCTTGTAGGAAATTTGTTTGTTCCTTCATGAAAAAAATCCACACATTCATTGCCGTGCTCCTCGATTCTTTTTATAAGGCTTGTCAACCTCATTCTATTTTCTTGCGGCTCGTTTTATGTTTAGAAGAAGCGAAAAGAGAACAAGCCTCAAGGAGTGGATGAACCGTCACAGAAGAAAACGAAGCGGCCTGCAAAATGCAGGCCGCTTGCTTGGAGAAAATAACGAACGTTTTTTAATGGGCGACAGTTTGTTTTCGGTCACTGTTTGCGGCAAACAGTTCCTTATACATACCAGGTATTTCCTTGACTGTTTGAATGGTTTCTTGTACATCGCTTTTCGATTTTTCAATGGAGTGTTGAATGGACGATTGGTTTTCCGATAAAAGGGATGTTTGCCGCTGCATTTCATTCACTTCTTGCTGGAGGGGAGCCATTGTTTGACTCATCTTATTTAACTCAGATTGAATCCCTTTTCTGGCCTGGTTTCCCATTATCGCACCTATAACCAAGGCAATCAGGACGATAGCCAGACAGATAACCATAATTGCCAATTGAATCAACTCCTTTGTGTTTCATCTACCCGGACAGACATCTTGTAAATCTCTTTTTTCCTTGATTAAACAAATGGGGGATTAACCATACTAACTACAAAACGATTGAAGTGGAGGCATGATGATGACTATTTTCCGGCTTGGTTACGTAGCCATGAGTAAGCAGGTGACAAACAGCTCTCCATCTCAAACAATGACATTCAAAACCTTCAGCCAGCTGAACGACCGGGAAGCGGCAAAGCGGAAACTCGAGCGGATTGCCAGAAGCAACATCCATAACTGCCTGCGGTTTCTCAAACATAATAAAGCGCTTGATATTTCATTTTTCCGGTTAAGCTCCCGATTAATACCCCTTGCCACCCACGAGGATTTATCGGAGTGGCACTACTATGAGTCATTAGAGGAAGATCTTCAGCAACTCGGTGCATATGCCCTTGCAAATGATATGCGCCTTGATTTCCACCCTGATCATTTTGTGGTTCTCAATTCCCCTAAGGAAGAAATTTTGAAAGCTTCGGTCAAAACATTGAGATACCATCATCGGTTGTTATCGGCGATGAAGATTCCAGTAAAGCACCGTTGCGTTCTGCATGTCGGAGGCTTATATGGTGATAAAGAAAAAGCACTTGAAAAGTTTATTGATAACTGGAGCAGAATGAACGAAGAATTACAGCAAATGATTATGCTTGAAAATGATGATAAGACATTTACACTTAAAGATGTGCTGTATCTTTCGGAAAAACTTGGAGTTCCGACTGTATTTGATTTGCATCATCACATAGCCAATCATGAAGAATCGGACTGGTGTTTGGATTGGCCAAGGGTATTGGAAACTTGGAGAACGTCTGATCTGCCGGTCAAGATTCACCTTTCCAGTCCGAAAAATAAAAAGAACTTTCGCCACCATGCAGACTTTTTGGATGTAAATATGGTTGTCGAGTTTGCACGGAAAGTAAGTGGAACGACTGAGCAAATCGACTGTATGCTTGAAGCTAAACAAAAAGATGACGCCCTTATCCAGTTGGTTGAAGAATTAAAAGAAATTCCTCAAATAAATTGGATCAATAAGAGCACTTTTGAATTGAAGTAAACGAATATATTTTCTTCTGCTTCCGTTTTTTTTATACTGTTATAGAAAGAGATAAGAATAAGAATCAAACGTAAAAAGGAGTAGAGGAAATATGGTATCTGTAAAAATGAAGGTGCAAACCGCTTTCCATGGAGAATTATTCCGAGCCGGAAAAACCTATGAAGTCGATGAGAACACGGCAAAACGCTGGGAATCCAGCAACATTGCCGAAATAATAAGACAGGAGCAAGAAACTCCTGATAAGCAATAAAATGATTGACAATTCTGATATTTTGTTCGATAATAATACAAATATGTAAAAAGCAAGGAAAAAGACCAGTAGGTTGATCTTCCGTGGAAAGAGAAAAGAAACCACCGGCTGAAAGTTTCTTACACATCGAGCCAACCGAACCTATCTTTCGAGCTGTCGGACAATAGACCGTTTTCCTCGTTACGGAAGAGAGAGGGCATACGCACGTGTATGCCAACAAAGGTGGTACCGCGGAAACATACCCACTTCGTCCTTTGCATGGTTATCCATGCAGGATGGAGTGGTTTTTTGTATTGGTCACTTAAACAGGCATTGACCAAAGATAGCGGCCAATATGGCGGTCGCTTTCAGAAAGGAGGGAAGAGAGATGAAAAAGAGGGTGATTGTCAAGATAGGGAGTAGTTCACTAGCCAAAACAAACGGTGGGTTGAGTGAAATAAAGCTGAGTAAACACGTAGCTGCAATAAACCGGTTAGTTCGAAGCGGACATCAAGTCATTTTGATTTCTTCCGGAGCCGTGGCTGCCGGTTTCCGCGCACTTGGATATAAAACAAGGCCGGAAACCATCAAGGGAAAACAGGCTGCTGCCGCTGTAGGACAAGGGAAATTACTGCATGCTTACGAAGAAGCTTTTGATCGGTATGACATTGTTACAGCACAGCTGTTACTAACACGTAACGTCTTTTCAGATATAAATCAGTATTCTAATGTTTTCCATACGCTTGAAGAATTGCTGAAACGCTCGGTGATTCCGATTATCAACGAGAATGATTCCGTGTCTGTGGATGAACTTACCTTTGGTGATAACGATATGCTCGCTGCGCTAGTAAGCGGTTTGTTGAACGCCGACCTGTTAGTCTTGTTCACCGATATGGATGGTATCTACACGGCAAATCCTTCTTGCCATCCTGCTGCTGAAAAAATTTCTTATATACCGAAAATAACAGATTCTCATTTAAGAAAAATGGATCATTCTTCTGGATCCAAATGGGGGACCGGAGGCATCAAATCCAAATTACTTGCTGCAAAGACTGCCCTCGATCTTGGAGTGCCCGTCTTTATCGGAAGAAATACAGGGGAGGGAATACTCGAAACAATTGTCGTCGGTAAAGGGGAAGGGACATATATAGGAAAAGAAGGATTGGTCAGCTGGAGGAAGCCAAAACAATGGATTGCCTATCATTCCAATATATCTGGCCAGATAACGATCGATAAAGGGGCGGAACAAGCGATCGTGCATGGCCGTAAAAGCTTGCTGCCTGCAGGGATCACCGATATAGCAGGAGATTTCTCACCAGGGAACGTCATTGAAATTCTCAATCAGGACCGACTCATCATCGGGAAAGGGCAAGTCAATTACTCTTTCTCATCTCTTGACAAAGTGGCAGGTATGTCCAGCACGCAAGCCATGGAGGTAACAGGAAGTAAGCATCCGGAAGTCGTGCACCGCGATAAAATGGTAATAGAAAAGGGGATTTTGAATGAGTGAACTACTGCAAAAAGCAACTCTTGCCAAACAAGCAACACGACAGCTGTCTGCTGCCACAACGAAACAAAAAAATGAGGCATTGCTAAAAGTCGCTGATCAAGTAAAGAAAGATAAAGAATTGATCTTGGAAGCAAACAAAAAGGATTTGGCAGCTGCCCGCAACAGAAATTTGTCTGAATCCATTGTCGACCGGATTTTGCTGACGGAAGAACGGCTTATGTACATGGCGGATGCTGTTAAAAACTTGATCGATTTAACGGATCCAGTCGGACAGTGTTTGTCAGAATGGTCAAGGCCGAACGGACTGAAAATCAAAAGGGTTTCTGTACCGATAGGTGTAGTCGGGATGATTTATGAAGCAAGGCCGAATGTCACATTGGATGCTGCTTGCTTATGTTTGAAAACTGGAAACGCCATTTTGTTGCGAGGCAGTTCTTCTGCTTCTTTTTCCAACCTAGCCATCGTAAAATCAATCCGTTCCGCTTTGGAAAATACGGAGCTTTCTTTCCAATCCGTACAACTACTGGAGAATAATAGCCATGACACTGTCCGGCAAATGCTTCGGCTTAACGAGTACCTTGATGTGTTAATACCGCGCGGAGGAAGTGAACTAATCGAAACGGTCGTCCAAGAGGCAACAGTACCGGTGATTGAAACAGGGGCTGGGAACTGCCATTTATATATTGACGCAACAGCGAATCCAGAAATGGCCGTTTCCATTGCGGTAAATGCGAAAACACAACGGCCCTCGGTCTGTAATGCTATCGAAACGATTGTCGTCCAAAGAGATTGGGCCAATTCGCATCTGGATTTGTTAATTGAATCCCTACAAGAAGAAAGTGTGATGATCAAAGGGGATAGGAATGCGCTGGAACTGAGTGATCTTGCCATAGAACCAGCAGATGCTGCAGATTGGGCAGAGGAATACCTGGACAACATGGTGGCTTTGAAAATAGTAGAGGATGTATGGGAAGCCATTAAACATATCAACCTTTATAGCTCCAAACACAGCGAGGCCATTATTAGCGAATCGGCTCCGAGTGTAGAAGCGTTTTTTCAATCTGTCGATGCCGCCGCTCTCTATCACAATGCCTCGACACGATTTACAGACGGTTTTGAATTCGGTTTTGGCGCCGAGATTGGCATAAGTACTCAAAAGCTTCATGCCAGGGGACCAATGGGACTTTCGACATTGACTTCTTATAAATACTTGATTGAAGGAGGAGGTCAAGTGAAATGCTGAAGCAGATCAGGAAACTGCCGCAATTATCCAATTCTCTGTTGAAATAACTGGTATAACTTGCTATAATAATTAGCTGTATAATAATTATTCTTAAATGATAATAATTCAAATAAATTTCAGGGAGAGTCATGATGTCTAGCAATCATTTAGTCTTTGTGTATGGCACCTTGAGGGAAAATGAACCAAACCATCATTTACTGGAAAATGCCGACTGCATCGCAAGACAAAGTTGGACAGAAGGTGTATTATACGATACTGGTAACGGTTATCCTGTAATGGGAGTTAGCTCTTTTCACCGAGTATATGGGGAAGTGTATGAAGTATCGTCGGACTTACTAAACCAGTTGAGTGAATTGGAAAGTTTTCCAGAAAAGACGAATCGGTATGAAAAAGTCGTTCAGACCATTTACAGCGATGCCGGAGAGATGGAAGCAATTGTTTATGTCAATGGAACTTTTTCGCTTGCACAACTGCAAGAAGTGAAATTCGGTGATTGGAAATGCCATCTCCATTTGGATAAGGCCGTGTTCCGTTATTTCGCGTATGGTTCCTGTATGGATTCGGAGCGTTTTACCACTGCCGGCGTAGCGGAATACTTTACCAAAGTGATCGGTTGCGGAAAAGCTAATAACTTTTCGCTTGCATATACCCGCGCTGCGAAAGATGGAGGCAGGGCAGATATTATCGAATCCGATGGGTATGTAGAAGGTAAAGTGTACGAATTGAAAAAAGAAGCGTTAGATTACTTGTTTATGCGGGAAGGTGTACATGGCAACCATTACCGTCCGGCATTTGTTTCCGTGGAAGTAGACGGGAATGTACTCGAAAATGTATTGACCTTTATCGTGATTGATAAGTCGGAAGAATTGGCGCCGCCGCTTCACTATGCTACAGAAATCTTAAGAGGCGCCAACGGTGTTGTCAGTGAGCAGTATTATCACCAGCTCGAAGAGGATTTGTTTCATAAATTCCGGCTTAAAATCGATATACAGAAAGACTTGGAACTTGCAAGTCCCGGAAAATAAGCAGAAGCCACAGCTTTCTGCTTATTTTTTTTCGGTCATGACGAGAAAGCTTTTATGATGAACATGTTGTAATTCTGAAAATTTAAATTATAATAAATGAAAACCCTTTCATTTATAGGGCAAGGGAAAAGGAGTGACTGAACATGGGCGAAGAGTTGCGTGAATTGAAATCCGCTCCAGCTTTATTGGAACGCGCAAGGAGAAACACTTTATCCGATTTATTGGTCCGGACAAGCAGCCGATATCCTGACAAACCAGCTATCCAGTACCTTGGCAAACGATTCACTTACCAACAGTTGGAAGATGTGGTCAACCGGACGGCAGCCGGGATGAGGAAAGATGGACTTCAAAAAGGAACCATGGTCGCTGTTTTATCCAACAACAGCCTCGATTTCGTCGTGTTGAATTTTGCACTGGCAAGAATAGGTGCTGTTATGGTGCCGCTCAATTATATGCTTCATGTAGAAGACATTCAGTATATTCTCGACCATGCCGGTATCGAAGGCATGGCCGCACCTGCCGAGTATGCAGATCGAATGGATGAAGCCGTTCTGCGTAGTGGTTCCAATATATCATGGAGGTATTTGATGGATACCGACATTTCCATGAAAAAGCGGCAAAATTGGAAACCGTTCTCTGAATTGAAAGAAGATATAGAATCTGACCTGGTAGAGGAGGATATTCGGGATGATGACCTTGCCCATGTTCTTTATACAAGCGGAACTGAGTCAAAACCGAAAGGGGTCATGCTTACCCATAAAAGCTTGATAGCAGAATATGTAAGCAGCATCATAGAAGGGAAAATGGAGGCTTCGGATGTCGCCGTCCATGCATTGCCTTTCTACCACAGTGCACAGCTTCATGTATTTCTCGGTCCCGGCATCTATGTCGGCTCAACCGGTATCATACTTCCTCAGGCAAGCCCTGAAGCTATCCTTGAAACCATAGAAAGAGAGCGAGCCACTCAACTTTTTTGTCCTCCAACCGTTTGGATAGCGATGTTAAGGCATCCTGATTTCGGACAAAGGGACCTTTCCTCTTTGCAAAAATGCTATTATGGTGCTGCCATCATGCCCAGGGAGATACTCAAAGAATTAATGGAAAAACTTCCGCAGGCTAGGTTTTGGAATTTCTATGGACAAACAGAAGTCGCTCCGCTTGCTGCAGCCCTGCAGCCAGAAGATCAGTTGCGCAAACTGGGTGCTGCCGGGAGAGCTGTCTTGCATGTCGAAACGAAGATAGTGGATGAATATGATAAGGAAGTGGCAAGGAATCAAGTTGGCGAAATCGTCCATCGTACCCCGCATGCTATGAAAGGCTACCTGCATGACCCAGAAAAAACCGCGGAAGTTTTTCGTGGAGGATGGTTCCATAGCGGAGATTTAGGAGTCATGGACGAAGAAGGTTATATAACGATCATTGATAGAAAGAAAGACATGATCAATACAGGCGGCGTGAATGTATCCAGCAGAGAAGTGGAAGAAACACTTTATGAAATGGAAGGGGTATCTGAAGCAGCTGTCATCGGAATTCCGGATTCCTACTGGATTGAAGCTGTCACGGCGATCATCGTAGCAAAAGAGGGAAGCACGATAAGCAGGGAAGAAATTTTGCGATTCTGTAAAGCAAAGCTTGCCAAATATAAGGTACCTAAGTATATCGAGTTTGCAGACACGCTGCCGAAAAATCCCAGCGGAAAATTGTTGAAGCGCAATCTTCGCGAAACATACAAAAACATTGGAAGTTGAAATGGCATGTGTTAATTTATCATGGGAGGTAGCAAATGGCTAAACAACTAATCGAAACAACTATAACGGAAGGTATTGGACATATACGTTTAAATGATCCGCAAAGAAGAAATTGTTTGTCTCTGGAGCTTATGAAACAATTGACGGACCAGCTTTCCGAATGGGAATCGGACGATAGGGTTAAATTGATAGTCTTAACTGGAAAAGGGAAGTCGTTTTGTGCAGGCGGAGATATTCGCGCCATGCAAAATCTTCAGAGTCAAGCGGATGTATCTGCATACATGGAGGCTGCTTCTCGTCTTCCCCGATTGTTGACTGAGCTGGACAAAATAGTCATTGCCGCTGTACAAGGTTATGCGGCAGGAGCCGGTTTCAGCCTGGCTCTTGCTGCTGACTTTATAGTGGCGGATAAATCTGCTGTGTTTGCTCTTAGTTTCCGGCAAATAGGATTGATACCTGATTTGGGGCTGATGAAATTTCTCTCGCAGAGAATTTCTGTGCCATTGGTTAAACAATGGATCCTGGAAGGAAAGGAATTGGAAGCAAAAGAAGCGGAGGAGCTTGGAATCATCAGTCTCTTATCGGAACACAAGGCAGAAGAAGTCGCCCATTCCTGGGCAGTTCAATTGGCTTCCGGACCAATCGGAACACATAAATACGTCAAACGCATGTTAAATCAAGCATCAGCAGAAATGGATGATTTTCTGAGGAAAGAATCGAAAATTCAACAGGTATTGTCGCAGACAAAAGACCATAAAGAAGGTGTGCAAGCTTTTCTGGAAAAAAGGAAGCCGGTTTTTTTAGGTCAATAACCTTGTTTTATTCCTGGTGGAACGACCTTTACGTTTAGCGTAATGTCTATGCCATGACTACCAGCTTATGCTCCCTGACATAATCCTGATAAACCAACCAAAATTCGTTGTTATATATATCCTTGTAGAAAGAGAGAATAGGAGGTAGATAGCAATGAGATTCAACATGAACTCATCTACTGCATATGCTTTTATCATAATTGGAGCAGCTTTCTGGGGGAGCACAGGATTGTTTGTCACCTACCTGTATCGTTTCGGGTTCACTCCCTGGGAGGTTGTTGCTGTTCGGCTGGCTTCGTCGAGCCTGGTGCTTTTTGGTTTAATAGCTACTATGGCCAGAAAATACTTACGGATAAAATGGAGACACGTTCCTTACTTTTTTGTCTTGGGAATCATCAGCATTGCCTTGTTTAACTGGTGTTACTTTGAAGTGATTGAAAGGGCGTCCCTTTCGATTGCGGTCATTTTTGTTTATACTTCGCCGGTATTTGCGGCCTTGACTGCCTATGCTTTTTTTAAAGAAGAAATGACCTGGAAAAAAGGAATGGCAATCTTTTTCACTATCATAGGTTGCGCCCTCGTTATCGGTTATTTTCCTGGTGGAAATGCGGGCCTGGGGTTTGTCACCACTATACTTGGCCTGGCTGCGGGGTTGTTCTGTTCGTTGTTCAGTGTGATTGGTAAACTGGTAAGCCGCTATTATCACCCACTTACTGTCACCTTCTATGCAATGCTGTGCGGAAGCTTTTTCATGTTGCCAACCAGCGGCATATGGAGAAAAGGACAGCTTTTTTTCATCATAGAGGTCTGGGAAGTAATTGCCGGAATCACCTTGATTTCCACGATTGCAGCATATCTGTTATATACGATGGGGCTTACCTATGTAGAGTCCAGCAAAGCGGCAATTCTGTCTTCTGTGGAATTGATTGTATCTGTTTTGATTGGGGTTACTGTTTTTCATGATGCAATCGATCAATGGCAATGGATCGGTTTTTTATTCGTCTTTTGTTCATTGTTTTTAACGGTATTGCCCAACAGGAAGGCAATCCGTGTTTCTTTAAACAAGAAAATATGAAGGCACTTGCCAATAAAACTGCAGAGAAAAGCAGACGTTCCGTTCGTACTGCTTTTTTCTCTTGTCTAAATTTTAAGAAAATATAAAAAATAATGTTTACAATTCGCTTGTTTATGGTAGTATTGTGCTAACAATTTTTTCAGCAGGAAGGATATGTGGGACATGAGTACAAAGCTAAATACCGTTGAAGTAAAAGATATTATCATCGCACATCAAATGCTTAAGGACGTTGTGGTAAAAACTCCTTTACAAAAAGATTCCATTTTATCCGAGCGATATCAATGCAATGTTTATTTAAAAAGAGAGGACTTACAGGTAGTCAGGTCTTTTAAAATCAGAGGTGCCTATCATTTTATGCAAAGCCTGAACAGTGAGGAACTGCAAAACGGTGTGGTATGTGCCAGTGCCGGAAATCATGCCCAGGGTGTTGCCTATTCATGCAAGGCCTTGGGCGTTAAAGGTAGAGTTTTCATGCCGGCTACGACACCGCGTCAAAAAGTGGACAGGGTGGAGTTTTTTGGCGGACCGTTTGTGGAAATTGTATTGACTGGAGATACTTTTGATGATTCATACCAGGAAGCAACCGCTTTTTGTGAAGCAAATGCCATGGCGTTTATCCATCCATTCGACGACTATCGAACCATAACGGGGCAAGGAACAATCGGCTTGGAGGTATTGGAAGAGATTGACGAGCCCGTTTCCCATGTGTTTATGGGAGTCGGCGGTGGTGGTTTGATTTCTGGTGTCGGATCCTATATAAAAAATATCAGTCCTTCCACCCAGGTAATCGGGGTGGAACCAGAAGGGGCACCGGGAATGAAGCTTTCCCTTGATCATGACCGGGTTTATCCTTTGGATAATATCGATAAATTTGTAGATGGAGCAAGTGTCAAGCAGGTGGGCAAGTTGTCATTTGAAATCGGGAAAGAAGTGATTGATGATATTGTTTTGGTTCCCGAAGGCAAAATAAGCACTACTTTGGTTGATTTGTATAGTGAAAATGCAATAGTTGCAGAGCCTGCCGGCGCTTTACCTGTCTCGGCACTTGATTATTACAAGGACCAAATCAAAGGGAAGAACATCGTCTGCATCATCAGCGGAGGAAACAATGATATTGACCGGATGCAAGAAATCAAAGAACGTTCCTTGATTTATGAAGGGTTCAAGCATTATTTCATCGTTAGTTTTCCTCAGCGTGCAGGTGCTTTAAGAGAATTTATGGAAGACGTGTTAGGAAAAGACGATGATATCACACGCTTTGAATACACAAAGAAAAATAATCGTGATAAGGGGCCGGTGCTTGTCGGCATCGAACTGAAACATAAAAAAGATTATGAGCCCTTGATCGACAGAATGAACAAAAAAGGGTTCGCTTATATAGAAATTAACAAAGATCAAGATTTGTTCAATCTGCTGATTTAAAAACGGGGAGTTGAAAAGCTCCTTTGTTTTTCACCTATTAAATTCTAATTAAACTATGTTCTAAATAAACACTATGAACCCTTTATACTCGCCCCAATAAAAGATGATACCCTTCTAAACAAACACACGTCCAATCAACAAGGATTTCCTAAAGGAGGTAGTCAAATGGAGAGACAACCAAGTGGATTTTTAGTGAAACAGCGGGCCTTTTTAAAATTATACTTAATTACATTAATAGAAAACAACCATTTGTATGGATTGAAACTTCGTGACTTGCTGAAAGAAGAGTTTCGGGATTTAGGATACAGACCAAACCATCCGGAAATATATAAAGCACTGCATGATCTAATTGAAAAAGGCATCCTTTTTCAGCAAAAAGAGAAGAAAGAGGGAGCAGTCTACCAGGAGGTTGTTTATTATCAATTCACCGAGGAAGGAAAAGAGAAGGCCAAGGCATATAAAAAACAATTAAAAATTGAGCTGGAACGTTGCCTCCAGTTATTGGAAAAGGCATTAAAGGATAATTTTCAATAGCTTCCTGAGAAACAAGACAACCGAAAATGTTGGTTTGTTTACGGAGTCCATGAATTGATTGCAGAGTAGCAACACCCTAAAGAAGAAATCCATTTCAACAGGTTTTCAATGTAACGACGAACCAACAAGCATTCAGCCATCAAAAAGACAAGAGCACCTTGAGAGTATTTTAACAGCAACTATGAACATTGAGGAGTCTTAGGAGTACAATAGGACAGAGACAGAATCTAAAATCGTATAAAAATAGAGTAAAGCCCCCTGCGAATTACATGCTTGGAGGGCTTTACTCTTGTTAAAGAGTGTCCAGTCTCTATCCTTATCGTTTACATAGAATCCAATTTATGAAGGATGTTAAGAACTTTCTTGCTGTTTTGAAAACCGATTAAATTTCCATACTCAAAATCTTTTTGGGCTCTTGCTTCCATCTCCGCGATCCAGTCTCTGGCTCCTTCGCTACTCACTGAATGTTGGTACATCGTAAATTCCTCGGAAGTTAAACCCGGTACTTTTTGTTTCAGATAATCTGTAGCTTTTTTCTGATCAAAAGTTAAAATAGCTACATCTTTTAAGGAAATCTCTCCATTATCATACAAGGTTTTCGAAATGGAGTTAATTTCGTCGAAAGTGGCATTCCGAACATCGTATTTTGTTGCGAGTTCTCCCCACACACTTGATGAATTACTTTTTTTCAAACGGAAATCCTGGTTATTAGCCGAAGTATCATCGTGAGAAGTTGTTTTGGTTATTTCATTTTTTCTACTAGTTGTAGCTTGTGAATACGTAGAATATCCTTGTGCTGGAGATACGGTACCTACAATCATTTTTCAACGCCTTTCAAAATGTATTATTTAATGTTCATTCTATCAAACATAGTGTTCCAAGGTGAATTGGTTGAAGTATTTTCGTAAGTGAATAAACCATTTTCATTACCGCTTGCATCCCACCAAATGAACCAACCATCTACAATGGAGTCACCTTCCAAATCAATATTTTCTCTATCTATTTCCGATAATTGACTTCCATTGAATGCAGCATTTCTTTGGAAACCGTATCCAAGTTCGGCAGTCACAATGTATAATTCTTCTCCTCCATGATCTTGAACGGAAGATAATTGGTTTGAACTAAAGTATTCATACTCTGGATAGTTAGATGATATAGCCGCATATACCTCAAGTGAGGTAAGAGGGGGGGCTGGAGCAGCGATAGTAAAATCGGAACCTCCCAATATCATCTCTTGTTTCTGATATCGTTCACCTTCTCTGAAGTTTTTATCAAGAAATTGTGCATTGGGATAATCGTCTTTGAGGTTTTCTAGTACATGTTGCTTGAACGATTCTTTTTTTGATAATTCTGATGGGGGATTTATTATTTTACCCTGTCGCGAAGCTGCAGAAGCTGTATCAGTTCCTATGAACAAAGGGATAAATAATAAAGCTGTCAAAGTGATGCTTATCATTTTCCTCATCATTTCGCCTCCTAAGAATTTTTAATAAATAGAGACTTAATTGGACACTCATATCTTCTATCGGTTTATCTTTCGTTATATTTAGCATTTATTACAAAAAATTGTATATTTCAGGTTGATTTGGAAATTGGTCGAGAATGGCGTAAGGCTTTTTAAGGTACGATATCTTTTTATGAAGGTAGCATGAAAAGGAAAGACGAATGAAATAGTCAGCCTGCTATAGTGAAAAGATGTAATGTCTGGAAGAGGGGAAAAGGGTACTATTCTATAGGTATATAAGTTAGGATATTTCTTCAAAAACAAAAGAGTAATCAGTCTTATTATCGGGAATCGTAAGAAGCAAATAAATTGTATTCACTAATAAGGGTTGTGAAACATGGAGATTAACCTCGGCATCGAGAAAATGACAAACGTGAAAAGGATTCATGGTCCGTTATTGGTTGAAATCAACTCCCTGCGCTATGATTCCCGGAAGGTTGAAAAAGATGCAGCATTTTTCTGTATGCAAGGGGAACAGCAGGATGGGCATGTCTATATAGAAGAGGCGGTTGAAAATGGGGCTTCGGCCATCGTCGGCAGTAATGAATCAATATTGTCACAGCTCGCAGCAATTCATCCGGATAGAACCTTTGTAGTGGTGAAAGATTCCAGGGCAGCACTCGCTCATTTTTCTATATTATTTTATCAGCATGCCTACAAACAGCTTACGACGATTGGCGTTACAGGCACCAACGGTAAGACTACAGTAGTCGCTTATATCCATTCCTTGCTTAATCAAGTCGGAATACCAACAGGTTCTATCGGTACAATCGGCACGATGTCTGCTTCAGGCCCACTGCCTATCGAAACCACCACACCTACGACGCCGGAATCACCGGAACTCCACTATATTTTCCATCAATTCCTTCGAAGGAATGAAAAGGCAGTGGTGATGGAAGTGACTTCTATAGCGATCGAACAAAAAAGGGTAGAGGGCATGATGTTCCAGATAGGGGTCCATACCAATATATCCAGTGAACATTTGGAATTCCATAAAACCTTCGAAAATTATAAAAAGGCGAAACTAAAATTATTTAAACAAGCAGAAAAAGCTGTCGTAAACCTGGACGATAAGGGTATGGCAGATGACATCCTCGATATGTACCAAGGTCCATTGCTGACATATAGCATAAACGGACATCCAGACGCCGATGTTTTTGCTTGCAATATCAGTACAAAAAAGGAGGGATCAACTTTTCTGCTTACCATCAATGGCAAGTCTTCCCTTGTCCAAACTCCGTTGATCGGCGGGTATAACATCTCCAATTTATTGGCTGCTGTTTGTACTGCTGTCCACGTAGGTGTACCTTACCAAAAAATCCTGGAGGCCATGCCAACCATAAATGGGCCGAAAGGGAGGTTTCAGCTAGTCGAAACGCCAATCCAAGCTACCATATTGCTGGATTACGCTCATACCCCGGAAGCACTCCGCAACCTGGTGAATGAAGTAAAGAAACTCGCCTTCCGCAGATTCATTTTAATGGTGACGGGAGTGGGTATCCGGGATGAAGATAAAATGCCGAAAATGGGAGAAGCGGCGGATGGACAAGCCGATAAGTATGTCATATCCGTTGATCATCCCGGCTATAAAGAACCAGAAGAAATTGTTGCAAACGTACTGTCTGGATTCTCAGAAACAGAGCAAACACATATTACCTATACCTATTCAAGAGAAGAAGGAATTATCGCTGCGCTAAATCTCGCTGAAGAAGGGGATTTAATCATTTTAACCGGAGGATGTATCAATGGATGCCAGATGATTAGAGGAGAAGCCATTCCTCACTCGGATGAAAACATTATCAAGCAATACTTCTCTAAATCAACTGCGATAACTAAACGGGCCATAGGGTCTACAGCAAAAAAACCCCCTGTTAATTTCTCGTAACAGGAGGGTTTTTATTAGGCTTATTTAAGCATTGGCAGCCTGGTCATCGATATAATATTGAAGCTGCCGGTATAATAATTGCTTTTCGTCCGCTTCGAGCGGAACCATCGGCAGACGTACAGGACCTGTGTCAATGCCCATATAAGACAAAGCTGCTTTAACTGGCGCAGGGCTTGGAGCCATGAATAAGGTTTTCATCAATGGCAGCAGGCTTTGATGAAGCAGGGCTGCTCTTCGGTGATCACCGTTGAAAAAGCTATCGGCCATTTCTTTCATTTCATTGCCGATTATGTGAGATGCAACAGAAACTACTCCATTTCCGCCTATAGCCAAAACAGGCAGAGAAAGTCCGTCATCTCCACTATATAAATGAAAGTTTTCATCCGTTCCACTGATGATGGCCGTCATGTCATCTAAGTTGCCGCCAGCTTCTTTAATAGCGACAATATTTTCTTCCTTCGATAGTTGAATGACCGTTTCCGGTATCATGCCTGCTGCACTTCTTCCAGGAATATTGTATAGCATGATAGGCTTTTTCACCGCCCTTGCTATAGAGCGAAAATGCTGATACATTCCTTCCTGGTTCGGTTTGTTGTAATAAGGAGTCACCAACATAGTCGCATCGACACCGACAGCTTCGGCAGCCCGAGTAAAATCGATGGAATCACGGGTGTTATTTGACCCTGTTCCCGCAATGACAGGCACTCGGTTGTTCACTGTTTGCACTGTAAATCGCAGCAAATTCAATTTTTCTTCTTTCGTCAATGTTGGGGACTCACCTGTAGTACCTGCAACAACCAATCCTTCGGTACCATTGGCAATTAAATAGTTGATCAGTTTTTCAGTCTTTTGATAATCAATGTCACCGTTCTGATCAAAAGGAGTAACCATTGCTGTTAAAATTCGCCCAAAATCCATTTTTCTGCACCTCTATTCATGATTTTAAAAGGAAGGCTTGAAGCCTTCTGGTGAATAGAGGCTATCCCACGAGAGCAAAGCGCGGTTTTGAATGATAATCAACATGTATCACACAAAAAAACAGCAACGAGGGCATCGCTGCTGCATCACTATGACATCGTTCTGATGCGTGAGATAGCCCTCCATATAACAATAGGTTATATGACAGCCCTGTATTTATTGAATACAGAACCAGCGAATCGAAACGATGAGTTTCCGTCCACTTCGGCAAATCCCCCTTTCGGCTGCCCTCTTCAGACCTCATCATCTTACGGCAGCGTACTATTGGTTTTTGCACCTCTATCCTCACTCCAAAAAATTTGAAGTAAAGCATATAAAAATTGTATCTAAAATATAGCAAAGTTTTATCAGGTTTGCAATGCTCCAAATTCACATGAAAGAACTTTTTTGATTAAGGGCGTGGATATCCATAATAAGGAGGTCTTCCATAGAATGGGGGACGTCCGCCACCCGGATAGCCATATCCGCCATAATACGGCCCGCCGGGATAACCATATGGTCCCGGACGAGGATAACCGATTGCAGGATTTCCGAAAAGTTCACCGCCTAAATATCCCAGCCCGAATCCAACCAATCCTGCTCCCAGCGGACCGAAGAAGAAGTTTCTCTCCATTTCATTCCCTTCGACTGGGTAACGATAAAAGGTTGGATCGTTATATTGGTGGACAGGCACATGATGAGGTTCCATTATATTCTACTCCTCTCCGCAATTGTTCGTGAGCAATTCGTCTACTCCTTTACATATTCAGCATATGGTTGAGAGCGGAAAGTGAAATGGATAAACACCTATTTTGGCGAAAGGAAAAGAGGGAAAGGAGCACTAGGGGATAGTTCGTTCGCTTAAAACTCTGTCAAGTAAAACTTGATACTTTTCCTTATCTTCTACTGTTAGCGGTTTTGGTCCTTTTGTCCGTTTACCGCTTCTTCGCGCTTTGGCATTGGCGTGTCGCATGAGGAGCATTTCATCTATCGTTGTTGGGTGATAAGCAAATCCTTTATGATGAAGGACAATGCAAACTTTACCCAAAGCGAGGGATGCCAAGCCATAATCTTGTGTGATAATGATGTCTTTTTCATTGGCAATCTGCATGATACGATAGTCCACCGAATCCGCACCTGTATCCACGTAAATGTTTTCCGCTTTGCTTAACTCATCTTGTGCGGAAAAATGGGAAAAGCTTTTCACAAGAATTACAGGAATGCCATATTTTTCTGCAATATTTATCGTGATTTCTTTTACGGGGCAAGCATCTGCGTCTACTAATATTTTCATTAAAGCACCTCTTAGACTTTGACTTTCCATCCACTGAGCCAATGATACCAAAAATTCACACAACCAAAAAGCAGCCCGCGGTTGAACGCAGGCTGCGAGGAATACAATCGCATCTATTTATCGTTACATAAGGTCGTAAACCGATTCTTCAAGATAGAGCCAATGATAATATTCGACTTCTTCATCGGTCATTTTCAATACATCATCTTTGTTCAAGGTCGTCAAGTCGCATAATTGTTCCATCAGATTTTCTCTCACTGGTTGGCTCATGACAAATCCCCCTTAGGATTAGGTTGGATGATAAAGCGTTTTCTTCTCTTGTTACTTTGATTATATATCTCAATTCGAGATAAAAACAATATCAAATTTAGATATATTGATTTGAAGCAATATATAGTTGATATACTTGAGGACAAATGACTTTATCATGAGTAAAAAAAGCTGGAATGTGCCCTTTTCATTTTTATTTCCTTAGGGCTCGGTTATAATGATAGGTAGCAAAAATTCTCCATAAAAGAAAGAGGTTACAAAATGAGCGAGCTTCAACCAGGAACCATCCAACGAGCAAAAATCACAAATTCCGTGACAGACGGATTTTTAGTTAGTATAGGAACAGAAACCTTATTGCTTCCGGAAATAAATACCGATCTGCAACCAGGGAAAGAAAGAAAGGTGTTTGTTTACCAGGATAGAAAAGGGAAACTTCTTGCAACCGAGACTATTCCCGAGGCCAGTCTAGACTCTTATGGCTGGGCGAAAGTAGTTGAGGTTGTAGAGAATCTTGGTGTTTTCGTGGATATAGGGATTCCAAAAGAAATCCTTGTCTCCAGTGATGACCTGCCTTTATTAAAGAAAGTCTGGCCTATTAGCGGGGATTATTTGTTTGTCAGCCTAGATTTCGATAAAAAAGGACGGTTACTGGCAAAACCAATCAATGAAGCGGATGTAATGGCAGACTTGGTACCTGCTTCGCCTGATTTCTTACAGCACCGTATTACCGGACGCGTGTATCGCTCTACAAAAGCGGGTTCCTTTATTCTATCTGAAGAAGGATACAGAGGATTTATCCATCCCCATGAACGAAAAAAAGAGCCCAGGATAGGAGAGACAGTAACCGGTCGCATTATCGACGTGAAGGATGACGGCACTATAAATGTAACATTGTTGCCGCTTAAGCAAGAAGGTATGAAAGATGATGCCGAATCCATTTTGGAATATTTGGAAAAAAGGGGAGGGGCAATGGAATTCGGAGATAAAAGCGACGCCGAGGCAATCAGGGAAACCTTCCACATAAGCAAGTCAGCGTTCAAAAGGGCACTCGGGAACCTGATAAAAGAGAATAAAGTATACCAACAAGATGGTAAAACATATTTGAAATAGTGATATGTTCTATTCCCAGAAACAGGCACAAATCGAATTGTGCCTGTTTTTTTTGACAGAGAAAAAGCTTGCGCTCGGCTCGATAAAAGGCTGTTTGTTCGATTTGTTCGCAATCATCCTGTGCATCGTACATGTCAAGAAAAGATAGCGTTCGCCAAATGTATAAATATGGTATTATGAAAAAGTATAAGGAATTCAGTTACATGCTGTCGAAAGAAGGTGGACTAGTCGCTCGCCGCTAAACAATCTGTGTGACAGGAAAAGATGCAAATCTTTTTACACAGTGGTCCTTCAACTAAGCAAATAGGAACTTGAAATTGCTTGATCACCAATAAAATGTTGAAAAATGATAGCCATTTCCTCCATAACCACTTATCATGGAAAAAGATTAATGGAATTCGTCAAAGTAGTAAATGGCTTTGTTCAGGGTTTAAAGGAGGATTATTGTGAAAGATTTTACTCAATATATACAGGACTCGAAAGAAGCCTGTGCAAACATATACGGGATGTCTCCTGAAGAAATCCCTTTTTTGAAAGTAGGACTTACAAGAGAGCAATTGCAGCAAAAGCAGCTTACATATGCAAAAGTGTTAACTATTGTAAAGGAATTCATGAAAAAGCTTATTGAATATATGGACGGGGTGCCGACTCTTATTGTCACAACTGACGCCGAGGGCTATGTACTGGAGATTTTTGGTGATACAGGCATCAAGCAAATGGTCGATTCTTTAGGAATTACAATAGGAGTCCGTTTTAGTGAAACGGATGTAGGGACTAATTCTGTATCACTTGCTTTAAAACATGGAGAACCGATCGGTCTCATAGGAAATGATCATTTTCATGAATGTCTTGCGGGAGTCGCATGCTACTCTGCTCCTTTTTCATACTCAGACAGTAATCAGCTGGCAGGTACTGTTTCGATTATGACCTTGGTGGACTATGCTAATCAATTTCACTTAGGATTATTGTCTTCTGCTGTGGATACCATTGAAGGAGAAATCCGTTTGCAAGAGCAAAATCATAAGCTGTACTTGCTTAATCAAGTATTGATCAACTCAGCCCCTCTTGGCATTATCATGACCGATGAGAGTGGAGGAATACTCGAGTACAATCCAGGAGCAGAAGAAATACTGGGAATACCCAAGGGGGAGGCAATCCATCAGGGGATAGACAGCATTACTGGATTAAGTGAGTATGTAATGAGGGCATTACAGAAGCAAGAAAAAATAGAAAATACCGAAACAACTTTAATCGATCACCAAAAAGAGCTTGAAAGAATATGTTTAGTGGATGTTCTTCCATTATATGACAGCTTCCAGCAATTAACTGGTGCATTTGCTCAATTTAGAGATATGACCAGCTATCACGAACTGCAAAAACAAGTCATACAATCGGAGAAACTGTCTGCAGTAGGAAAGCTCGGAGCAGGCTTTGCTCACGAAATACGAAATCCTCTTTCAAGCATCATCGGTCTGGTGCAGCTCTTAAAGGAAAATAATGAACACAATAAATATTTACAAATTATTACGGATGAACTCGAAAGAATGAAAACACTGGTCAATCAATTTGTCCTTCTAGGCAAGCCTACCAAGTTACAAAAAACAAACAGCGATGTCGTTCAATTAATCAGAAATACCATAGAACTGATGAACAGCAACGCCCGGCTCAGTAAAGTTCAAATTGAATTTGCCTCCTCAGTGGAAAATGAACTGTTTGTACCAATAGATAAGTCGCAAATCAAGCAAGTGTTGATCAATTTTATAAAAAATGCTGTTGAAGCCATGCCGGAGGGTGGATCGGTATTTGTAGAGCTGCAGGTTTATAAAGAAGAAAAGCAATTTCAAATTACCATCCGGGATGAAGGGAAAGGCATGACTCCCGCAGAGGTCGAAAATTTGGGGACTCCCTTTTTTACAACAAAAGAAAGCGGATTAGGTATGGGAATCCCGATTTGTTTCGACATTGTAAAAGCACATAATGGATCCATAAACGTAGAGTCCTCCAAAGGACAAGGTACCAGCATCCATTTAATTTTGCCGTTACAAAACGGGATGAGGAGGAAAAAAGAGGATGACTGAATCAGCAGCTTCTTTGTTAGTGAAGAACATGAAAGATTGGGGGATTCAATATGTATTCGGAATCCCCGGTAAACCGCTTGTCCCTTTATTGGCCGAATGCGAAAAACAAAACCTGCCTTTTGTATTATCAAGACACGAGTCAGGAGCTGGATTTGCTGCCGCTGGTTACGCTTTGCTCAGTGAGAAACTGGGAATCGCCGTTGCCACTTCAGGCCCTGGTGGCACCAATTTATTGACTGCAGCGGCTCAAGCGAAAGCATATCATGCACCGGTTTTATTTCTTACGGCTCAGCCCCCCACAGATCTGATAGGAAAGCCGGTGGGGCAGGATTCTTCTATTTTCGGGACTGACTTGCTGAAAATGTTTGAATCAGTGACATTATTCAATGCAAAAGTAGAGAGAGCCAGGCATTTGGAGATAATGCTTAAACATGCCGTGGAATCAGCCCTAAAGGGGAAGAAAGGTCCAGTTCATTTGTCCATTCCAATGGATATATGGGATACAGCCACTAACCCGTTTTCCTTTCTACTTCCAGATGGGCGGAGTGATGTTCTTTCCAACAACCTTCACCATTTAGTCGAAAGGTTGAACAGAGCGGAAAAGGCAGTGTTATTTCTCGGTAAAGGTGTCCATCGTTCCCGTGCTTATGAAGAAATCAGATGGTTGGCGGAAACCTGGAACATCCCGGTGATGACCACTCCTGGCGGCAAGGGAACGTTTCCGACAAACCACCCGTTATCACTCGGCTCCTACGGACTAGGTGGCAATGAATCAACCAAAGATTATTTGCAAACCGGGATTGACGAAATGGTTGTCATAGGCAGCAAACTTTCGGATATGTCAATAGCAGGGATGTCAGAAGCAATCTTTCCGTCACATGTCATTCAGTTCGATATTGATAACCAGTTCATAGAAAAGTCTCTACCTATACCTACCCTTCCGGTGATTGGTGATATCAAGGAGAACATCACCGGATTAAAAAGATTGATGGATACTTTCCATTTATCGATCAAGCCTCAATCATATGAAGTCGATGCTGGATTCCCTCATGAAGAAAAAATGCCCGTAGAAATTTCTCACTCGTCAAGTTATGTATCAGCAAAAGAAGCGATAAAAACGATGCGGGGCCTTTTACCTGATGATACCATCCTGTTTGGTGACGATGGGAGCCATTCTTTCTATGCTATTAAACACCTCTGTTTAGAACGTCCTGGCACTTTCTATTTTGATGATGTCTTTGGGGCGATGGGCCATGCTATAGGATATGCTATCGGAGCGAAGCTGGCTCAACCTGCCAATACAGTCGCTTGTCTAACGGGAGACGGATGTGTATTCATGCATGGAGCAGAAATAGCTATGGCGGTAGATCAAAGGTTACCTGTATTGTTCATCGTTTTAAACAATGGGCGACTGGACATGGTTGAGAAAGGGATGACGAAAATGCTTGGGTATAGTGTAGGGGCTGTGTATAACCAAGGGGTGGATATAAAAGAATACACGGCTTCATTCGGCGCCCGATCCTTCCAGTGCAGGACGATAGGAGAAATGAAGGATGCATTCGAGCAATCTTTGGAATATACAAATGGACCTTCTGTCATAGAAATATTAGTAGATCCAGATGAGATCCCGCCCATATTGGATAGAGCGTAAAGAATAAAACTTTTTCTAAATAGAGTACGTGCTAATAAAAAGACTGAATATCGTCATCTCACCATGCATGCGCATGCCTTCGAGACACGGATATGAGGCGACCTCATATCCGTGTCTGTGTTTCCATTCGCTATTCTTCGCTTCAATCGTTTATAACACCCTTCCTGTAGAGGACAACGTTTACGACGGAAGTAAGCTAATAATGTCATGATAATGGGCGAAACGCAGTTTATCCCATTCGTATGTTCAAATACCTCCTTCTAAAAACCATCTATACGTTGTCAGACGTAGATCTCGTGGAACGAGCTCAGGTCGACATGTCCTTCAAATATTTTCTTGAAATAGCATCAGAAGATGACGTCATTGATCCCAGACTTTCAAAGAAAATCACTTCTTTTTCGTTTACCCTCTGTTGATTCCGCGATAAGCGATTCGTGAGAATCAACAACAAACTTTAAAATCTCTTCTAGATTTGAAAGGACTTTTTCAGATTACATGAAATCCATGAAACGCCAAGCGAAATTGATTTTCTTTTTGCTTGATTGTATGCTAAGTTAATATATATGCAAAAATGAAAATATTCTAATTTTTTAGAAGACAGCGGAAAAAATTGAGAGCAGGCTATCACCTTCTCAATTTAAATAAACAACATGGGGGTTAAATGGTTAATGGCATTATCAAAAGGCGAAAAGGAGAAAGCAATAAACAACGAGAGAAAGCGATGGGAAATGCCAGATACTTATGTGATTTTGTTTTTGGTCTTATTAGCTGGTGTACTTGCTACATATCTGGTTCCATCCGGAACTTTTGAAAGGGAAACAGTGGAAGGTGTAACAAGAGTCATTCCAGATACATACACCCAGACAGACAGCTCCTGGCTGAGCCCGATGGATATTTTCACCGCAATTCAGATGGGGATGGTTCAATCAGCTGATATTATATTCATGGTTTTATTCACCGGAGGGGCATTTGAAATTATTGAACGTTCCGGTGCTTTGCGCGGCGCGATCAATAGCGCAGTCCGTCTCACTCGAGGAAGGGAATTTTGGATGATTGCCATTGTTTCCACTTTATTCGCTGTCGGGGGTGCAGTAGGGGCGGTGGCTAATGCGGTCATCGCTTTCGTAGCAATCGGGGTGATTATTGCAAGAACCCTCAAGCTTGATCCAATCATCGCAGTGGCTATCACATTCGGTGCCAACTTTGCTGGTTTCAATGTCGGGTTCATCAATCCTTATACAGTGGGCATTGCCCAAAACATAGCCGATTTACCGATGTTTTCAGGAGCCTTGTTCCGAATCGTTGTGTTTGTTGTCATTTTATCCCTTACCATCTGGTACACATGGCGGTATGCGAAGAAAATAATGAAAGATCCTACAAAAAGTATCGTGGGAATCTATCAAGACGACGAAGAAGTTCAAACCTTGACAGAGGAATTCACGCTTCGTCACAAATTCCTCTTAAGTTTTGTAGGATTGGGGTTAGCATTCTTTGTATATGCATCGATAGAAATGGGATGGACCATCAATCATATGGCTGCATTCTTCGTGCTTATCGGCATTGTTTCAGGAGTCATTGCGGGCATGCATTACAATACAATCGCCATTACTTTCTTACAAGGGACGCAAAAGTTGGTCTACGGAGCATTGGTTGTCGGGTTGGCTAGAGCAGTCATTGTCGTACTTGAAGAGGGACAAGTACTAGACACAATCGTCCTTGCATTGTCCGTTCCCTTGGAAAGCCTTCCTTCCGTATTGGCTGCGATAGGCATGTTCATTTCCAGCGCCTTTCTTAACTTTTTAGTAAACTCCGGAAGTGGTCAGGCGATGATTTCCATGCCGATGCTTGCACCGCTCGCAGATATGGTGGGAGTGACGAGACAGGTCGCTGTTCAGGCCTTTCAGTTCGGAGATGGTTTAACGAACAGTATCTTCCCGACTTCCGGGATTCTGATGGCCAGTCTTGCAGTGGCAGGTGTACCATGGACAAAGTGGTTGAAATTCATCTTTCCTTTGTTTATTGCCTGGGTGGTCATTGCCGTCATCATGTTAACAATAGGCGTGATGATCAATTGGGGACCATTCTGATTGTCCAACTAAAAAACATGCGGGGTGAAATACGGATTTTGTCTCGCATGTTTTTTATGTAAGCAGGAAAGGATGGAGGAATCTTCTTTTTCTTCTATTTAAAAACGTTTATAATAGAAAGAGTCATGTAACATTTTTAATTGACGACCTGTTACTAAGCATTTCTATTGCGGGAAAGTAAAGGAAGGTAGTTTATGGAAGAACAAAATATCACGAGAGTCCAGGTTAACGACAAAGAAATCATTTTGATCGGTACAGCACACGTTTCGAAACACAGTGCTGAACAAGTAAAAGAAGTAATAGAAGCAGAGAGGCCTGATGCTGTTTGCATCGAACTTGATGACCAAAGATATCAATCGATCAGCGAAGGCAGTAAATGGACGGAAACCAATATATTCCATATCATAAAAGAGAAAAAAGCAACTCTATTGTTAATGAATTTGGCCATTTCTTCCTTTCAAAAGCGTATGGCCAAGCAATTTGGTATAAATGCCGGGCAGGAGATGATACAGGGCATCGAATCGGCAAAAGAAATCGATGCAGAGCTTGTTTTAGCAGACAGAAATATACAAACAACCTTCTCGCGTATTTGGCATGGTGTGGGGTTCTGGGGAAAGGCAAAACTGATGATGCAGGTTGTCTATAGTATTTTCAGTAATGAATCCATTACAGAGGAAGAGCTGGAGAAAATGAAGTCGCAGGATATGCTCGATTCCATGCTCAATGACTTTACAGAAAATTTTCCGCGTTTAAAGGTGCCATTGATAGATGAACGTGACCAATATCTTTCTCAAAAAATAAAAGAGGCACCAGGTAAAAAGATTGTCGCGGTTCTTGGAGCTGCTCATGTTCCAGGCATAACCAAGGAAATACACCAAGAGCATGATTTAAACCAGCTAAGGAAGCAGCCGCCTAAGTCGAAGCTTCCGAAACTAATCGGCTGGATGATACCCGTCTTGATCATCGCCTTAATCGCTTATACTTTCTACGCTAATCCTTCTGCTGGCGCCCAGCAAACCATTAGCTGGGTATTATGGAACGGGTCCTTTTCTGCTTTGGGTACGGCCCTGGCGCTTGGCCATCCGCTTGCAGTTTTGACTGCTTTCGTGGCTGCACCGATCACCTCATTGAATCCATTGATTGCCGCCGGCTGGTTTGCAGGATTCGTACAGGCGCTTATACGAAAGCCAAAAGTGGGGGATTTTGAAACGCTATCGGAAGATGTACTTCATGTAAAAGGATTTTGGAACAATAAAGTCACGAGAATACTGCTGATTGTCGTTTTAGCCAACATCGGAAGTTCATTGGGCACCGTGATCGGAGGCGCCGACGTCATCCGCTTATTCTTCGAAAACATCTAATCAAAAGGCACCCGTTACAGGGTGTTTTTTTATGGAAATAAGAACTTATGTTCGGTATAATCGAAAGAGGCAAACCAATACAGCTGCAGTGGACAAGGCAGGAGGGGGCAGGTGTTGCTTTTTCATAATTGAAAGCGATTTCTGAAGCTTGAAAACCATCGAAAAGGGGGATATTTTGTTGTCGAAAAAACGAAAACGTTTGTTAGATGTAAAAGAAATGGTCGCCATGTATAAAGAGGGATATAGCACATCTGAGATAGGGAAAGCAGCCAATGTTACACCAAGATATGTCCGAACAATTCTTCATGCGAACGATGTATCTCTTAGGCCAAGAGGGAGCTGGAAACGGAAGTACACGCTCAATGAAGATTATTTCAAAACCTGGTCAAATAATATGGCCTATATTTTAGGATTCTTCGCCGCAGACGGAAATCTTCCGAAAGATAACCAAACAGTAAGCTTTTCACAAAAAGATCCCGACATTTTGGAAAAGATAAAAAAAGAAATAAACTCCAATCAACCTCTTTATCAAAATGCCAAAACCGGTGTATATGTCTTGAATCTGAACAGCAAAATATTGAAGCATGACTTAATGGAGCTACATGGATTCAGACCGAATAAATCCGCTGTATTGGAGTTTCCCGAAATACCAGAACCGTATCTGCATCACTTTATTAGAGGTTATTTTGACGGGGATGGCTACGTAAACTACGAACAATTCGAGGTTGTGTTTGTAGGAGGTTCGATAGCATTTATGGAAAGGCTAAGAAAAATACTAACCAAACAAAATCTGAACACTACTATCCGTTATTATAGCAATTATACAAGAGTCTATTTAAGAGGAAGGAAAACGATCAAGCTTTTTGCTGAATGGATCTATAGAAGAGAAGGAGAAATTTTCTTACAAAGAAAATTTCAGGTGTTTTCCAATGAATATAAACACTCTAGCGTGTTACAGGACAGAATCAAGAAAAACACCAAGCAAGCAGTGAAAAAGAGAAAACAATTATTTCTGGACAAATACCAACAATCAAATAATCTTGAACAAGCTTGTCATTATACTAGGATAGTAAAAGCGACTTATTATAACTGGTTGAAAAGTGATTCCATTTTCCGAAATAAAATCCAGGAAATCAAAAGTAAAAACAACTTCTTAAAAGAGGACATCGTTTACTACAGAATATATATACTTAACAATAGTTAGGATAGAGTACCGAGCATTATTTATAATGTTCAGTTTTTCTTTTTTTGTTTCTTGTTTACATAACATATATTATAGGAAGTTATACTCGAAACAATATCTCAAGTCTCAAAAACGAAGTATTCTTGAGATATTGAGATATTGAAAATTTTTCGGTATCCATGTCGAGCATTCAATTACCGCTTATAAATTTTCTTCCTGAGATTCCCTGAATGATATGGTTCCGATTTGATGCAATTGCAGAGTTTGTTCATAGAACTGCATCAATTGCTGAGAAGGCTTTTCCCAACTGAACTTTTCAGCTTCCAGTCTGGCGTTCCTTTTCATTTGCTTCAGTTCTTCCGGTTTTTCCAAATGATTTAGTGTTTGGATCATACTGTCTGTATTCTCGTTTTCAAACAATAAACCAGTTCTGCCATGATCGATTTGCTCCATCGTCGGGCCGCTTTCTGCAGCTATCACCGGCAATCCTGAAGCCATGGATTCCAGTATAACCAATCCAAGCGTTTCCGTTATGGATGGAAACACGAACGCATCTGCACTGGCAAAAGCTTCTGATAGTTCTTGACCATGCATAAAGCCGGTGAACAATGTATTTGTTCCCTTGAACACCTGCTCCAGCTCTTCTCTGGCAGGACCATCTCCCACAATAGCCAGACAGACGTCCTCTCGCGTTTCGAGTAAAGGTTTTAACTTATGGATTTCTTTTTCGATTGCCAGTCGTCCAACAAAAAGTAACAACTTCTTATCTTTTTGGTTATTCGTCAATCTACTGCGCATTGCTTCACTGTAATGGTCGGGATGGTATTTTTCAATATCCACCCCTCTCTTCCACACATGCACGTTGAAAAATTCTTTTTCCTGAAGCTCTTTTTGGATTGTCACCGAAGTACACAGGTTTAACTCCGCTTTATTGTGCAATTTCCTGAAATAACTCCAAAAAATCGGCTTTAGAGGCCGGTACAATTTATAATAGTCCAAATATTTCGGTACATGTGTGTGGTAAGAAGCAATTAATGGAAAACCTAATTTTTCCGCATAGTGTACTCCGGCAGCTCCCACCAATGCAGGATTGACAACATGTACTAAATCTGGCTGGTGTTTTTCCAGTATTCTTTTTACCTTTTTTTGCGGCAGTGAAAATGGACGATAACGATAAAAAGGCATAGTGGTGGTTTTAACTCCTTCCACCACCGCCCCTTTGTACTCGTATACTCCCAAATCAGGCGCTATCACTACTACTTCGTGGTTCAGTTTCCGAAGATATTTAATTGCCTCTGTCAGCCTGGTAACCACGCCATCAGTGGATGGTAAAAAGGTTTCTGTAATGATTGCTATTTTCAAGGTGAAGCTCCTTTGTCTATTTCCAAGAGATTGATGGTAGTACGTTTTCTTTTATCACGCGGCCTTTGTGATCAAGCGCCGCAGTCAGAATTCCTTTGATAACTTCATCTGTCAGTAAATTGGGTTCTAATCCCAAATCACGAAGCTTGGTATTGACAGCATGGTAATAATGCTCCTCCGCTTCTACCCGCGGATTATCAATATGGGAAATTTCCGGTGTCAAACCGGTTTCCCCAGCCACTTTCTGAACCTTTTCCGCCAAGTCTTGCACGGAGAAGTACTCCGTGAATTGATTGAACACTCGGAATTCTCCCTTATCCGCAGGAGTTTCAGTAGCGATTTCCACACATCTCACGGTGTCTTTAATATTCAAAAAAGCTCGGGTTTGTCCACCGGTTCCATAAACGGTTAAGTCATGACCGGTCGCCGCTTGGATGATGAAGCGATTTAGCGCCGTACCATATACGCCATCGTAATCAAGCCGGTTGGCGAGTACAGGATCCATTTCTGTCTCATCTGTATGTAAACCGTAAACTACTCCCTGGTTTAAGTCAGTAGCCCTAATACCCCAAATTTTGCAGGCAAACATGATGTTATGGCTGTCATGTACCTTTGACAAATGATAGAAAGAACCCGGTTGTTTAGGGTAAGGAAGCTTGTCTTTCCGTCCATTGTGTTCGATTTCCAAATACCCTTCTTCAATGTCAATATTCGGCGTGCCATACTCTCCCATTGTGCCAAGCTTAATCAAGTGGCATTCCGGTGCGAACTCTTTTATAGCATACAAAACATTCAAATTGCCGATCACGTTGTTCGATTGTGTGTAAACAGCATGCTCTCTATCTATCATGGAATAAGGAGCAGAGCGTTGTTCTGCAAAATGCACAAACGCATCCGGTTTGGTCTGTTTAAATACTTCCGCCAGAAAATCATAGTGGTTCAAGTCACCGACAAACGTTTTTATTTCTTTCCCGGTCAACTCTTTCCACTTTGCAACCCGTTGTTCCAATGTGGCAATCGGGGTGACGGAATTAGAGCGTAACTCTTCGTCTATTTTTCTCCTCACCAAGTTATCAACAATCGATACTTCGTGGCCTTGTTTCGAAAGATATAAAGCAGTCGGCCAACCACAAAAGCCGTCTCCTCCAGCTACTATAATTCTCATAGTTCCCCTCCTGTTACAATTTCATTACACAACTAACCATCATTATAAAACATAACAGCACGCAAGAGAAATATAAACCTTTATATCAGTACGAATTTCTCAAACACTTTGTATATTTTACATTATATTTACCAGACCAAGAAAATCCATACTTTTTTTGTCAGATATTTCATTATCGGGAGCCGGTAAAGGTGGAAAAGCAATACTATAGATCAAATTATCGGTTGTCTTTTTGTTTTAAAGGCTTTTTAGCCGGACCTTCCAGCACTTCGCCTGTTACGGAAAATCTTGAACCATGACAGGGGCAGTCCCACGTCTTTTCTGCTTGATTCCAATTCACTTCACACCCCAAATGGGTACAAGTGGTGTCTATCATATGAACCGTTCCTTTATGATCTCGATAAACACCAGTGCGTTCTCCTTTAATCCGAACAATGCCCGCTTGAGTGGCAGGGATATTTTCTATGTCGGTCGAATTTTTGTCCAACTTCCCTTTCACCAATTCTTTCAGAGAGTCGGCGTTGTACTCACCGAATGCTTTCAACTGAGTTGCAGGGTGAAAACGATCTGGGGCAAACATTTTTTGAAAACGGTTCTTTTTACCGCTTACCATATCCGTAATCAGTAGGGCTGCTCCTGCTGCCAGCGTCATTCCCCATTTCCGGAAACCGGTAACCACGAGAATATTCGGCTGTGTAGCAGAAAGCGGACCGATATAAGGCAATTTGTCCAGCGTTGTTAAATCCTGGGAGGACCAGCAATACGGTACTTCCTCAGCAGAAAAATGCTCCCGGGCATAGTCGATCAGTGATTTATAACGCTTTTCCGTTTCACCCCCTTGCCCGGTTTTATGGGACTCTCCGCCGATTAACCACAACATTCCATCTTGATTAGGAACAGCGCGGATCGATCGCATTGGTGAGTCGACACTGGCATACATTCCGCCAGGGTATGCAGCTTTTGTCCGCACCGCTGTGACATAGGATCGTTCCGGGTATAGTCTGGTCGAAAAACCTCCTCTTGCATCCGTGAATGGAAAATGAGAAGCTTCCACGATCTTTTGACAGCGGACCTGATGACCTTCTCTTGTCTGGATGGCTGGATATTCGAGATTCTCCACTCCAGTAGCCATCGTATTTTCAAATATTTGGACCCCGAGGGCTTGCACGTCTTCAAGGAGTCTGGCTAGAAATTTCAGCGGGTGGAACTGATATTGCCGGTCCATCCTCAATGCGGCTTTTACAGGTATATTCAATGGCACCTTCTCGAGGTAATCATGATTTATCCCCAGCTGCTTGTAAGCATTTTTTTCATCCATGAGAAATTTGACGCCTTCCCCGGAATTAGTAAACAGATAAGCGTCTTCTTCAGAAAAATCGCATGAAATCTGCTTCTGTTCGATGATTTGCTTGATCCATTCCATAGCTTGCATATTAAACTGATAATAAGCAGAAGCGGTTGCGGGATCGAAACGTTTTATCAATTCGTCATAAATCAATCCGTGCTGTGCAGTCACTTTGGCAGTCGTATTACCGGTGGTTCCGTTTAACAAACTTTCGGCCTCCAGCAATGCTACAGCATAGCCTTCTTCAGCCAGCAAATAGGCAGAAAGGATGCCTGTAATGCCTCCCCCAACTATTCCTACATCCACATCCAAATCCTCTTCCAACTTCGGAAAAGAAGGGATTTGGACTGTGTCCCGCCAGTATGATTCTGTATTGGGCATTGTATGTGAGTCCGCCTTTTTGCCTTTCATCCAGTTTTCCTCCTCTGTCTCTTGGTAATACTGCTCCCTTGTGTTTTTCCTTCTGCTTCAATCAATAAACCTACTATTTTTCCCCTCCAAGCGCATTTCGTTTATTTTGGCTGCTGACACGCCTTCGTTATAATGTAAGAGAATATGTTTTGTCTATCGGCCTTCAGGCAATGGAAAACAAAATAGGAATTTGAGGTGAATGAAGTGACAAACGCACATATGATTGCCAAAGGAAATGTTCAAGGTGTTGGATTCCGGGCAACTGCCCAACAAAAAGCAATGGAAATCGGGGTGAAAGGCTGGGTAAGGAATCTGCCAAACGGCGATGTCGAGTTGGAAGCAGAGGGAACGGATAGACAGGTGGACCAATTTATTGAAACAATCAGGAAAGGTCCTCACCGTTTTATAAAAGTAGAAAATTTAGACGTCGAAAGGTCTCAAACGGATAAAGGCTATGGCTCATTTGAAGTCCATTACTGAATCAATTGAACATAACAAAAAAGCCGCTGAAAACTACAGCGGCTTTTTTAAGTATAAAAACAACATTTTCTTTTTTATCACACGTTAATTTTCCTGGAAAAATTTACGGTTCAGGGCGATATATTCATTTTCCTCTTCCGGAACTTCATCCTCCATATAGATGGCTTCAACCGGACATACCGCTTCACATGCACCACAGTCGATGCAAATGTCGGGATCAATATAGAACATATCTTTTCCTTCTTCTATACAATCTACTGGACAAACCTCCATGCATTCGCCAGCTTTTTCTGTTTTACAAGGTGATGTAATCACAAATGCCAAGTTTATCTCCTCCTTCTTAAAATCGGCCTTCTGCTAGAAATAGGTGGTCACAGCACCGCTTAACCGCCTTACTAGATTATTTATTATACCAAATTATTGGATACTTAACAGTATTGCATGCCAAACAGGCTTTTGGCAAAACAGTACCAACAAAGCATTCTGTTAGAGTATACTATATCTTTTTTCATTTTTCTACCTTTACCGACAAACATTGCTGACACGGTAATTATTTGGAGAAATCTTGAAGAGTTATCGGACAACGAGTGTTATTCGGGGAAATGACAGGAGAGAATAAAACCGGCATTGCTTGTCCATATCAAATAGATATAAAGCGCCGACAGCCCCTATGACTTAGATAAGGGGCTGTGATGGATGGTAATGGAAAGGATTAACTCACAACAGGCTCGTCATCTGACCAAATCCGCTCCACTATATATTCTCCGCCCGTTTTTTGAATTAGATACACATCCGGATTTGTAAACCCCTTCCATTGGGAGAAACCGATATCCGCTTGATAGCTGTTCAGCAGCAAAGCGAGTAAATTCCCATGCGTTACAATACCGATGTTCTCGCATGTATCATCCGCCATTATTTCATCGATCAACTGACCAGCCCGTAAACTGGCGTCGTTCGACGACTCTCCTCCAGGGAGTCTGAAATCTCTATCTGTAAATGATTCTTCTAAAACGTCGAGCCAATCATCGATTGGTTCTTCACTTAGCAATCGTTCTTCCAGCCTTTCATCTATCTCGATGGATAAATTGTGCCGCTCAGCATATGGTTTGATACTCTCGACCGCCCGCAAAAAAGGGCTGGATATAATCCGGTCCAGTTGATAGCCATAGTTTTGCAAGAATGCAGAAACAACCTGGGCTTGCTTCACACCGTCCCTTGTTAAGGGGGAATCTTTATGCTGTCCTTCTGCGCTACAATGACGGATCATAAACAGTCTTTTCAAACCAACCATCTCCTCCAAGGGAATTAACTCTATTATCAGACAACTTCTCTTTAAAAACAAGGGTCAAAATGGAATTATCGAAGTTTTCGATCTGCGCTACTGTTCATTTTCGCCATAGATTATACATTCTATTCACAAATACCGAAAGGAAAAAAATCCGGAAATTTTTTCGCCCACAAGTAAATTCACGCAGATTCAACCAAAAAAACTAACCGTACGATGACGGTTAGTTTTTTGGTTACATTTCTTCAAAATATTCTTTATGGAATCCACCGATTCTGTTGGTGTTATCAATGATAAAATAAAATTCTTCTGTTTCGTTTTTTACATCATACACTTTCCCTGGAGTAAGTGTCTTATCTACTACGAATTTTTTTGCATCATTATGGATGCATTTAATTTGCTTCACTGTTACATTATTTTCCCAGTTTTTATGGATCACTTCGCTCACCTTCCTTCCATTTTGCATTTTCCCATAATTTATTTTTCGATTCCAAAGTAAAAAACTTAGTAACTTCGCCGGTTTCCATTGCTAACCCTATCCGAAATCATTTTCAACTAAGCCTTTCCAAAAACTCCAAGCGATTGCCAAAGGGATCTTCCAAATAAAAACGCTTATATCCAGGAAGCCGATCATCGTCTTCCACTTCGATATGTCTGCTTCTCAACGCAGCTTTCAATCCTTCCAAATTCCCAACATAAAAAGCAGGATGTGCTTTTCTGGCTGGTTCAAATGGCTCCTCGATGCCGACGTGGAGCTGGTGGTCCCCGCACATAAACCAGACGCCGCCATTTTTCTTTAACTCCTCAGGTTTTTCGATTTCTTCCATTCCTAACAAATCAGAAAAAAATTCTCTCGCCTTTTGTTCGCTACCATTAGGAGCTGCAAGCTGTACATGATCAATTCCTTGAAAGTGATAAACCATCATACTATCCCCCTGCGACGATTGGAAGGTTCGGATGACATAGGAGACAGCCAACAATGCCTTGCCTCCCAAATCGTTATTTACTACCTCTCCTCACTATACCATGATTTTGCTTGTAACACTTCTCTTTGAGATAATTGATGTCCCATGCTTTCCCAGTGAACCGTTACCTGTGCACCAGCATTCTTTAGCATTTGCTCCAGCTCTTCGGTTTCCTTGCTGTCAATCAATGGATCGTTTGTACCTGCACCTATGAACACCCTGTTTCCCGTCAAAGAAGGAAGGTCAATTCCTCTTATGGGAACCATTGGATGGAACAAGATAGCACTGGCAAGGGAAGAAGGGTGATGGAACAACAGGCTTCCGGCAATGTTGGCACCATTCGAATAACCGACAGCTACGATATTATTTCTGTCAAAGTGGTAAGCAGAAGCGGCTTCATCGAGGAAGACATGAAGCTCATTAGTACGGGCAACCAAATCTTCCTCATCAAATACACCTTCCCGCAATCGACGGAAAAAACGTGCCATTCCATTCTCTGATACGTTTCCTTTCACTCCTAACACAGAAGCTTCTGGATCTATCATATCCGCTACTGGTTCAAGGTCTTTTTCTGTTCCTCCTGTTCCGTGAAGCAGTAACAGCACAGGGGCTTCTGGATTTGTACCTTCGCGGTAAAAATGTTTCATTTCCAATTTGCATCCTCCTTAGGTTCGCTTACTGATTAAAATATAGTTTACATATTATTATTATTATCACCCGATAATATCTCGGATTCAAGATTATTTTATCATATTTCTTTCTCCTGGCAAATGGAGACAATTAAGAATGTATTTTTTTCAACAGCCATTTCAGAAAAAATGGCAGCACCAACACGATCGTTAGCAGACGTATCATCTGCAGCGAGCTGACAATCGACGGATCACCGTTCACTGCTTGCGCTGTCAGAGCCATTTCGATTAACCCGCCTGGCGCCAGGCTAAGTACTGCTGTAGCAGTATTCAAGTTGGTCAAAGAACTAAAAAGGAAACCGAACATAAACGAGGTAATGATCAACAAAATAGCGAGACAGAAAAAATAAACACAATACTTTCCAGCCGTTTTCAGGTCTTTGACCGAAATCGAGTCCCCGAGATAAACGCCGATCGTTAGCTGTGCAAATAAATAAGCACTAGTCGGCAGTAGGAATAAGGAGATACCATTGATTTGCAAAGCAGCTGTTATCAACATCGGCATCAAAACCAGCGATGCCGGCACCCACCTTTGCAGCAAGAAACCGATCAAAAATGCAGCAATAAAAAGGATGATGGTCCATGCCGGGCCATTACCTGCCTGCTGCACCACTGCACCTTGTGCAGCAGGTTGTGTTTGGTGGAAAAACAAATGGGTAGCCGAGAACGGGATGATGAACAATACAGCAACTAGGCGAATGGTTTGAAAAATGGTGACCAACACCGTATTGCCATAGAACGAGTCACTCAATGCTAAAACAGTCGACAAACCACCTGGAATGCTGCCAAGTAAACTTGTTGTCACATCTAAATTCACCCATTTTGTTATTAAATAAGCACTAACCAGGCTTAAAGCAATCAGGAGCAGAGTCATGGCTGTGTAAGGAATGAGATACGGAACGACAGTAGACAGTGTTGCAGCAGTGAATGTGGCACCAATCTGGATACCCAAAATAGAAAAACTGACTTTCCTCAGCCGTAACGAAGCTGCTGTGCTTGCAAAAGGAAAAAGTTTAAAGATGAGCAGGCTGGCAACCGGACCGAGAATCCAAGGCAGCGGTAGATGTAACCAATTAAATAAAAATCCACCGACAATTCCAATGAAATATGTGATAAATAATCGGACCAAGAAATTCTCCATACCAGCCACCTGCTTTCCAGCTTAATACTTTTGATTGCTTTCTTGATTGGCAGAAGGTTTCCAAAACCAACCGAGCAATGCGATGCTCACCATTACCACCCAGAAAATCGTTTTCCACAAAGTCGTTTCAGGAAATTCAGCCGGGATGATCGCTAACTGAGGATGGGCCAGGGTATGGACCGCTAGCTTGACAGCCACCCAACCGACTATCACATAGGCGGCTGCTTCCAGACCTGGTCTTTTCTTCAATAACTTCACGATATAAGAGGCGGCAATCCTGATCAGGATCAAACCTATCATTCCGCCGGCAAGAATGACAACAAACTGAGCACCATCCATCCCTCCGATAGCCGGAATGGCAGTCGGCGGGAGCGTGGTCGCCAATGCGACGGCTGCCAAAATGGAATCCACGGCAAAAGCGATGTCCGCCAACTCTACTTTGACAACCGTTGTCCAAAAACCAGAGCCCTTGGCTGGCTTTGCAACGGCACCTTCCGCCTCTTCTTTTTTAAAAAAGATTTTCAATAAATTATTTATCGAGATAAATAACAAGTATAAAGCACCTAAAGCCTGAACCTGCCAGATATCAATCAGAAAAGAAATGAAAAATAAAGAACCGAATCGAAAAACAAAGGCCCCTCCCAATCCATAGAGGAGTGCTTTTCTTTGTTTTTCTTCCGGTAAATGTTTGACAATCAATGCCATCACCAAAGCATTATCCGCAGCCAACAGCCCCTCGAGGCCGATCAACGCAAGCAAAGTCCATCCATACTCAAGTAAAATACCTGTATCCATCTTGAGACCTTCTTTCTTTCTGTGTATCTATAATCGTTGCCTTCCTAAAATCGAGCCTTGTCCAACTGGCAGAGAATATGTACCGATGAGCCAGGCAGACAAAGAAAATTCATATGCCTGCATCCTTCTTCCACTGGATATTTTGCAAGCACAAGCTACCTTTTCCACTAACTCTACTTCTGGTATTGAAAAACGTGATAAACGAAAAAAATCCGGAACAGGAAACATCCTTATTCCGGAACGGTTTTACTTAGCTGAACAAATAGGATAAATATCCATATCCTTCTTGTTCCATCTTTTGTTTAGGAACAAACCGCATAGCAGCTGAATTCATGCAATAACGCATGCCGCCTTTTTCCTCTGGTCCATCTTCAAAAACATGGCCCAGGTGAGAATCTGCCTGGCTGCTCCGTATCTCCGTACGAATCATTCCATGAGAGGTATCCGTATTTTCTTTCACTTGATGTTTGTCAATCGGCTTCGTGAAGCTTGGCCACCCGCAACCCGCATCGTACTTGTCTTTGGATGAAAACAAGGGTTCTCCGGATACCACATCCACGTAAATGCCTTCTTCCTCATTATCAAAATATTCATTTTGAAACGGAGTTTCCGTACCGTTTTCCTGCGTTACATGGTACTGCAACGGTGTCAGCTGACGGCGAAGTTCTTCTGTGTTCTTCTCAGGCTTCCAGGTTTTCTCGATAAAATCTTGCCGGCCTGATCCTTTTTTATACAATTTGTAATGGAAAGACTGCTTTTTATAATAATCTTGGTGCTTCTCTTCCGCCTCATAGAAAGGCGCAGCCGGCAAAATCTTCGTTACTATCGGCTCAGAGAATTTACCGCTTTGCTCCAGTTGTCGTTTCGATTTTTCAGCTAATTGCTTTTGCTCTTCATTGTGATAGAAAATGGCTGTCTGGTAAGATTCTCCCCTGTCATTAAACTGCCCGCCGGGGTCAGTGGGGTCAATCTGCCGCCAAAAAACGTCCAATAGCCGTTCGTAAGAAAAAATATCCGGATCAAAAGTAATTTGTACAGCTTCGACATGTCCTGTCGTATCCGAACAAACTTCTTCATAAGTCGGGTTTTCCGTTCTTCCGCCGGTATAGCCGGAAACGACTCTTTCGATTCCCGGCCGTTCATCAAACGGTTCCACCATACACCAAAAACAGCCACCAGCAAAAGTTGCCTTTTCAGCCATTATGTTACCTCCTTTAAAACGAAAAACGGAAACAATTCCTTTGCATTCCCGTTTTTTGATCACATTTCATTTTCTGAGCCGAAGTGCTCTGAGGAATGAATGTGTATAGTTACTATTCTTTCCTTTTTCATCGGAAAAATCAAGCAGTCTGCATTTATCTATATATATAGCTTGGGAACGGAATTGCCCGATTGAGTACTGCGCGTTTTTTGGGGCGCCTTTCTCTTTGGTTTATCTGCCGCTTCTATTTTATATAAATTTTCTTGTTCAATTTCTATTTTATCCTCTTCTTCTTCCGGTGAAACACTTTGGGATGCAGATTTTCCCGTTTCTTCATCACCCTCGCTGTCATCGTCTTCATTGAAAGCCTTCAGCATATTGATCATCATCGGGATGTTTTTCACCATCGGACCATATTGTTGGATGACGGGCATAGCTGACTGCGCCATCTTTATGGCTTGCTGCACGTTCCCCAGTGTACTGGTCAACTTCGAACCCCCTGCAGCTGCCGGAAACTGGGAGACGGCAGCTGGCTGGGTGAAACGCTGCAACAAACCCGCCAATCCCCTCCCTCCTCCAGGGGCCGGTCCTCCTCCCTGAAATGGAGTTGGAAAATTTGGCGGAAATCCACCCGGCGGCCTTACTCCTTGGGAAAAAGGGAATGAACCGATGCCCGATGGTCCTTGGTTTGGATTGAACATACAAAAACCCCTCTTTTCAAAAAATGATTTGCTTTATTGTACGTTACATGCCTAAAAGAAGTGTAGGCATTAATCGAGTATTCCGGGGATTGCTGTCATATATAAAAAAAGAGCTTCCATAAGCCGCTGAAGACTTCATGGAACGCTCCTTTATCGTTTTGCATTATTTCCCGGGCAAGCGCAGTATACGACACTCGCCCTTCTTTTTCTCCAAATCGGTTGTCGCTAATTGACGCTATATAAAGAAAGCAGCTGATACGTGCAAACCGTCCGTTCTTCTTTCCAGGAAATCTCGACAATCTTCCCGCTTCCTATTTGATCGGAATCGTGGTGCCGTTTAATCTCGATTGTCTGGTTTATGGGAAATAATTTATATCCTGTAAACTCGATTTCAAACATATTTTGCTGGTGCTGCAAACGTTTTTCTCTACCGTGAGTCAGCAGTTTCCATTCAATTGACATAGGCATTGACATTCAACACCCACCTCCCGATATCATTTACCTATCATGGTACGTCATGGTTGTTTGCTTGACAAGCAAAATTTGCTGTTCAGGATGATTCATCACAAAAATCACGTAGATTGAATGGAAAATTAATATGATAACCGTCAAGCATCCGGATATTTTTTTGGAATGTGTCCTCGTATTCCTTTATCTCCGCCCCTCGCTGTAAGTGGGTGTCCAGAATGGACATAATAGTCTGTAAAGCTGTGGTTACTTCGAATATTTCCGTCAATGATAATTCCTGCAAAGAGGGGATATCCATTAATTGAAAGTTCTTCAACTTGGCTATGTAGCCTTTGGAAAAGTATTCTGGCAATATTCGGTTATAAATTTCATCCATCAGAGAACGGACATATTCCTGTTGCTCTGAAGTGGAAGCGGTGATCACTCTCATGCGAATCCTCCTGTGTATCTATATAGCAAAAGCAACAGAGCCTCCACAGTGTTTTTTCTCACCTTCAGGCAAAATTGCATCTGTGCTATTAGGTCCTCTTCCTATACTATATCATGAGCCTCTTTCGATATTTAAGGAGCAATTATTGGCAATCTGGTATTCAAGCAAACTGGAAGGAGGCTTTCGAACCCTTTTGAGAGGGCGTTATTTGCAATTTAACCGGTATTTCTTCTTTCAACTGAGGTACGTGTGAAATGATACCCAACAATCGGTTGCTTTGTTGCAATCCCTTCAAGCATTCTATCGCTTGCTCCAGTGACAATTCATCAAGCGTGCCAAATCCTTCATCAATAAATAATGTTTCTAACTGTACTCCTCCGGCATGGGCTTGAACCACATCTGCCATTCCAAGCGCCAGACTGAGAGCCGCCTTGAATCCTTCTCCTCCGGATAACGTCTTGACAGAGCGCTGCAAACCTGTGTGGTGATCGAGAACTTCCAGATCCAATCCGCTTTGTGCCCCCCGCTTGGCTATTTGATCACTTCGAATCAATTGATAACGATGGTCCGTCATTTGGTCAAAACGAATGTTTGCCTGTAAAAGAATTTCATCCAGAAATGCCGACAATACATACCGTTCAAACGATAGACGTAAATGATTTTCCCCACGGGCCAAGTCAGCTAATTCTCCGATATCGTAATATTGGTTCGCTTTCATTTGTTTTTCTTCCAGCAATTCAAGCATCGACTTTCTTATTTGTTCATATCCCTTCAAAGTCAGTTTCAAATTTTGTATGTTCTGATTGACCTCCTCCAGCTTTTGCGAACGCTCCCGGACTGTTGCTTCCAATTCTTCGATATCTGGTTTTTCCTGCCCGTCTAATTGTTTGTTGATGGTTTGGAGACGTTCCTCGACGGTATGTTTTTGTTTGTTGAATTCCTCGATTTCTTTCCGGAGTTTTAAACTGTCGTCCTCTGTAATTCTGGCAGATTGATAGGCTTCCAAAGAAGTAAAATGGCTGTGCTCGATTTTTTCCTCTAAGTCTGCTTGTTCAGCAGCAAGTTTTTGCTCCGTATCTTTTGCAAAGAAACGCTGTTGCTCGATTATTGTATTCATTTCTTGCAGCTTTTCTTTTCCATTTTGATACCTGGTTTGGATGTTTTCCCATCTCTCCAGCCATTCTGACAAGTATTTCTCTCTGTTGTTCACCTTCTCCTCAATGACTGAGGGATCCTGGTCTTCCTCTGTGAGTTGCTGTTTAGCTTGTTCTACCTGCGTTTTGATCCGCATCCATGACTCTGTGATGCTTTCTTTTGACTGTTTGAATTCTTCCATCTCTGCTTCCAGCTGTCGGAGTTTTTTTGTCAATTTCTCCGACTGTCGACTGGCTTGTTCAATCTTCTCTATTTCTTTGTGAAGAAGGTCCATCTTGCTTTTCTCGTCAAGAACGGTTTGCTTCCAGCTTGTCAAAAGAGTCTTGATTGCCTGTTGTTCCAGCGTATCGATGGTGTCCTTGAATTCCGCATGGTTCTGATCCACTAACGATCTTTGAGCTTGTCCATCCGATTTCACCTGTATATAGTACTTCTGCCAATCTTCAAATTCCTTTTTAGCGGTTTCAAGTTGCTCTCTCTTTTCCTCCAAGGTATGATCGGAAATCTCCTCTGTTTTACCTATCGCAGGATTAGGATGCCGTTCCGAACCGCATACCGGACAAGCGCAGCCTTCTTTCAAATGCTGCGCCAGTAATAACGCTTGATTGTTCGCTTGTTTTGCTTCGAGTTCATTTATCTTTGTTTGCAGCTGCTCAATGAATTCCTGTTTTTCGTTATATTTCCGGTGGACTTGTTGAAACTGGTGGCGAAGTTCTTGAAGCTTTTCAAATTGCTTGAGCAAGTCCTCCAACTTTTTAGTTTGTTCTTCTGCTTTTTTTGCTCTTTGCTCTGCTTGATAATAGTTTTTTGTTTTTTCATGATGCCGTTGTCCATGATCCTGCAACTTTTCCAGTTGGTGGCGGATTTTTTCCCTGTCGCCCATTATCCGCTTAATGTTTGTTTCTGCAGCTTGTTTCTGTTGCTCAGCTTGCTTTTCGTCCTGTTTAAGCTTGACAAGCTGCTTAGCCTGTTCCAATTGCTTTTTTGCCGTATCCAATTGTTCTTGCAGTTGTTTCCGTTCTTTCTCTTTGTCCAACTCCGCTTCATATTCAGCTTCCACTGATCGGAACCATTCCTGTGTTTCTTCCTTTTTCGCTTTCTGATTGTTCAGTCTGGCAATTTGGTTTTCCCATTCTTTTCTGCGCCTGTTTACCTGCTCTTCGAATGGGATGATTTTAGCTGCTGCTTCCGCCAATGTGAGTTTTTCTTGCTTTTTAGTTATAGAAGATTGCAGGTCTTTCAGCCTGGCTGAAGTTTCTTTCAATTGATCAAATTCCGCAAACAATTCCGAAAGCTGCTTCCCTTTGTAATACGTCTCCTGAGCCGCATTCAATGCATTCTTTTCTTTGCCCAACTGTTCTTCTTCGCTTTTCAGGTCCTCGCGTGCTTCGTGAATCTCGCCGCTTAATTTTTCCAAAATCATTTCAACGGAGTCTGCTTCTTCCGTTTCACTCTTCCTCCACTGTATTTTTACAGCTTCCTGTTCCAATCGTTCTTCAAGCTGTTCGATAGACTCTCGCAGCTGTTTGGATTGTTTCTTCAATTCCTCGGTGATTTGTGCGTAAAAGTACGTATGAAAAATCTTTTGCAAAATTTCTTCTCGTTCCTTACTGTTTTCAGAAATAAGCCTTCGAAATTCCCCTTGAGGAATCATGATCATTTTTCGGAATTGCTCATAATCCAAACCCAGCTGTTCTTCGAGCATTTCGTTTACATCTTTTATTTTTGAAGCCGCCAATACTGTCTTTCCATCATTTATTTCATATAATTCCGCTCTCGCGGGGTCTTCTGTGAACCCGTCTCCCCGTTCTTTACGTTTCTTTTGTTTTGGAAATCGATTTACTTGATACGTTTTCCCCCTCAAAGCAAATTCAAAGCTTACTTCGGTTGGCTGATCGATTTCCGCAAAATGACTGCGGAGGGAGTCATGGTCTCTATCATTACCGCTCGCCCTCCCGTAAAGTGCATAACAAATAGCATCGAAGATAGTCGTCTTCCCAGCTCCGGTCGGGCCGGTAATCAAAAATATCGATTCATTGCCAATCTCCTGAAAATCGATCATTTGAGTTTCCTTATAAGGACCAAAAGCTGTCATCGATAATTTCTTTGCGCGCATGTTACTTCCCCCTTTCCTGATCCATCAACAGTTGGACAACGTGATTCATTTGCTCCTTGCGTGCATCCGGTATAGTTTCGCCTTTCATCTCCCGATAGAACGATTCAAATAGTTCCGTGTGGGACATTTTTTGTTTTTGACGGATTTTGTTCAAGTCATTCAGCTGCATCTGAGATGTCAAAACCTGGCGTTCCAGGCGGAGGATGTTCGGATATCGTTTTCTTAATTTACCCATCGGATCGACCAGCTGGCCATCATCCAAAAGTCGGATATGCAGGTAATCTTCTTCAGGAAAATCTTTGTTTCCTTCCATTAGTTCATCAAAATAGCCTTCCACCACCCGCATATCCCTTTTCGGTTTGAGTGGAAGGTACTGTCTATCCACGATTCCCTCTTTATCCATCTCCAAAAGAGTGATCGACTTTTTCTGATTTGCTTCGGAAAAAGAGTATTTAAGCAATGATCCACTATAGCGGATGTTATCGTCTGTAACCCGCTGAGGCTGATGTAGGTGACCGAGCGCCACATAAGCGAATTTTTTGAATAAACCGGCATCGATATAGGGACTTCCGCCAATCATGGACAACCGTTCTTCCGATTCGGACTCCATGCCGCCTGCTAAAAAGGCATGTCCGATGAACACATGCCGTTCTTCCATGTCATGCCTGCTTTCAATGTGGTCAACAACCGCTTCCATCGCTTTCTGATGGCTTTGGATGCTATCATCTTGAAAATAATCCCGGGCATCGGCTGGTTCTATATAAGGGATCAAATGAAAATGAATCGGACCATGTTCGTCCTGTAAGGTAACAGGATCTAATGCCCCTCTTAGTTTCGTTTCAATAAACAACTGCTGGGAACGGAATATACTGCTGCCGAAATCGAGTCTATCTGGGCTGTCATGATTGCCTGACACTGCCAAAACAGGTGTTTTCAACTCTGTGATAATGGTAGTCAATACCCTGTTCAATAATTCGACAGCTTCCTTGGGTGGAACGGAGCGGTCATATAAATCTCCAGCAATAATCACCACGTCCGGTTTTTCTGTTCGTATCATCTCTATCATTCTATCAAGCATATAAGCTTGATCTTCTGTCATATGCACACTATTCACAATTTTACCCAAATGCCAATCAGCGGTATGTAATATTTTCACGTGTATCCCTCCATAGTTGTCATTTTAGCATGTTCTTGTCAGCCAGGCATGCGAAAAATTTGCTTTTGTCGACGAAAAAAAGCCCTGTTTAGCAGGGCTTTTAGTAACAATCAACCTTCATTGATCAAATAATCTTCCCATAGCCTGTCGAAGACTTGGGTCGCTTCCGTAAACGGAATATTCCATTCTAAATAGCGGCTGACTTCGTCATAAGAGGTAGATTGTTTTGGAAAATCGTGAGCCTCGAACATCCAGTCGGCCAGGCGGCGTTCATCAGTCTTCGGTCCGGAGCCGCGGTACCGCATCATATAATGATAAAAGGAACGCAATCCTGTCACCTCCATTCCCGTTAATCGGATTGATCCTCGTTGTCCATGAATGCATCGTGCTTCCTTTGCCTTTTGCGATAAGTAAAAGCGGAAAGGAAAATGCTGATTTCATATAATACAATTAGTGGGACCGCTACGACAATTTGTAAAACAAAATCAGGCGGCGAAATCATCGTACCGATAATAACCAGGATCAAATATGCGTATTTTCTCGTCTTCCTCATAAAATCCGGCGTCAAAATCCCGAGACTGGTCAAAAACATCGTAATAATCGGGATCTCGAACAAAACAGCAAATGGCAGTGTTACCCGCAGTAAAAAACGAAAATATTTGTCTACTGTGAATATCTCATTGAACATTCCTTCGTTTAGCGACAACAAAAACGGTAGTATCAAATCAATAAATACATAATAACCGAAAGCGAGCCCGCCGATGAACAACAAAAAAGTTGCCGGTATATAAGATAAAGAAACTTTTCTTTCTTTCGGCGTAAGTCCAGGACGCACAAAAAGCCACGCTTGAAGGCAAAAAAACGGAATCGTGCCGACGACCGCCACCACCGAAGCCATGGTGAAATATATCCAGATAATTTCCCCTGGACTGATTACATTCAAAGTGAAATCAAGGTCCTTGACAAAAAAGCCGTAAATATCACGGACGAACACAAAACCGACAACAAAAAAAGCAACAAAAACCACCGCTGTCCAAATCAATCGTTTGCGTAGTTCCGTTAAATGATCTGTCATATTCATTTCTTTTTCATAACCAGCTGAACCGGACAAAAAACAGCCCCCTTTCTCAAAAAGAAGATGTAAGGAACTTGTCCCTACACCTTCATCGCACGGAAACCGGCGATTCTACACCTATCCATTTTCTGGTTTCAGAAAAAAGAGAAGCACTCATACCTTATCAGTTACTACTTTTGATTCTCTTCCACTTTTTTAGGATCATCATCCGAGATGATATCCCTGGTGGCTTTTTTGAATTCTCTCAAAGAGCTGCCCACCGCCTTGCCGATTTCCGGAAGTTTGGAAGGGCCGAAAACGATCAGCGCAATTACCAAAATGAGTATTAGCCCTGGAAAACCAATATTACTGAACATATGGAATCACTCCATTTCTTATTTTCTCTCACCGTTGTCTGAAGAATCTTTTTTTGTATTTTCTTCGAAAGGTTCGGTTAAGTCTTTGGTGGAATTCTTGAATTCTTTTAACGTCTGCCCGGTTGCTTTTCCTATTTCCGGAAGTTTTTTCGGTCCGAAAATGATCAAAACGATGATCAAAATCAAAATCAACCCGGGTATGCCGATGCTCGTCAACATCTATCATCACCTACTCATTGTAAATTAACCTATTTGCGACTGTCATCTCTTCTCCAATCAATACGTTTAACTTTTCACGTACATCTTACCACTTTTTTCTCTGCCTGTCCTCCACCGACGCCGATTTCACTTCATTTTATCGGATTGAAATACAATTGGAGCTTGTTTGTCACGCTCATTCCGGTCGAACTGAAGGAAATAGTAGTCATATGGATTGCGTTCATTTCTTTCCCCTTGCACTTTTTTTGACAGTTTCCAGTCCCTTTCGTCATACGCAGGAAAAAAGGTGTCTCCAGGAAACGTTTCGTCTATGAAAGTCATGTACATCCGGTCGGCAAAGGGCAATATCTGACGGAATATTTCGCTTCCGCCTATTACAAATAGTTCAATTTCAGGCTCTTTTTCACTCCATGTGAGAATTTCCTCAACAGAGTGAAGGATAAGGCAGCCATCCGCCTGAAAACTTCGATCCTTTGTCAAAATGACATTTTCGCGGTTAGGAAGGGGGCCGACCATGGATGTGAACGTTTTTCTCCCCATGATAATCGTGTTGCCGGTGGTCATCTGTTTAAAAAACTTCAAATCATTCGGCAGCCTCCAAGGTAAATCGTTTTGATATCCTATCACTCGATTCCGGTCCATAGCGTAAAGAAGTGAAATCATCCTGTCCTTCCTCCCGTTCTATACCGCCACTGGTGCTTTTATCGGCGGATGTGACTCATAGTTTTTTATTTGCAAGTCTTCCATCTCTACATCGAAAATGGAACCCGCTTCCGGATTGATTTCTAGTTCCGGGAACTGGTAAGGAGTGCGTGCCAATTGCGTGTTTACTTGCTCGATATGATTGCTGTAGATATGGGCATCACCAAGTGTATGGATGAATTCTCCTGCTTCCAGCCCGCATTCAAACGCAATCAAGTGCGTCAAGAGAGCATAACTGGCGATATTGAAAGGCACGCCTAAGAAGATGTCGCCGCTTCGCTGATAAAGCTGGCAGGACAGTTTCCCGTCCGCAACATAAAATTGAAACATAGTGTGACACGGAGGCAGCGCCATATTCCCGGGCACATCCTCCGGGTTCCAAGCCGTCACGATGTGCCGTCTGGAATCGGGGTTGTTTTTGATTGCTTCTATCACTTGTTTTAGTTGATCAATCGTTTCTCCTCTGGAGGTTGTCCAGGCACGCCACTGACGTCCATAAACCGATCCTAAATCGCCATATTTCGCTGCAAAGGCATCATCTGTTAAAATTTTTTGTTTGAAAGAGTCCATTTGCTCGTTGTATATGGCACGGAATTGTTCATCCTGTTGACTTCGATGCCCGAAATCCCTCATGTCAGGTCCCTGGTAGTCATCGCTTTCAACCCATGTTTTAAAAGCCCATTCATTCCAGATATTGTTGTTATGCTCCAACAGGTAACGGATATTCGTGTCCCCTTTGATGAACCACAAAAGTTCACTGGCAATGAGGCGGAAGGGGACGCGCTTTGTCGTAAGCAAAGGAAAGCCTTCCTTCAAATCAAAACGCATTTGGTGACCAAACACCGAAAAAGTCCCTGTATTGGTTCTGTCCTGTTTTTTGTTCCCTTTTTCCAACACTGTTTTACATAAATCCAGATAAGCTAGTTCTCCATTATTCATCTATAACAAATTCCTTTCATCAATTGAAATAATATGGTGGGATCGAAGAGGAATCCAATTGCTTTAACCTAGTAAAAAAACGATAAGTCTTCGGCGCTTTTTCCGAAACCGTCTGCTTTGAAGCTTTACCTGCATAATAATAAGCAAACACTTCGGAAAAATATTCGGAAGGATATGTAAGAAAATAATCGTCACCAGGAAACAGCTTGGCTGCTTCTTCCTTCCAATTTTGCTCCATTTGCTCCGCCAGTCGAGGCACCGTGCCCAGCAATCGATAAATGGTGTGTCCTGTTTCATGCAATTCCAAGTTGAATGCCCCATGACCATTCCCCGGCAGGCTGGCACCTATTTTGGCAGACACGAGCCATCCTCCCCCGGCACCCGGAACTTCTTCCCACGTTGTATCCTGTCGCCATCCCCTCGGTTGCTTCCATTTCAAATGGTAAAGCAACGGTTCATCTGTCAACCGGCCTTCAAACAAACGAACCTTTACCTGCTGTGCAGCCATAAGCTGCAGCAGACTCCGATCAATATGATTGAGCCTTGTCACCATTCTTGTCACAGCAGCAGGATTCTCCGGGCTTTCTGGCACAACGACGATTTCATCGAGCAAATCATAATTGTCCAGCTTCTCAAGCATCCGGATATAATCACTTCCGTTCGCCTTGTTTAGCGTTATTCCGTGAAATGGGCTGGTGATATCGATAAACGGAAAAATCAAAAAAATAAAAATGACTAAAGCAGGTTTTGTAAGTCGGTTTATTCGTCCCATATTTAGTGATCAGGATGATCACTCTCCGACGATCATGCTTTCATCATAAGTGGTAACTCTATTTTAACATATTACAATTGTATTTCGATTACGAATTACAATCATATTCCCGTCCATTCTACATACATCTTGTTAAGAGCACAAATCGGAAAGGGGTTTTGGCATGCTTACTGAAGCAAGTGTTCAACATGTCGTCAAGCATTCAATGTCTTATGGTTTTGTGCTGACCCAGCCATTTGCCTTTTATGTAGACGCATATCCGGTTTTAGAAAATGAAATGATAAAAGAATCCAATACACTCTATTATGGACAGCATAATCAATCCGTGAAAATTTTACAGCATAAATTATCCAATCTCTCGTTTTTTTCTCAGCCAATCGACGGGGATTTCGGTATATATACCGAATATGCCCTGAAAAAATTTCAAAAAGAATATGATTTGATGGTCTCAGGGAGAGCAGACAAACAGACGGTAGAGAAATTGATCGTAGAAGAAAGAAACGAACAGCTGGCACCTTTAAGAGAAATTGACGCCGCCCTTTATCCTGGAGAAACCGGCAAAGATATCAAAAAAATCCAAAATGCCCTTCACTACTTCGGTTACTATGAAATGGAAGTGGATGGAATTTTCGGTCCGATGACAGCCCAAGCGTTGCTTGCTTTCCAAAAAGATAACGGAGTGGCACCTAAGGAAAGAATCGACAAAACCACCATCGATGCATTTTTTGCTAAAGAGAAAGAAACGGCAAAGGAAGTTTTGCCGGCCCATGCCAAACCAGAGCCCGAACAAACAGCTCATTCTGCTACAGAGAGAAAGGATACAGCAGAACAGAAGGAAACAATTCCTAAACCGGCCAAAAAACCATCAGTAGCTGCCGAACCTGCAGCCGTCATTCAGACTGCGAAGCAATTGGTCGGCTCCCCGTATGCCTGGGGAGGAACATCCCCGGACGGTTTCGATTGCAGCGGTTTGATTCAATATATTTATCAAACTTATGGAATCAAACTTCCGCGGACCGTCAATGAATTATGGAATGTTAGTAAACCAGTCGATTCTCCCTCGGTAGGCGATTTTGTTTTTTTTCAAACGTATAAACAAGGGCCGTCACACATGGGAATATATGTCGGCGACAATCAATTCATTCATGCCGGCGAATCACGCGGTGTCGAAATAAGTGACATGGATAATCCCTACTGGAACCCTCGTTATCTCGGCGCAAAACGTATAAACATACAACCTTGACAGCCGTCTTTTTTAAAATAGAAGCAGGATGGACCCCGACTAGATGCTGTCCAGCTACAGCGTCTGCGCCCTTCATGCTTAAGGCAATCCACCGTGTGGCCGTTACTTCCGCTCCGAGGCTCTGCTTAAGCATGAAGGGGGCGCTTCCCTTTCTCTTATTATCATAATATCATTACTATAATAGTCGCTTAGAAGGGCCCACGCCTGGCATCCCATTCCAGATAGAATTGACGCAGAAATCCTTCCATGAACCGATGGCGCTCCTCGGCAATCCTTGCTGCAGCCTCGGTATTCATTAAATCCTTCAATAACAATAATTTTTCATAAAAATGCTGGATGGTTGTCTGGTCATTCCCTTCTTCATGGATCAGCCGGCCGCGCGCTCCCCCAAAAGCAAAAGCTCTGGCTATTCCAATTGCTCCGATTGCGTCAAGTCTGTCTGCATCCTGGACAATCTTTCCCTCCAGCGTTTCTGGTTGCTTATGGCCGTCTCGAAAAGAAACATCAGCGATAGCTTTGTCAATCGCCCTCCACTCTTCCTCCCTGATCCCAATATCCTGTATAAACTGGACAAGTTCCTGCTTGGCAGCTCCCTGGTCGCACGTTAATTTGGCATCCGTTATATCGTGGAGCCAGCCAGCTGCTTCCGCAATCAGTTTGTCTGCATTTTCCAGAACTGCAAGCTCACATGCCATAAGGGCGACCCTTCTCATGTGTGCATAATCATGGCCGGTCCCCTCCTTGCAGAATTTTTCATAGACATATGTTTCAATTTGATGCAACTGTACAGAATTCACATATACCCACCCTTCCGCTAGAAGTTAAAAAAGTCAAGCTGACGAGGATTTAATTGTTCGTATTTAATACCCAACAGTTCAATCAGCTGCCTTGCATTATCGGCTGCATCCCCACCAGAGTTGTTGTTAAACAGTACAGTTATTTGCTTCGTTTTTTCGGCGAGATTTTCAATATGCCGCTTCCATTCAGCCAGCTCTTGCTCGTTGTATCGATACAAGAATCGGACGGCACGCCAGTCGCTTCTCCCATTTCGGTTCCAACCATGGACATTCCTCCCATGAAAACGAATCAAGGTTTTGTCGGGATTAGTCGGTTCCAAAATGGTCGGTACTGATGCTTCCCCGGCCTGCGGCTCATCGCAAATGGTATGTATCCACCCTTCCTCTCGCATGAAACTCAAGGTGTTTGCGCGATACTTGTCACTAAACCAGGAACGATTTCGGAACTCCAGCGCAAGTGGCAAATCGGGCAGCAATTCTTTTATTTTCCGAAGTTTGGCGATATGTTCTTTGCTGACATCGAACCAAGGCGGAAACTGAAACAGCAAGGCATTCAGCTTGCCTGCATTAATTACGGGCTCGATGGATTCCCGATAACCCTCGAATAATTCCTTTGCTTCCTGAACACTTATTGGTTGGCGGTCGTGACCGGTCATGCGCTGGTAAGCTTTTATTACAAAAGAGAAGCCTTCTGGTGTATCCTTCACCCATTTGCGATAATTACGCTGGGGCTGAATTGCATAAAATGCAGAGTCTACTTCTACAACCGGGAAATGGGAAGCATACACAGCAAGCTTATCCTGCTGATGTATCTTATCGGGATACAACGATTCATGGTCCCCCCATCCAGTCACTCCTATATTGATCGACATTTTCTTCTCCCTCCGCTGTAGTTGGTTACATTTATGGTAGTACACATTCGGTTTATTATCTACCGCGACCCATTCTGGACAGCATCTCCCCGTCAGGCGAATTGTCGATAAATTGTACCTTGACAAACAGCGTCCGCCATGCCTGATTTCCTTGACTAGTTTTAAAATATGCGCTATATTTGATTCAGGCAAACAAGGTGGGAGAGCTATCCTGACAGATGTTGCTTACTTCATTTTCATGGGGTGGATTCCATCTTTTTGTAAAATTTCCACGTTTGACGTGCAGGTTTTTAGGAGGATTAATTTACATGCAAAATGGTGTAGTAAAATGGTTCAATGCAGAAAAAGGTTATGGTTTTATCCAGCTAGAGGATGGAAATGACGTGTTTGTCCATTACTCTGCTATCCAAGAGGAAGGCTTCAAGACATTAGAAGAAGGCCAAGAAGTAACTTTCGAAGTTGTCGAAGGCGAACGCGGACCTCAAGCTGCTAATGTAACAAAACAATAAATTTTAATAATTCCAACGGTGATCCCGGCGATCACCGTTTTTTTACTACCTGCATACTTGGGTGCCAGACTCCTCGGACTCCTTTGCAGGATCGTAAGAAGCCGATTGCATAATCGTCCGCTTGGCAGTATAATATATTTTTGTTGCTTTTATGCACGCGGTTCGCAATCTCCCGCGTTATCAAAACTAAGGAGGATAAGTGATGCAAAACGAATTGTTATGGATTTTATTCGCACTGATAAACTTTTGCATGTTGCTTGTTGTTTATCGTATTTTCGGAAAACCCGGGTTATTTGTCTGGATCGGGATGTCTACCGTAGTAGCCAATATCCAAGTCGTCAAAACGGTCGAACTCTTTGGCCTTACGGCGACACTTGGCAATATCATTTACGGGACAGCCTTTCTGGCTACCGACATACTGAACGAAAAATATGGGAAACGAGATGCGAAGAAAGCCGTCTGGATGGGATTTTTCACATTGATCGCCATGACCATCATGATGCAGGTGGCTCTACTGTTTAAGCCGGGTGTGGATGACATCGCTCAAGCTGCGATGGAAACCCTTTTCGGTCTGGCTCCAAAAATTGCTGCCGGAAGTTTAGCGGCTTATATAATCAGTCAATACTTCGATGTATGGATTTACGCACAACTGAAACGCCTTTTCCCGGGTTCAAGGTACCTTTGGCTGCGTAACAACGGCAGTACGATGGTCAGTCAACTGCTGGACAGTGCTGTCTTTTGCGGAATTGCCTTTTTCGGCGAGTATCCTATCGGGGTATGGATGGAAATTTTCTTCACTACGTATATAATCAAGTTCATCGTAGCAGCTATCGATACACCGTTCTTATATTGGGCGAAACGCATGCATGGCAATCATGCAGTCGAGGAAGCAGAATAGGCTGGGCACGGACTTTTTTCTTTGTAGTCAGTATCTGTGGCGTCGGGCATTAACTTTTCAACTGATGCTTCCACGCGCTTGAGAATATAGAAAAAGTTTGAAATAAAGAGGCGCAAACCCAGAAGGGGAACTGTGCCTCTTTGTTACAGAAAGGAGGAAAAGAATTGATCGAAGTTTATACCGATGGAGCCGCAAGCGGCGACCCGGGGTTGAGCGGAGCAGGTATTTTTATAAAAGACGGCAAGAAAACCTATGAATATAAAATCCCGCTAGGCTCCATGTCCAACCACCAAGCTGAATTCCAAGCCGTCATAAAGGGATTGGAAGTATGCCGGGACAACTTCCGGGATGAGATACTTTCCTTCCGTTCAGATTCCAAGCTAGTCGTCGACGTAATTGAAAAAGATTTTACAAAAAATCAAACTTTCCTGCCGTACTTACAAGAAATAAGAAATCAGGTAGAAGCTTTCCCCCACTTTTTTATTAAATGGATTCCCGAAAAGCAAAATAAACATGCAGACAAGCTGGCACGCCAAGCTATCCACCTTAATTAGAGACAGGCAGACTCCAGAAAAGTAAGTGCATAAACAAACTACTGACTCGGTTGCCTTCAATACTAAAGAGACAAGGAATTTCATGTCATAAATAAGAAGGAACAAGCCTGTCTCCTTAAGGCTTGTCCCCCCCTCGAAAGGCGCTTTCTTTCCACCCGCAGTACTAATTATTACAATTGCTATCCATCCTCCTCCACAATCGGACGAGAAAATCTAAAGCAGCTTCTAGTTATAAAATTCTAAGGAAGTCACTGTATTAAAAGGCAATTGTGCTCCATGCAACCGAAAACCGATAAGTTCATCGAACTGTTTTAAACGACAACATGATTAGCATATCGTACAAAAAGCACATCTCTCCGGACGGACCCTTCTAAAAGCCCGGCTTCTCAACGTTTTCTTTATTTACAGAAAATCCTTTTTCCCTAAGCAGCCGATCTGCTTGACTGTATGTTTTAACTCGTTCACCTGCCAAAAGTTCCAAAACGCTTAGAAAGAAGCTGCCATCAAAGTGAAGCTGGAATTGCAAGGTCACTTTCAATGCTTTGATTGTCATCCAATCCGGAGCATTGGTCGTGTTTTTTCCTAAGTAAATAAAGTGAATGTCTTTATCTGACAATTTAAATCCTTGCGACCATAAGTCTTCTATAAAGTATCCCAACGGATGCCTTTTTTCTAACTCCTTTGCCATTTTCATCACTCCTGCTAACGTTGCTCCCTGAAAAAATCACTTACCCAGTGTAACATGTTTCGTTAAGCTCATTATACAGAACACTTGTTCCGTTGTCTAATCCTGCCCTTCTTCCAGCTTGTCCAGCGCTCTTTCCTCTTCAGGGATTCGTACGCGCAACAATAAGAGATGGAAGAGCGGAAACACGATTGCAGTAATATATGTATGGAACATCATCGGTATGATAATCAGTTCCAGCAAGACGACCAAATAATTAGGGTGGTTGATAAAGCGATAAGGACCTTTTTTAACAAGGCTTGCTCCGGGAAGAATGATTATTTTTGTGTTCCAAAACCTTCCGAGCGAAGCAATGCACCATACGCGCAGTAGTTGAGTTAAGACGAACAAAACAAAAAGGGATACGTTCAGACCAAGTCCATATAAATCTTTCCATTCAGCTTCCGCCCATAAACTGATGAAAAACAAACTGTGGGTCAAGACAAACCATTTGTAATGTCCTGCACCAGATTCAATAGCACCCTGCTTTTTCATCCAGTTTTCGTTGCTGCGTGCTATTACTAACTCGATCAAACGCTGCAGTATCAAAAATACGAACAAGATTCCCATCCACCAATTCATGAAGACCACACCAATTCCACCAATTCGGAGCTGAATCCAGGGCCTAAAGCAGAAAGTAAACTTCTTTCGCCAATCCCGATATCTTCCTCCATCCATTTTTTCAGAATATAGAGGACTGTTGCAGAAGACATATTACCATGACGCTTTAATACTTCATAAGAGTAGTACAGTTTCTTATCATTTATTTGGAGCACTTCCTCTATGGATTGAAGAACTTTTTTCCCGCCAGGATGCGCGACATAGAATGCGTAATCGCTTTCTTCGGTTTTTTGCCTTTTTAAAAATGAAAAAACGTGGTCCTTCCAGAATGTGTCGACTAACCGGGGAATGCTTTTGGCAAAAATCACTTCAAAGCCATGGTGGGCAATTTCCCACCCCATTACATCCAATGACGCTTTCTTTATTCGCGAGTCAACTTTGACTATCCGCGGGGCAGCCTTTTTCCGATAAGCCTGGTATGGGGAATCTTCGCCTATTAATATGGCGGCGGCAATCCCATCCCCGAATAAAGCCGTGCCGATGAAATTGCTTTTGCGGTCATCATCTTTCTGAAATGTCAGGCTGCATAACTCTACACTTACTACAAGTGCAACACAAGCAGGATTTGCAGTAAGCCATTCGTGGGCACGCGCCAAACCGCTGGCACCTCCCGCGCAGCCAAGTCCCCACAAGGGGATACGCCGGATATCTTCCCGGAATTCTCGTTCGTTGATAATACGGGCATCTAGTGATGGAGTGGCGATACCGGTACTGGATACGAAAAAAATCGAATCGATTGCTTCATAAGGGATCGACCTTCCTAAAAAATCCTCGCTATTCAAGCAAGCATCGATGGCAGAAACACTATGTTTTAGCGCTTCTTCTTGATAAACATGGTTTCGCTCGACAAAAGAGTGCTGTTCAGTAAACCACGTTTTCGGCACCACGAACTGGCGTTGTTCCACTGCCGCATTTTCAAACACAGGAAGCAGCCGTTTTAATTCTCTTTCCGGACGCGGAAAGATGTGTTCAACCAATGTTTGGATTTCCTTTTGGTTCATGGCGAACTGCGGTAGGCTTGTCCCGACTGACCCGATAACTGACATGTAAGCACCTCTTCTATTATTTATTTTTACCTTCTGTATCTATCTACCCTCAAAAGAATCCAATGAACACACGTTTTCTGTATCCGTATTCCGTAAAATGGTTATCCCCTATCTGCATCGGTTAAAAATTTATGGATGGTCATTTCTTTATCCACTAACAACGTCTGCCCAATTATATAATCACTTACAGCTACAGTCAGAAAAACCGCAACGCCTGCCAACTCTTCCAATTTCCCAATACGCTTCAAAGAAGTTCTCTCCAATATTCGGAAACATAACTGTTCATCCTTCGGCAACTCCTCAATCAAAGCAGTCGGAATATCATGATCCGACCGAAGACGTATTGATTATTTTGCCACCACTCCGCTTCTTCATTCGTTTGGTTGCAGCTTAGACAAGAAAAAAGAACTTTTCCTATTGTTATTGATGACTTGGTCCATTTCTTCCGTAGTGAATTCGTGCTTGGCTGTGTTTTGGGAAGAACGTGGTGATAATCTGTGAGACGTGAAAAATTATTTGAACATCATCCGGCAACTGTGACGACGCAAAAATAGACCGTAACTTGGATATCTGGGTAATAATGCCGGTATCAAAATTACGCTGCTTCTTTTGGACTACATGTAGCGGCACCATACCCTGACTGTTAGTACAGGTCTGAAGGACAAAGCCATATCCCTTTGCTAGACCTGTATGACAGCTAATTTCCTTTACAAGTGAAAGAATGGGCAAATTACATTTCCTTTTTCTTTATTAGAAATCTAAATTTTAAGACAATTAAAACATTTCTTCAAATTATTTACTTTTTGTCGATTCAGTACTAAACTACTATTTGTCACAAAGAATTCAAACAATTTTAACAGGGGGTTTTCAAATGAAAAAGTTTTTACTATCACTAGGTCTTATTTCGGCATTAACCATCGCAGGCTGCTCCCAATCTGACAGCGAGGATGATACAGCTGACGACAGCGCAGCTGAACAGCAAGATGAGGATACTCAATCGGATGATTCGTCCGACAATTCGGAGGTAAAGAAAGAATTACTTAGTGCCCAGATGGATTTTACAAGCACCATCAGTCCTTATCAACAAAAAATCAACGCCTATCAGGCCAACTTAGAAGATGAGGAAGCTTCTGACGAAGATATTGAAGCATCCGCTGAAGAAGCTTTGACTGCTGCAAAAGATGCTCAGGCTGAATTGGAGGACTATCAATTCGAAGCAGACGTTCCAGATGATGTAAAAAAAAGCTACCAGCAGGCTATCTCATCTCTTGGTGACTATTATAGTGAAATGGAAACTGCTATCGATACATCTGCACTTGAACCCGACTTTTCTGCAGCACAAGAAAAGTGGGATCAATTCCAAGAACAAATCACTTCGATTTATGAAGGGCAGGATATGTTCGCTCCTAATATGGCAGATGCTTTAAGTTAAGTATTATCACCTTGAAAAGTGAATGTGCTTTTTTACGGAGTACAGGCTAAATCCGCCACGTCCTGTGGCAACGCCTGTATGACCCACATCGTGTGGTCCTTAAAAAGATACCGGGACAACGGCATCTCTTGTGAATCCTGCCATAACTAATGTGAAGCACGCTTCAAACAACAGGATAATAAGAAGCCTATCTAAGGAACACAACAATTAAAAAACGGAACGAATTCGATTAGCATTCAGAATTCGTTCCGTTTTTGCTTTGGTTCCCAAGCTTTTGTGCCGATCACATTTGTGATCTTCCTTTTTAGTACATCTTCCTCCGCCTCAACCGATATTCCCTACTCCATTATGAATGAGTTGGATTATGGATGGACGGCATGATTTATCATAAAAGACCCTCTTCAAAATTGATAAATTCTTGCATACTTGCTTTGCAAGTGTTCCACAAGAAATTCCGGATTTAAGCCTTCACCGGTAACATCTTGCAAAATCTCCAACGGTTTTTTCAACTTCCCGTACTGATGAATATTCTCTCCAAGCCAGTTTTTGATAGCTGCAAAATTTCCCGATTTGATAGCGGATTCTACATCTAGCGTTGTTTCAAGCTTTTGATGAAATTGTGCGGCATACATATATCCCAGCGCATAAGAAGGGAAATAACCAAAATCTCCTGCAGCCCAATGGATATCTTGAAGTACGCCTTCCCTGTCGGATTGCGGTCTGATTCCCAAGTAATCTTCCATTTTCTGATTCCAAAGCTCTGGAAGATCTCTTACTTCTATTTCATCATTGATTAAAGCTTTTTCTAACTCATAGCGCACCATAATGTGAAGGCAATATGTAAGCTCATCCGCTTCAATCCGAATCAGGGAAGGTTTCACTTCATTTACTGCACGGTAAAAGTCGGAGAAAGGAATATCGTCAAATTCATCGGGTGCTATGTGTTTGAATAACGAATAATGGTTTTCCCAGAACGCTTCGCTCCTAGCCACAAAATTTTCCCAAAATAGCGACTGGGACTCATGTATTCCCATTGAAGTGCCATCAGCAAGTGGCGTCTGTGCCATTGCCTGATCAATATTTTGCTCATACAGGGCATGGCCGCCTTCATGAATGGTGCCGAAGATCGCCATGCGGAAGTCACTTTCATCATATCTGGTCGTTACTCGGACGTCACGTGGATTGATGGCGATGGCAAATGGATGAATCGTTTCATCAAGACGTCCGGCTGCAAAGTCATAGCCCATCCTTTTCAGAATCTCCAGGCTGAATGTTTCTTGAGCCTGTTTTGGAAAATGTTTCTGAAGAATGGTCGAATCCGGCTTTCGTTCTGATGCGGTTATTTTCTTTAACAATCCGGCCAGTGACCTTCTTAAGGCAGGAAAAACTTCGTCAAGAAGTTCGGTTGTCACGCCCGGTTCATAAACATGCAACAAGGCATCATAGCGGTTCTTTTCATAACCCCAATATTCCGCAAACTTCTTATTGTACTCGATCAGCTTCTCCAAATATGGCTGCAGCTGCGCAAAATCTCCTTTTTCCCTTGCTTCCTGCCATAACGTTTCCGATTTGGACTGCAGCATCGTAAACTCTTTGAATTCGACTTCAGGGATCTTTCGGTTCCGGTTGTACTCTTCTTCGCACTCTTCCAGAGAACGCTGGATGATAGGATTGGATGCCTTACCTTTTAATGAATCGATGTACATCTTCATTTTTTCCGAGGTAGTAATTTGGAACACTTTTTGAGAAAGAAAACCAATGACTTCTGAACGTTGGTCCACGCCTTTGGGAGGGATCTTGGTGCGTAAATCCCATTGGATTAGCGCCAAAGCCTCTTGATAAGCTTTTTGTTCTTTCAATAATTCTAAAAAATCTTTCTCTAATTGTCTGTAATCCGGCAAATCGATCTCCCCCTATTTACCTCCAAAATATTGGTAATAATCTGTTTTGATATAACCATTGAACAATTTTCTTTTCTTTGTAGCTTTTTTTCCATATAAGGTTTCAAAACGTTCGTTGGAAGTAAGGATATAGACACTCCATCCGGGCAACTGCTTCATGACTTCGCCAAAATCTCGATACATTTTTTCCACTTCCGCTTTGTCGCCGATCCGTTCTCCGTATGGCGGATTTCCGACAAGGTATCCGGTCGACTGCCGCGGATGAAAATCTTTCGCCTGCATTTGTTTCCATGAGACAAGGTCCCCGAGTCCCGCTTCCATCGCATTGTCCTTCGCTACTTCGACCATCCGGTGATCTATATCAGATCCGGTGATATCCAGCGGTTGATCGTAGTCAGCCAAGTCCTCCGCTTCCTCATGCGCTCTTTCCCACAGCACGTTTCCGACAAGCTCCCAGGATTCCGAAGCAAATTCGCGATTGAAACCGGGAGCTATATTCTGTCCAATAAGGGCTGCCTCAATCGGTATGGTCCCAGAGCCACAGAAAGGATCGACGAACGGTTGATCTGCTTTCCAGTTGGTAAGCTTCACTAATGCAGCTGCCAAAGTTTCCTTTAAAGGTGCCTCTCCCTGCCCTATCCGGTAACCACGTTTATGCAATCCGGTACCCGAAGCATCGATAGACAATGTTACCTGGTCTTTATGCAAAGCGACTTCAATTCGATAAAATCCTCCGGTTTCTTCCAGCCAGGAAGCAACTCCATACTTCTGCTTCAAACGTTCTGCAACTGACTTTTTCACTATCGCCTGACAATCGGAAACACTATAGAGCGTGGACTTCACCGATTTGCCGATGACCGGAAATTCTCCATCCTCGGGAATATACTGTTCCCAAGGAAGATCCTTTGTCTGCTCGAAGAGGGCATCAAACGTTTTGGCCTCAAACTGTCCCACTAAAACCTTAATTCTGTCAGCCGTCCTCAGCCAGAGGTTGCACCTTGGAATAGCAGCTGCATCTGCCGTAAAAAGCACTCTCCCGTTTTCAACGGTTGTATCCTGGTACCCTAACGCACGTACTTCTTGGGCGACTATTGCTTCCAACCCCATTGCTGCTGTAGCGATCAATGTAACTTGCTGCTTCATAAATGAATTCCTTTCCTGTACCTATTTTGAAAATTATGTAAACAAAAAGCCCTTTCTAACGCTGGACTCCTGTTAGAAAGGGCTGCTTATATCCTGATTATAGCAACGACCAATGGATGTTTTATAAGCCATGTTCTGTACTATTGTACTGCAGACGGCGGTCAACCTCGTACGCAAGTAGTAATCATCTATCTCCGGACGTCTGCCCGGCTCTCGTTCGGTTCGTTTCCCTACTAAAGAATGCCCCTACCAATATTTGGGTTGCTCACTCGCGGGGTTTACCTCGTTCCACTCAAGCAGTTTCCCGCCTGACTACGTCACTGTGGCACTTTCAAGGTTGCAATACCATATCCAAACGACTTAGGTATCTTCCCTGCCGTTAATCCCAAAAGGATTACCTTGACTTATGAATTCGTCAAGCACGAACACTACAAGCATCGCAGCTTGTGTGAGCATGGACTTTCCTCTACACATATTCATGTGCAGCGATTACTCAAACATCCATTCATTGCTTATCTATTGTAATATCATCTTTGTTTCAAGTCAATGCGACAATGCTTAGTATAACACATTTCGCTATGGCATCGCATTGGTAATGATAGCCAAAAGATCAGGAGTCAGCATCTGCGAATTTCTTTCCGAATACAGCTTTTTCTAAATTGGAGACCCTTTTCAAAATGTCGTAATTAACCTGGTGATTGCTTGCTGCAGTTGCTGTACGGGTCCTTGTTTGGTCGGATTGTCTTTTCAACCGGTCGTTTTCCTGGCGAAGTCGATCTAATTCCTGTTGAAAAGCTTCATAGTCTTGAATGATGGCATCAAGAAATTCGTCTACTTCTTCCTGGTTATACCCGCGCATTGCAGTTTTAAAATTCTTTTCCAATATATCTTTCCCTGTCAATTGAATACGATCTAAGCTCATCCATATCACCTCATATCTCGTACAACTTATCTCTTATTTTTTCAAAACATTGACCGAATGTCAATTTTTACTGACGTATGTACCTCAAATTAATGAGTCCTGCTGAAAACAGTCGGTCAAGACCAGTAATCCGGGTCTTCCATTTGCATTTCCTGCACAATGTCGTCTAAATCCATCGGTGTGATGGTGTAGATTGGATAATTCTGATGTTCATTTGCTTTCTTGGCTTCTTCATGGAAAAAACGACTGCTTCCGGGGAATTCTTCATCCAACAAAATCAGACATCCATCACTCTTGTCAATCATCCATTTGTTCTTTGCTTTAAATTGAAAAGGACCTTTATAGTCACTTTCATAAATCGGCTGATGAAAATCGGCCAGCATGAGAAGTTCCTGATAAGTTTGCTGCATATGCTCTGGCCAGCGGCTTTCCTGGTTTGCGAACGGCGGGAAAATACCAAGCTTTACATCATATGTATCTTTTAGATCGATAATGACTTCTCCCGTCCATATCTCCACACCCATTTGACCGGAAATCAACACCCATTCCAAGCCTTCTTCGATAAAACCGACAATCTTTTTTTGAATGGCCGCTTTTATAAAATGGATTTTGGGATCGTCCTGCTTAAAGATATTCATTTCCATTGGCTTATAACCGGTTACGGCTAGTACATCCATATGTTGACCTCCTTTTAATTATGTATAAGAGTGATTGAAAAAACAAAGAGCCGGCCGAAATCGGCAACCGGCTCTTCCGTTTTAAATCAGCACCACTTATTCGGTTTCTTCCAACCTTTCATGCCAAAAGGTTGTTGGTATCCTGGTCCCATGTTTGGTCCCGGACTCATGGCACCTGCTACCTGATTGCCCGGTCCTCCAGGAGGTGTCGCTGCACCTGCTACCTGGTTAGGCGGCACATTAAAAGAGCCTCCGTATTGATCTACACTATCTACAGTGTTGCCTACAGATGTGGAATGAGGATAAATATGCTGATTTTTCACCAAGTGATGGTTCATGATGGTCGTATGGGATGGATGAATATGCTCGACCGTCTCCTCGGTGCAATGATGCACGACATTCTCTTGTGTCGGGTACACGATCTGTTTCGGACAGCCGCAATGCGGGCCGTGATGATGTCTCATTTTTAGTCTCCTTTCTTTATGTTTAGGTTCACTAATAATCTATGATAGGAGGCTAAGACATGTCTGAGACAGAAACCTAAATTTTGTTATAAATGTCATTCCGGCAAACGACCAGTTGTTTTTTTCTTATTTATTGCTTACAACGAAACGCATTACTGGTGAGCTTCCTCGAGCTAACGCTCTGCGGGATCTCACCGAGGCCTTTCCTCCCGCTGGAGTCTCCGGGTATTTTCTTCGCTAGGAACAGCTTCCTGTTTATAACCCCGTGTACTAGACATTTTTTATTTTTCGGTACTCCATGTACCGTATCATCAAAAGACATAGCTCGGAAAACAAGCAGAAAGTCCAAGAACAGGAGAAAAGACGGGAATTACAACTGTCTTTTATGAAAAGAAGTAGACATTTCCTGACAAACGTTTTTAAGATGGCTTATTGGTTCTCAAAGAAAAAGTCTCTAGGCGATAGTCAGCATGTTTCTTAGCGCAGGTAGCATGCGCAGACTCCTGCGGGAACAGCACGAGCTGAAGATCCACTTGGTAAAGCGGTTTTCTTTACCAAGTTAGCTGAAGCCGTGCCCGCGGAAAGCGAAGTATGCTACCGTAGCGGGGTTAACACACTTTTTGAGTGGGCAATGGAACTTCCCAATTACCGTTAATGCGTTATTTCTTTCCTTGGCACATTAAAATAAGCTTTCAGGAAACAGCCATCAACAAAAACGAAACCCTGTTCAGCAACAGGGTCGATTCCATACTTATTCATCTTCTACAGGCAGGTCAGCGGATTCAAACGAAAAAGGCAGCAACTCCTCCATTGACATCGTTTTTCGCTCATCTTCCAGATTTCCGATATGTATCGGCATGTTTTTATCAAAGAACTCGCTCATAACCTGACGACAGGATCCACACGGCGACACGGGCCGTCCTGTATCAGCTACAACGGCCATTTCCGCGAAATCGGTTACACCATCCGATATTGCTTTAAAAATAGCTACCCTTTCAGCACAAAGGCTAACAGGATAAGCGGCATTTTCGATATTGCAGCCTTGGTAAACCTTACCGGACTTCGTCAGCAAAGCAGCCCCCACTGGGAATTTGGAATATGGCGTATAAGCCCTTTTTCTAATTTCTTTCGCTTTCTCGAATAGTTGGTTTTCATCCATTCAACTTTGCACCCTTTCTTCTAGCGGGAAAATAATTATAAAAGAAAAACCTGGTTCTGTAAAGGTTTGCATGCAACCATTCTCCCACTATTCGGGTCTGTCACCGATTCTTTTTATATCAGCAAGCAGCTGGTCTAAAACAAAAAGAATCGATTGATACATTTCCATATAACGCGTTTTCGGTGTATCTATATAATAACTGTTCAATAAGATGATTTGCAGATTGTCACTTGTAGACGCGATTTGTTGTGGGTGTACTGTCACTTCTTTATTTTTCACGAATTGGAGAGCCTTTTCTTCCCATTCTTTTACCATCTCGAAGAATGGAGTTGTTTCTTCTTTGACAAACAGAAAAAATTCCTTATCTCTTCTGTTCTCTGGTTTATCGCTCTCTTCAAACCGCTGCTTCAACGGAATTAAATCCTGTTTAAGTTGATTGGTCAATGCGGTTAACTCCATTGTGTATCGCCCGCCTTTCTTACCTTACTGTATCATTATTTGCGGGCGAATTGCACTTTTTTAAACATCTGGTGCCAAATAGACGTTTTTCTGCCAACATACCGATTCAGTCTTTGTTCTTCTTTTTTGCTTTTCAACTGTTTAATTTCCTTTCGCAGATTTACAACCTCTCCTTGAAGTTCTTCGATTTCCTGACGATGGGATAGTGCCAAGGTGAGCACGACGTCATCGGCTTTCGTAGCAAGCTTCTGGTCGATCAATCTCACTCTGTCGGAAAGTTCTACATAAGCCTTCTCAAATACCTGTTTTGACACCCCGTTTTGTGCGTTAGTTGCATTACCGGAAAAATCCACTTGTCATCTCTCCCCTTTATGGCTTGTTACGGCATTCATTCTGCATGGACCCTGCTGTCCCCTGCCTTGCCGACAAAACTAGAAGCAAGAAGACAAATTATCCCTGAAATCTGTATGTTTTGCATATGGTTGACAACAATACAAATAAGGAGGGTATTGTTATGACCGATAAATCGAAAGACCAGTTGAAAAAAGATCATAAAAATGAAAAAAAGCAGCATGATGAGTACAAAAACAAAAAGCTGGATGGTCCCGACCGTCCATCTGTGTAACAACATGAAAAAATCCGGGCCAAGAATGCTTGCCCGGATTTTTTCATGCCCAAATGGTCTGCTTGACTTGCCAAATACGGGCAAGCATTTTTCTCTTACGATAAAAATGTTCGAAAGTTCTATCGTTTTCTGTCACTTCTAGAGGATGCAGCCATTCTGTCTTTACACCCCCATTTACGCTCCAATCCACTCGAATAGTATCCTGGTGCTTGATTGGATTGGAAACCGCCCGTAGATTAGGAGCTCGGAGTGAAGGCTGGCTTATCTTCAGAAAATCTTCATATTCGCTTCTCGAGCCAGTAGGTTCGACTGTATTGGCAAACTCCAGGACAGTCGAGAAATTACTTGGATCGAAGAGCTTTGCGGCCAACGTTTTTCCCAGCAAAATCCGCTTGCTTAAATTAGAAAAATCATACACATAGGAACCGATAACATTCCCTTCAAGCTTCGGAAACAATACCGCGCTCAGCAGAAGAAAATCTTCCAGTAAAAATGGAAGTCTCCTGAAAACATTTTTCTGATAGTAAGGATGCTCGATAACCGGACGCTGGATGATATTTTGTTCATTGATGATCTGCGCTTGCATTAACCGGCCGCAGTTATCATTGGCCCAAAAACGCTGCCATTCACGGCGCATATATAACGAAACATTAAATTGCTGCAACAAATGGAATAACGGAACGCCTTGTTCTTTAGAGAATTGGTAGATAAGCAGTTGTGGGTAAGCATCCGAAAAAATAAGCCAATTAGCCCGTTCATAAGTGGAAAACAACCTTTTTCTTGTTCTTTTAGGCAGTAAACCGGCCATTACAGGTGTATATAAATCGGTGATATTCCAACCTGCGTTGCGTGACACCATACTTGCAAGAAACGACCAAGATATCTCTGGATGGCGATTAAAATAAGCAAGGTACGCTTTTGTTCTTGACACATTGTCCATATTGGCTCTTTTGGTCATTGCATCAATGTATTGCACGAGCTCTTGCTGTTCATTCCACATTTTCACCGCCTCCGGGTATAGCTTGTGCAAAAACTGGAAAAATAACGTGCTTTGTCACTGTTTTTTTGATTTTTGGTTCTCATTTGCCGTGAATTTCTGGTATGATACTCTCATGTATGGGAGGAATACACATGAATTACCCAAACGGAAAGAAGAAATCTTTTCGTACTTCAGGAAAAAACTTGCAAGAGCCAGCCTTTGGCAACCGGGGGATGACACTAGAAGAAGACATCAATGATACGAACGAACATTACCTCGTGATGAACAAAGCGGTCATCCATAAAAAACCGACTCCTGTTCAAATTGTCAAGGTGGATTATCCGAAACGTAGTGCGGCGACTATCAAGGAAGCTTATTTTAAGCAAGCATCGACAACGGACTATAATGGAATTTATAAAGGAAAATATATTGATTTTGAAGCGAAAGAGACAAAAAACAAAACGTCTTTTCCCCTCTCCAACCTGCATGATCATCAAGTGAAACATATGAAGCAGGTTAATGAACACGGAGGGATAAGCTTTTTGATTGTCCGTTTTTCTATGTTGGATGAAACTTTTTTATTTCCTTCCATGAAACTTTTCTCTTACTGGGAAAGTCAATATAATGGAGGGAGAAAGTCCATTCCCTATTCAGACATTAAAGAAGCTGGTCACCTTATCCCGTTTAAGTTTCAGGCAAAGGTAGATTATTTAGATGTCTTAGACCAGCTTTATTTTTAGATCGGAGGAAGATGCGTGATGGCAAATACAAGCCAATCTCGTTCAGCAAGACGCAAGCAATTAAAACAGCAGAAAAAACAAAAGAAGTCACTTTTCAAAAAGATTGTCAGAACGATTTTAATCGTCGTGTTACTAATCGGTATTGGTATTGGTGGTTTATTCACCTATTATATAGCAACAGCCCCAAAACTTGATGCAGATAGCCTGGCCGTACCGGCTTCAACGAAGCTGCTGGATGTCAATGGAGAAGAATTCGCCAATCTGGGTGAAGAGAAAAGGACGAAGATTGACTATGAAGATCTTCCGCCTCTGTTGGTCGATGCGGTTACCGCTACGGAAGACTCCCGTTTTTTTGATCATATAGGGATAGATTTCCGCAGAATCGCCGGTGCCATACTGGCAAATATCACCGGAGGATTCGGTGCTGAAGGTGCAAGTACGATTGATCAACAGGTGATTAAGGGAGCATTTCTGACTCCGGAAAAAACATTGAAGCGGAAAGTACAGGAACAATGGCTCGCCCTTCGCCTTGATGCAAAGTATTCCAAAGAAGAAATTCTGGAAATGTATTTAAACCGAATTTATTACGGAAATGTCTACGGTGTAGCCGAGGCAGCAGACTTTTATTTTGGCAAGGAAGATTTAAGTGAATTAACCCTGCCGGAAGCTGCTGTCTTGGCAGGTCTGCCGCAACGTCCGTCTGCATATGACCCGACGAGAAATCCGGAGTTGACCCAAGAACGAATGAACACAGTTTTAAGTTTAATGGTTCAACACGGTAAAATCTCACAGGAAGAAGCCGATGAAGCAAGTGAGGTTTCGGTGGAATCCTTACTTGTGGAAAGCCGTCAGGAGTCAACTCCATACCAGGCTTTCATTCAGCAGGTGCAGGACGAAGTGAGCGAAAAGTTGGATGCAGATATCTATAGTGATGGTCTGGAAATACAGACCACATTAGATCCCGAAGCCCAAAAACATGTTGAATTTTTGCTTAGCGAGGATGACAGCAATCCCATCAGTTATCCTAACGACGAATTCAGGGCAGGAATGACCGTTCTGGATACCACGTCAGGAGCAATCCGTGCAATCGGCGGAGGTAGAAACCTTGATGATACACAGGGAGGATGGAATTATGCCATCGACAATGAAAATCGTCAGGCTGGCTCTACCTTCAAACCGATCATCGATTACGGTCCGGCCATCGAATACGAACAATGGTCCACCTATCACCAAATCAATGATGATGGTCGTTATCCTATTGCAGGGACCGACTCCTATATCGACAACTGGAACGGACAGCATAAAGGGTGGATGTCGGCCCGTTCGGCTTTAGCCCAATCACTGAACGTACCTGCAGTCAAAACATTCGAGGAAGTCGGCGCAGAGCGCGCACAAGAATTTGCTGAAGGTCTCGGAATAAAATTCCATGAAGATTCTATCGCATTAACCGATGCCATTGGTGGTTCTTCCACCGGGGTCACAACCCTGCAGATGGCTGGTGCTTACAGTGCTTTCGGGAACAAAGGAATTTACAATGAGCCCTACTCGGTTACAAAAGTGACATATAGCGATGGACGTACCGTCGATCTAAAACCAGAACCAAAATCTGCCATGCATGAATATACCGCTTATATGATCACGGACATGTTAAAATCTGTTGTCAACGATCCTTCCGGAACCGGCACAGCTGCAAAAGTTTCTGGTCTGCCGATGGCCGGAAAAACCGGTACCACGAACCTGAAAGGAAAAGATGGAAGCCCGGATTCATGGTTTAGCGGTTATACTACCAATTATACAATCGCTGTATGGACGGGATACGATGATCAGAAGAAAACACTAAACGGACATTCAGAAACGGTGATCGCACAAAATCTTTTCCGGGAAACGATGTCCTATTTGTCAGATGGAATAGAGACAGCTGATTTTACCAAACCAGATTCCGTCGTAGAGGTACAAGTGGAAAAAGGATCCAATCCGGCCAAGCTGCCAAGTGAATATACACCGCAATCGAACATCGTGACCGAACTTTTTGTAAAAGGAAACGAACCAAGCAAGACTTCTCAGAAGTTTGATCGAATTGACGCGGTTAGCGGGTTGAAAGCAAGCTTTAACGAAGAAAGTCAATCCATTGATGTGACTTGGGATTACGATCAGGATGACGACCGCCCTGTCACCTTTAATGTAAAGGCCGGTACAGATGGCGGCTCCTTGAAAGATTTGGCAGATACGAAAGAAACCAGTCTGGAAATCAGCAGCGTAGACCTTGGCTCTTCTTATACGATTGAAGTCACCGCTGTCAGTGATCAAGACTCTGGAAATACGAGCGATCCAGCCACAGTGACAGTAGAAGTACCGGATGAAGAAGCTGAAGAAGAAGAGGAACAACAAGAAGAAGAACAGAACCAAGAAAATCCTGAAGACGAAGAGAACCCTGATGCCGGCAATGGGAATGAAAATGGCAATGACGACAATCAGGGTGATAACGGTAATGGCGGTAATGAAGGCGATAATGGCGGTGGTAACGGAAACGGTAACGGTAACGAGGACGATCAAGGAAATGACAACGGAGGAAATGGAAATGAGGGTAATGAGGGCAATAATCCTCCGGATGATGACAATCCTCCTTCAAATGGCGAGGATACTGGAAATACCGGTGATCCCGAAGCCAATACCTCTTCTTCCGAAAATGCATCTAGTTATTCGGTGCACGCATTTCGAGAAGAAGAGATTGCCTGACATGTAATAAGATTTTAGCCTGACACTTTCAAGCTATACAGAATAAAAATCATCAGCGTTAAGTTAAAACGCTGATGATTTTTTCTTTTACCCGCATATTTTATTCCAGTCCTAGTTATAGGCTCCTTAGAACACTGTTCCAATACTTTTTAACAACAGTTCTCTGCCAAATGTCCCGTACGGGAATTTTTCACGCCCTCTCCTCTTTGTCAACGCCCTAGACCCTATCCCATTAAAACTTTGTCTTATACATGGTATAAATCCATTTTTTATTTATAATCCCCAGTAATTTATTGAAAAGGGCGTCGTATTCCCTTTTTTCCCTTAAAGAAGCCTGTTTATGACAAAGGAGCTGTCCATGTGATCAATCATACATGAGACAGCTCCTCTTTTATTCCTCTTTAATCAACTTCAATACCCAGGTTCCTTGCTTTCATTCGTTTTTGTCCTTCCCTGCAAATATTCAGCAGCGGGCATTCCGGACAGTTTGGACTTTTCGCCTTGCAATGGTATCTTCCGAAAAAAATCATCCGATGGTGGGTTTGGCTCCATTCTTGTTTTGGCACCTTCCGCATCAACGTTTTTTCCACTTCCAATACAGAATCTTTCCATCGGCATATCCCCAGACGTTTCGATACCCTTTCTACATGGGTGTCCACAGCAATGGCCGGTTCGTCAAATGCGACAGAAGCGACCACATTTGCCGTTTTCCTACCCACTCCAGCTAACTTGACAAGCTCTTCCTGGGTCGAAGGGACTTCCCCGTCATACTCATCTATCAGCATTTGGCAAAGTTTGCGGATGTTTTTTGCTTTGTTGCGATATAAACCGATGGAACGAATATCTTCTTGCAATTCTTCCAGTGACACAGCCAAATAATCTTCAGGTGTTTTATATTTTTTAAATAAGTCCTTGGTCACTTTATTGACTAATGCATCTGTGCATTGAGCAGATAAAACAACCGCTATTACCAATTCAAAAGGATTGTCATGGACAAGCTCGCATTCAGCGTCGGGAAACATTTTTTCCCAAGCCTCCAGACATTGTTTCACTTGCGCCTTATTCAACATTCCTATCCCCCTATTCCTCCAACCAATTATAGTACAACGATACATCCCGTTTTTGCTGCTGTTGTTCCTGTTGATTATTTTGATTGACGTGGAATTGCCTGCTCTGATTTCTCGCCTGTTCAACCGATTTGATGCCTTTCTTTTTCCACTCACGTAAAATCCGGTCAATATAACGGAAATTCAATTTTCCCATCAACACCGCTTCCCTTAAAGCTGCCTTGATCAAAGCCGGGGTTTGTTGTTCTTCATCAAGCCATATGTTGACCGTTTCGATTTCAAAAGGGGACAATGGGCGGCCAAACTCCTGTTCAAATAAAATGAAAATATTGGTTTGCTGCTGTTCTGATTCACGGTTTGATTTCGATGCAGAATAATCCGCTTTATATATTGTGACCCATAAAGGCTCCAAAGAATAGCATTCAGTTAAAACCTGCTTATCATCCTCTTCCTGCTCAATCAACAAAATATTCTTCCGGATCAACTGACGGAGTATCTTCGTACAGTCTTCAGACGAAACGCTCGTAAATTGAGCAATCTCTTCAGGAGTAGGAAAATTGTTTCCTTCCATTTGAAAACGATGGATATGTAAAATAACCATAACTTCCGTTTCAGACAACTTTAATTGATGGTACCTTTTTAATAGCAGCGAGGGTATCACCATTTGATCTTTCACAATTTGTTGATAGTTGAAATCACTTGTCACAGAAAACCACCTCTAACCTATTATAGCATGGATGATAAAATGAGAAATTTCCAATTATAAACATAACAATCCCTTGTCGCCGAAGGCGGCAAGGGATCTTTGACAAATTAACACAGCTTGGGAGGATCATGGATATAGACGGTTGAGCAAACGCGGGAACGGGATAGTCTCCCTTACATGCTCAACGCCGGCAAACCAAGCCACTGTCCGTTCCAAGCCAAGACCAAACCCGGAATGGGGTACGCTTCCGTACTTTCTTAATTCGAGATACCATTGGTAAGCATCCCCTGTCAGATTATGTTCCTGATAACGCTGCTCCATCAGAGCCAAATCATCGATTCTTTGCGAACCGCCAATCACTTCCCCATATCCTTCAGGTGCAATCAAGTCTGCACAAAGAACCACGTCTGGACGTTCAGGATCAGGCTTCATATAAAATGCTTTGATTTCGGCCGGATAATGCGTGATAAAAACTGGCTTGTCGAAACTTTCAGCGATAGCCGTTTCATGAGGTGCACCGAAGTCTTCGCCCCATTCAATATCATCAAAGCCTTTTTCCTTCAACAGATCAATCGCTTCATCATAGGTAATTCGAGGAAAAGGAGCCTGGATTTTTGCCAATTTATCCGTATCTCTTTCCAGAATACCGAGTTCAAGCTTACAATTTTCCAATACGCTTTGTGCGATGAAGCTAACATACTGTTCTTGGATTTCCAAGCTTTCTTCATGTTCTACAAAAGCCATTTCCGGCTCGATCATCCAGAATTCAATCAAATGGCGGCGAGTTTTCGATTTTTCAGCTCGGAAAGTCGGGCCAAAGGAAAAAACCTTTCCAAAAGCCATTGCAGCGGCTTCCATGTACAATTGCCCACTTTGAGACAGATAGGCCTCTTCATCAAAATACTTCGTATGGAACAATTCAGTGGTTCCTTCAGCAGAAGATCCAGTCAGGATCGGCGGGTCGATCTTTACATAATCATGATCGTTGAAGAACTGATAGGTAGACCGAATAATTTCATTACGGATTTTCATCACGGCATGCTGCTTCTTGGAACGCAGCCATAGATGGCGGTGATCCATCAAAAACTCCGTGCCGTGTTCTTTGGGAGTGATTGGAAAATCTGTCGATTCATGAATGATTTCCAATCCATTTACTTGCAACTCATAGCCAAACGGAGAGCGGGTGTCCTCTGCCACTGTTCCCGTTACGTATAGGGAGGTTTCCTGGGTGATGTTTTTCGCTGCCTGAAAAATTTCTTCCTCCACTTCTGCTTTAACGACTACTCCTTGAATAAAACCAGTGCCGTCACGGAGCTGCAAAAAAGCGATTTTGCCGCTGGACCGTTTGTTGGCCAGCCAGGCACCGATGGTTACTTCTTCTCCTACATGTTTTGCTACTTGTGAAATCGTCGTTTTCAAAATATAATACCTCCGAACACATTATTGATGGTTTTGTACAAATCGTTTTATTCTATTGGCTGCTTCTTCCAATTGTGGTAAGGAAATAGCGTAAGATAAACGAATATTTTCTGGAGCGCCAAAACCCGAACCCGGAACAAGCGCAACCTTTTCCTCTTCAAGCAATGCCGCTACCCAGTCGTCTACATCGGAAAAACCGTTCGCTTCAACAGCCTCGCGTACATTCGGGAACAAATAGAAGGCGCCTTTGGGTTTGACACAGGATATTCCTGGAATGTCAGTGATTAATTGATAAAGAGTCTCCAGCCGTTCTTGAAATGACCTTCTCATTTCCTCCACTTTTTCCTGAGAACCTTGGTAGGCTTCCAATGCAGCGTATTGAGCGATGGAATTCGGATTGGATGTCGAGTGGGATGCCAACCCGGTCATGGCTTTGATGATTCTGCTGTCGCCTGCTGCATAACCGATTCTCCAGCCTGTCATGGAATGGGATTTGGATACGCCGTTTATGATTATTGTTTGTTTTTTCAACGCGTCGGATAGTTGCGCGATCGATACATGGTGTTGTTCTGTATAAATCAATTTTTCATAAATTTCATCCGACACGATCAATAGGTCATGATCGAGGCATACGTCACCAATTGCATTAAGTTCCTCTGAGGTATACATCACACCTGTCGGATTGCTTGGCGAATTCAGTATAACCGCTTTTGTTTTATCCGTAATTGCCTTTTTCAATTGATCAGGAGTTATTTTAAACTGATTCGCTTCTTCGGATTCTACGACAACCGGTTTCCCTTGTGCCAGTTTGACCTGTTCTGGATAGCTGACCCAATAAGGAGCAGGAATGATTACTTCATCTCCTGGGTTAAGAAGAACTTGAAATAGAGTATAGAGTCCGTGCTTTGCCCCGTTGGTCACGATGATTTCTTCCGGCGTAAACTCCAACTGCTGATCCTGCTTGAGTTTATTTATAATTGCTTCTTTCAATGCCGGAAGCCCGCCAGATGGTGTGTATTTCGTATGACCCTCCCGCATGGCTTTTTCCGCTGCATCCAAAATGTTTTCAGGCGTGTTGAAGTCCGGCTCCCCAGCGCCGAGCCCGATTACATCATGACCCTGATTTTTCAGTTCTTTCGCTTTGGCAGTAATCGCCAAGGTCGAAGAAGGGGTCAGTGTTTTAACTCTGTTTGCTAAATCCATCATTTACATCACCTTTCCGAAAAATGGTCAGGATCGATTAAACCTGAAATGGTCTCCGGAACTGCCATCTGTCAGGGAATAATAATGCAATACATATCGATCCCTGTCATCTATGTATTTTAGTTCCAATAGTGGCTGGCCTTTTTCGATAGCTAAATTCGTTTCCAAAAGCTCACAACTTGAGCAGTCATTATTCCATGCTTGGAGAATGGATTGTTCAGAAACTAAATCCTCTGAATGGAACAATACTATCTTGCCATCCTGCTGTTCAGCTGGCACATAGGCAATTGCCTCCGATCCATCAGCGGTAGTTCCTGTTACAACATGATAAAGTACCTTACCATGATAACGGGAAACATCTTCTGCTTGCTCGAGATCCGTTTCGGCGACTGCGCGTTCCGCCGAAGCTTGAAAACCTGCTTCCTTATCCTGCTGGATACTGTTATATAAATAAATGCTATATCCCAAAGCAATGCAAAAGACTAAAATAAATAGAACAACTGCCCATTTTACCCAATTAGGTACGGTAAATGGTAAAGATAGCTTTTCCATCATCTTCATCATCCAGTGCTAATCCAAACATTAAATCATCTTCTTTCAATGTTCTGTTCAAATTATCGACTATTTTATATAAATCATCAGAATGCGCAATTTTCACAGTCGACAGCGTTTCAATTTTTTTATCCATTGGCCACACCTCCACAATTCCCTAAAACACCGGGAATAGTGCATAAGTTTTTGCAGTTATTGTGCACTTACTCATCATAACTTATTTTTGTCCATTCTTGAAGCGGTTTGGCATAAAATGACGAAGAAGTTGAGAAGTCAGCGTGCGCAACAATTGTTTGTTTCCTTCACCATAGGCAGAATTGTCATTGCTATCAATATTTGTAACACATAGCTGGGCCGATTTAACCCACAATATAGTTAGAGTTGAAAAACAAATTCCTTCTTCATTTAAATGAACAATTTATCGCTGTTTAATGATTTGTATTTTTTCAACCAAATTCCCTAACCCATACACCAATCGTGCGCTGCTTGCAGCGCACTTTTTTTGATTGATTGGTTAATCCATAAGCGGCAGATGGATGCCGCATGGCTTATTCATGATAATACTTCATAATCCCTCTCGTTTAAACGGATAATGGTGGTTCCGACTTGGTCAAGCTGGTACACATCTATCCACGATTCATTGAGACGCTCCATCAATCCCTCGTTCGGATGCTTCTCTTTGCTGTTGAAAATGATACCGATATGGGGATCGATTTTTTCCAACAGATAACCGCTCGGCGACTTACCACTTGCATAATCGCCAATTTTGATGATCTGGGGATCCAGTTCATGCTGCAACAGTTCATCTTCATCCTCTATCGAGCTGTTACTGAAATAAAGCATGGATATATTTCCATAAACAATATCGAGGGTCATTTCCCCAGATTCTTCTGCTTTCAGAACAGTCAATGAACCACCCATCGGTAAATCGACGAGTTTATCGGAATCCCATTTCACACTTTTGTTGTCTTCTACTTCCTTCCCGCATGTCTTACTCAATTTACCGGAATATGCAATTTTTTCAGGATGGAAGCGATCAATCAGCTCGGCGGTATTTCCACAGTAGTCGGACATCTGTTTTGTCAAAATGATTGTATTGATTTCCTCGACTTCCAATTCTTCGAGCTGTTCAAACAAAGCACTTGTGCTTGCAGGAGCACCTGTATTAATTAATATCGCCCCGTTGAAACCCTTTATCAAAGTAGCTTCTCCATCTGGAAGATGGAAAAACGCATAATATATTTCCCCATCCTTCAGGTCGACCAACGCCTCACCTTGTAACGAAGGTAACAAAAGAATAAAGATCAACCACAGACAAAATGCACAAGATACCTTTTTCACTTTTCCATCACCTATCCTAGATTAAACTAGTTATAGGGTATGTAGAAAAACGATTCATATCATAACCACGCTTCAGCTTTTTCAATTATCTTCGAAGTGGAATCGTAGGTTATCGGTACTTCTGGAATAGAATCAGTAAAATATTTTCCATATCTCGCTTTGACTATCCGTTCATCACAAATCATGACAATACCTCGGTCTGTGCTGGATCTGATCAAGCGGCCAAATCCCTGTTTAAAGCGGATAACCGCATTGGGAAGCGCCAACTCCATGAACGGATTCTTTCCTGTTTCTTTTAACTGTGCCGATTTAGCTTGGTATACTGGATGATCCGGTGGCTGAAAAGGCAAACGGACAATCACGAGAGAAGACAGGTCGCTTCCCGGTATATCAACTCCCTCCCAGAAGGAACTGGTTCCTAACAGAATCGACCGCTCGAAAGCCTGGAAATTCTTTTTCAAACGCGCCCGGCTCCCACTCGATATTCCTTGTGCAATGAGGATGAAATCTTTTTCCTCTGTAAGCTCCTTCAATACCTGGTGGGCTTTACGGAGCATATCATAAGAAGTGAACAATACAAGCATTCTTCCCTCCGAAATTTCGGCCAAAGAATAAACAGCCTCACAAACGGCCAAAATATACGCTTCTGGGTTGCCATATTTCATATCAGGGAAATCGTTCGGTACCATTAACTGAACCTGTTGATTGTATTGGTAAGGAGATTGTATTTTTTTCTCTATGGTCGTTTCAGAAGGCAGGCCCAACCTTTCTCGTATATAATTGAATGATTTATTCATGCTCAAAGTTGCACTGGTGAGCACAATACTGTCTTTTTTGGAAAACAGATCTTCAAATAATGCACTTGCCACCTCTACTGGTTCGCTATACAAATAAACAGCATTTTTTGCTCCATGTGCTTCGATTTCTGCCCACTTCACTTGATTAGGATCAGCAGAAAAGAAAAAATGTTCCAGTTCGTCGATGAGATTTTGCAACAATTCGATAAAGCTCTGCACCTCGTCCATCAAGTCGGTTGCTTGGGAACCAGTTTCCGTTCCGCCTTCTGCTTTTTTGATTTGCGACAATATATGGATCAGATCTCTGATCAAGAAGCTTAACCTGCCAGCCATTTCCTTAATTGCATTCCAAGATTGGGTATCCTCGTTATCTTTATCAAATCGAAATTGCATCCTTCCAATATCATTCAGGGCAGTATTTCGCCTGTTTTGTTCCAAAACGTAGTGAAAAACATAACGAAATAACTCATCCGCTTCCACTTTAGACTGCTGCCACAAGTCATCCCAATTTCCGGATGCCTCTGGTATTTCCTCTGATGCGGCTAGAGCACGGTGAAACCAATCGCCTGGATCCGTGGTTCCGATGCGATTGAATAAATGCTGAATACCCACATAGTCCAATTTCAATCCAAAATGTTTTGCGGCCGTGGCTTCCAGATGATGTGCTTCATCAATGATTGCCATTTTATAGGAAGGCAACAATTGGAAATCACTAGTCAAATCGGTACAGAACAAGGAATGGTTGGTAATGACCAGATTGGCATGTTGCACCTTGTTCCTCACCCGTTGGTAAAAGGATCGGCTGAACCAGGGCGAACGGGGATCAAGATACCCTTCTGACTCTGTAGAGATACTGCGGAAAAAATTTTTTCCGCTTGAAGGCAGCTGGACTTCATCGATATCTCCTGTATCCGTTTCGGTCAGCCATACTAGAAGGATTGCTTTCGTAAGGGTAATATCATAATTATCCTGCTGTTCCGAAAAAATTTCTTTTTCAAATTTACTAAGGCTTATGTAATGTTGCTTTCCTTTGATCAACGCTGCCTGGAAAGGTAACTCCACCATTGCTTGGAGCAGCGGTATTTCTTTTTCAAGCAGTTGGGACTGCAGTTGCGTCAAGTGCGTACTGATGACGACTCTCTGCCCTTTTGCCAACGATTGATAAATTGCCGGCAGCAAATAAGCCATCGACTTTCCCGTGCCGGTTTCCGCTTCTATCAATGCATGTTGCTTGCTTTCAAAAGCATCGAAGACCGTCTCTGACATTTCTCGCTGCCCTGGTCTTTTTTCATACCCTGCCATAAAACCTGACAGCTTTCCACCTTGTTCATAAATAAGGTCCAAAAAATCTGCGTAAGCTGGCAAGGGCTGCCCCTCGGAAGCTTCACGGTCGGGAATTTGCTTCAGTGCAATCCCACGGAAAATCTCAAGGTCCTCTCTCTCTTGCTCGGTAAAAGCGGCCGCATCCATATACGCTTGAAGGATTGCGAACAGATCACTCTTCAGCCTTGTTTCCAAGGACTGCAGCTGTGTCAATGTTTCAAGTGGCAGCAACTCCAACCTGGCAAATAAACATAACAGCAATTTTGCCGTTACATCTGCGTCGGACAACGCCCGGTGCGGATCAGCATGTCTTAAGGATAAATATTCAGAAAGCTGCCCTAACTTAAATCCGGGAGCCTGCGGCAATAAAATCCTTGCAAGCTCGACAGTATCCAGCACAGGGTGTTGTAAAGCCTTCCTGCCAGCAGTCTGTATTTCATAATTAAGGAAGCCAAGGTCGAAGGGTACATTATGGGCCACTACGTAAGCATCCGCGAAACAAGTAATCACCTCGTCGACTATATCAGGAAACACGGGAGCATCCTCTACGTCTTCATCCCGTATACCGGTCAAATTGGTGATGAACGGGGGAATGGTTGTTCCTGGATTCACCAAGCTGGAAAACTCTTTAACAACCGTTCCGTTTTGTAATACCACTATTCCAATTTCAATTATTTTATCCCCTTTAGATGGTGTGTGACCGGTAGTTTCCAAATCGACTACTGCAAAAGTTTGCATTTTCTCACCTCCATGACTATCAAATTACTATGTACGGTCAAAAGCGAAACGCAGGTTTGTAAGTGTACAGGCTAAATTCGCCACCTCCTGTGGCGACACCTGCATGACCCACATCGTATGGGCCTCCGACAAGCTTAAGAACAAATTCGGTGTGGTGCTTTTGCCACACTGAGTTTGTTCTTAAGACCTCAAGGGGGCAGGCGCTGAAGCTGGATGAACAAAAGGACCAGCTTCATCCGGCTACTTATATTGCTAAGATAAAAAAACCCTTATCACACACCACGTTGATAAGAGTTTCAAACTAGGGATGTCCCTTATGGTATTCATTTCATCGTTTAATGTTCAGATGACTGTCAACGGCGGTTCTTCTTCTATAAGCTCTACTATTTGGTTATATTCATTCATCAAGGCAATTTTTGGAGAGAAATCTGCTAACTCTTCTTCTGCAACCATTGCATAAGAAACAATGATTACCACATCATTTTTTTGCACCAACCGTGCTGCCGCGCCATTCAGACAGATGACGCCACTTCCCGGTTCTCCGGGAATGACATACGTTTCCAGGCGTTCCCCATTGTTGTTATTTACAATCTGCACTTTCTCGTTTGGCAAAATGCCCACCCGTTTGAGAATATCAGAATCAATGGTAACACTGCCAACATAATCCAGGTTGGCCTCTGTCACACGAGCACGATGAATTTTCGCTTTCATCATGGTACGTAACATATTTTTTCCTCCTATAACCCTTCGGATAGAAGACCGTTCTGGTCAAGCACCAAATTGTCGATCAACCTTGCCTTTTCAAAGTGGACAGCTGCTGCGAGAATCACCTGCCGCTGCACGACATTCATTGGAGTCAATTCCGGATAAGTTAATAATTCCACATAATCTATTTTACCATGGGTACGTTTTTTTATGAAATCTTCGACCTCTTTTACAATCGTATCAGGATTTTTCGTTCCGTCAACAATTAATTGCCTTCCGTGCATCAGAGCTTGATATATTTCTTTTGCTTCCTGTCGTTCTTGATCGGAAAGATAGACATTCCGGCTGCTTTTTGCCAAACCGTCTTCCTCTCTGACTGTCGAAACCGGAACGATATCGAGCGGAAAATTAAAGTCTTTCACCAAAGCATCGACTACTGCAACTTGCTGGGCATCCTTCATGCCGAAGTATACGCGGTGCGGTTGTGCAAGATGAAATAGTTTCGTAAGCACTGCAACAACACCATCAAAGTGACCTTCCCGTGATTTTCCGCACAATACATCCGCTCTGCGGACGACCCGCATAGTAATGGCCTGTTCTTTCGGATACATTTCTTCCGTACTTGGAAGAAATAAAATATCAACGTGTTGGGTTTTGGCAATTTGTGCATCCCGTTCCTGATTTCGCGGATATGTGTCAAAGTCCTCGCCAGGTCCAAACTGCAAGGGATTGACAAAAATACTGACGATCAAAATGTCGTTTTCGTTTCTCGCTTTTTCCATCAGCGCCTGATGGCCTTCATGCAAATACCCCATGGTAGGCACAAAACCAATCCGTTTGCCTGATTGCCGCAATTTCTCTGCTTGTTGCCGGAGCTGCTTAACTGACCTGATTATTTCCATCTACTTTTCTTCCTCCCGATTCACTTCAGGCAAAAACTCCTGGTTCATGGTGAAGGAATGATCATCGTCTGGAAATCTGGATGATTTAACCTCTTCGATGTACCTTTTCAATGAATCCGTAATATCCTCATTAGCATCCATATAAGCTTTTACGAATTTAGGCAAACGAGCGACACCATACTGAAGTACATCATGGTAGACAAGCACTTGCCCATCACAAGCTTTTCCTGCACCAATCCCGATAGTGGGAATGGATAAAGAACCGGTAATGGTTTCCGCAAGCTCTTTCGGAACACATTCCAGGACAAGGGCAACTGCTCCGCTCATTTCTACAGCTTTTGCCTCTTCCCAAATCTTTTGAGCTGTGTGCCGATCTTTTCCTTGTACCCGGTAGCCTCCCAACACATTTACAGACTGTGGAGTCAATCCTAAATGGGCGACCACTGGTACTCCCGCTGCTGTCAGTCTTTCAATCAACCTTAAGTTTTCCGATGAAGCCCCTTCAATTTTCAATGCATGGGCATTTGTCTCCTGGAAAAGATGTTTAGCATTGTTCAACGAATCCTCTAACGATACGTGATAAGACATGAATGGCATATCCACAACTAAAAAAGTATCACGGGCCCCTCTGGCAACCGCTTTACCGTGATGTATCATATCGTCGGTGGTAACCTGTACAGTAGAAGCATAACCGAGTACGACCATCCCCAAAGAATCTCCGACAAGAAGCATGTCAATACCTGCCTGCTCCGCAAGCCTAGCGGACGGGTAGTCATAAGCAGTGAGCATTGTTATTCTCTCGCCCTTTTCTTTCATGCTTTGCAAATGAGAAACAGTCAACATTATGTTTTCCCCTTTTCACCAATGGATTTCTGCGGAATACAGATTTTCTTCACAACCATCTGGTTTGCGAACCTTCAATGCGCCATCTTCTGCAAGCCCTATAATTTCTGCTTTATACTTTTGCTTATTTGCAGATACGCTTACCTGATCACCAATTTTATAGCCATAATGTTCCCATTTCTCTTTTACAGCTTTAAAACCATGATGAAGATAATTTTCATAGTGCATTTCAAAAGCAGCTAATATTTGTTGTATGATAGGAGCTAAATCCCAATCAGTGCCAGTCTCATGCTTTAGTGATGTCGCCGTCTTCTGAATGTCTTCAGGAAGGTCGGTTATTGACTGATTGACATTCATGCCTATCCCCAAAACTATGTATTGAATTTCATCTTGCTCGGCCTGCATTTCCGTTAAAATTCCGGCAGCCTTGCGATCTTGAAAGAATATGTCGTTCGGCCACTTTATTGCAGGTTTGGATTTCGTCAATGACTCGATGGTTTCAGCAAGGGCTACTGCTGTCAGCAACGTAATCTGCGGTGCCTTGTAAGGCAGGATTGGAGGACGAAGGATCATACTCATCCAAATTCCTTCCGTTTTTGCTGAGTGCCACTTCCGGCCCATTCTTCCTTTACCTGCTGTTTGTTCATCGGCAAGGATGACTGTACCTTCTTCAGATCCTTTCTGGGCAAGTTGATGTCCGATTGCTTGAGTGGATTCAACAACTGGATAATGAAACAGTTGTTTTCCTGCCCATGTGGTCCTCAACCCCCATTTCACGGAACTTGCACTTAGCTTATCAGGCTGGCCGCTTATGCGATATCCTTTTCTGGGGATGGCCTGCACTTGGTATCCTTCTTTCTCCAACTCTTTCATATGCTTCCATACTGCTGTGCGGGAAATCCCCAGATTTTCTGAAAGCTCCTGGCCAGAAATAAATGACTGATTATTTCTTTTCAGAAGTTCAATCAGTTGATTGCGGGTGGTATTCACGTATCAACCACTCCTTCAATGCTTTTTTTTGATTTGGCAGCTCACCGATTACCACCATTTTCTCCAAAGTGGTCAGCGCTTGATTGATCCAAGGGCCTTTTTCTCGTTTTGGGAACCATTCGATGAGATCTGCTCCTGTAATGGACAGGTCTTTTTTGTGCCTGATTGGTAGTGAATTGATCAGCTTGTTGATTTCTTCCCGGCTTATCGGTGATATATAGCTGGTATGCAATCGGATAAAACTGTCTAAGAGATGGCTGGGCAACCGATAAACAAGCCAGGCATCGATTTGTTTTTGACTGCTGCAGGAAATCGCTTCTAACAAGTGTTCAGCATCTTTTTTTGTTCGATTGGATAGCTTCCATGCTTTGATCCATTCTGATATTGTGATTCGCTTCTCCCAGTATACCAGCATGCAAATTAGCTCTGCCAACTGTCCAAACGGCACCTTTATATTCCACAAAAATGCTTGTAAACGCTGATTTCCTTCAAATACAGGCAGACAATCGATAAGGTTTGACTTGTTCAATAACTCGATACCGTTGCTGACAAACGGACCGGCAAACAATTTCTCCAATTCCATGGCAATACGCTCGATCGATATTTCCTTTATCATTTCCACTCCACCGGCTAATGCAAAAAATGTCGCTGAATCTAATTGATAATCCAGCTGACTGGCAAAACGAAGCGCGCGCAGCATCCGAAGCGGATCTTCTGCAAAACGTTCCGCAGGGACTCCGACCGTACGAATCACTTTGTTCTTGATGGAGTTTTCCCCATCGTATGGATCAATCACCTTCCCCCGTCTATCCATGGCAATGGCGTTCATCGTGAAATCACGGCGCGCGAGATCTTGTTCCAAGTCATCGACGAATTCTACTTCATCCGGGTGGCGAAAATCAGAATACCCTTCTTCTACGCGAAAAGTTGTCACTTCGAATGACTCCCCGACATGGCGCACGATAACAGTTCCATGTTCGATTCCAACCGGTATCACTTTCGGAAAAATCTCCATTACCTGTTCCGGCTTTGCCGATGTCGTAATATCGATGTCGCCGACCGGTCGACCAATCAAAAAGTCGCGAACTGCTCCACCGACAAAGAAGGCAGAATGACCATGCCGCTCTAGTTTTTCCAATATATCCATTCCATTAGAAAATGCCGGAAACATCATTTATGATCACCTGTCATCACACCTTCGTAAACTTGCTCATATGCTGCCAATATTTTTTCAGCGCGAAACCGTCCATGAGCCGACTGTACGGCCTTTTCTGAAAAAACCTGCCACAAATCCCCGTCCGTGAGCAGTTGGACAGCTCGTTCCGCTACACTCTTTACGTCACCCAGCTCGGTGATAAAACCAGTGCGCCCATGCTCGATGACTTCCGGGATACCGCCGACATTGGTTCCGATGCAAGGAACACCGCAGGCCATCGCTTCCAAGAGCACCAGCCCGAAGCTTTCCTTTTCCGATAAAAGCAACTTTAAATCGGCGATTGAAAACAAATCACTGACGTTTATCTGTCGTCCCAGGAACAGGACACGATTTTCTATACCAAGCCGCTTAACTAACTGGCACATTTCGGAATATTCTGGTCCATCGCCTACAAGCAGTAGTTTCGCCGGCACCTTTTCCTGGATTTCATGAAAGGCAGCGATCACATCTGCTACACGTTTAACTTTCCTGAAATTAGAGACATGGATGATGACTTTTTCCTCATCAGTGATGCCATAATCCTGTCTTAGGCGTTGATTTTCCCGTTGATGATATTCTCGTTCATCGATGAAGTTGTAGATTACTTCTATATTTCTCTCCACTCCAAGCATTTCTTTAGTCTGGGCGACAAGGCTCCGGGAAACTGCTGTAACGGCATCGGATTGATCGATGCCGTGTTTGATCATCTTGGTCAAACTATTATCGATCCCCAATACTGTAATATCCGTTCCATGCAAGGTGGTGACGATTTTCACATCATGCTCAGCGATATCCCTTGCCAATATGGCACAAACGGCATGCGGCATTGCATAGTGAACATGAAGAATGTCAAGCTTTTCCTGATCGATAACTTCTGCCATCTTATTGGCAAGCGCCAAGTCATATGGCGGGTATTGAAAAACGGGGTAGTGATTCAATTCGACTTCGTGGAAATAGATATTGGAATCCACTCCCTGTAGGCGGAACGGCAAACTGGAAGTGATAAAGTGGATTTCGTTCCCTTGTTTTGCCAGCAGTTTGCCCAATTCTGTCGCAATGACTCCTGATCCACCAACCGATGGATAACAGGTTATACCGATTTTTTTCATGATTGACTTCCTTAACTTATTATTTTCCTTTGACAATTTCTCTCCACTGAAAATCCCCGTGCTCCAAAGCCCGTACGACAATTTCCGCTGCTCCGAGGTTGGTAGCCAAAGGAATTTGGTAAACATCGCACAGTCTCATCAAGGCACTGACATCAGGCTCATGCGGCTGCGCAGTAAGCGGGTCTCGAAAAAAAATGACTACATCCATGTCATTTTGCGCAATCATCGCCCCGATTTGCTGATCACCGCCAAGTGGCCCTGATTGAAAACGGTGGATATCCATATTGGTTGCTTCAGCTATTTTGGATCCGGTTGTTCCGGTTGCGTATAGCTGATGTTTCTCCAAGATATGTGTATAAGCAATGGTGAATTCTATCATGTCTGATTTCTTCTTATCATGTGCTATAAGAGCAATGTTCACCTTAATCCCCTCATTCCAGTAAATTTTCCAAGCCGTAAACCAATAAATCCAGTTTCATTACATGATCAATCGCCAGTTTCACTCCCGACATAAAGGATTCCCGGTGGAAAGAATCATGTTTAATGGTCAAATTCTGGCCGGAAGCTCCGAAAACGACTTCCTGATGTGCCACGAGTCCAGGCAGCCTGACACTGTGGATTTTCATGCCATCGACATCGGCCCCTCTTGCTCCATCGATGGTTTCCTTTTCATCCTGGTGGCCCTGCCGCTTGCTTTCCCTCACTTCCTGAATCAACCGGGCGGTTTTTACAGCTGTGCCTGATGGGGCATCAAGCTTGTTATCATGATGACGTTCGATGATTTCGACGTCGGGAAAATATTTCGCCGCCCATTTGGAAAACTGCATCATCAAAACAGCTCCCAATGCGAAGTTTGGAGCGATGACCGCTCCTAATTGTTTTTCGTCTGCCAATTTCGTTAATTCTTCGAGTTGGTCCTCCGTGAAACCGGTTGTCCCGACAACCGGACGGATGCCATGCTCCAAAGCCGTCTTTGTATGCAAGTATCCGTATTCAGGGGTAGTCAAGTCCACCAGTACATCTGCTTCCACATCGCGGAAACACTCTTCCACGTTCTCATAAATACGAGCATCAAAAGCAGGCAGTCCATCTATATCCTTCACGAGCATACCGTCGTTCTTACGATCAAGACAAGCGGCAAGTTCCAGGTCATCCTGTCTGGCAATCATGCGAAGCGCTTCACTACCCATTTTCCCGCGTGGTCCTGCTACAATCACCTTTGTTTTACTCATCATCGTTCCCCTCTCCGTCTTTTCTTGTCCAACGATTTTTGTCTCTTGTCTCTATTTTGCTCATCGACCGTTCAAATGCCTCGGAAAGATCGATACCCAATGAATTGGCAAAGCATATGGCGACAAATAACACGTCACCTAATTCGTCTTCCATCGTTTTTTCCTGTTCAGAAGCTTTTTTCGGTTTTTCTCCATGATGATGGTTCACTTCCCGTGCCAGTTCCCCGACTTCTTCCGTGAGCCTCGCCATCAGGCTCAATGGAGAAAAATATCCTTCTTTGAATTGTCCTATGTAATCATCCACTCTTTTTTGCATGTCGACGGTGGTATATCTTAATTCGTTATCCATCTCCGATACTCCTTTTTACTGCAACCCCATGCGGAGGAGAGCTTGGCTTTTTTATGTTCAATCAATTAATATGTTAGCTAAAAGGAGGTCGTTTGACAAATTTTTAATACAGGAACGGTTAGGATTGTTACCTAGTCGGGGATTGTCTATAATGGTTAAGGTAATTCTATTAGAAGAGGTGATGGAATGAGTTTTTTCGGCATCAAATTAAAAAATACACTGTTCATCCTGTTCGGGTCTGCTGTATTTGCTTTCGGAATCGTTCATTTTAATATGCAAAATGAACTGGGTGAAGGTGGTTTTACCGGTATAACCTTGCTGTTTTATTTCTTGTGGGGATGGGACCCCGCCATTATGAATATTGTATTGAATGTACCGGCATTCATCGTCGGCTGGCGATTTTTAAGCCGCAATACTTTTATTTATACAGTTATAGGAACGTTGGCCGTGTCCTTGTTTTTAAGTATCTTTCAAGCCCACCAATTTTATCTTCATTTGGAATCCGACATGACGCTGGTTGCGCTTTTTGCCGGAGTGTCAATCGGAATCGGGCTTGGTATCATTTTTCGATACGGCGGAACGACAGGCGGGGTCGACATCATTGCCAGAATCGTTCACAAGTATGCCGGATGGAGTATGGGCAAAACCATGTTTCTATTCGACGCCATTGTCATCTCCACTTCAATCATCGCTTATTTAGAGCTTGTCGAAGGGATGTACACGCTTGTAGCTGTCTATGTAGCCGCTCGAGTCATCGATTTCATCCAGGAAGGGGCGTATGCGGCTAGAGGTGCGACCATCATATCCAATCACAGCCACGAAGTTTCTGAAGAAATCATGCGCAGGATGGATAGAGGAGTCACGGTCTTGCAAGGTAAAGGCAGATATACAGGAGAAAACCGTGAAGTATTGTATTGTGTGGTGGGGAGAAATGAAATCGTACGACTGCAAAATATCATCAACAGTGTTGACCCGCATGCATTTGTAGCCGTCACTTCTGTACATGATGTTCTCGGCGAGGGATTTACGCTCGACGAAAATAAACAACCGCTCCAAGACTGATCTCGAGAACAGCAATGAACCGCTTTGTCTTTCCGACCGGCTGCCATGAGCTCGGCAAACTCGTAAGAAACCCTACAGAAAGAAGGGAATGCTTCAGGGTATTTCCATAAAAAAACCGAACGAGTTCGAATCCTTAGTTCGAATCACCGTTCGGTTTTAGCTTGTTAACTATGCTATGCTCTTGGCCCTGACCATGTTTGTCTTATCTTTTAGTCTTCATTTGACACTACAAACATCAAAATAAAGCGGATTAACTCTGCCACAGCAACCATCGCAGCAGCCACATAAGTCAAAGCGGCAGCATTCAACACTTTCTTCGTTTTCCGCTCTTCATTATTGCGGATGATGCCGCTGGAAACCAGCTGCCCCATCGCCCGGCTCGAAGCATTGAACTCGACCGGAAGCGTCACCAGCTGGAACAATACAGCAAACGACATGAACACAATACCTACGAATACAAGGTTCATCATACCCATAATCGCACCGGCAATGATCAAGATAAAAGACAAATTGGAACCTAGATTGGCCAGCGGAAACAGTGAATGCCGGAAACGGAGAAACGCATAAGACTCTGCATCCTGGATTGCATGCCCCACTTCGTGCGCTGCAATCGCAGAAGCAGCCATCGAATGACCATGGTAATTGTCTGTGGACAACCGGACAACTTTTTTCCTCGGATCATAGTGATCGGAAAGTGTGCCGCGCGTCTCCTCAACCTGCACATCGAAAATGCCGTTGTCATCTAATATTTTCCGGGCTACCTGTGCCCCTGTCATATAGGAAGAAGTTGCAACTTGCGAGTATTTTTTGTAGGTGCTTTTCACTTTTGATTGAGCCCATAAAGGGATGATCATCAAAAGCGCAATATAAATTAAGTAGCCGCCTAAAGAAGCGAACATGCCCATTCCTCCATCGTTTTAATTTCATTGCTTTCATTAAGGTCAATTTTAGTCAAAAATGAGCAAATAGTCAACTATTTTCTCTTTTGTTCTCCTGGCTCTTTCTTTCCCCTTTATACTTTTTCCAGGCTACATAGGAAAGGGTGATGATAATGAAACCACCGACAGCAGCCACCATGAAAATCAAAGTTAAATTCCGTTTCAATGTGTCATCATTTCCTGTTTCTATTTTATGCAATTGATCAGCAGCTTTTATCAAGTTCTCCTGCCCCTTGGGACTGTCCATCGAAGCAAGCAAATACCGGATAGCTGCACTCGTCTGAATATACTCATCCTCTTCGACAGCCAGCTTTAATGCCGGCTCCATAATATTCCAATGTGTCGTAAAACGATTTTTATCTTGTAAGGAAACCTGTTCGTCCCTTGTTGACAGTTGTTCCATTTCATTTTGGAGTTCCTGCTTCCAAGACATCCAAAGTGGTTCCGGTTCATTTTTTAAAGCATCATATACAAGAAGCAATGACATTGCATTGGTATACAGCTGCGAACCTTTTTCCTCCGGGACCGCGACAGCTTGCAGGTTTCGTTGCAGAACATCGGCAGCAATTTTTTCCTTTTCAGCGTCGGTATGTTCGGAAGCATATTGGGTGAATTCGTCTGAATGGTGCTGCAGCAAGGCTTCGGCCTCTTCATATCTTTCCTCCTGTACAAAGCGGACATACTGGTAGATGGAGGAATGAACATCCTGGTGGTGTGCCAAGACGGCCTTCCCTGATAAAAATGTACCGACGCTCAGCAAAAAACAAAGAAATAATCGTGCAAAACTTGTCCTATTCATCGAGATCCCCTCTCTAACCTATTCCTCTTTCAATGTATGAGAAAGGGGACAAGATTAGACCAGAAAGATAATGTTTCTAATCGAACATAGCTTAGTACTGTGTGTGCAAGGTGCTCGAATAGTTATCTCCCTGAAAAAGGGGCCATGCTGGTACAGGTCGGTTCGTGAATCCTGTTGGATAACGAACAGAGATCATGTGAACTTATCATTGGTAAAGATTTCTTTTTCGTTTCTTGTGAACGGTTAAGTAATAAGCAATAGCGACCGAAACAATGCTCAGCCAGAAAGTAAAGTAGCCGATTTCATTCATGTAATCTGTTAACGAGGAGTAAACCGGCATCATGCCGAAGACGTAATCAATAATATCATTATGTAAAGTCCATATGGCTGCCACCATGAGGTGCCGCAGCTTTATTTTATAAAAAGGGGCATATAATAAACCTTGAACAGCCATCGCTCCATGTGAAACCATCAGCATATACCCCTGCCAGACCAAATCGCCAGTTGTGTACAAAGTAAGCAGGTTCATTATTACTGCCCATACACCATACTTGAATAAGGTGATGATGGCCAAAGCTTCTACATACGGCGCATTCCTTCCAATTATGAAGAACGCCAGAAAAATACAAAAAAACAGACTTGCCGTCGGACTATCCGGTACAAATGGCAGAAAAATTGCAGGTGTAACCGCCAATTGGCTTCCATACCAAAAGTAGCCGTAAATCGTACCTATTATATTGACGACGAACAGTGTCCAAAGAAACGGTTTATTGGTTAATAAATAGTTATACATTTCTTCTCCCTTTCATCCTCAAAAAACCCTCGCCTGTAAATGTCGGCGAGGGTTTTGTAAATTGACTTATTCTCCACTTTCATTGACTTCGACAATAAACTCAGCCAATTGCTGCAATTCTTCATCGGTACCTTCGAATTGCCCAGGAGGCATATCTCCAATACCGTTTTGAGCTATATCTTTGATTTCATCTACTGAATGGTCAATGTCTGTTAACGGAGGAGCTGCTGCCCCACCTTCCAGGCTTTCGCCGTGACATTGTATACAGCTGTTGTTTTGATAAACTTCATAACCTGGATGATCTTCGTCAATTTCCACTTCCGTTGGCAATTCAGGCGTGTTTTCCTCTGCTCTTTGTTCCCAGTTCACGTGCTCTGCAGCTTCATAAGTAAGCCAGAAAACACTTGCCATACCCAATAACATCAGCGATACGGCAATTGGACGCTGGGAAACTTTTCTTCCTGGCCTGTTGTCCAGGAACGGCGCCAGCAAAAGTCCGCCAAAAGCCAAACCTGGTGCTACGATGGCCCCTATGACAAAATATGGGCCACTGGCAAATTCATACTTCAAGAATTGGTATAAAAATAAGAAATACCAGTCTGGCAATGGTATATAACCTGCAGCAGTCGGATCGGCGATTCCTTCAAGTGGCGCCGGATGAGCGGCAGTCAGACATAAGAAACCAACAAGAAATACCGCCCCAACCAACCATTCTTTCAATAGGAAGTTCGGCCAAAATGCTTCTGTTCTCCCTGGATACTCTGAATAGTCCTTCGGTATATTAGGCTTTCGTTCAGCAGTGATCCGAGAATCACCGACAAACTTCATCCCTTTCCCTTTATGCACAGCTTTCCCTCCTTTTTACGATGTCATCGTTGCTTACAGTGGTCCAGAAATACCTTGCTTTCGGATCAAGATAAAGTGGACAGCCATCAGGGCGAATAACGCAGCCGGCAGGAAAAATACATGAATGGCAAAGAATCGGGTCAAGGTTTGTGCACCGACTATGTTTGGATCCCCTGCCAGTAATGTCTTGGTGGCTTCACCGATGAACGGTACTTTCTCGGCTATTTCCAGTGTTACCTGGGTTGCGAAATAAGCTTTGTTATCCCATGGAAGCAGATAACCAGTCAAGCCTAGGCCGAGCATGATGAAGAACAACAATACACCGACCATCCAATTTAATTCACGCGGCTTTTTATACGCTCCCTGGAAAAATACACGTAAAGTATGTAGGAACAACATGACGATTACGACACTGGCACCCCAGTGATGCATTCCTCTAACGATTTGTCCGTGGGCGACTTCCGTCTGCAAATAGTATACAGATCTCCACGCGTTTTCAATATCCGGTACATAATACATGGTCAAAAACATACCCGACAGGATTTGGATGACTGTCACAAAAAATGTCAGTCCGCCAAAACAATATACAAACGCCGAAAAGTGATGTGCAGGATTAACGTGTTCCGGCACCTCATGGTCGGCAATATCCCGCCACAAAGGCGTAATATCAACGCGCTCGTCTACCCAGTCATAAAGTTTTTGCAGCATAGATTACGCCTCCCCTCTCGGTTTTGTAGGTCCAAGCAATAAGGTCCCATCTTCAATTTTATATTCGTAGTAATCCAAACCTTCCGGCGGCGGTGTATTGGGTACATTTTCACCGCTCTTGTAATAACGGCCATCATGACACGGGCAATAAAACTGATCAGGATAATCGTCATTGCCAGCCCATGTAACCATACAGCCAAGGTGCTTACAAATCGGAGACAGTGCCACTATATCACCATTTTCATCTTTGTAGACCCAGGCAGTTTTTGTTACGGTTGACTCATACCAGGCATCGACCTGATCAATTTCCCAGTCAACCCTTGTAGGTTCTTCCGTGATGTTTTCCACGTCTTCAACAGCTTTAAATTCGCCAGTACTAGAAGCCTGCAACGCAGGGTCGATAGCGAAACGCACCATCGGCGCAAGCATTCCGGCAGCCATAAACCCACCCACGCCTGTAAGCGTATAATTCAAGAACTGGCGACGGGACACTTGTTGTCTCTTTTCACTCATGGTTTACCCCCCTCTATGCTAAAATCCAACACATGATAATATCAAGTTTACTAGGACATATCCATGATAGCGCAATCTGTTTGTCCGGTCAATAAATTATGAGCAGGCGGACAAAGTTTCTATTAAGATGAGCTGATTGGCTATGTGCCGCAAATCGGTGATAGCCATTTCCTTTTGATGCAGGCTACTGCAACTTCCTACCGCATTTTGCTTTCTAGTTCACAATAGTCCGGTCATGAATTGATTTACCAGTAGGTCTTAATCAGGTCGGTCAGCTGGGCGACCTGGTTTTTGATAATGGACTGCGTTTCTTTTGACTGTGTGTCTCCGGATTGGATGGCCGGCATCCATAACAAGTTCCCTTCCAAGTTCCGTTCCTGTTTCTTCCAATGAGGATCGAAACTGAAAAAGAACACATGCTTGAACGACCTCTCGCCTGCTTTAGCCGCCCATTCATTCAACCGCGTTACTTCTGCTGACAGGTCCTCTGAAGCAAGATAATGATAAGCTGGCATTAAAAAGATTCTTCCTTTAAATTGCTTTTCCATTTCTCTTACAAATATCATTCCTGTTTCCTGTTGGACCGCACTCTTTTCCATTTCCTTCTGATCTTTGAATGTAACTTGCATCAGCGGAATGAGTAATGTATCAATATACTCTTCTGCGGTAAAATACTGACCCAAGTCTTGTTTGTTCCATTGCATGGCCTGTCACCTTTCCTATTCTTTGTCACTTTACTAAAAATATCATAAAAAAGAGCGAATTTCATCCAATAAAAATGAAATTCGCTCTCTTGCTTCTGAAGACCATACTGAGTTTTCAGCTACTTCACCTGTACATATCTATCTTCCAGTTCCCTCAGTTCTTTGATCAACCGGTCAAAAGTTGCCTGGTCCCGGTTATCCAATGCCAAATCAATACCTTCTTGCAATCTTTGTTTTTGGGTTTGATAAATGGATTTTTCCAACATGTCTTTCGCAACCCTACGGTCTTTCTTCGTAATAAAATAGTCATCCGGGAGGTAAGGATTATCTTCCAAAACTGCCACATAAGAAGCTGATTGATTAGAATTTTTAAAATTGAGCTGAATATATACCGGGTCTTTTCGATTCAACCGGATATCATGAAATGATTTTTCTGCATCCGTCGTGACAATATGGTTTTTATAAAAGCGAAATGGAGCTTCCTCTGAGCAGAAGGTAGAGATGACAATTCCCCGCGGACAATATCTTGCTTCCCTGATAAAATGGACGCGTTCTAATAGGGTTTCATGGTTAATTAAATAGTTCAGAATCCAGACACTTTCTCTTCTTTTCAGTTGATAATTCCTTAAAAACCAACGTATAAATTCTTTTTTGTCCTTAATCGAAATTGGCGTGTTCAACGTCATTGCTCCCTCCTTCTTAAAGAGAGTTAAAAATCCTCCGTCTCGGTCAAACGGCTGAGATATTCCTCGATTTCTGTATCGCTTGGCTCCACCTTCAGATACTTGGCAAACACCTCTTTCGCTTCCTGCATCCTCCCTTCCTCTACAAGAAAATATCCATATTCTTTGAGGAAGTCTGAGTCTTCTGTAAAGTTATTATATGCAGTTTGATATTGAATTAATGCATCCTGATAGGATTCTGTTTCCTGGTATGCCCGAGCAAGTTCCCAACGGTAATTGGCATCCTCTTCCCCGTTTTCCAAAAGTCCCGACAACAGCTCTACGATCGCTTCGTAATCACTGTTCCCTTTGTAAGTTTCAATTAAAAACAGCACAGCTTCTTTGAATCCCGGATCCATTGCAACTGCCTTTTCGACAAGTTGATAGCTTTCTTCCTGATGCCCCAGTTTAAGTGCAAGAACACCGGCTAGATGATAAAGTTCCTTGTTGAACTCATCTGCTTTCAAGCCTTTCTTCGCAGTTTCATATGCTTCTTCTATCATCCCTTCGGACTCATATGTTTGTGCTAAATATAAATAAACAGATTGATAGTATGGATCATTTTTGACCACCTGTTCCCAGACATTGATGGCGATGTCCGGCCTTTGTGCCCGGTATGCAGTAAACCCGTATTTAAATAAGTTGTCAGGATTTTCATTTTCCATCTCCTGATAATGCTCGATCGCCTTTTCGAACTCTCCTGTAGCGGCATATGCCTCTGCCAGCCTTGCTGCAATTTCGATATCACCGATCACCGGTTGTACTTCCGCCACTTTTTCATAGTAAGGAATCGACTTCTGGTATTCACCAGTAGAAAAAGCCAATTCTCCCAACGCAAAGTCGATTACCGGCTCTGTAGGATCAAAGTTTTTCGCTTCCAGCAGTTTCTGTTCGGATACCTCGAACAGCCCTTGTGCCTGGTATAGATCTGCCAATTGAACGAGCGCTTCCATGTATTCTTCGTCTTCAGGAGAAAAACGGTTCAAGACATCGATTGCCTCTTCATCCTCATCAAGATCGATATGGATTTCCGCCAGCATGATTTTCAATTCTGCTTCCTTAGGGTATTGGTCGGAAAGGGCTTGAAAAATAAACTTTGCTTCCTCCAGCATCCCCCATTGCATATAAAGTTCGCCGATTGTGTATTTTTCTTCTTCATTTGCCACAGGGAGATAGGTTTCCAGTCTATCGATCGCTTCCTCTGTTTTATTTTGCTCCATCAATTTTATCGCTTCATGAATTTCCTGCATGCTAGGACATCCTTTCTCATTACCGCACAACGCTTTATACAAAGTGACCAGGTATGGACACTTTCTTATACATGCCGTTACCTTTCCGGCATTTAACGATATGGTTTACTTTGATTACTTTTCCTTTGGCGACTGTAACCTCGGGAATAGCTTTATGATATCTGAAATTGTGCGGTTCATCAATGGATTGGTTTTCTTGGAAGAGGAACAAATTGTAGTCAGCACTGGCATGCGGTATTAATTCGCCTTTATATGGAGAAATTCCTGTCTTTCTTAACAGTTTTTTTGACAAGGGCAGTTCTAACTCTGATGGTTCGACGAGGGTAAGATCAAGTTCAGAAGCAATGTTCGTCAGGTCCAAGGTTTGTTGCCTGTTGGCCCGTTTGGAGGAAGAAAGCATGATGAGCGGTATTTTTGTGAGACTTTGAGCCTGATGAATCCATTCCCATTTTATCTCTTGTCCATTCTTGACAGAAGTCTGTTCAACAAGGATGAACGGGACTTTCTGCCTTCCGAAAAAACGAACCATTTCCGGATGTACTTGCGACAAAGGTATCCTTGGGACAATCATATAATCAATCGGAGACTCTGCCAGCTTCTTCCGGAAAGAGATGAAATTTCTTTTATAATCGCTATGAGTGAGGATCGGCAGTTGACAGAGCAGCAAAGTACATCCTCGATAGATAAACTTTTTTAAATTCGTCCCCAAGGATGCCTGTTGATAAAAAGGCTCTTCTATATCTAAGTACACCTTTCCAGGACCTACCCAAAATTGTCTGGTATTCATTTCCCTTGCCGATGTATTGCCATTGATTCGGCGGATGAATCTATCATTTTCTATCATCATGCTTTTTGACTGCCACCCATCTTCGTCATAGACATGTTCATTATAAAAATAGTAAGCCCCCATGTTTGTACACCTCCAACAGGATTTATACACACTATGAGGGCAATTGGACAACTATGAATGATCTTTTGTAACTTTTTCTAGGTGATCAAAAAAAGCGGGATAGGAGATATTGATACAGTCGGGGTCGTTCAACGTTACTGCCCCTTTTGTCACAAGTGAAGCTATTCCGGCCATCATTCCGATACGGTGGTCTCCATATGAATCGACCGTTCCGCCGTGCAGGGGCGTACTCCCTTTAATGATCAATCCGTCTTCTGTAGCATCCACTTTCGCTCCCAATTCCTGCAGTGTTTTGGCAACAGCTGCAATTCTGTCCGTTTCTTTATAGCGCAATTCTTCTGCATCACGAATATGTGTTTCCCCTTCTGCCTGAGTAGCCAGCAAAGCCACGATCGGCAACTCATCAATCAAACGCGGTATTAATTCTCCGGAAATGACAGTACCACGGAGCGGGGCATACTCGATTCGTATATCACCCAATGCCTCCCCGCCGTTCACTTTTTCATCCAGAATAGTAAGTTTCGTCCCCATTTTCGAAAGGACATCCAGTATCCCGGTTCTCGTCTGATTAAGGCCGACCCGTTTGAGAAGGAGAGAACTTCCAGGCACCATGGCTGCCGCCACGGCAAAGAAAGCAGCAGATGAAATGTCACCGGGTACTTCCACGTTTGTACCTGTCAGCTTCTGTCCCCCGTCGATCGATATCCGTTCCCCATCGATGTCGAGTGTGGCACCGAACCCGCGCAGCATGGTTTCGGTATGGTTTCTGGTTTCGGTTTTTTCCGTAACAGTGGTTCTGCCATCCGCCAACAAACCTGCCAACAAGACACAGGATTTCACCTGGGCACTTTTTACAGGCGGTTCATAATCTATAGAATGAAGCTTTCCACCTCTTACTGCCAAGGGGAGCAATCTTCCGCCTGATCTCCCATCGATTTCTGTTCCCATTTGTTTTAAGGGGACCGTCACACGATCCATCGGGCGCCGAGACAATGAATCATCTCCATATAAAACAAAATGATGAGGCAACCCGGCCAGAACTCCCAACAATAGGCGGGCAGTTGTTCCCGAGTTCCCCAGGTTGATAGGCTGGGAAGGCTCTTTAAGAGCACTTTTCCCCTTTCCATATACAGTGATTTTCCCCTCTTCCACCTCAATGTGTACACCCATCGCACGAAAAGCATCAATAGTCCTGAAACAATCTTCTCCACGCAAGAAGTTTGTAATTTCTGTAACCCCTTCTGCTAGTGCACCGAAAATCACAGCACGATGAGAGATCGATTTATCTCCTGGAACTGCCAATTCTCCAGACAGTGGAGAATTGGCAGAATGGAAAGTTCGCTGAGCCATTTTCTCTTCTCCTTTTACTCTTGTATGGTGGTTTCGTATCCTTTTCCTGTTAAAATCCGATCACTGTCTTGCTGAGAAATTTTATCAGGGAAACTTAAGCGGAGAACGCCTGTTATTCCTTCACGAATCTCCAGTATTTCGATATTGTTTATACTGATTTGACTGGAGGCCAAAAGTTGTACTACCTTAAGCAAGGCTCCCGGTTGGTCGCGAATATCGACATAAAGATCGTAAAAGGCCGGAATCGCCCCTTTTTTCTTTGGTGCCAGTCCATCCCGGTACTCCTTTGCCTGTTCTAAATAATCATACATCATTTTCCGATCCCCGTTATCGAGCAGTTCCTTCAACGAGCTCATTTCAGAAATCCAATCCTCCAGCAAACCGGCCATACCCTGACGATTGTGAAAAAAGATGTCCTGCCACATTTCGGGATTGCTGGACGCAATCCGAGTGATATCCCGGAAACCGCCGGCAGCAAGTTTTGGTATATACGGATGCGTTTCCTGCCAGTTCTTGGCCTGATGGACAAGCGAAGATGCAATCAAGTGAGGAAAATGCGAGATAACACTGGTCATTTCATCGTGTTCTACCGGATCCAATGTCATGAACTTGCTTTTTGTTCCCATCAGCAAGCCTTTCAGTTCTTCCACCTCATCATCTGTACAGTTATACATTGGCGACAAGACATAAATGGCATTTTCAAACAGATGGACTCTGGCAGCTTCAATCCCTTTCTTATGCGAACCGGCCATCGGGTGACCGCCAATGAATCGGATAAACGGTGAAGTCAGCGATTGGGCCGCTTCCATAATCGGTCGTTTGACAGAAGAAACATCGGATACAATCACTTCTTTATCCAGCGAAATAGTGTCTAGCCGCTGAATAAGCCGGATGGTCGTCGATACGGGAGCCGCCAGGATGATATAATCCGCCATGCGGGCTGCCTTTGCAAAATCCTCCTGTCCTTCCTCTATAATCCCATTCAGCAGGCAATACTCTAGTACGGAAGAATCGATGTCATAGCCAATTATACGGTGTTTGCCTGATTGTTTGATTGATAGTGCGATAGAACCGCCGATCAATCCAAGACCGGCGACCAAGACCGTTTTATTCACTGTTTCTTCCCTTCCTTTAAAGAGGTCAAATATTCACTTATATGCGTCTCAAGTTCTATCATATCTTCCCGATCGCCGATGGTGACACGGATTCCTTTTGGATGGCCCAGAGCATCTCCTGAACGGACGATGAATCCTTTACTGAGTAAATGTTCAAACATTTCATCGCCGCTTACAGGCAACTTGACAAAAAGAAAATTCGTCTGTGAATCATAGTAATCCAGCCCTTCTTGATCACAGAAAGCCATAAATTGTTGCTTGTTTTCAATGTTTTTTTCTACAGATTCCTGCAAGAACCGCTCGTCCTCCAACGCAATCAGAGCTGCTTTTTGAGCGGTGGATGTAGTATTGAAAGGACCACGGGTAATATTGAGCAGTGTGGCGATCTCCTTGCTTGCAATTCCATATCCGATACGTAATCCGGCCAGCCCGAATGCCTTGGAAAAAGTTCTCAGCACAATCAGATTTGCGTACGTTTCCAGCTCTTTGACCGTATCTGGAGCATCGTCTGTTTCGATATATTCATAGTAGGCTTCATCCACTACGACCAGTACATGGTCTGGACAATTCTCCATTATATAACGGAAACCTTCCTTATTAATCAAAGAACCAGTCGGGTTATTCGGAGAACAAAGCCACAATATTTTGGTCTCGTCATCGATTTGGTTCAGCATTTCCTTAAGGTCATGATATCCATCCACTAAAGGCACCTCCCGGACTACAGCACCTTCAATCAATGCATTGTGTTTATATTGCGGGAATGTCGGATGAGCCATCACTGTATTTGTTCCTTCATCCAGATAGGTCCGGCTGATGATTTCCACTATTTCATCAGAGCCGCATCCAAAAATCAGCTGTTCACCATCAATTCCGAGCCTCTCGGCCAGTCTTGCACGGAGAACGGTGGAGTAACCATCAGGATATATTTCCAGACTTTTGATCAGTTCAGGCAAGGCCTGTTCAACATTTGGTGAATAGCCAAATGGATTTTCATTGGAAGCAAGCTTGATTATTTTCTCGAGTCCGTATTCCGCCTTCACATCTTCTATTTGTTTACCTGGTTTGTAGGGCCCCATCCCTTTGAATACTTTTTTCGCTAACATTACTCCGTCTCCTCTCTAACGCAACAAATCCGGTCTAAGCTGGACCGCCTGGTTATGATAGATATGCTGAACTTCTTCCTGTCGCGCATGACTGTTAACAGTCATCATAACACGAATACATTTTGGAAGACTATTTGGAACCTCTATTTCTTTCATACACATGACAGGTACATACTTCCATCCACTTATCTCACGAAGGGCCTTGGCGGGAAAACCAGCATTGATGTCTGCTGTAGCAGATATCAGGACGGTTGCAATCTCGCCCGGTGATATCTTATTGGTCTCCGCCATCTCCATGACCAGTTCCTTTGTGGCAGCGACGATTTCCTGCGCATCATTTTCCGATACAGTCGTAGCTCCTCTGATTCCTCTAATCAATTCGTCACCAACTCTCTGAAAAAGTCACTTGCAATCTTGAGCAGTAATTCATCATCTACTTCCTGTACGTCAAGCTGACCTATTTTTTTTAACAATACCATTTGTATCCGTTGGTTTCTTGATTTTTTGTCTATCTTCATTCGTTCAATCAATTTTACAATGTCTAATCCGGAAAACTCCATCGGATAGTTGTTTTTCTTCAGCCAATCATACAGCTTGTTTATCGGCAATGATACTCCGTAAACAAGCTCACTCACTTTCATGGCAAACAGCATTCCGACAGCAACAGCTTCTCCATGGGTGATGCGGCCATATCCCAATTCTGCTTCCAATGCATGGCCGAGTGTATGGCCAAAATTCAAGTATTGCCTGATCCCGTTTTCCTTTTCGTCTTTTTCGACAATTTTAGCTTTTACTTTTATTCCTTTAACCAGATGCTCCATCAAAATGGAACTAGAAAGCTTATGAATTCCTCCATGCGCCAGGACACTCTCAAAATAATCTATATCGCTAATCAGTCCATGCTTGACAACTTCTGCATAACCGGAACGGATTTCCTGTTCAGGAAGAGTATAGAGCGTTTCTACATCATAAATCACTGCCTGAGGTGGATAAAAGCTGCCGATCAAATTCTTCCCTTCCGGGTGGTTGATGGCTACCTTTCCACCCACACTGCTGTCATGCGCCAGAATGGTCGTCGGTACCTGTACATAATCAATCCCTCTCATATAAGTAGCAGCAACGAAACCAGCCAAGTCTCCAACAACACCACCGCCAAGCGCTACGATTAAAGAATGGCGGTCAAGCTGACGCTGAACGCAGTCGGTTATCAAATCGAAATAAACTTCTTTGCTTTTTGATGCTTCTCCAGCTGGGACAATCGAAGTAAAAACTCTTTGTTCCGCTGCAAAAGCCTCTCTTACATCCTCCAAGTAAAGATCGGCGACAGAGCTATCCGTCACAATCATGATGGTCCGGTATTCTTTCGGGAGAAAGGAAGGAAGCTCATGCCTGATTTTCTCTCCAATGTGCACATCATATTGATTGGTGTTTGTTTCAATGGTGAATGAATTCATTTAAAACTCCCTGATTTCTTTCCTGTAAGATTCGAGCGCTTCTTTCAGTTTAGGAAACTGATCGTGAGGAAACTGTTCCAACAGCCCTTTCGCCAGTTCGAATGCGACGACATGTTCCATTACGACAGAGGCGGCAGGCACTGCACAAGCATCCGACCGCTCGATGCTTGCAGAAAAAGGTTCTTTTGAATCGATATCCACGCTCTGCAACGGCTTATAAAGCGTAGGAATCGGCTTCATCACCCCTTTTACGACGATTGGCATCCCGGTCGTCATTCCTCCTTCAAAACCTCCCAATCGGTTAGTCTTGCGGAAATATCCCCTATCTTTCTCCCAGCCAATTTCATCGTGTACCTCACTTCCATTTCTTCGCGCAGCCTCGAATCCGATACCGAATTCGACTCCTTTGAATGCGTTAATGCTGGCTACACTACCGGCGATTCGCCCGTCGAGTTTGCGATCATAATGTACGTAGGAACCGACGCCAGCCGGCATTCCTTCCACGTATACTTCACATATACCTCCGATGGAATCGCCCTCTTTTTTTGCCTGATCGATTGCATCCATCATTTCCCGTCCTGCATCTTCATCCAGACAGTGCACAGGTGATTGTTCTGAGATTTGCTTCCGTTCTTCCATTGTTAGTTCAGGTTTGTCTTGAGCTTTGATACCCGCTATTTCCTTTACGTAGCCAACCACTTGGATATCCAACTGAGCGAGCAGCGTCTTTGCCACTGCACCCGCTGCCACTCTGGCCGCTGTTTCCCGGGCAGAGGACCGTTCCAGGACGTTCCTGATATCCCGGTGGCCATACTTCATGGCACCGTTTAAATCTGCATGCCCCGGCCTCGGTCTGGTTACTGTCCGGCGTATTTTCTGACCTGCCGGAAACGGATCTTCTCCCATAATATCTTCCCAATGCTTAAAATCGTCATTATGTATCACCATTGCTATTGGGGAACCCAGGGTATACCCGTGGCGCACGCCGCCTGCTATTTCAACCAGGTCTTTTTCAATCTGCATTCGTTTTCCTCTGCCATGCCCTTTTTGTCTGCGCAGTAACGACTCATTTATATTTTCTTTCGTTAAAGGAAGCTGGGCAGGAAGACCTTCAATAATGGTGGTTAATTGTTTGCCATGTGATTCTCCGGCGGTTAAATAGCGCATGAATATACCTCCATATACATTTTAATTTTGTACTACTATATCATACCTTGTAATTCTTGTGGACAGTAAAATATTCAGAAAACGCTTACAATTCTGAGTTTATCTTCCCTCTTGATGCCAGAAGAGATTGAGACAAACCATAAATCTTTTCATTAGAACTGAATGATACAGGATAGGATCCATAAAAAAACTTCCGCTGTCTGTGAAAGATGGCAAGCATACAACTCAGACAAGGCATTTCGCTTCCACTATATCGGTCATAAAATCCACCAAAGTACTCATCAAAAAACAGCCTGAAAGGAAGACTTTTCAGCAACCTTATCTTATAGGAAAAAAACCGAACAAATTCGAATCATTAAGATTTCGAATTTTGTCCGGTTTTTCCTTTGGTCCGCTATGCTTTTGTCCCAACTGCTCCGCCAGAACCGTTACTGCTTTTGATAAAAGAAATTGTCGACGACCTGTAAACCGTATTGTTGGGGCTGAAAAATCTGCTCTGTACTGCCAACAAAAAACAAGCCATCCTTATTCAGTGAATTGCTGAAATTTTGATAAACAGTTTGTTTTGCTTCCTCGGTGAAATAAATTAACACATTTCTGCATACAATCAAATCCAGATTTTGTTCAAATCGATCAGACAGAAGATTATGCTTTTTAAATTGAACCAATCGCTTTATGGAATCGTCTACCCGGTACAAAGGTCCATCCTGATGGAAGTATTGTTTCTTCACTGCTTGTGGAACTTCCTTCAACGACCTTTCCGGATAAATGCCTTTTCTCGCTCTTTCTAATACAGCTTCATCCAAGTCGGTTGCAAGAATGGAAATATTGGCAGGGTCCATATATTGACTTAGAATCATGGCAATCGTGTAAGGCTCTTCCCCTGTCGAGCAAGCAGCACTCCAAACCTTGAGTTTTCTTTTCTTGTTCAAGAGAGACGGCAATAATTTTTTCTCTAAGACATCCCATCTTGAATAGTTCCTGTAAAACTCTGAAACATTAATCGTGACCCTGTCCAGAAATTCCTTAAGCATCGTTTGATCTGCGGACATGGCATGATAATAGGAGACAAAATTATTAAAGCCTCGCTTCTCCCTTAGCGTGTTCAAACGTCTCTTCATCTGTACTTCTTTATAAAGATGTAAATCCAAACCGGTTTTCTTATGTATTAAAGCAGTGAACTCCTGATAGTCTGTCATTCAACTTTCTCCTCTTCTTCCACCCATGATAATTATTATCCTAATGAAATTTAGTAGATAAGTAAACAAAAAATAGAAAATTTTACAGAAAAACCGGAAATTTCAGCGATGAAAGGTAGAAATATGAGCAATGAAAACGGACATATAGTGAAAATGAATGTGTAAATTCAGTCCGCATTCATGGAGCGAGGGCAAGATGTGGAAACACCGCCAGGAACAGTACGAGTTGAATATCCCGCAAAAAAAGCGGTTGGTGCTTTCGGAGGAATAAGCTGAAGCAGTGCCCTTGGAGTGTGTAGTATCTTGCCATGGGGTTTTGAAGCAAGCATCATATAACAGGGTAAGGGAAGTATCGTTTAAAAAACCGAGCGGATCCGCTCGGTTTTGATTTACAGGCCTTGCTTTTGTCCCGGCTACTTTTCGTTATTACTCGATCAGTTCTGCGAGTCAAACTAATACAACCAGCTTTTATTAATTTTTTCATATTGTAATAGTTCCCGTTCCTCGAAAAACAAATTGATTTCACGTTCGGCGCTTTCAGGAGAATCCGAACCATGGATGATATTTTTACCGACCGTAACCCCGTAATCTCCTCTGATTGTCCCAGGTAATGCTTCTTGCGGGTTCGTCTTTCCCATCATTTGCCGGGCCGCAGAGATCACTTCATCGCCTTCCCACACCATCGCAAATACAGGAGATGATGTGATGAAGGAAACCAGTTCATCGTAAAACGGTTTTCCCTTGTGTTCTCCATAATGCTCTCCGGCTAACTCTTCACTGATTTGCATTAATTTCGCAGCCTTCAATTGATAACCTTTCTTTTCAAACCTTTCGACAATGGCGCCGATTAAATTTCGCTGTACTCCATCAGGTTTAACCATAACAAAAGTTTTTTCCATTACTTCCACCTCTTCGCGATAATTTGGTATGTATGAAAGCGCTAACCTAGTAAAGTCTATCAAATTATTGCAAAAATTACAATCGCAATTAAGATTTCCGCTTGCCGATATATTTTGCTATATCCTTCAGCGTCTGCTTGGCTTTGATATCCGGAAGTTCATCAAGTGATTGATAGGCTTTCCTTAAATATTTCTCACTCAACTCATACGACTTATCAATGGCTCCTGAAGCTTTGATCCTTTCGATAAACGGGCGTATGTCATGATTGGTCAATCTTGAAGGGTCATCAAACAAGGTTGTCAAATCTGACCGAAAAACCGGATTTTCCATCGCATAAAACACCGGCAAGGTGAGGTTTCCTTGCAGCAGATCGCTGCCAGCTGGCTTTCCAAGCTCTTTTTCTGTTGCAGTGAAATCAAGTATGTCATCGATAATCTGATAGGACATACCAATGTTGTATCCATAGCGATAAAGTGCTTTTTCATAGTGTTCCGGAACTTCTGCCGCGATGGCGCCGAGCCGGCAGCTTGAAGAAATCAACAACGCGGTCTTTCGCTTGATCCGGCGCAAATAATTCCGCACGTTCTGGTTCACGACATATTTATCTCGTATTTGTTCAACCTCTCCTATGCATAGTTCCACAATCGTTTCAGATAGCTGCTTATGAGCACGGGGTTTTTCCAAAGAGGTCAAATATTCGAGCGAACGGGCGAAAATATAGTCGCCTGTGTACATAGCCACGCGGTTATCCCACCTTGCTTTAACGGTCGGCTCCCCCCGGCGCAATTCAGATTCATCGATAACATCGTCATGGACAAGAGAGGCCATATGTATTAATTCCATCGAAACGGCGATTGTCTTCATTCGCTCGATATCATAGTTCCCGAATTTAGCGGCCAACAATACGAATACAGGGCGGAGACGTTTACCCCCGGCCTGTAATAACTGCTGGGATGCATCCCTCAGAACAGGATGTTTAGCGTGGATGGTCTTGTCGAGAGCTTTTTCGATTTGATCCAAATCTTGTTTTAAATAAGAATAGGTCATTGCTAATTTCATGTTGGTCACCTTTGCATTAAGTTTGAGATGGCTTTTCTCCCATATGCATAGCGGCTACTCCACCTGTATAGCCTTTCATTTGCACATTGGTCATACCAGAATCCAGAAACATGGTCCGCAGTTCCTGTTTTCCCGGAAAATCTTTTGCTGATTCATGAAGCCAGGAGTACTCATCATAGCTTTTGGCAAACATCCTGCCGAACAATGGCATGATAAAGCGGAAATAAAAATAATAGACTTGCCGGAATCCAGGTGCAGTGGGTTGTGATGTTTCCAGGCAAACCACCTTGCCGCCAGGCTTCACAACTCTCGTCATCTCTTTCAGCACTTGCATGTAGTCCGGGACATTGCGCAAACCAAAACCGATTGTTACAAAATCAAAGCTGTTATCGTCAAAAGGAAGCTCCATGGCATTTCCGTGAACAAATTCCAATTGCTCGATACGTTGTTCCTGTTGTTTAGTCCGGCCGACTGACAACATGTTTTTGCTGAAATCCAAACCGACAACTTTGCCCGATGTTCCTACAGCGTCGGCCAAAGCCAAGGACCAATCTCCCGTACCGCAACAGACATCCAGTGCTGAGTCTCCTTTTCGGACATCCATCCGCTTCATAACATCCTTCCGCCATGCTTTGTGCCTTTGAAAAGAAATGATGGAATTCATGACATCATAACGGTTATATATTTTTTCAAAAACGTGGTGGACACGCTCTTCTTTTGTTTGTTGATTCATTGCGGTCAACCTTCCTCCACAATTTGTGAATTGTTTCCCAAATATTCGTAAATGATTTTATTCGTATATGTTTTCAATGACTGAAAGTGGACCGGAAGCTGGGACAGTGTTTCTTCCACTCTGGAAAAACTCAGCTGGATGAATTGCTCGACCGTATTGACGATTTGATTATAGTGAACATTGTGTGCAGGCCCTTTAGTCAACAAGTCGAAAACAGGTGAATGTTCCTGTTGAAGATAACTATGTTTTTCCTTTATCAGCTTTCTCGTCAGGAGCCAATTACTCGTAAATTCATTGACCGCAGAGCGTTCAAAGTATTCAGCTACACGCCGGATCAGCAATGACTCAATTTGCTTCAAGGCATCCATGAATTCCTCAATCGATTCAAATTCTTTATAATAGACTGTCATCTTGAGTTCATTGATTTCTTTAATTGCAGATGCCAGAGTGTGAATCATCGCTATATCATCAAGCTGGGATAAAAAATAATAATATAAACCGCTGAAATAATCGCCGGCAAGGACTGTGAGCTGCCTTTGCTTCTTCGTGTGGTCGGTTTCGTTTCTTTCCTCATGCTTGGCCACCAAATCATGTGTGTCCAATGCTATTTGGACTAACATGACAGTTATTATGTAATTTTTCTTCTTTGTCTCCGAATATGTAGTGTTTTTGACGATAGAGGAAAGAATATATAATTTATCTTCATCGATGACGGGCTTTTGAATATACTTCTCCAAATAGGAATGTTGTATCTTCTTTTCAATCGCTTCTTTTATTTCCCCAAGCGGCATATTCGATATTTTCAAAGTGATCACCCAAGCCCTTTCATGCATATTCCCAATCTTGTCTAATCTATAGTATAACATAACTCCAGCAGGTTATCGCCTAAAGTACCTCGGCAATTTGTCTGAGATGGAAGGGCAAGTGCAGGAGAAAATAGACAAAAATAAAAAGGGTGCTTAAATCGCACCCTTTTGCCCTTATGTAAATTATTTTACATTATCTTTCAGGGCTTTACCCGGTTTGAAAGCCGGAACCTTGCTTGCAGGGATTTCAATTTCATCACCTGTTTGAGGGTTGCGTCCTTTACGTGCAGCACGTTCGCGCACCTCGAAGTTTCCGAAACCAATCAATTGTACTTTCTCACCGTCTTTAAGTGAATCCATGATAGATTCAAAAACTGCATCAACAGCTTTTGTAGCATCTTTTTTAGAAAGATCGCTTTTTTCTGCGACTGTGTTAATTAGTTCAGTTTTGTTCATGACATTCACCTCCTCCCAATGTTTACTTACCTGTTTCGAACAATGAAGTCATACTTCCATTTGTTCACAATAATTAAGTATTTTATACCTCCGTCATCTGTTAAAAAGATGACATGGCTTATAATAAACGAGTTTTAGAGGAAATTCAACAAAAAACAGCAACTTTATTCAATTTTTGTGCGCATTTCCTTTATTTATTAAGCCCGGGCATATTTGGATAGTATCACAGTTGAATACTGTCAGCAAGCAGTTTTATGGCTATTGAAGAAAAAAATCAAAAAATAGATGAAATTTGTTGCAATTTAAAGCAATAAATTCTCATCAGGTTTCCTTTTGGATGTATGAAGAAGTTTCTTTTCTCAGCCGCTTTTTCCTGATTAGACATTTTTCGCCCTGAGCATACAAAAAAGCGGCCTTGAGCAAGCCGCTAAAGAATGATTGCTATTAGTCCGCCGGAACCTTCATTGATGATCCGTTCCAGCGTTTCTTTTAATTTATACCGGGCATTCTCCGGCATAAGGGACAACTTCGCTTGTATTCCCTCTCGGACAATAGAGCTCAGTGATCTTCCGAAGATGTCCGATTCCCAAATAGACAAAGGGTCTTCCTCGAAATCCTGCATGAGATAACGTACCAATTCCTCGCTTTGTTTTTCTGTTCCGATGATTGGGGCAAACTCTGATTCTACATCCACCTTGATCATGTGGATGGATGGCGCAACAGCTTTTAGTCTTACACCGAAACGGGAACCCTGTCGGATGATTTCCGGTTCATCAAGCACCATATCTTGCAGGGTCGGAGCCGCAACACCATACCCGGTTTGTTTGACCATTTGCAGGGCTTCTGCAACCTGATCGTATTCCCGCTTGGCATTGGCGAAATCCTGCATCAATTGCAAGAGATGGTCCTTTCCTCTGATTTCCTCGCCAACAATTTCTTTTAACACCTGGTCATACAAGTAATCCGGGGCCTGCAAATCGATTTCTGCTACCCCTTCGCCCATTTCCATTCCTGCCAGCTTCGCTTCGTCGATATAGTCATATTCACTGAAATTCCCGACAACTCGGTCGACATCCCTCAATCTTTTGATATCCCTGACTGTTTCCTGTATAGCTGATTGGTAATTTTCCCGTAGCCAGTGTTCTTCATTCAATACCATCACCCAGCTCGGAAGGTTGACATTGACTTCAAGTACAGGAAATTCATACAGAGCTTCGCGCAGCACATTATACACATCGTGCTCTTCCATGCTCTCCACACTCATTGCCAAAACCGGTATATCATATTTTTCTGTTAATTCCTGTCGCAATAGTTCTGTATCCTGCTTATATGGCTGGACAGAGTTGATGACCATGATAAACGGTTTGCCTACTTCTTTTAATTCTTCCACTACTCTCGCTTCAGACTCTAAATAATCTTCACGGGGAATTTCACCAATCGTTCCGTCGGTAGTGACGACTACACCGATAGTTGAATGTTCTTGAATGACTTTTCTGGTACCGATTTCGGCCGCATCATGAAACGGAATCGGCTCCTCATACCAAGGTGTGTTGATCATTCGCGGGCCATTCTCGTCTTCAAAACCTTTGGCTCCCTTGACCGTATATCCGACGCAATCGACGACCCGGACATTCACATCAAGACCTTCATCCACTTGGATGGACACAGCCTGATTCGGTACAAACTTAGGTTCGGTAGTCATAATGGTTTTCCCTGCCGCGCTTTGCGGCAATTCATCCTGTGCCCTTGCCCTTTCCCCTTCATCCTGGATGTTCGGCAAAACGACGAGTTCCATAAACTTTTTGATGAAGGTCGACTTACCTGTACGTACAGCACCCACTACTCCCAGGTAAATATCTCCATTGGTCCGTTTCGAGATATCCTTAAAAATATCTACTCTTTCCAAAAAATCCCCTCCCGGTCTACTTCGCCATAGAACGTTACGAATCTTTGACATTTAAATTCTATGACGTTGTCCTATCAAAATATGACTTGTTTAATTGAAAAAGTTGAAAATAAAAAGAAAGGAAAGCGCAAGGGATGGTTGCAGACATTTCTCTCGACTGAAGGCCAAACAATTTATCAGATAAAAACACTCGGCCTCGTCTTCCAAGCTTCTGATCAATCCTCACAACAACGCTGGACAGGCTGGTGACATGGATGCTTGCAAAATAAATGTCGCTGCCTTACACAGCCACGAAGTTGCTGCCTCCTTTATGTAACATACAAAATCCCTTGCCACATTATATGCAGCAAGGGATAAAGTATTCGAAGACAGTTTCACTCCGCAGTCGTTAATTCAGTTGCGAACACAGGCTCTTCTCCTTCAATCGTGTATGGTAGCGAATAAGCCGGAACGAAAGGCTTGTTCTCGGGCAGAATATAGCGTATATCCTCCCCATTTTCATAGTTATGTTCATACGATTTCATCGCTTCATACAGATCCGGGCGGTAATCGACATATACTTCTCCGTCTACGTTCATCACGAGAGACAGATTCTTCTGTGAATAAGGACTTTGAATCTGCGGGGTTTCCTCCAGGCCAATTTTATCATAATTGATTTGGTATATCCCATCGGCTATCTGTTCGCCAAACGGAGGATACAGATGTTCATCACGATACAAATCGACTTGCCTCCTGACAGTCCGTACCTGCTGGGCAATTCGCAAATCGATAAGTTTGACCTCTGGATTTTCTTCCGGATTAATCAACACATACTGATAAATGCCGCCATTTTCGAAAGCTGTTCCAGGAATACTGGAGATATATCCTCCTTGTTTTAGGGCGGTGAAATCGAGCAGGTATTTTTGAAAAATCGGGGTATCACTCGGTTTTGTTTTTATTGGGACAAGCCCATTGTTATCTTCTCTATACTGCGTGACAGCATGCTGTATCGTTTCAAGTTGCACCTCATTGGGCACTTGATTCTTCGTAAGTTGATCATTTGGATACAAGCAGCCGCTAAGTAAAAGCGTCATAACCATCAAGCCTACAGCCATGAACCATTTCATTTCTAAATCCTCCTAAACAGCAAAGCGCTAAAATAGCTGAGACGCTCTGTTTCCTTATTCAATCAGCCAGTCGGCCCGCTAAAGACAATATAAAAAATAATCAATCCGCCGACAATTAAAAATATATAAGCAAGAAGGGCCACGATGCCGGCCAAAACACCCTTCAGTTTATATCTGCTAAGTAAAATCAGACCAATAGCCAAAAACAAAAAAATAATTCCACCGAAGGAAATATACATATTCAACATGGATTCTGACAAAATTCCCACTCCTCTTCATACATTCGGACAAGACAAATATGCATTAGATATTATAACATAATCCATTTTCAGCAGTTATGTAAAAAAGTAAAAATTTTTGGTTCCCTGTCAAATGTGGTGGTATGATTCTTCTTCCACCCTCTCTTTATCGAAAGGCTCATTCTAAAAAAGCCATTTTACTCAGACTGCAGAGGAAAAAAATCGCTTTCCTTGGACGAACACCCGAGCCTCCTGGCAAAGCCCGCTGCGGGGTCTCGGCCGCCCGTTTTTCCGCGGGAGTCTCGCTTATTTCCTCTGCTACGCTATTTCGCTCTATAGATCCATTTCAACCGCTTGCTGCCATGAAATTTTAAGCTTTAATCGTTGGTGTCAGCAACTTTAGGGGAACAAAGAGAGAGAAAATGGGTGCATTTCTTTGCACCATACAGGAACACCCATCACGACAGCGGACACCAACACATTCAGTATAGAGCCAAATTTTTGCTGGCAAAAATGTACTTAACCCTGAAAAAACACAAAAAACCGAGGTAGAAGGGGCAGATCTACCTCGGTGCGACTAAATAATACCCATTGCGGCTCTAAAATGAATGCTTGTGCGATTTATATTATGCGAGCCTTATCCACTTTGTATCATCACTTTGCCCAGTGTCTGCTACTTTTTAAACAGCTTCCCAAGCGAGTTCATATCAGCTGGCATTTTGTTGCCTGTAATAGACTTGACGATTTTATCCTCTTTTTCTTTCGAAATAGGCTTATCTGCCATTTTGGCTAATTGCTTGACCAGCCTTCGAACCGTTTTTTCATCTGAAAAGTCCGCGTTTTTCACAGATTCTGCCACTTTGAAAATTTGATCAGGCTTGATATTGGAATTTTTCTGGATCTGGTCAAACATATTTTTTTGAAAGTCGCTCACGTTCATTCCTCCTTGCCTTCGTCTTCCCAACATTATATGCAAGGGGAGGAACAGCGTGTTAACCAGAAATACGATTATTCAAGATTGCCGAAAGATCTTCCATTTCCTGACGCCTTACACGCGTCATCAGTTGGTCCACTACATCTCTTGGAGCGGCGTCTTCAAACAGGATACGGAACAACCCATCGGTGATCGGCATGTCGATGCCATGTGACTCTGCAAGCTGGTGTGCAGCCTGTGTGGTCCGTACTCCTTCGACCACCATGCCCATATGCTCCAAAACATCATCAAGTTTTTTTCCTTTACCCAGCAGATTTCCAGCCTTCCAATTTCTGCTGTGTACACTGGTACACGTGACGATCAAATCCCCTACACCTGTCAAACCTAGAAAAGTGAGTGGATTTGCTCCCATGGATGTACCGAGTCTGGCAATTTCAGCAAGACCCCTGGTTATCAAGGCTGCTTTGGCATTGTCTCCATATCCCAGACCATCGGAAATCCCTGCACCTAGTGCAATAATATTTTTCAACGCTCCGCCTAACTCCACTCCAATCATATCCGGGCTTGTGTACACTCGTAAATTGCCATTAATGAACAAATCCTGAACCTTTTTCGCTTCTTCGAGATTCTCTGATGACGCTGTCAGCGTCGTCGGCTGTCGTTGACTTACTTCTTCCGCATGGCTGGGGCCTGACAGAACGACGACTTTATCGTATAGATGATCCGATAACTCCTCGTCGATCATTTCTGATACCCGTTTAAAACTGCCCGGTTCTATGCCCTTGGTTCCATGTGCGATCGTGACCTGCCGATCCAGAACCTTGTTCAGTTGACGGCATACGTCTCTTATTGCTTTGGTCGGAACCACAAGGAGCACGGTAGAAACCCCCTGCACAGTTTCACCTAAGTCATGAAAAGCTGTAATTCCTGACGGCAGCTGCACTCCTGGCAGGTAACGTTCGTTTTGTCCTGTTTCATTGATTGTAGCTGCCTGGCTTTTTTTATGAGACCACAAGCGTACTTCATGTTCATTGTCGGCAAGCACCATGGCGAGCGCCGTCCCCCAGCTTCCCGCTCCTAATACTGCGATTTTTTCCACGGAATCTCCTCCTTATTTTCTACGTCTTGCGAAAATTTTTATTGGGGTGCCTTCAAATCCAAAGGCTTCTCTGATTCTGTTTTCCAAAAAGCGCTCATAAGAGAAGTGCATTAATTCCGGATCATTTACAAATACAACAAAACTGGGTGGTTTGACAGCGACCTGAGTCGCATACAAAATCTTCAGTCGCTGTCCTTTGACAGTCGGAGTCGGATTCATTGCCAAAGCATCCATGATGACATCGTTCAAGACATTGGTCTCGACACGCTTAGCATGGTTTTCACTTGCCTCCAGAACGCGCGGAAGCAAGGTGTGAATCCGTTTTTTTGTTTTCGCCGACAAGAATACAATCGGTGCATAGTCGAGAAATTGGAAATGCGCTCTGATTTGATCTTCAAATTCTTTCATCGCCTTTTCGCTTTTCTCCACAGTATCCCACTTGTTGACGACGATCACAACGGCTTTCCCCGCTTCATGTGCGTAACCGGCTATCTTTTTGTCTTGCTCGATGATACCGGTTTCGGCATCGATCAAGGTTAAAACAACATCTGAACGTTCAATTGCCTTCAATGCTCGCAAAATACTGTATTTTTCAGTAGTTTCGTAAATTTTTCCGCGTTTTCGCATTCCTGCTGTATCGATGATGACGTAATCCCTGCCATCCTTTGTAAACGGTGTGTCGACAGCGTCCCGTGTCGTCCCGGCTATATCACTGACAATGACACGCTCTTGATTGAGCAGTGCATTCACCAAGGAAGACTTGCCGACGTTCGGACGGCCGATAAGACTGAAGTGGATGGTTAAATCGTCTTCTTCCGCTTGTTCAAGTTCTGGGAAGTGTTTCACCACTTCATCAAGCAAATCACCCAAACCCAAACCGTGTGTTCCAGAAATCGGGAAAGGTTCGCCAAATCCAAGCGAATAAAATTCATAAATTTGATCACGCATTTCCGGATTATCTACTTTGTTGACTGCCAGTACGACAGGTTTATTCGATTTAAACAGCAACTTGGCCACTTCCTCATCAGCTGCTGTAATTCCTTCCCGGCCATTCACCATGAAGATGATCACGTCAGCTTCATTGATGGCCACTTCCGCCTGCTCGCGCATTTGTACAAGCAGTGGTTCATCCCCGATTTCGATTCCTCCGGTATCAATCAGGTTAAAGTTGGTGGTCAACCACTCCGCCTGTGAATAGATACGATCTCTGGTTACGCCGGGTATATCTTCGACTATGGAAATTCTCTCTCCGACCAGCCGGTTGAAAATGGTCGATTTACCAACATTCGGACGGCCGACTATTGCTACAATTGATTTTCTCATGAAAGGTTCATCCTTTCTTTCTACTATAACTTCTATCATTTTGTATAAAACCGAAGGCTCTAACTTTTCTATTTTAGCAAAAGAGGAATTTTTAAACAACGCTTTTCGGTACAGCAAGGTCAAGCTGGTTTCTATTATGCAAAAAAGTTGTATATCAATGTTTGACAATGATATACAACTGATCACTTAGTGCATGGCTGATCCCGTCCAGAATCGCTTCTAAATTAGCTGCCACTTTTTCCATCTCTTCCTGTGTGTCGCACAGAAAGATGGGTGCTCCCCCGTCGATTTTTTCTTTGTTAAGGGTGATGACTGCCAATATCGCTTTTTCCATTTTCATTCGTTGTCATCCCCCTTTTTGTTCGCTTTTGATTCGGAGGGCATCCGGATTGCATTTTCCAAAACCGGAACTGCGCCGATTATTCGTTTAGCCTTGTCGATATCCTTATCCTGCGGCAAAATAAAAACTCCGATACGGCCATCATCCAAATCCCGCTTTATCAAGGGAACCAGCGCCGGCGTACCGGAATCCCGAAATACTCCCAGAGACACAGAGGCATCGTGAAGAATGGCCTGACGCTGTCCTAAATTGGCGATCGTCGAACGTACATTGAAATTTTTCGGAGTGAGGATAAATCCCATTCCGTACTTCAAAATTTCTTCCTGCCGTTTGGGCAGACCGATATTCATAATGTAGATATTATCGACATATAATCCCGCACCTTCGAAATGAAGCTCATGATGCTCGATGTCGACCAATTTTTTCAAAGTAGCTCCGCTCATGAATTTCCTGATGATGAGATAGCAGACAAGAGAAGCAAGAATGGCGATCCAAACATTCCATACTAAATAGGTTAACGTAGCAATAAAGGATGTGAAAATGACCAGATAATTTCTCCCTTCAAATGCAACTGCTATTCCTTCTATGTATGTATTTCCCCTGGGCACCAATTCGTAAGCGTCCAATTCCGTCAACGTATTTCGCTCCATATTCCGAACTTCACGAAATTGCGATGCAGCAATGGTCAGAAACGTGACAGCCGTAAACTCTTTTTCCATAATGGCGGGAACAGCTACGGTGCCGAGCGATGCAGCGATAAATCCTAACGATATATGGATGACCTTGCCATGCAAATATGTCGGGTATTGCCGATAGTCTGTCCGCAACATGACTAGTCTGGCCATGGTCCCGACCACTACACCAAATAAAATCGGATAGGTATATTCATTCATGATTCCACCTCATTTTGAGCTTTCTTTCTATAGTTTGAGCAACTTGATCCAACTTTTGCTTTGCAACTAGGGTTAGTCTGAGTAGAATGATGAAAGCTATACCTACAAACAACAAATCAAAAAATGAGTGTTCGCCGATCGATGGATGAAAACCATAACTGTTCATGATCAACCCATGGAGTATTTCACCACTGGTAATACCAAGGCACCAAACCATACACTTCTCGATCAATGTTTCAGTCAAGAAAAAAAGCAAGACAAGTCCTATAACCGGAATCATTAACAACCGGGGCACAAACAGCCAAATCGGACTGATCATTTCCCAAAGCAGAATACCGACATAACAAAATGTCATGCACAAGCTGCCAAACAATAGCAAAATCCAATCCTTTTTCTTTGCGAGATAAAGAATCCCGGCAAAAAAAGAAACCACTGTAGCGAGGTTCAACTTACTATCCCATACAGTTATGTTGGTGTTTGAACAGGTTAAAAGCAAAAGAATCACAAAAGAAACATAAAATCTTGTACGATTCTTTTTCAGTAAAAAAGTTGTGGTTATCCATAACAACCAGCAAATCCAATAAAACAACAATCCTTCCACGGGCTTCACCTTCCATTAGCATTATGGCTTTCCGAAAGTATTTTTAAACCCGCAATCTATCAAGCACAAAAGAAAAGCGAGGCGTCATGCTCAGCCCCCGGACAAACTCAAGTAAACTTTCAGAAGCTTTATGCCACGCAGTGGATGGATTAGTCCCTCGAGGGAGTATGCTGGAGCTGGAAGTTTCTGCATTTGTACTTTCTTAAGAAGTGGCCGGGACAAAAGCATGGCCATCAAAGCAAAAAACCGAGCGAATTCGAAATGTCATTCCAATTCACTCGGTTTTTGACCTTGATATTCCTAGACAGACTTCTTATTATCCTGTTATTTGATGGTGTTTCTTATCGCTACGGTAGATATTATGTGTTCCACGCGCACGGCTACCACTTCCTCAGAAAGCACCAACCGCTTTCTTGCGGGATTTTCAGCTCGTACTATTCCCGTTGGAATCTCCGTTGCGAAGTACCTCGCCGTAGTGGAGATTCGCCCTTTAGAACGGTTTTTACTAACAAAAACCCGAACGAATGGTGAAATCGTTCGGGTTGCTTTTTGGTCACGATACTTTTGGTTACTAAGCTTTTCTACCGCTTTATGTTGCTCTTTTTTCTAGCCATTCCTTTAAATATCCTGTGACGACATAGGGTTTGCCAGCCAGTTGTTTCGGCTGCCTGCAATTCAAAAGCATCATGATGATCCGCAATTCCTCATGAACGGCACCGATGCGATTCAACAGCGCATCCATCCCATCCTCCATCAGCACTTTGAGCAAGCTGCCGGCCATACCAAACCCTTCGGCTCCAAGTATCAATGATTTAGCACCGTCCATCCCGTTCCGTATGCCCCCCGAAGCAAATAGATGAGTATCAGGCAGCACTTCCCGGATTTCTTTGACGGATGCTGGTGTAGGAATCCCCCAACCATCAAAAACGGATAGAGGGTCTTTCCTACGACGGTTTTCCACCTTGGAAAAACTGGTTCCTCCCTTTCCGGCAGAATCCAAATATCGAACCCCTAGTTCCCGCAATTTCCTGGCAGTCTCTTTTGATAATCCGTGCCCTACCTCTTTCACAATAACAGGAACAGAAATGCCTTGCACAATAGATTCGATCCTACTTTCCATGTTGCGGAAATTCCGATCCCCTTCTGGCATGATCAATTCTTGCAAAACATTTAGATGGATTTGCAATGCATCCGCTTCCAGCATATCCACAGCACGTTGAGCTTGCTCTACTGTCGACTCAGTTCCGACATTTGCGAAGATGATTCCATGGGGATTCTCTTTTCGGACAATACGGTAAGAAGGCTCTTCTGAAGGATCTTTTAACGCCGACATCTGGGAACCGACAGACATGCCTATACCAGTCACGGCAGCTGCGGCGGCTAATTGGCCATTTATTTTTTCCGTTTTGCTGCCGCCACCCCCAGTCATGGCATTAACAAAAAGGGGCGAACTTAAAGCAAGTCCGCCCACATTCGTCTGAAGATCGATATCTTCCCAATGGAGAGAAGTGACACTTTGATGGACAATCTCCATGTCATCAAAAGGACTCCAGCCCTCTTGATTTGATTCTAACGCATATTTAATATGCTCTAATTTTCTTTGTTGTCTGCTCATCCATTTTTCACCATCACTTATACTTGTCGAGCTTATCTCCGATCATATCCCCTAATTGAAAGCCAGAGTGATCTTCTTCTTTTTCATATTGTTTCAGTTCAGCTTGATCCTGATCGCGCTCCAGTTCTTTGATACTTAAAGACATGCGTTGATCCTGTTCATTCACATCAAGCACCTTTACTTGAACCTCTTGTCCCACATCCAGTACTTCCTGTGGAGTACCGATATGCTGGTTCGAAATTTGGGAAATATGGACAAGTCCTTCTACTCCCGGGAACACTTCGACAAATGCGCCAAAGTTCACGAGCCTCTTCACTGTCCCTGAAACTACAGAACCAGGTTGTACCTTTTCTTCGATACCATCCCACGGTCCGGGCAATGTTTCTTTCAAGGATAGAGAGATGCGCTCATTGTCCCTGTCGACAGAAAGCACTTTGACATTGATTTTTTGTCCTTCTTCAACGACATCCGAAGCTTTTTCCACGTGCTGATAAGATAACTGAGAAATGTGGACAAGTCCATCGATACCTCCGATATCCACGAACACACCAAAATCAGTCAGCCGTTGAACAGTGCCTTCCAGTACTTGCCCTTCTTCAAGAGACTGAAGTATCTCCTGTTTGCGGTTCGCTTGTTCAGCTTCAGAAACTGCGCGGTGGGAAAGTATCACCCTGTTTTGCTCGCGATCAAGCTCCACCACTTTCAGGCTTAATGCTTTATTTTTGTAGTCAGAGAAATCTTCCACATAATATGTTTCTACAAGAGAGGCCGGGATAAACCCGCGCAGTCCCACATCGACTACTAAACCACCCTTAACCACATCTTTCACTTCTGCTTCGAAAATTTCGCCGCTGTTGAATTTTTCTTCTAAGTCTTCCCATGCTTTGTCAGCATCGACTGCACGTTTGGAAAGTACAACTTCATCATCTTCTACTTTTTTCACTTGTAGTGTCAACTCATCGCCTTCAGCCACTGCATCTGAAGCTTTTTCCACATGCAGGCTGGAAAGCTCACTGATAGGTACAATCCCTTCCACTTTATAACCGATGTCAACGAGCACTTGTTTTTCCTCTACTTTAACTACCTTTCCTGTCACCTGATCACCGGTAGATAGCTGTTGTAAATCTGAAAATTCATTGTTCATTTCATCCATAAAGAGACCTCCTTCAATTTCCGACACAACCAATCTTATGAAATGCCTTTTTTCTAACTTCTAATATTTACCCATTTTTGTCAAGCGATAGACAGTGAACGCTTACCGATTTTCATCAATCAGTTTTTGGATTTCCTGCATAATCACTTGGGTAACATCCTTTGCTGATATTTTATTTTCCCGATATTGTTCCATTTCAATCGGTTTTCCGTAAACAACTTTTAATTGTTTGAATGGTTTATAAGGGCCGATGATGGCACAAGGAACAATGTATGCCTTCGATCGGAGGGCAAAAAATCCCGCCCCCGCCAAACCTTTTCCGACTTCGCCGGTCTTGTTCCGCGTCCCTTCAGGAAAAAGTCCTAGAGTGTTTCCTTCTTCCAGAATGTTCAAAGCCTGACGCAAAGCGTTCCGGTCTTTCATACCCCGCTTGATTGGAAAAGCATGCAGCCTGGTCAACAATCCTCCTAAAAATGAATTATTGAATAATTCCTCTTTAGCCATGAAATAAATATCCCGCGGGGACGTAATGCCAACCACCGGCGGATCAAAATTAGAAATATGGTTGGAGCAGATGATCACCGGGCCTTCATCGGGAACATTTTCTGCACCGACTACTTTAATCCGATATATCGGGTAAAGTATAGCAGCTACAACGTTCTTAGCAAAAGTATATAGACTCATAGTTCAAAATCCTCTCTAGCTTTTTCTCGCATTCCCTACCACTTCCAAAATTCGATCCGCAACCCCCTGAATGGAAAGAGAAGTAGTGTCGATTTCCACCGCGTCCTCCGCTTTGATCAATGGAGATGCTTCACGCTCTGAATCCAGTTGATCTCTTTTTTCAATTTCTCTTTTTAATTGCTCCAGGTCGGAAGCAAACCCTTTTTCCTTATTTTCTTTATGTCGTCTTTCCGCTCTCTCTTGTACCGAAGCCACTAAAAATATTTTGACCTCGGCGTCCGGAAGTACATGGGTGCCAATATCTCTTCCGTCCATCACTACGCCGCGTTTGGCTGCAAGTGCTTTCTGTCTTGAAACCATTTCGGTACGTACTGCAGGGTGTTTCGCCACCACCGAAACCTGTCCGGTAACCTGCTGCCCCCTGATTTCGCGGGAAACATCCTTACCATCCAAAAGAACGCTTTGACCATTGTTTGATTGCTGTAAATCAATCGTTGTTTTTTGCAACAATTTCAACAGGGCTTGTTCATCTTCCAGATCAGTGCCTTTTTGGATTGCCTTATAGGTAAGGGCCCGATACATCGCTCCTGTATCAATATATACGTAAGATAATTCTTCAGCGATTAATTTTGCAACTGTACTTTTCCCTGCTGCTGCGGGGCCGTCGATTGCTATGGCTAGTTGATTTTGTTCCATTTGTTACTACATTCCTCTCTTGCTATGATATATGTATGATTTCTTTAGCTGTCAATTAATTACGAATTCCCTTTCTCGTATCCAGTCCGCGTCTTCTTGCTTCAAGCTGCTTCTCGAAACAATATCGGATAATGGACTGTCGATTCTGTTCATCTATTTCTTCGAATCGGACAGATAAGAGTGGGCGTTGTCCATCCGGCCGGTCGTGGGTGCGGATAGCCTCCGCTTTTACCTTAACATACGAAATTTCCGTCGATTCCATTGGTAAGACAATCAATAATTCCAATCGTTTCTCCGGAAGAATCTCTCTTCCGGGCGGCAGTACAAGTGACAATCCGCCTCCACTTATATTTTGTGTGATGGTGGTAAAAGGAAGCAGTTCCTTTTCTGGATCATGTACAGAAACATCCACAGCTGATTCAATCCGCACATACTCTCGCCGCTGAACCTTTTTCAATTGACCTGCTCCTGGATAGTTTAACACAAGTGTCGGGATTTTTAACTTCTTCTTGTCTTTTAACTCGGTTTCAAAACTATACACCGTATTTTCCTCACCGACGAAACTTGCCGTGAAAATGGTCCCTCGTTCAAAAAGATTCGTTCTTCCGGAAACTTGATGAACCGGATAATCCACATATAAAAAACTTCCTTGTTGTTCAACTACCTTGCATCGATAACGCTCTACTTCATTAGCCTTCTCTATCTCTAACGTGAGCGGTGTGCCGATTTTTATCAAAGGATCCGCCTCTCTTTATCTTTTATTTAGTCTATTTATTATCTCAAAAAACAAGGAAAAGGGAAAGGAGTAAATCCCTTCCCTAAACTGCATCATCAAATTTCGCTTCTGCCCCTTGTAATTTTTCCACTTTTTCTTCGGCACCGTTCGAAGCATTGATGAAAATTCTGTACGTATCGTCCCCCAGTACACCTAAAAATTCATGGGTGAGCACTTCTTCACCAGAATCGTTTTCTATGACCGCCAGACGATTTTCCTGTATTTTCACGTTGTGGTTTACTTTATCCTTCGCTTCTTCCGCTGTAAGCTCAGGATCCGGCAAGTCGCGCTCCTTGTGGTTCAAGTAGTAATCCCGGGACGTAAAGCCCAGAACATCTCCATTGTCAAGCGCCACTTTCACTTGAACAGAGTCGGGATACATACGTACATCTTCTTGGGTGTACAAGAAATTATACACGCCGACATTGTTGTATTGACTGCTTTGGAAGAGTTCCATGTCTTCCATCTTAAGATCCTTCAGATAATCTTCCGCTTTGTTCATTCCTTCGTTGAGACTGATGCCCGGATCCTTGACCTCTCGATTGATAATCAACGACAAGGGATGACCGCCTTTAACCGACATGTCCATATAGCCGTCCCTTCCCGCTTTATGGAAAGAAGCACTATAGGTTGCTACTTCGGCACCATCCCCTGACTTCGTTATCTTGATGTCCGAAGCATCTCTCACTTCAAACAATGCTTGTGCTTTTTTCAAAGCCTGTTTCTTGTTGATGTTTTCACCATTCAGGAATTGATACTCGTGTTTCTTGTTCGAAGTTCCTGTCATACTGACACCAAGGTTTCCCTCTGTATATCCTTCTACTGTTTTTTCCACTGTTTTAAATCCATCGACGATGGTATTGTCCGCTTGTTTATCATTGGTAGCCAGGGCGAGCTGCACATCCATCCAACGTAAGTTGTTCTCCAACACAAGGTGTTGGACTTTCCGCAGTTCGTCTCGTATTTCCCCGGATTTATCGTAGAGGGATTCCAGGTTATTCACCTCTCCGTCAGTCAATGGATCTTTTTCCAAATCCCTGATGGCTGTATTATAACTAAAGTCTCCGATATCGGATAAAAACTCTTCTGTTTTGTTGAATGGCAGCAAAGCCAACGGAAGCTGACCGACATCATTATGCGCTTCTGATGTAAGCCGCCATATATCTGCCAGTTGGGGGGATAAACGTTCCTTTGTATTCATCGCCAGTGTCGTTCCGATTTGGTCATGCAGTAAGTCCATATGATAGGATAAATCATGGAACGATCGCTGATACGTATTTTCCGCCTGGACAAGAATAGCGTTTTTCTCTTGATGTTCTTGATAGCCCCATATTCCTGTCGCTCCCACCGCCAAAGCCAGTACTGCGATTAATATCCATCTTATCATTTTGCGCGCCACCTTTCTTACATACAGAATATGTGCTTGCCGATTTGTTTAATTTGCGGTCTTGACCAAATCCAGTCAGATGTAGCTGTATTTGGATTAAAATAGTAAGTAGCCTCACCAGTTGGATCCCAGCCATTTATCGCATCCAGTACTGCTTGTTCGGCAGATTCATTCGGTGTCAGCCAAATCTGCCCATCTGCAACAGCGGTAAAAGCCCTCGGCTCAAATATTACTCCTGATACAGTATTGGGAAATGTAGGACTTTCAACACGGTTGAGAATGACTGCCGCTACAGCAACCTTCCCTTCATACGGTTCTCCTCGGGCTTCGCCGTGGACGGCATTTGCCATTAAACGTATATCGTTTTGTGAAAAACCTCCAGGTACATTGACAGCCGTCGGTTCAGCTGGTGTACCTTCATCCTTTTGCTGATTTTCTTTCTTGCCGGTCTGCTCCTTACCGCCGTTTTTCACTTGCTGTTCTTTTGGTGTTCCCCCATAATGAGTGAACTTTTTGCCTTTTCTTATTTGCTCCTGAACAAACCCTTTATCATACTCACTTGCTTTTTCAAGCTTCTGTTTTGTTTTCGTGCCGGCCATTCCGTCGATTTCCAAACCAAATTCATACTGGAAATTACGGAGCGCCCAATACGTACCCCAACCGAATACACCGTCAATCTTCCCATTATAAAAACCCAAATATTGTAACCTTGCTTGTAATTCGATGACATCTTCACCTGAAGCTCCATGCTGGATGACTTGCGGGCTGAACGCCTCTACAGGACGAAGCCCATCCGCAGATGGCATTCCAGCCACCAAGAGAACCGTAAAAAACAAGAGAATAACTGTTCGTTTGAACCGCATACCATTTCCTCCTAAGAGTATCAAAGTCTTCGTTGTTGGCTTATTTTTTGAAAGCATGCTATTTTTATACATGGGAAGCAGGAGAATAAGATACGGTTCTGGATTGGCGAAATCTCGAGCGAGGTCCGAAAGAAAAACTGGTACTGTCACATCCACTCGTCCTATATCGTTTCAGATGATAAAAAAGCTACCCATGCCTTGGCATGGATAGCTTTGATTAGCTTATTGAATTTGTGACTTTTTTTCCGTCAGTACGACAACGTTTTTATATTCGTGCTGGTTCGCCAATTTGACTTTACGGAGTGCAAACATCCACAAAAGAATCATAAAGGGTGTCATGACATAGATCCAGGAGGGAACTGCTTCTAAGATGAAGTCATAAAAACCGTGAAGACTTACAGGAATCAACAGTGCTAATACTTGGGAACGTCTGACGTTTTTCGTCAAAAATTTCGCTCTTCCAAGATAATAACCCATAATCACACCGAACAATGCGTGAGACGATACAGGAAAAATCGCTCTGCTAAATGCGTATTCCACACCATGTGCAAGGAGGTAAAGCAAGTTTTCCACTGTCGCAAAACCAAGGCTGATGGCGACACCATATATAATGCCGTCGTAAAGAGAATCAAAGTCGGTATATTTATAAACCGTATAAAGAAAGATGAACCATTTAAAGAACTCTTCCATTAACCCGGTCAGTAAAAAAGATCGAATCAGCGGCGTCTGGCCGATTCCTTCTTCCATAAAAGCATACTGGATAAACATCAAAGGAAACACCAAAAGAGCCCCGTACAAAAAAGTCCGGAACACAGTGGTCAACGGTTCTGAATCCAATCGGTCTTTTAAATAAAAAAATGACATAAGCGCCAGTGTCGGTGCAATCCCGGCAGAGAGGACAGCAAACATGTCGACACCCTCTTTCAATCTAATATCATTCATCGTATCATGAAGTTGGAGCAAATAAAATAGTCCTAATAAAAGTAGGTGAAAAACTTGAAAAAAATACTAATCATCCATACAGGCGGCACTATTTCCATGCAAGAAGATAAAAGAAGCGGCACCGTTTCGACATCCAACGAGCACCCGCTTTCTAATTCAGCATCATTGTTCCATCATGATGCGCATATTGAAGAAGATTTTTTATTTAATTTACCGTCCCCGCATATAACGCCTGCCCACATGCTCGAATTAGGCAGACGAATCCACGACAAGCTTGCAGCCGGGAATTTTGACGGGGTTGTCGTAACGCACGGGACCGACACATTGGAAGAAACAGCTTACTTTCTCGACTTGTTTTTACAAACCAGAAAACCAGTTGTCGTCACTGGGGCTATGCGCTCCAGCAACGAGGTCGGCTCAGATGGATTGTATAACCTAATCAGCTCCATCCGCGTCGCCAACACAGATGAAGCCCAGGATAAAGGTGTACTCGTGGTAATGAACGATGAAATCCACACAGCAAAAAATGTCACCAAAACATCTACAAGTAATGTAGCGACATTTCAAAGTCCTCAGTACGGACCAATCGGGATTATTACAAAGCAGGAGATCTTGTTCCATCAAAAACTCATCTCTTATGAATCTTATCCTATCCAGCAATTGACCAAGAATGTGGCGTTAGTAAAAGCGTATGCCGGGATGGACGGCAGTCTTATCAGCGCCATTCACAGCACAGGCATTTCCGGCCTGATCATCGAAGCGCTCGGCCAAGGAAATGTTCCAAAGGGGATCATTCCCGCCCTTCAGCAAATACTTGATGACGACATTCCGATCATACTCGTTTCCAGGTGCTATCAGGGAATAGTCCAAGCCACCTATATGTATGAGGGAGGCGGAAGACAATTAAGGGATATGGGAATCATCTTCGCCAATGGGCTGACCGGACCGAAAGCCAGAATAAAATTGATGGTTGCGTTGGAATTGACAAACAATTTGACAGAGCTGGCTCCGATGTTCGAATGATTTGCCGAATCGCAAGATAGAAGAAAAGCTGCAGGAGCCATTTTCACTCCTGCAGCTTTTTGAATCATCGGGATTTAGCCATAATAGCTTCGGCAATCAGTCCGCCATGATATCGCCCGTTCTCTATAAAAATCTTGTTATTGTTATACCCCGCGGCGATCACGCCTGCAATGTAAATACCGGGAATGTTCGTTTCCATTGTTTCTTCATCATATACAGGCTCTCCGGTTTCTTTATCAAGTTCGATCCCCATTTCCTGCAGGAATTGGTTGTCTGGCTGATAGCCTGTCATGGCAAATACATAATCATTTTCTATCACGCATTGCTTACCGCCCACTTGATAGTGCACTTCATCTTCCGTAATGCGATTGATTTCCGCAGTGAATTCCATCTTGACGATTTCTTTTCGAACAAGGGAGGCAAACTCAGGTAAAATCCATGGTTTGATACTTGGCGAATATTCGCTCCCCCGGTATAAAACAGTGATATTCGCTCCTGCTTTATGTAGCTCCAACGCTGCATCGACAGCTGAGTTTTTTCCGCCGATGATGGCTACATTTTGACCAAAGTAAGGATGCGCCTCCTTGAAGTAGTGCATGACTTTAGGAAGGTCCTCCCCTGGCACACCCATATATCGAGGCTGATCATAATAGCCCGTCGCCACGATAACGTGGTCCGCCTGATATTTCCGCTCTTTCCCGTTGGCAGTTCGAGTGCGTAGTTGAAAGACATTTTCCTGTTTGGTGACTTTTTCTACTCGTTCAAAAGGATTTATCCGGAGCTCGCTCCGTTCTGCCACGGTGCGATAGTAAGCCATTGCCTGGTTCCGCACCGGTTTTTTCTTTTCTGTGATAAAAGGGATTTCCCCAATCTCCAATCGATCGCTGGAACTGAAAAACGTTTGATGCGTAGGGTAATGATAAATAGAATTCACGACATTCCCTTTTTCAATCAACAGCGGGTCCACCCCTCGTTTCTTCAGTTCCAAGGCAGCCGACATGCCACATGGTCCCGCTCCAATAATGATTGTATTTTCTTTTTGCATCTCTTCCACTCCTTTTCGCCAAACCAAAAGACTGCCCGGAAGCAGCCTTAACCTTTTAACCCATGACAGAGAAGGAAAACAGAAACGGCACTTATCAAATCTGCGCTGATAAGTACCGCCCTATCATTATATCCAGCCTCTGAATCTTGCTGCTTCAGCCATTTTTCTGACTCCGACCATATATGCGGCCAGACGCATATCTATTTTTCTGGTTTCCGCTGTATTATAGACATTGTTAAAGCCCTTAACCATGACTTTATACAATTTCTCTTCAATTTCTTCTTCTGTCCAATAATAGCCCTGGTTGTTCTGTACCCATTCGAAATAGGAGACAGTAACCCCTCCGGCAGAAGCCAATACATCCGGTACAAGCAGGATGCCCCGCTCCGATAAAATCCTTGTAGCTTCCAGGGTGGTCGGTCCGTTGGCTGCTTCAACTATAATAGAAGCGTTGATTTTCTCGGCATTTTCTTCGGTTATTTGGTTCTCCACTGCTGCAGGAACCAAAATGTCGCAATCCAATTCCAACAGTTCTTCGTTGGAGATCGTGTCTTCAAACAGTTTGGTGACCGTTCCGAAACTGTCTCTTCTATCTAATAAATAATCGATATCCAAGCCATCTGGATCATGGAGTCCTCCGTATGCGTCAGAAATACCGACGATTTTGGCTCCTTGGTCATTCAAAAACTTCGCTAAAAAGCTGCCAGCATTTCCAAAGCCTTGAATGACCACTTTTGAATCTTTAACAGATATACCTTTTTTCTTGACCGCTTCATCAATACAAATGGTAACGCCTTTTGCTGTGGCGGATTCACGTCCGTGCGAGCCACCTAGTACTATCGGTTTCCCTGTAATAAAACCAGGGTTATTGAATTCGTCTATACGACTGTATTCATCCATCATCCAAGCCATGATTTGCGGATTGGTAAATACATCTGGTGCCGGTATATCCTTTGTGGGTCCGACTATTTGGCTGATCGCCCGTACATATCCACGGCTAAGCCCTTCAAGTTCCCGGAAAGACATTTCCCGCGGATCACAAACAATACCGCCTTTTCCTCCGCCATACGGCAAATCGACAATGCCCGCTTTCAGACTCATCCATATCGATAGCGCCTTTACTTCTTTCTCTGTTACATTCGGGTGAAACCTTACCCCGCCTTTTGTTGGTCCTACTGCATCATTATGCTGCGCTCGGTATCCTGTGAATATCTTGATGGAATCATCATCCATTCGTACAGGTATCCGGACAGTCATCATCCTCACCGGTTCTTTTAATAAATCAAAGACTTCTTCTGGATAGCCCAGTTTATCAAGTGCTGTTTGTACTACCGTTTGGGTTGATTTTAATACGTCCAGTTTGTCTTCATTTTGTTCATTTGGAGAATCTGATGCTTTATCGGCTACCATGAACTTACCTCCCAATCGTTTTCAGTTCATCACTTAAAAGATTTACGCAATTTCTTTCAGACAATAGTATACACGCTAGATAGCATTATGCAATACGTTATCGGCATTTAATAAATAATTTCTATTGCTTGTTTTTCGATGAAAGAGATACAAACTTTTCGACCATTTGTTCATAGGACCAGCCGACGACTTTTGCGGCATCTGGAAACAGGCTCGTCGGTGTCATCCCAGGCAATGTATTCACCTCTAATACTATCGGTTCGCCCGCTTCCGATACAATAAAATCGACTCTGGAATATACGTCGCAACCCAAAAGTTGATGGGCACGGACAGCGAAAGTTTGCAATTGTCCGGTCAACGAATCACTGATACGCGCCGGGATGATATGTTCACTTCCGCCTGGCTTATATTTAGAATCGAAGTCATAGTATTCATTTTTAGGGATGATTTCAATAACCGGCAACGCTTGTTCTTCCCCTTGCGGACCGATCACTGCGACAGTGAATTCCCTTCCAGGGATAAATTCTTCCACTAGCAGCGTATTGTCGCTTTGCACAGCATTTTTCACTGCTTCCGGCAACTGTTCCGTCTCTTTGACAATCGTCAAACCAAGCGTCGAACCTTCTTGGTTTGGTTTCACTACATATGGAGGAGTGAATTTTCCTTGTATCAAATCAATGATTTCCTGTTGAGTATGTCTCTTTACAGGTATGGCTATACCTTTGGCAACAGGCAATTGGTTTTTTTCAAAAATTTGCTTGGCCTTTGCCTTATCCATCGCTAATGCGGAAGCCAACACGCCTGACCCAACATAAGGGATGTCCAGTATATCCAGCAGCCCCTGTATTCTTCCATCCTCTCCGAATTTTCCATGAAGTCCGATGAAAACCAAGTCTACTTTAAGCTCCAGCAACTCGTCCAGACGTTCTGGGTGGAAATCGATCCCTGTCACCTCATGTCCGTTTTCTCTTAATGCTTGTATGATTCCCTTCCCAGTAGAAAGGGAAACTTCTCTCTCGCCAGATGTTCCTCCATAAAGGACCGCTATTTTCACTCCATTCACTCCCTAAACCTAAACTCCGTTATCATTCTTTAGTTGACTGTTTCTTTATTTAACTCACTACGTACATATAGTAACATGTTCCCATACCTTCATCTACAAAAACAATCCAGAAAAGTGTGGTCCGACTTGGTCGCACGATTATCAACAATTGGAATGGAGGATTTTCAAGATGGAAAGTCCTTTCGTATTCCCCATACCTGAATATTTCGACAGCTGAGATCCCCTCTCTTAA